>NZ_JACVBM010000059.1:0-243 GCF_014852385.1 Pseudomonas sp. PDM03 | reverse complement strand
CTGGATTACGTTTGCTGATTATGCGATTGCGATGTTCGATGAAGTGGAAGCGCCGAAGCACTCCCGTCAGCGGTTTACTGTCGGGTATTGAGTCCCACTGAAAACCAATGTGGGAGTGAGCCTGCTCCACCAACCACCCCATCAATTCACGCAACTTCGGCGAAGGTGCAGGTTTCTCCGGGAATACCAGGTAATACGCCAACCCGGTTTTCACCTTCAATTCAAACGGCATGACCAGCCGCC
>NZ_JACVBM010000058.1:0-254 GCF_014852385.1 Pseudomonas sp. PDM03 | reverse complement strand
GTGAGGCGTTGAGCTAACCAATACTAATTGCCCGTGAGGCTTGACCATATAACACCCAAGCAATTTGACTCCTCGAAAGAGCATCAGATTGCGGTGTGTGAAGACGCAATGAACCGAAAGTTCGAGAAGCAACACACAAACTATCGCATACCCGATTCGCTGGAACGTCGCAAGACGCGTCAGCTCAAGAATTTCTTGACGACCATAGAGCATTGGAACCACCTGATCCCATCCCGAACTCAGCAGTGAAACGA
>NZ_JACVBM010000057.1:0-255 GCF_014852385.1 Pseudomonas sp. PDM03 | reverse complement strand
CAAGACGACCGACAGCCATCATCGCTTTCGACGCCATCCGAACCTGCTCAAGCCCGGTCCTGATCAGGTCGTCCCAAGCGGCCCGGAGCAAGTCTGGGTGGCTGACATTACGTATGTGCCCACTCAGAAAGGTGTGGCCTATCTGAGCCTTGTGACGGATGCTTTTTCGCGAAAGATCGTGGGCTATCACGTCCATGAAAGCCTGCACACCGAGTCGGTAGCGCAAGCGCTACGCCGCGCGGTGAAGCGGCGCAG
>NZ_JACVBM010000055.1:0-255 GCF_014852385.1 Pseudomonas sp. PDM03 | reverse complement strand
CATTTTGGTAGCAGTCATAGCCGTCCGTCATCGAACACCTGATGCCGTGCTTCGCGTGCAACGCCTGGTACATTCCCGAGCAATACTGGCTGCCTCTGTCCGAGTGATGAACCAGCGGCTGTTCCGTCCTGCGCCGCTTCACCGCGCGGCGTAGCGCTTGCGCTACCGACTCGGTGTGCAGGCTTTCATGGACGTGATAGCCCACGATCTTTCGCGAAAAAGCATCCGTCACAAGGCTCAGATAGGCCACACCTT
>NZ_JACVBM010000054.1:0-328 GCF_014852385.1 Pseudomonas sp. PDM03 | reverse complement strand
CGGAGCAGGACCGGAGCGAGGGCATGCCGAGCCTAGGCGAGGCACCGAACGAAAGGGGCAAGAGCCCTTTGGTTACTTTGGGGCTTTTCCAAAGTGACTCGCCGTAAGGGCGAAACCAATAGCCGCCGTTACCGCAGAAATGGATAAGTACTCCATCCAACTCCGCCCCCCAGCTCGCGTCCTTCGTGATGTTCACTAAAACGCAGTGTCTAGTCCTGAAATAGGTTTACACCTGTTTCATCCCAGCGCCCGATGCATCGCATCGGGCGTTTTGTATTTCAAAGACTGGTGCGGACGCTCGTGGTTGTAGATCGATATTGATTCACTC
>NZ_JACVBM010000053.1:0-335 GCF_014852385.1 Pseudomonas sp. PDM03 | reverse complement strand
AAGACGACATTCGCCGAAAATTCGCGATTAAACTCACAAATTTTACCTTAGCCTGAATAAACACCAGTGAAAGTGTTATCCAGTCTATCTTTCTATCACATACCCAAATTTTTAAAGAACGATCTAGTCAAAGACTAGAAATCAATATTCACACTGGAATATTCATTTCTAAACTCGAACAAAACAAACCACCTTAAAGGCTGGCCTCTCGTCTTCTTCAATGAATCAAGCAATTCGTGTGGGAACTTATGGAGCAGCTGATGTCGTCGATTAAGGAGGTGATCCAGCCGCAGGTTCCCCTACGGCTACCTTGTTACGACTTCACCCCAGTCATG
>NZ_JACVBM010000052.1:0-387 GCF_014852385.1 Pseudomonas sp. PDM03 | reverse complement strand
TGACATCCTTGGCCACCACATCGAAGTTCTCGGAGATGCTGTCGGCACCACCGGGATTCGGGTGGTCGCTGTCGTAACGCAGCGTATAGCTGTAATTCACCACACCGGTCGCCGGGTTGTAACCGGTAATGGTGAAAATCGCGCCGGTGTCGGTCTCGGTCGATTGCGGGAAACCTGCCGCCACACCCGCAGTGACCACGGCAATGCCGCCCACGGTGAGGGTTAGCAAGCCATCCGGCGCGTTGACGTTGAAGGTGCCGGTCTGGGTCAGGGCCGGTGCGTCCGGGTCGGTGCCGTAGGTGAGGTTTTTTTCGTAGACGGTCAGTTCACCGCCATACGCGTCGAGGCCGCTGAGGGTGACCGGGCTGATGCAGCCGTTGCTGACGT
>NZ_JACVBM010000051.1:0-391 GCF_014852385.1 Pseudomonas sp. PDM03 | reverse complement strand
AGCTGAGTTATAAAGAGGCTCAGGAGCGCTACGGGATTCAAGGCAAAACGACTGTTTTGACGTGGTTACGCAAGCATGGTCGGCAAGATTGGAGCCCAGGCACCTACATTGGCTCGCCGAGGATGGGGTCTATGCCCGACAAAAACCGACCATTGACGCCAGAGCAACGCATCAAAGAGCTTGAAGAGCAGTTGGCGCTGTCCAATCAGAAAGCGCAGTTTTTCGAGGCGGTCGTCGATGTCTTGAAAAATGACTACGGTCTTTCTGTCGTAAAAAAGCGTCCCGGCAAGTCCTCGCGCAAAAACGAATCCAAAACCTGAGCATCAGCAGGGCTTGCCAGTTCATGGGGATAAGCCGACAGGCTTACTACAAACGCAATCGCGCCGATGCT
>NZ_JACVBM010000050.1:0-423 GCF_014852385.1 Pseudomonas sp. PDM03 | reverse complement strand
GTCTGGGTCAGGGCCGGTGCGTCCGGGTCGGTGCCGTAGGTGAGGTTTTTTTCGTAGACGGTCAGTTCACCGCCATACGCGTCGAGGCCGCTGAGGGTGACCGGGCTGATGCAGCCGTTGCTGACGTCGATGGTGATGGTCGTGGTGCTTTCATCACCGTCGTTATCACGCAAGGTGTAGGTAAACACGTCGGTCGCGCCCGGGCCGTTCACCCCGTTCGGGTAGCTGTGATATTCGGCGTTGCCCTGTGCGTCCAGGGTCAGGTAACCGTAGGTGCCGTTGATGTGAGTGTTGAGGCCGCCGTTGACCGGGGTCGAAGTGTCCGAGCCGGCGCGTACGCCGACCACCCCGCCGCCGAGCAACGGACCATCGGCGCCGGCGACGTCGTTCCACAACACGTTGCCGCTGACGGTGCCGCCCTCC
>NZ_JACVBM010000004.1:0-310777 GCF_014852385.1 Pseudomonas sp. PDM03 | reverse complement strand
GGCTTGCTGGCGATGGCGGTGTGCCAGTTAACTTCTTTATTGACTGGCATACCGCCATCGCCAGCAAGCCGGCTCCTACAGGGGATTGTTGGTGTTTCCCGAATAGCAAAAAGCCCCTGAATCGTGAGATTCAGGGGCTTTCGTTTGAGCGGAGGTGAGATCAGGCCGCTTCAATCTTGCTGCGGTTCTGCTCGACCTTGCTCAGATACTCCGCCAGCGCTTGCTGCTCGGCCGGGGTGGTGAACAAGCCCAGCTTGCTGCGACGCCACAGAATGTCGTGCGCCGTGGTTGCCCACTCTTCGCTGCACAGGTAATCGACTTCGCGGGTGTAGAGACCGCCACCGATGTGCTCGCCCAGGTCGCTGAGGCTTTGCACGCCTTCAAGCATGCGCCAGGTGCGGCTGCCGTAAGTGGTGGCCCAACGACGGGCGATTTCGGTCGGCACCCAGTCGAACTGGTCACGGATGCGTGAGCTCAGCGCCTGCGGGGTGGTCATGTCTTCGCCGCCCGGCAGGGTGGCGCTTGCGGTCCAGCTTGGCTTGATGTGCGTGAAGTAAGGCGCCAGTTGCGCCAGCGCCGACTCGGCCAGTTTGCGGTAGGTGGTCAGCTTGCCGCCGAACACCGACAGCAACGGCGCTTCTTCGCCCGTGCCCGAAAGCGCGAGGGTGTAGTCGCGGGTGACGGCCGAGGGATTGTCGGATTCGTCGTTGCACAGCGGACGAACACCGGAATAGCTGTGCAGGATGTCATCGCGGCTGATCTGCTTCTTGAAGTGGGCGTTGACCACTTTCAACAGGTAATCGGTTTCGCCTTCGGTGATCGCCACTTTTGCCGGATCGCCGGTGTACTCACGGTCGGTGGTGCCGATCAGGGTGAAATGGTTCAGGTACGGAATGGTGAAGACGATGCGCTGATCTTCGTTTTGCAGAATGTGCGCGTGATCGCCTTCGTACAGTTTCGGCACGATCAGGTGGCTGCCCTGGATCAGGCGAATGCCGTACGGCGATTCCATCTTCAAATCATCACGAATGAACTTGGCAACCCATGGGCCGGCCGCGTTCACCAGCGCCTTGGCGCGGATCGAAAGCAGGCTGCCGTCGGCGCGTTCCAGGTGCAGATGCCAAAGGCCTTTGATGCGACGGGCGCTGACGCAACGGGTCTGGGTGTGCACATGGGCGCCGTTCTCGCGGGCCGCCATGGCGTTCAGGACCACCAGGCGCGCGTCGTCGACCCAGCAATCGGAGTATTCGAAGCCTTTGGTGATTTCGCTTTTCAACGGGCTGTCCGGGCCGAACTTCAGGCTTTTCGAACCTTCCAGTTTTTCCCGTTTGCCCAGGTTGTCATACAGGAACAGGCCGGCGCGGATCATCCAGGCCGGACGCAGGTGCGGACGGTGCGGCAGGACGAAGCGCATTTGCTTGACGATGTGCGGCGCCTTGGCCAGCAACACTTCGCGCTCGGCGAGGGCTTCGCGGACCAGGCGGAATTCGTAATGCTCGAGGTAGCGCAGGCCACCGTGGATCAGTTTGCTGCTGGCCGACGAGGTGTGGCTGGCCAGATCATCCTTTTCGCAAAGGAACACCGAAAGACCGCGACCGGCGGCATCCGCTGCGATCCCCACGCCATTGATCCCGCCACCGATGACGGCGATATCGTAGACCTCGGCGAGTGGGGGCGTAGGCAAGGTAGAAGTGGGCATCGGCTGGCCTCGGTTTTTTTGATTGTCGATATTGGATTTCGAACATTAATGTTCATTTGCGAAAATGGTAGCCCATCAAGCCGCCCACAGCCAGTTAACTTCGATTGAAAATACTGATCGAAGGGCCGTTAAAGGAAAATTTACGAACATTAGTAGCCGAGGGGGGATTGCGGGGGCACGCATTTTGTAGGAGCCGGCTTGCTGGCGATGGCGGCCTTGAAGACGCCATCGCCAGCAAGCCGGCTCCTACAAGGAGGTTGTTTAGCAGTCAGAGGGGTTAAACAACCTCCAACCGAATCTTGTGCTGACTCAACAACTGCGCCAGCGCCGGCACTGGCTGCTGATCCGTCACCAGGCAATCGATCAAGCTGATCGGCCCCAGGCGAATCATGGCATTGCGCCCGAATTTGCTGGAGTCCGCTGCCAGAATCACCTGCCGCGCATTGGCGATGATCGCCTGCGACACCCGCACTTCCTGATAATCGAAGTCCAGCAGGCTGCCATCTTCATCAATACCGCTGATACCGACGAGGGCGAAGTCGACCTTGAACTGGTTGATGAAGTCGACACTTGCCTGACCGACCACGCCACCGTCGCGCCGCACATTGCCACCGGTCAGCAGAACGTCGAAGTCGTCCTTGGCGCTGAGCATCGAAGCCACATGCAGGTTGTTGGTGATGATCTTCAGGTGGTTGTGGTTGAGCAGCGCCCGTGCGATCGATTCGGTGGTCGTACCGATGTTGATGAACAGCGAGGCGTGATCGGGGATCTGTGCGGCAATGGCTTCGCCGATACGCTGCTTTTCATCGCGCATCTGATCGGCACGCATGGCGTAGGCGGTGTTTTCGACACTGGAATCGTAGGCTGCGCCACCGTGGTAGCGACGCAATAAATTGGATTCCGCGAGCTGATTGATGTCGCGGCGGATGGTCTGCGGTGTAACGACGAACAGCGTGGCCATTTCCTCGATGCTGACATAGCCGCGTTCGCGGACCAGTTCGAGGATTTGCTGCTGACGGGGAGGCAGATTCATGGGGCTTCCTTTGGGCTGCCGTGCAAAATTTGCCCATGATGCCGCAGGAATCTGCTCCCTACCAGTTACATACAGATACGAGTACTTACGTTGGCTTATTCAGCGCCTTCATGAGGTTCCCAGTCACGCGTGCGGCTGACCGCTTTTTTCCAGCCAGCGTAGAGTTTTTCCTTGGCGGTTTCGTCCAGAGTCGGCTCGAATTCGCGCTCGATCACTGCCTTGCCGCGCAGTTCTTCCAGGCTACCCCAGAAGCCACACGCCAGACCGGCCAGGTACGCCGCACCGAGTGCGGTGGTTTCGCGCATTTGCGGGCGCTCAACCTGAGTGCCGAGGATGTCGGCCTGGAATTGCATCAAGAAGTTGTTTGCCACCGCGCCGCCATCCACACGCAATGCTTTCAGGCGTTCGCCGGAATCCTGCTGCATGGCGTCGAGCACGTCGCGAGTCTGGTAGGCAATCGACTCCAGCGCTGCACGAATGATGTGATCCACGCGTACGCCGCGAGTCAGGCCGAACAATGCGCCACGGGCATAGGGGTCCCAGTACGGAGCGCCCAGGCCGGTGAAGGCTGGCACCAGGTACACGCCGTTGCTGTCCTTGACCTTGTTGGCGAAGTATTCGGTGTCGTGGGCGTCGTTGATGATTTTCAGTTCGTCACGCAGCCACTGAACGGTGGAGCCGCCGTTGAACACCGCGCCTTCCAGCGCGTAGGCCACTTCGCCACGCGGGCCGCAAGCGATGGTGGTCAGCATGCCGTGCTTGGACTTCACCGCTTTGTCGCCGGTGTTCATCAGCAGGAAGCAACCGGTGCCGTAGGTGTTTTTCGCCTGGCCTGGCTCGACGCACATCTGGCCGAACAAGGCAGCCTGCTGATCACCGGCGATACCGCCGATGGCGATGCCGCTTTTGGTGTGGCCGTAGATTTCTGACGAGGATTTAACTTCCGGCAGCATCTCGCGCGGAATATCCAGCACCTCCAGCATCTTCGCATCCCACTCCAGGGTGTGGATGTTGAAGAGCATGGTGCGCGAGGCGTTGGTGTAATCGGTGACGTGGACTTTGCCGCCGGTAAATTTCCAGATCAGCCAGCTGTCCACGGTGCCGAACAGCAGTTCGCCTTTGCGCGCACGCTCGCGGCTGCCTTCGACGTTGTCGAGGATCCACTTGAGTTTGGTGCCGGAGAAGTACGGGTCGGTGACCAGGCCGGTGGTGTCGCTGATGTATTGCTCGTGGCCGTCACGTTTGAGCTGTTGGCAGATCTCGGTGCTGCGGCGGCACTGCCAGACGATCGCGTTGTAGATCGGGCGGCCGGTGGTCTTGTCCCAGACCACAGTGGTTTCGCGCTGGTTGGTGATGCCGATGGCCGCGACCTGGTCGTGATGCAGGCCGGCTTGCGCCAGGGCCTCGACCATCACGGCGCTTTGGGTGGCGAAGATTTCCATCGGGTCGTGTTCGACCCAACCGGCTTGCGGGTAATGCTGGGCGAATTCGCGCTGGGCGGTGCAAACCACGTTCGCGTCGCGGTCGAAAATGATCGCGCGGGAGCTGGTCGTACCCTGATCGAGGGCAATGATGTAGTTCTTATTCTGAATGTCGGTCATGTCGATTGCCTTGGACGAAAAAAGGGAGTGAGGTCAGGCGCGGGACCAAATGGGCAGGATCACGCGCCTACGGTATCAAGAAGTTCTTGGTTTGCCGTCAATGGCCGGTGTTGCGTCCTTTGTAGCAGGTTCGGCGCTGGGCAGATGACGGGCAATCAGCCCGCGATACGCTGCAGCACCGAGGCAGGCACCGACAATCGGTGCAAAAATCGGGATCAGGAAATACGGGATATCACGGCCGCCGGTGAAGGAAATTTCACCCCAGCCAGCAAAGAAAGTCATCAGTTTGGGACCGAAGTCACGCGCCGGGTTCATCGCAAAACCGGTCAGCGGGCCCATCGAACTGCCGATCACCGCGATCAGCAGGCCGATCAGCAGCGGCGCCATCGGCCCGTTTGGCAGACCGTTGTTGTCATCGGTCAGGGACATGATCACGCCCATCAGGACGGCGGTGATGATCACTTCAACCAGGAAGGCCTGGGCGGTGGACAAGGCCGGGTTGGGGAAGGTGGAGAACACTGACGCCAGTTCGAGGCTGGCTTGAGTGCCGCGAACCATATGGTGAGTTTGTTCGTAATCGAAGAATAGATTGCTGTACAGCGTGTAAACCAACAACGCGCCGCAGAAGGCGCCGGCCACCTGGGCAAGAATATAGAACGGCAGTTTGCGTTTTTCGAAGTCAGCGAAAATGCTCAGCGCGATGCTCACGGCAGGATTGAGATGAGCACCCGAAACCCCGGCGGTCAGGTAGATCGCCATGCTGACGCCGACGCCCCAGATGATGCTGATTTCCCACAAGCCAAAGCTGGCACCCGCGACCTTGAGCGCGGCAACGCAACCGGTACCAAAAAAGATCAGCAGTGCAGTGCCCAGAAACTCGGCCATGCATTGGCTCGAAAGCGACGGTTGTTGTAAAGCAGTTGTCATTGAAAACCTCTTTGTTTTTGTTGTCTGGCGCTTTTTTCGTCATGGCCAAAGCGCGATTTTCACCAGGGCAGGATCCCCATCCTGTTCCTGGCTTACTGCTGGGTGCTGCGTTGTCACGTTGTACTGTATTCAGATTCGAAAAAATATAGACAAGAAACACTGCTGTCAAAGGTCGAAAGTGAACCGTCGGTCACATTGAAACTATTAGTCACATGAATGATCGTTTTGTTTTGTGGGCCGGACGAACTCTGACGAACGGTAAAGAGCCGCCCCAAGCGCTGGAAACGCTGCCGTGATAGAGCCTTTTATGGAGCAATGTCCTAGAATCCAACGCAGTATTTTTTCTCTGCCGCCCAGTCTGGAGCTGTCATGACCCCCGCATTGGATTTGTTGAAAAAAGTTCGTGCCGAACATCGCGTGCACAGTTACGAACATGATCCGAAGGCGGCGTCCTACGGCTTGGAGGCCGCGGAGAAACTGGGGCTGGACCCGGCGCAAGTATTCAAGACGTTACTGGCGGCCAGTGAAAAAGGGGAATTGCTGGTGGCGGTGGTGCCGGTCGTCGGAAGTCTGGACTTGAAGGGCCTGGCGCATGCCGCCGGGGTGAAAAAAGTCGAAATGGCCGACCCTGCCGCCGCGCAGCGCTCGACGGGTTATCTGTTGGGCGGCATCAGCCCGCTGGGACAGAAAAAGCGCCTGCGCACGTTTATCGATAATTCGGCCCAGCCCTTTGCCAGCATTTTCGTCAGTGCCGGTCGACGTGGCCTGGAAGTGGAACTGGCCCCCGCGGTGCTGGCCGAACATACCCAGGCCAAGTTCGCCGATATCGGCCGCGCCTGAATCAGGGAGAAGGTTATGCAGCTTGAGTTCCATCAGGTCGACGCGTTCAGTGATCGACCGTTCAGCGGCAACCCGGCGATGGTCTATCGCCTCGATGCGTGGCTCGCCGATGAGTTGATGCAGAAAATCGCCGCTGAACATAACCTCGCCGAAACCGCCTTTGTGGTGCGTGAAGGGCAGGGTTGGCACATCCGCTGGTTCACTCCGACCACCGAGGTGCCTTTGTGTGGGCATGCGACCTTGGCCAGCGCTTATGTCTTGTTCGAGATCTATAAAGAGCCGGTCGAACGCCTGGACTTCATTTGTAAATCCGGCCCGCTGAGCGTGAGTCGTGAGGGCGGCCGCTTGTGGCTGGATTTCCCGGCAATCGTGCCGTCTGCAGTCGGCGTGACACTGGATGTCGAACGCGCCTTGGGCGTCGACGTGGTCGATGTGTTGGGTTCGAATGAATTATTCGTGGTGCTGGAGTCGGAGCAGGCCGTGCTCGACTGTCAGCCCGACATGGTCGCGTTGGCCAAACTGCCGTGGCCGGGCGCCATCGTCACCGCCAAGGGCAGCAAGCATGATTTTGTGTCGCGGTACTTCGCGCCGGCGATCGGTATCAATGAGGACCCGGTGACCGGTTCGACCCATTGCAGTTTGATCCCGTATTGGTCGAAGCGTTTGGGCAAGTCGAGCCTGACGGCGTATCAGTGTTCGAAGCGAGGCGGGGAGTTGTTCTGTCGGCTGGAAGGCGATCGGGTGAAGATCGGCGGGAATGCGACGCTGGTTGCGAGCGTAATGCTGATGTTGGGTTAACCCCAACCCCTGTAGGAGCCAGCAAGCCGGCTCCTACAGATTCAGGTATCAGCTGGCAGTGCTGTAACGCCGAACGCCGGATTCGACCGTCGGAATCTGCGCGGCGATGCTGCCGGACGCCTGGAACAACACCAGGTGTTCAGCGGCAACCCGAATGCCAACTTCTGCACCGACCAGATGATCGGCATGGCTCGGGAAAATCGATTCCAGCTGCGCGCCGGTGGGCATCTGCAACCGATACAACGTCGACGCACCCTGGAACGACTTGCCGACAATCCGCGCCTTCAAGCCACTGTCCGGTGCATAAACGATATCGTCCGGGCGCAACAATACGTCCACGGCACCACCAATCGGCCAGGTGTAGGCCCGATTGCCGCGCAACTCACCCAGCTCGGTCTGCACCGATTCCGGGCTGCTCAGCTGACCACGAATGAAGTATCCCTGGCCGATGAAACTGGCCACATAGGGCGTCAGCGGTTCGTGATACAGGTTGTAGGGCGTGTCCCACTGTTCCAGGCGACCTTCCTTGAAAACCCCGACATGATCGCTTACCGCGAAGGCTTCTTCCTGGTCGTGGGTCACCAGAATTGCGCTGGTGCCACGGGCCTTGAGGATATCGCGCACTTCGTGGCTGAGCTTGCGCCGCAGTTCGCCGTCGAGGTTGGAGAACGGTTCGTCGAGCAGCAGCAGTTGCGGTTCCGGCGCCAGGGCGCGAGCCAGGGCAACACGCTGTTGCTGACCGCCGGAAAGCTCGTGCGGAAAGCGTTTGCCGAGGTTTTTCAGGTTGACCAGTTCCAGCAGCTCTTCGGTCACGCGATCCTTTTGCGGATGCTTGCGAATCCCGAACGCGATGTTTTCGGCCACGCTCAAATGCGGAAACAGTGCGTAATCCTGGAACACCATGCCGATCCGGCGTTTCTCCGGTGCGAGGGTGAAGCCGGCGCTGGAGATCGTCTCGCCCGCCAGGGTGATTTCACCTTCGTGCACCGGTTCAAAACCGGCAATCGCCCGCAGCGTCGTGGTTTTGCCGCAACCCGAAGAACCGAGCAGGCAACCGATATCACCGGCATTCAAATGCAGGTTGAGGTTCTGCACGACGCGCTGGTCTTGATAACCGCAAGCGAGGTTGCGCAGGTTAAGCAGTAATGGCTGGCTCATGCGTGGTGGTACGAAGGCGGAACGAGAAACTCGAGCAGGGCCTTTTGTGCGTGAAGACGGTTTTCCGCTTGGTCCCAGGCGACTGAGCGCGGGTCATCGAGCAGGTCAAGGCTGATTTCCTCGCCACGGTGGGCGGGCAGGCAATGCATGAACAGCACGTCTTCGGCGGCCAGGTCCAGCAGGGCACGGTTGACCTGGAACGGTGCGAACAGCTTCAGGCGCTTGGCGGTTTCCTCTTCCTGGCCCATGGAGGTCCAGACGTCGGTGCTCACCAGGTGCGCGCCGCGCACGGCGTCCTTCGGATCCCGGACGATGGTCACGCGGTCACCGGCGCTGGCCACAAACTCAGGATTGGGTTCATAGCCTTCAGGGCACGCGATGCGCAACTGGAAGTCGAACTGGATCGCCGCTTCTATATAGCTGTTGCACATGTTGTTGCCGTCGCCGATCCAGGCAACGGTCTTGCCCTGGATCGAGCCGCGATGTTCGAGGAAGGTTTGCATGTCGGCCAGCAACTGGCACGGGTGCAGGTCATCGGACAGGCCGTTGATCAGCGGGACGCGCGAATTGGCGGCGAATTCGGTCAGGGTGCTGTGGGAAAACGTACGGATCATCACCGCATCGAGCATGCTCGACATGACAATGGCGGCGTCGCCGATCGGTTCGCCACGGCCCAGTTGCGTGTCGCGCGGCGACAGGAAGATTGCCTGGCCACCGAGCTGGATCATGCCGGCCTCGAACGAGATCCGGGTACGGGTCGAGGACTTCTCGAAAATCATCCCGAGCACGCGGTTTTTCAGAGGCTCGAACAGTACGCCGCGGTTACGCAGGTCTTTGAGCTCAACGCCTCGACGGATCACGCTGACCAGCTCTTCGGGCGTGCAATCCATCAGGGAGAGAAAGTGCCTTGCGCTCATCATTGACTACCTTTTTGCTACAAACCGCAGATGCTCAAAGCCTTGTTTAACTGGAAAACGGGCGAGACCTGCGGCGTAAGCCGCACAGGGCGACGAAATAGGGGAAGGCGCGATCTTATAATTAAATGTCGCGTCTTACCAATAGGGCTACGGTTTTTAGGGGATTTCAGAGGGGCTATGGGGTGACCACAGTAGCGCTTTTGAAGCCTGTTTCCTGACAGCAGCTGCTCATTTGTACACTGCGGCTGCGGGGCTTTGCAATCAAACAGGGCGGGCATGGTGCGCTGATGGTCGGTTTCTGACCCGGCATTCCAGCCAGCTGATGGCAATGTGCCTCGTTTGTAACACTTGCTAATGCAATGTGCTGGGTTATAACTAAGTCACGAGCGACGCAGGAAGCCTTCGGAATGGAATCGAAAGAACAGCAATTGATGGAATTACTAGGTCTCACGGCCCGCTCACTGACGCATCTCACCGCTTCCATGACCTCAATGTCCTTTGAGCTTTTGCGAAGTAACGACGAGGTGACCAGGGCCGCTGGCCGGCGGATGATCGACCGCATGGCCACCATCAGCACAGGGCTCGACGAGCACTGGCGGCTGATCGGCGAGCTCACCGGCGTGCATGTCGCCCACGAACAGATTGAAACCATCCAGGAGATTCAGTTGCAGGCGCCGCCGAGGCTGCCGTCGAACTGATCCCGAGCGGTCATCGGCTGGCCTGATGGCCGCCGATTCACAAGACGAACGTCGCTGGCGCAGTGGCGGGGCACGCGCCATAGTTTTGTTCCCGCGGTCGTTATTGCCCGCCCAGAACAAGACAGAGACTGGCCATGACCAAGACTCTCCATCACCGTGCGTGCCACCTGTGTGAAGCCATCTGCGGCCTGACCATCGAGACCACCGAGCTCGATGGCGATGTGCAGATCACCTCGATCAAGGGCGATGCCCTCGATACGTTCAGCCGCGGGCACATCTGCCCCAAGGCCGTTGCCCTGCAAGACATCCAGAACGATCCTGACCGCCTGCGTCAGCCGATGCTGCGCGTTGGCAGCGAATGGCAGCCGATCGAGTGGGAAGATGCCTTCAACCTGGTCGCCGAACGTCTGGCAGGGATACAGGAGCGCCACGGGCAGAACTCGGTGGCGGTTTATCAAGGCAACCCCAGCGTGCACAACTACGGGCTGATGACCCACAGCAATTACTTTCTTGGCCTGCTGAAAACCCGCAACCGGTTTTCCGCGACCTCGGTCGATCAGTTGCCTCATCACCTGACCAGCCATTTGATGTACGGCCACGGTCTGCTGTTGCCGATCCCGGACATCGATCACACCGATTTCATGTTGATTCTTGGTGGTAATCCGCTGGCCTCCAACGGCAGCATCATGACCGTGCCGGATGTCGAAAAGCGCCTGAAAGCGATACAGGCCCGGGGCGGCAAAGTGGTGGTGGTCGATCCGCGTCGCAGCGAAACGGCTGCGATTGCCGATCAGCATCTGTTCGTCCGTCCGGGCGGCGACGCAGCATTGCTGTTCGGGCTGCTCAACACGTTGTTTGCTGAAGGGTTGACCCGCGACAGCCATTTGCCGGTCGACGGCCTGGATGACGTGCGCGAGGCCGTCGCGGCTTTCACCGCCGAAGCCATGAGCCCGCTGTGTGCCGTGCCGGCCGAGCAGATCCGCCAATTGGCGCGGGACTTCGCAGCGGCGCCGACAGCGGTTTGCTATGGCCGTATGGGCGTTTCCACCCAGGCGTTCGGCACGTTGTGTCATTGGCTGGTGCAGTTGATCAACCTGGTCACCGGCAACCTTGATCGCGTCGGTGGCGCGGTGTGCACCGAACCGGCGGTGGACCTGGTGGCGTCTACCTCGGGCGGGCATTTCAATCTGTGGCAGAGCCGCGTGTCCGGGCGTCCGGAATACAGCGGCGAGCTGCCGGTGTCGGCGCTGGCCGAAGAGATGCTCACCGAAGGGGAAGGGCAGGTTCGCGCGCTGATTACCGTGGCCGGCAATCCGGTGTTGTCGACGCCCAATGGCCGGCAACTGGAGCAGGCGCTGGACGGGTTGGAGTTCATGGTCAGTGTTGACTTGTACATCAACGAAACCACGCGCTATGCCGACCTGATCCTGCCGTCCACTTCCGCTCTGGAAAACGATCACTACGACACCACGTTCAACATGTTTGCGGTGCGTAACGTCAGCCGGTTCAACCGAGCGATCCTGGCCAAGCCGGAAGGCGCGTTGCACGACTGGGAGATTTTCGTCGGGCTGGCCAAGGCCTTTGCCGCGAAGACCGGCAAGGAACTGAAACCGACGATTCCCCCTGCGCAGATGATCGATCGTGGTTTGCGAATGGGGCTGTATGGCGACGCCTCGCCGTACAAGCTGTCTTTGGCGACGCTGTTTGATCAACCGCATGGCGTCGACCTTGGCGCACTGAAATCTAATCTGGCGCCACGCCTGAAAACCGCCAACCAGCGCGTTCAGGCAGCACCGGCGGCGATCCTTGCCGACCTCTCGCGATTTGCGGCGCTGCAAGCACCGGCGGCCGATGAACTGCTGATGATTGGCCGTCGTCACGTGCGCAGCAATAACTCGTGGATGCACAACTACCACCGACTGGTGAAGGGCAAGCCGCGTCATCAGTTGCTGATGCATCCGGACGACCTGGCCAGTCGCGGGCTCAGCGATGGGCAGCGGGTGCGGGTCAGTTCCCGGGTCGGCATGATCGAAGTGGAAGTGCTGGGCAGTCAGGATATGATGAAAGGAGTGGTCAGCCTGCCGCACGGTTGGGGCCATGCGCGGCCTGGCGTGCAGATGACGATTGCCAGCGGCCAGCCAGGTTCCAGTGCCAATGATCTGACCGACGAGTGTCAGCTCGATGAGTTGTCGGGGAATGCGGCATTGAACGGTGTGCCGGTGACCGTAGCGGCGGCTTGATTGAGTCTGTCGGGGAGACCGAGCATGGCGCTCGGCTTTCCGTTACAATGCGCCACCGTGCCGACCCCCGAGTCGGAAAGTTCAGCCGAGGTGCTTCATGGATATCATCGAAACGATTAAAGAGCAGATTGCCAACAACACCATTCTGCTTTACATGAAAGGTTCGCCGAATGCCCCGCAGTGTGGCTTCTCCGCGAAAGCCGCACAGGCCGTGATGGCATGTGGTGAAAAGTTTGCTTACGTGGATATCCTGCAGAACCCGGAAATCCGCGCCAACCTGCCAAAATACGCCAACTGGCCAACTTTCCCGCAACTGTGGGTTGGTGGTGAGCTGGTCGGCGGTAGCGACATCATGACCGAGATGGCTGCAGACGGTTCGCTGCAAAGCACCATCAAAGCGGCTGTTGAAGCCGCCGCTGCTGCCAAGACCGAAGCCTGATGCGGTCTCTGTAGGAGCAAGCTTGCTCGCGATGAACGATAACGCGGTTTCTTGATAAACCGCAGCGCCTGCATCGCTGGCAAGCCAGCTCCTACAAAAGCGAAGGCACAAAAAAGCCCCGCCTCTTAAAAGAGAGCGGGGCTTTTTATTGTCTTGAATCTAACGGGCGCTAACTTACTCGTCGTCGCCCATCTGCGATTGCAGATAGTTCTCAAGACCGATTTTATCGATCAGGCCCAGTTGGGTTTCCAGCCAGTCGATATGTTCTTCTTCGGATTCAAGAATATCTTCGAGCAGTTCACGGCTACCGTAGTCGCCAACGGTTTCACAATGAGCGATCGCGACTTTCAGGTCGGCATGGCCGGTGCGTTCGATACGCAGGTCGCACTCAAGCATTTCCTGGGTGTGTTCGCCGATCTGCAGCTTGCCCAGGTCCTGCACGTTAGGCAGGCCTTCCAGGAACAGGATGCGCTTGATCAGCTTGTCCGCGTGTTTCATCTCGTCGATGGACTCGTGGTATTCGTGCTTTCCGAGCTTGTTCAGACCCCAATCTTCATACATGCGCGCATGCAGAAAATACTGATTGATCGCGACCAGCTCATTGGCAAGGATCTTGTTGAGATGCTGGATGACTGTAATGTCGCCTTTCATGATGGGGTCCTGCCCTGTAATAGCTGTCTATAAACCGGAGTTTGAGCCGCACAACTAAGAGTGTCAAACCTAACTTATTGAAACTTAAATGAACATACGAATCATAACTAAGCAGCAGTATCCGGCACTGATCGAGATGATCGACGGTGCAGGATGTGATTGATGAAAAAGGCAGCAAACAAGGCGATGAACGGCGTCATCGGCATATGATAGCGATCCTGGCCGACGATCAGCAGAGCCACGGTTGCAAACAAGGCGGGCGTTACCACCAGCGGATCGAAAAAACGCAAAGGATTTTCCCGGAGAAATATTCCGACGCCAATGAGAGAGAGGGAGAAAATTGCTAACCAATAGGCGGCAGAGCCAGCCTTGAGTATCGGTTGCAATGCAGGAGCTAGCGAGTTCTGGTTCCATGCTATGCCGATGCTTTCGCGATCAAAGCTGTGGGCGACCCGGTTCAGGCATAACCGAAGATAGAGACCTGGATTTTCGCGAATGAAGTCGAGCGCGAGACCTTTGTAATGGTTATCGCGGACTACTTCGTTTTTTGTATTGAGATTTATTTCGGGCACCGACATATAGGCCCCATTTGCCTGGGGGTTATTGCCCATCCACAGATTGATACCGAAATTCGCAGAAATAAGTACCGGCTCGCCAAATAAAGCGCGATTACGCTCTGCCCAAGGAGTCAGCAATATTGCTGCGACGACCAGCGCCAGAATGACGTGCAGAACAGTTTGCGCCGGTTTACGGAAGGGCTGATCCAGAAGCGGTAGCAAAACAATTAGCGGTAGAGCCGTCGGCCGCATGAATGCGGCGGCGACCAGAAGAGCAGTCGACAGAACGGTGCGAGCCCAGTGCGGCAACTTCCCCGTACCACGAGCCACAAAAGCCCAGATCACCAGCGTCATGAGAGGCAATTCGCTGTTTGGAACGGTGGTGAAGGCGATCCATGCGGGCCAGAAGGCGAATAGCAGCGCCGCGATGCGTGCGATCGTCCTGTCAAAATACAAAAGGCCGAGTTGATAGATTCCAGCTACCGATATAGAGCTGAGAATCAGGTTGACAAGAATGACTACCCAGCCATGCACGCCCAACAACGCATAAAAGGCGCCGTAAAGGGCGGACGGGCCAACAGGCCAGAAAGCCGTGGCTTCACCACCAGGATAGACATAGCCTCGGCCTGCGGCGATTTCCTGCGCGAAGCTGTGATACATGTTCGCGTCCGATACAGGGCTTACTGGAACCAATAGTCCCCATATCAACCGGATCGCAAAAGTCAGCATCAGAATGGGCAAGACACCTGACTTGAAGCTGGCCTGTGCGAGTAGCCATGTTGTGTTCACCATAAGGAAGGACCACTTATTGCCATGAAGAAGGTGCAGCCCATCAGTGCTACCACGACGATGCTCTGCCAGTCCCGCGCCGCGAAGAGCACGGGGTCTTCATCCACCTCGCCTCGCACAGTCTTCATCCACAGGCGTGCAGTCCAATAGAGCATGAGCGAAGGCGCAAACCACAACCATTCGTGCGAAGGATACATGACGGGCACAATCTCGGCCTGCGTGTACATGGCGAGGATCAGAACGCTGATCATGCCGCTGGATGAGCCAAGCGCCAGCACCACCGGCAGATCTTCAGGACGATAACCGCGACCAGGCAACGACTTGACCGAAAAGGCAGTATCCCGCAGCTCCGAGTAACGCTTCACCAGGGCAAGACTGAGGAAGATGAACATGGAAAAAGCGAGTAACCAAAAGGACGGTTTGATATCCGTCGCGGCGGCGCCCGCTATGACACGAATCGAATAAAGGCTGGCCAGTATCATCACATCGACGATCACCTGCTTCTTCAGCAGGAAGGAATAGGCAGCGGTCAGAAAATAGTAGACACCGAGCACAACGAGAAAGCGTGGCGGCAATTGCAGCGCAAGTATCAGGGATGAACCAAGCAGCAAGGGGATGGCGGCGATGCCCGATTTCACGGACAAGGTCCCAGCGGCAAAAGGCCGATTCTTCTTGCGGTGATGCTTGCGATCTGCGGGCAGGTCGAGCAGATCATTCAGCAGATAGACGGACGAGGCGCACAGGCTGAACGAGATGAAGGCAAGGATCGCCCAGAACAATAGTTGCGGATTCGTCACCTGATGCGCCGCTAGCAGGGGGACGAAGACAAGGAGATTCTTCAGCCACTGCTGAATGCGCAGGGCTCTCCACCAGACACGAAAACCACCGCTTGGATCCTCTATAAAATCAATGTCGTGATTGCTATCCCGCGCCGCTTGCCTCAGGCCGTCCTGTGAGGAAACCAGAAACGCCCGGCGCGCCCGTGCGAATACGGGCAAGTCCGCTTTGTCGTTGCCGATATAGTCGAAGCCTCGTTCGCCAAAGCGTTCGACGAGCATACTAGCCTTGGCGTGGGAGGAAAGATTGGTGCCTTCGTCGCTGCACAGTACCTCGTCGAAGAGGCCCAGATGGTCCGTAATACCATTGGCGACGCAAGCGCATGATGCCGTGGCAAGAATGATAGGGCGCTGCGCTGCGCGGGCGGTTTCGATCAGGACTAGCACATCGGTGCGATAGGGGAGGCTAGCTGCATCGATCGTTACTCGCTCGGCGATGCGGTGCTTGAGGCTCGCCTTGCCCTTCATGAGCCAGCCCGGCAGGGAGGCGAGCGAGAGAGGCGAGGTCTTTGCAAGCAACAGAAATGTTTCGAGCAGCATGTCGGTGCGCACCAGTGTGCCATCCAGATCCACGCAAAGCGGAATCGGCGCGTCATCGATTTCGTTCATGTTCGTCATGACGTCACGCCCCCCTCGCCATCACGACAACCCCGCTCATGATCAGCAATGTGCCGATGACCTTGGCTGCGGAGAAGGTGTCATTGAAGACGAGGCGGCCGAGCACGGCCGTTAGCACAAAGCCCAGTGCCACGAACGGATAGGCGAAACTGACCTGCACCTTGGATAGCACCATCAGCCAGACCGCCGCACTGCTGAAATACAGGAAAAGGCCGAGCAATATTAGGGGGTTGAGGGCAATATCGAGCAATGCTGATACTCGTGCCCCTCCTTCTGCGGTCACCTTCTGGACGGAAGGGGAGTCCATGCCGGCCTTGAGGGCGATCTGCGCAAAGGCGGATATCGTGACGCTAATCAGGATGAGCGCATAAACGTTTTTTACCAGGCTGAGATTTAACAAAGCGCCCTCCCCCGAGTTTGTGTCGCATGCTATTTGTGTAGCAGTGACATTGGATTGCGTCAATTCGGCAGGAAACTCTCTCGGCCGGAACATCAAAGCAGGAGGGAACAGGAAATTTTAGCTCCCAGTAGCCAAACAACTTTGGTCGGCCCTTGAGCAAGGAGAAGGAGAGCGAGAAATGTCAGCAAAGTCGAAAGCGGGGACGCTATTCGCGTGGCCACCGTGCTCAACGGTCATGCAGCGATTTCTGCTGACCTGGCGCTGCGCTTGGAACTCGCCGGTATAAGCACCGGCCGCCAGTGGCTGGCCATGAAGGCAGCCTATGACTTGTGGCAGGCCGAACACCGAGGGCAACCGAATATCGTACGTTTGCATGAAGTGCCAGCGTAACCCATGAGTAACCACGACCAGAAACGACAAGGGCCTGCATCGCTGCAAGCCCTTGTTTTGTATAGAATTCTTTAAAATATAAAGCTAAATATAGGCGGACATGAAGTCCGGTTCTTTGGAATGGGGTATTTACGCGGCAGTAAATTCTACCGGGAAAGGAATCGCAGCCTGGGCTGTTTGCAATTTGGTCAGGGTTTCACGCACCACTTCCTTGGCAAGGCAGGCGCATTTGCCGCATTGGCTGGCTACGCCGGTAGCTTGGCGGACTTCCTTGTAGCTGCAGCAACCTTCATAGATTGCTTCGCGGATTTGTCCGTCGGTGACGCCAGTGCAGAGGCAGACATACATAACTGAAACCGTCGCTGGTTATGACTCAATTGCGATGGATCTTAATGTTAACGAGAATGATTGTCAAAGTGGTTTCTGAAAGCTTTGCGTTATAAGCGAGGGTGACTGACGAACGGTTTTCCTCGGGCAATCTGCCAGTAAGCGTGTCGCCGGGAATTTGGCCTGTCGGTGAAAATCCGTTGAGGACAGCTCAAAAACGCAGTGTATGATGGCCGGTCCTTATGAAGCGGGTGGGTGTCACAGGGCTGTCGCCTGAGGGTGGCAGGCTGGCGCAAACCCGGAACTTCACGTTTTTACACCAGGAGATATTCAATGAGCGTACTCGTAGGCAAGCAAGCCCCTGACTTCACCGTACCGGCCGTACTCGGCAATGGCGAAATCGTCGACAGCTTCACCCTGTCGTCGGCCATCAAAGGCAAATACGGCCTGGTGTTCTTCTACCCGTTGGACTTCACCTTCGTTTGCCCATCCGAGCTGATCGCTCTGGACAACCGCATGTCCGACTTCAAGGCACGCAACGTTGAAGTGATCGCTGTTTCGATCGACTCGCACTTCACCCACAACGCGTGGCGCAACACCCCGGTCAACAATGGCGGCATCGGCGAAGTTCGCTACACCATGGCAGCCGACCTGAAGCACGAAATCGCCAAGGCCTACGATGTTGAATCCGAAGGCGGCGTGGCTTTCCGTGGCGCGTTCCTGATCGACGACAAAGGCGTTGTCCGTTCGCAGATCATCAACGACCTGCCGCTGGGCCGTAACATCGAAGAGCTGATCCGTCTGGTCGACGCTCTGCAATTCCACGAAGAGCACGGCGAAGTTTGCCCTGCCAACTGGAAAAAAGGCGACAAAGGCATGACCGCTTCGACCGAAGGCGTCGCGGCTTACCTGACCGAGAATGCTGCTGCCCTGTAAGGCGCATTCGAGGCACAAAAAAACCGGCCGTTGAGGCCGGTTTTTTTATGGGCGGAGAAGCGGTGATTCCTGTAGGAGCCGGCTTGCTGGCGATCCAGGCACCTCGGTAATCAGACAAACCACGGTGGCTGAATCGCCAGCAAGCCGGCTCCTACGAAAAGCCGATCAGTCGTTGTAGTCTTCCCAGCCGCCCATCTGTTTCCAGCGATTGACGATGCCGCAGAACAGCTCGGCCGTCTTCTCGGTGTCGTAGCGAGCCGAGTGAGCCTCGCGACCGTCGAAGTCGATATCGGCGGCCTGACAGGCTTTCGCCAGCACCGTCTGACCGTACGCCAGACCGGCCAGGGTGGCCGTGTCGAAGCTGGAGAACGGATGAAACGGATTGCGCTTCATGTCCAGGCGCGCAACCGCCGCATTCAGGAAGCCCAGATCGAAGCTGCTGTTGTGCCCGACCAGAATCGCCCGCTTGCAGCCGTTGGCTTTCAACGCCTTGCGGATGCCACGGAAGATATCGGTCAGCGCCGCTTCTTCACTCACCGCCATGCGCAGCGGGTGATCGAGTTTGATCCCGGTGAACTCCAGCGCGGCCGCTTCGATGTTGGCGCCTTCAAAAGGCTCGACGCGGAAGAAGTAGGTGTGGTCAGGGTAGACAAAACCCTTCTCGTCCATGGCGATCGTGGTAGCGGCTATTTCCAGCAAAGCGTCAGTGGCAGAGTTGAAACCACCGGTTTCAACGTCGACAACGACTGGCAGGTATCCACGGAATCGAGCTGCCATCGGGTGGCGTGGACCACCTCCGCCGCCTTGACCGTCCTGTTCGTCGTCGTAATGGTCTTCACTCACGCGTGTTCCTCCAGCAGGCGCCAGCGCAGTTTTTCACCGGCGCGCAGCGGGATAACGGTCAGCTCGCCAAATGGCAGGCTGGTTGGGGCGGTCCACTCGTCGCGGACCAGAGTAATGCGATCGGTGTTCACCGGCAGGCCATAGAAGCGCGGGCCGTTGAGGCTGGCGAAGGCTTCGAGCTTGTCCAGTGCGTTACGTTGTTCGAACGCTTCGGCGTACATCTCGATCGCTGCATAAGCGGTGTAGCAACCGGCACAGCCGCACGCGGCTTCTTTGGCATGCTGGGCGTGAGGCGCCGAGTCGGTGCCGAGGAAGAACTTTTCGCTGCCGCTGGTGGCGGCGTCGAGCAGGGCTTCCTGGTGCGTATTGCGCTTGAGGATCGGCAGGCAATAGAAGTGCGGCCGAATCCCGCCCACCAGCATGTGGTTGCGGTTGTACAAGAGGTGATGCGCGGTGATGGTCGCCCCAACGTTGGCCGAAGCCTCGTTGACGAACTGCACGGCGTCCGCGGTGGTGATGTGTTCGAACACCACTTTGAGCGTCGGGAAACGCTCGACCACTCGACGCATGTGCTCATCGATGAAGATTTTTTCGCGGTCGAACACGTCGACATCGCCACGGGTGACTTCACCGTGAACCAACAAAGGCATCCCGACTTCGGCCATGGCCTCAAGCGCAGGGAAGATCTTGTCGATGCTGGTGACGCCAGAGTCCGAGTTGGTGGTCGCGCCGGCCGGATACAACTTGGCGGCATGAATGAACCCGCTGGCCTTGGCCTCACGAATTTCTTCGGGCTGGGTGCGGTCGGTCAGGTAAAGGACCATCAACGGTTCGAAACGGCTGCCAGCCGGACGTGCAGCGAGAATCCGCTGGCGATAGCCGTCGGCTTCAGCGGCGTTGCGCACCGGAGGTACCAGGTTGGGCATGATGATGGCGCGACCAAAGGTGCGCGCGACATCCGCAACGGTATTGGTCAACACGGCACCATCGCGAAGATGAATATGCCAGTCGTCGGGACGCAGCAGGGTCAGGCGGTCGGACATGAGGGGATTCCAGGCGGGTCAAACTGAAGGGAATGCTACCGGAAAAGACTCTCTCAGGCACTCGCTATCAAGTTTTGCAGGAAGCTTCCGATATCCAACAGGTATGCCGTAAACATGTGTGTGTCGGTCTTTTTGTTGTAGAAGCCAGTGGAGCCTCCCGTGCGCCAGCGTTATTTAGCCTTGCTCAGCGTGTTTGCCAGCCTTCCCGCGATGGCGCTCACTTTCCAGACCCGTCTGGAGAGCATCGAGTGGACGGTCGAAGGGGACAAGTTCGAGTGCCGCCTGACTCAGCCGATCACCGATTTCGGTTCGGGTGAGTTCGTGCGCCGCGCCGGCGAGCAGGCGACGTTTCGTCTGAAAGCCTATAACTCGATGGTCGGCGGCGGCTCGGCGACCCTGCTGGCAGCCGCAGCGCCCTGGCAGCCGGGGCGGGGCGACATCAATCTGGGCTCCGTGCGGATTGGCAGCGGCAATGTGCTGTTCAACAGTTCGCAAGTTCAGGCCGGACGCTTGATCAGTGGCCTGATGGATGGGCGCAGCCCGGTCGTTCGACATTATTCGGGCGATGGCCGGGTGTCGGAAGTGCGGTTGTTGCCGGTCAAGTTCAGCAAGGCGTTCAACGATTATCAAAGCTGTGTGGCGAAGCTGCTGCCGAAGAATTTCGAGCAAGTCAAACAAACGCAGATCGGCTTTCCCGGCGACGGCCTGGATCTCGACGCACAGGCCAAGGCTCAGTTGCAGGTCATGCTGGAGTTCATGAAGGCCGATCCGACGGTCAATCACATCGAACTCGACGGCCACTCCGACAACAGTGGCAATCGCCTGGCCAATCGTGACCTGTCGCGGCGTCGGGCCCTGGCGGTCATGGAGTTCTTCAAGGCCAACGGTTTTCAGGAATCGCAGATCACCGTGCGTTTTCACGGCGAGCGTTATCCGTTGGCACCCAACACCAATGCCGCCAATCGGGCGAAGAACCGTCGGGTCAATGTGCACCTGGCGCGGGTCGCACCCACCGAGCAGCCGGCGTCTCAGACAACCGCATCGGCGAGCCCCGCGAAGACATACTGAACCGGCTGTCATCGTCGCCCGCTCGACATAATCTGTCGCTTCGTCGTCATAAGCTGTCGCGCCTCTGTAAATTATCCTGCATGACCGGTAGACTTGACGGCTTTCCGTAGAACCCCGTGGAGTGATGGCATGGCGGACGTAAACAAGGTCGTTCTGGCGTATTCCGGCGGCCTGGACACTTCGGTGATCCTCAAGTGGCTGCAGGATACTTATAACTGTGAAGTGGTGACCTTTACCGCTGACCTGGGTCAGGGCGAAGAGGTCGAGCCGGCTCGCGCCAAGGCTCAGGCCATGGGCGTAAAAGAAATCTACATCGACGATCTGCGCGAAGAATTCGTGCGTGACTTCGTATTCCCGATGTTCCGCGCCAACACCGTTTACGAAGGCGAGTACCTGCTGGGTACTTCCATCGCTCGTCCGTTGATCGCCAAACGCCTGATCGAAATCGCCAACGAAACCGGCGCTGACGCCATTTCCCACGGTGCCACCGGCAAGGGTAACGACCAGGTTCGTTTCGAACTGGGCGCTTATGCCTTGAAGCCAGGTGTGAAAGTGATCGCTCCGTGGCGCGAATGGGACCTGCTCTCCCGTGAAAAGCTGATGGATTACGCTGAAAAGCACGCGATCCCGATCGAGCGTCATGGCAAGAAAAAATCCCCGTACTCGATGGATGCCAACCTGCTGCACATCTCCTATGAAGGCGGCGTGCTGGAAGACACCTGGACCGAGCACGAAGAAGACATGTGGAAATGGACCGTCTCCCCGGAGAAGGCTCCAGACAAGGCGCAGTACCTGGAACTGACCTACCGCAACGGCGACATCGTTGCACTGGACGGCGTCGAAATGACTCCGGCCACCGTGCTGGCGACTCTGAACCGTATCGGTGGCGAACACGGTATCGGCCGTCTCGACATCGTCGAGAACCGTTACGTGGGCATGAAGTCCCGTGGCTGCTACGAAACCCCTGGCGGCACCATCATGCTGCGCGCCCACCGTGCGATCGAATCGATCACGCTGGACCGCGAAGTGGCTCACCTCAAAGACGAGCTGATGCCTAAATACGCCAGCCTGATCTACACCGGTTACTGGTGGAGCCCTGAGCGTCTGATGCTGCAACAGATGATCGATGCGTCCCAGGCTCACGTGAACGGCGTCGTGCGCCTGAAGCTGTACAAGGGCAACGTGATCGTCACTGGCCGCAAGTCCGACGAATCGTTGTTCGATGCCAACATCGCGACCTTCGAGGAAGATGGCGGCGCCTACAACCAGGCCGACGCGGCGGGCTTCATCAAGCTCAACGCGCTGCGCATGCGTATCGCGGCAAACAAAGGTCGCAAGCTGTTCTGAGATCTTTGACACGCTGATGGAATGTGTGGCCTTGTCCAGGACAAGGCCACACATTTGAAAACAGGGATTTTCTGTCTGACATTGCGATTCAACATTCTTGTTGTTTTAAATACCTTCCTGCCCGCCCCCCCATTGATCCTAAAGAGCGACTGCCTGCTGTGTGTCAGCCCGGCAATATTGATCAATGACCGTCACGTCACGTGAACTCAAATTGTAAGCAATACAGAACGTTGCGCCGCTGCGTTTTTTTGCGTTTCGGCAAAACTTGAGTGCGCTTTCTTTCAGTAACGTCTCCGATTCGCCAACAACGAGAAACACGACAACGTGTGCCGGATTCCCCTTGGGCTGGCGAAGCTTTTCCAGAAGGGCGCGGAACTCATTTTTTTTGTTCATCCACCGCGCATCAATGATGTGCAGATCCTTGAGTGACTCAGGCAGCCGAATAGGGTACTGAGCCGAGAGACTTGGCTGTAAGCCGATCTCGTCGGGCGGACCTTGCGCGTTACCTGAACGCTCTGCGTTGTCCATCACCTTTATGAAATGCTTTCCCTTTTCAAAGTCGGAAGGCGCGTAAAGCGATCGATAATTGAAGTTAAGGGTGGCGAAGAAAAGAAAAAGCAAATAAAAGGGAAAGCTGATCAAAAACCAGATGTAGATCTCTTTATCTTCGTCATCGAGGAAGGGCAGAGAGATGGCGGCCGATGTTTCAGACAGTGTTGCGAATATCGCGATGACTGTCATGGGGTTGGTGATTCGTTGTTTGAGTTTTATCATATTTTTTACTCATATTAGTTCGTCTTTTCTCGTTGTGTTAGTTGGTGGTTGTTAGGGTGTTGAGTTTATATGGTAGCGATGGATTTATAGTTCGGATATATCTGTTTTGCTATTCGTTTATTGTTAATTGACTTTTGATGTAAGGTTTTGTGTTTGATGTTTCTGGTGTGATGGGCAGGCCGAAAAATATCAATTACCCTACAAGGGTAGACTAATCGTCGGCGTGTGTCGGATCATCTTGGTCATCTGTTGTTGTGTGGCGTGTTGGTTGTAAATAGAAACAAAAAACTGTTGAATGCTGAAATATCATGAGACAGATAAAGTTTCTGGCGCGCTGTGTTTCAAGATTTTTTGTAAGATTATTCCGCATTGTTTGTAGGGAATGTCTCTCGGTGTGGGTGGCCGGGGGGAGCGGCATGCCATGGGTGAAACGACTAGGCTATTGTGCGGGCTCTAAAAATTCGAACAGCGAAAATTGGACTTGCCCATGAATAAAGTGCTGATCGTGGATGATCACCCCGTCATTCGTCTTGCGGTACGTATGCTGATGGAGCGTCATGGCTACGAAGTCATTGCAGAAACAGATAATGGTGTGGATGCATTGCAACTAGCTCGTGAACATATGCCGGATATTGTCATCCTGGATATTGGAATACCCAAACTGGATGGACTGGAAGTCATTGCACGTCTGGCATCGGCAGCGATGCCAATGAAAGTACTGATATTAACTTCACAGGCTCCCGGGCATTTTTCGATGCGTTGCATGCAATCCGGTGCCGCAGGATATGTTTGCAAACAACAGGACCTCACTGAGTTGCTCAGTGCAATAAAGGCTGTATTGTCGGGCTACAGTTACTTTCCCAATCAAGCCTTGCATACCGTGCGCTCCAGTCTGGGGAATGCCAGTGAAGCCGATATGGTGGATCGTCTTTCGGGGCGGGAGATGATGGTCTTGCAGCAGTTGGCTCGCGGCAAGACCAACAAGGAAATTGCCGATGGAATGTTCCTCAGCAATAAAACCGTCAGTACTTACAAGACGCGGCTGTTGTTGAAACTCAATGCGCGGTCCCTGGTTGACCTGATCGAACTGGCTCAACGCAATGGGTTGGTATGACTGGGCCAGTGCTTGACGGGGCGTAAAGAGTGGGCGTTTTCAAGGTTTCGCACCTAGTAAAAAGCCTCCGTTTCGGGAGGCTTTCAGGTGTCATAGGTCAAAATCGTAATCGGCCAATTGCTTTTGCAGTCGGCGCTCCTCCAGCAGATTGTCGATGGTGCGGCGTTTGCTCAGGTTGGTCTTTGCCACTTCAACCACCGGTTCCGCGTCATCGGCCTCAACGGGTGTGAAGTCGTCTTCTACGTCCAATTGCTCTTTGCCAGTGCTCATAAGGTTAACTCCAGGCTAAGACTGCCTTTGGCGCTCCTTATATCGATAATCGCCTCGCGGGTAAAAAAGATTTTTTCAATCGATAAATCAAAAAACCTAATAGCGCCTCAATCGTCCGAAGTCTTGTGCTTGTATTCGCACAGGTCTTCTATCCGGCAACTGC
This sequence comes from Pseudomonas sp. PDM03, assembly GCF_014852385.1. Lineage (NCBI taxonomy): Bacteria > Pseudomonadati > Pseudomonadota > Gammaproteobacteria > Pseudomonadales > Pseudomonadaceae > Pseudomonas > Pseudomonas sp. PDM03. The sequence goes on along the minus strand of NZ_JACVBM010000004.1, from coordinate 286,301 downwards.
CGCAGCGAGGCTTGCGAGCCAGGCAAACGTAGCGCCCATGAAGAATCAGCCAGTGATGGGAATCGAGCAGATATTCCTTCGGCACGAACTTCATCAGTTTTTTCTCGACCTCGACCACATTCTTGCCGGGAGCGATGCCAGTACGATTGCTGACCCGGAAAATATGCGTGTCCACGGCCATGGTCAGTTGGCGGAAAGCAGTATTGAGCACCACGTTGGCAGTCTTGCGGCCGACACCGGGCAACGCTTCCAGCTCTTCACGGGTCTGCGGCACTTCCCCGCCATGGCGTTCCACCAGCAAGCGGCAGGTCTCGATCACGTTTTTTGCCTTGCTGTTGAACAGGCCGATGGTCTTGATGTACTCGGACAGACCTTCCACGCCCAGCGCGTAAATCGCCTGCGGTGTATTGGCCACCGGGTAGAGCTTGGCGGTGGCTTTATTGACGCCGACATCGGTCGATTGTGCCGAGAGAATTACCGAGATCAGCAATTCGAATGGCGAGGAGTAGGCCAGTTCGGTCTTCGGCTCCGGGTTGTCTTCATGCAGCCTGCGGAAAATTTCCAGACGTTTTGCGGCATTCATGGGCAGTGCGTTTCCTCGAAAGCGATCAATGTGAGGGAGTCGGGCGGGGCCTGGCTTGCCAGGCGGCGATCAGCAGGCTCAGCAGAATGAATCCGCCAGGTGCCAACGTGGCCAGGCGCAAGCCTGCGTCGCCGAGGAGTTCGCGCAGCAGGCCCAAGCCGACCATCAGCGCGCCGAACAGGACACACAGGCGCAGGCGTTCACGCCATGTACTCTGGAAAAAACCGGTATGTTCCAACACGACGCACTGCAAAGCGATCAGTGCTGCATAAAACCCCGAATGCTGGTGCCATTGAAGTGACCAGACCTGCGCGGCGAGCTCTGCGCAACCGGTCAGCGTGGCCGCCAGCAGGACGCCTGCGAGCAAGCGGGACGCCGGGATCAGTCGGGATCGCAAGGCAGCCATGCTCGCACCAAACGCACTGATCACCACGATGAACATCAACCACACACCCAGTGCGGTCACTAACGAGTCAGTGGCGCCGATCAGCGGCGCGAGCATTAGCGAGTTCTGTAAATTCGCGGACTTATTCATGGCGGCCGCTCCCGATCAGCTGGCGCGAGTGTTCATCGAAGTAGCGCAGAGCCTCGTGGATCGCATTGATCACGCCTCTGGAGGTAATGGTCGCGCCAGCGATTTGATCAAATTGACCCTGATCTTTTTTCAACGCCCAATCGCTGTCGGCGGGTTCATTCAAGGATTTGCCAGTGAACGCCTGAAGCCAGGTATTGGGCCAGTCGGCGATACGCGCCCCCAGGCCCGGGGTTTCCGATTGTTTCAGGGTCTTGATCCCCAGCAACTTGCCGTTCGCGTCAATGGCGATCAGCAAGTCTATGGCGCCCGCATACCCGATCGTCTGGCTGCGCAGCAGGACCGCAACGGGTTGGCCGGCCTTGGTCGCGAGGTAGCCGCCCAGCAAGGTGCTGTTGGTCAACGCCAGGTTGCCGAGTTGCAGCGGCTGCTCCAGCGGTTGATTGTCGTAACTGTCGGAAGGCAGCAAGTCGAGCAGATTACGGCTGTCGATCCGTCGTTGTTCGGCTGCGATACGTGGCGCGCTGCTGTACTGCACAAGGTAGGTCGCGCCAATCCCCAGGCTTGCCAGCAACAGCAGAATCACAACGCTCGACGTTCGGCTCATGGCGAAAGCTGCTCCTGCCTGGACGCGACAAACCGCTCCAGCGCTGGCACGCAAAGATTCATCAACAACACTGCAAACGCAACGCCGTCCGGATAGCCGCCCCAAGTGCGAATCAGGTACGTCAGCAATCCCACGCCCGCACCGAACAGCAGTCGGGCGCCAGGGATTTTTGCGCCGGACACCGGCTCCGTGACGATAAAGAATGCGCCCAGCATGCTCGCGCCCGTGAGCAGATGAAACAGGGGGGAACCATGGGAGTCGGAGCCCGAGCCGTTCCAGCACAGCAGGCTGATGACGAACAGGCTGGCAAGCATGCCCACCGGCGCATGCCAGCTGAACACCTGCCGTTGCAGCAGAAACAAACCGCCCGCCAGAAACGCCAGGTTGACCCATTCCACGCCGCGCGCGCCGAAGTGACCGAACGCCGGATTGCTGGCGAAGAGTTCGTCCATGGTCAGGCTTTTGTTGATTCGCAAGCTGTCCAGCGCCGTGGCCTGGACCCACGCATCCGGCGTCTGGCTGAGGCTGAAACCGAACACTTGCTGCAGACCACCGAGCAGGTCCATGCCGTGGGACGAAGGCCAGTGAGTCATTGGTTGGGGAAAGGTCACCAGCACCAAAGCGAAACCAAGCATCGCCGGGTTGAACGGGTTTTTCCCCACGCCGCCATACAGTTGTTTGCCGAGCAGTGCGAATGCCGCGGCGCAGACCGTCAGCCACCATGGGCAATACGGCGGCAAAGCCAGGGCCAGCAACGTCGCACTGACCAGCGCGCTGCCATCGCTCAAGGTCGGTTTGATCTGGCGTTTGCGCAGCCATAACACTGCCGCTTCAACGGCCAGCGCGGTAACGCCGGCCAGGATCAAATTGATCAACACGCCCCAGCCATACAACCAGAACAGCACCAGCATTCCCGGCACGGTGGCCAGCAACACCAGCTTCATGGCCTGCTGAAGGCGCTCGTCGACCGATTCAAGGGGTGACATAGGCATCCACCTGACGCTCGGCTTCTTGCAGGCGGGCGCGTGCCTTGTCCATTACCTCGGCGGGGGTGTCAGTGCGACGTTCGAGTTTGCTGACATCGGCGCGAGCGTAGGCCAATTCGGTTTTCAGCTGTCGAAGCTGGCTGTCGATGGGGCGTTTTTCTATACGCGCCAGGTCAGGTAAAGGCTGCTCGCTTGCAGTTTCTGCCGCGTGCAGGGCTTTTTCAGCGTCGCCGAGTGCATGCTCCAGGGCTTCGATTTGCTCGGCCGGCGCGTCACTGGTTTGTGCTTTCTTGAGTTCGGCGCGGCGCATGGCCAACCGTATTTTCGCCCGCTTCAGATCCGCGTCCTTCACTGGCGCCGCCGGCGCAGCGGCGGGTGGTGCGCTGTTTTCCAACTGCGCCAAGGCGTGTTCAGCGGCGTCGAATTGCTGTTGCAGGACGATCAGTTGCGACTGCTGTTCGAAGGTCGGCGGATGGCCGAACGCCTTGAGCGATTTGTTCAGTTGTGCGCGGCTCATCGCCAGATCGATTTTGGCTTTCTTCAACGCCGCATCGGCATTGGCCGCTTTCTGCGCACGAACTCTCTCCAGCGCGGCTTGAACCGGGTCGAGCGTTGTCACTTCACTGTGCTGCTGTTGCGCGGCGCGATGTGCCCGGGCCTGACGTTCGGCGAGTTTCTGTTCTTCTTCGCGGTGCAAGCGGGCGTTGCGCTGTTCAAAGCGACGCCGGGCGTGATTGCGTTTGGCGGTACGCGCCTGTTGTTCTTCAGGGCTGAACGCCAGGCCGCCGACAATCGGCAACACCGTGGCCAGCGGCAACGGCCGCATTTCGATGCAGTCCACCGGGCAAGGAGCCACGCAAAGGTCGCAACCGGTGCATTCGTCGATGATCACCGTGTGCATCAATTTCGCTGCGCCGACGATGGCGTCTACCGGGCACGCCTGAATGCACTTGGTGCAACCGATGCACTCGGCTTCGCGGATGTAGGCGATTTGCGCCGGGGCCGAACCGCGACTGACGTCCAGCTCCAGCACCGGCACTTTCAGCAACTCAGCCAGGGCCGCGATGGTTTCGCTGCCGCCGGGCGGGCATTTGTTGATCGGCTCGCCGCTGGCGATGCCTTCTGCGTACGGCTTGCATCCGGGGTGACCACATTTGCCGCACTGGGTCTGCGGCAAGAGGGCGTCGATGCGTTGAATCAGACTCATGTTTTGATCAGTCCGCTGAAACCGAGAAAAGCCACTGCGATCAGTCCGGCGCCGATCAGGTCGATCGGCAGGCCGCGAAAGGGCAGGGGAACATCGTTATCGAGGGTGCGCTGGCGCAAGTCGCTGAACAGACTCAGCACCAGCCAGAACCCCAGCCCGGCGCCGAGGCTCAGGGCTGTGGCGTGGAAAAAACCGTGGTTTTCCTGGGCGTTGATCAGCGCCAGACCAAGCACGCCGGCATTGCCGAGCAGCAGCGGCCAGAGCCCTTCGAACGAAAGCGTCGAAAACACTTTCGGCAGCAGCTTCAGCAGCGGTGTGATCAACAACACGCTCAGCGGCAGAAACGCGAACAAACGCAGCGAAGTCAGCTCCAGCGGCGCCAGCAGCCAGTAATAGAGCGCGTAGCCGAGCATTCCGACGATCAGCATCAGGCACGTCGTCGCAATGCCCAGCGCATGCACCTGACGGCGCTCGGAGCCCAGCAGCGGATCGACGCCCAGCGGCCAGTGCAACACGACGTTGTTGATCAGGGCAGCGCTGATAAGCGTAAGAAGCATCTCGGTCATGATCGTGCCGGAAGAAAGAAGCCTTGCTAACAAGGTTAGGCATTATCCGGCAAGGAAGGAGGGGGGGCCAGACATGAAAATCCCACAGTCGCGTCGGGCACGACTGTGGGATCGGTTTGCCGCAGGATCTTACTTGATACGCTGACCTGGCTTGGCACCGCTGTCGGGGCTGAGCAGGTAGATTTCTTCACCGCCAGGACCGGCCGCCATCACCATGCCTTCGGAGATGCCGAACTTCATTTTCCGCGGCTTGAGGTTGGCGATCATCATGGTCAGGCGACCATCGAGCTTGGACGGATCCGGGTAAGCGCTCTTGATCCCGGAGAACACGTTGCGTTGCTCGTCACCGATGTCGAGGGTCAGGCGCAACAGCTTGTCGGCGCCTTCCACGGCTTCGGCCTTAATGATCAGCGCCACGCGCAGGTCGACGGCGGCAAAGGTGTCGAAGTCGATTTCCGGCGACAGCGGATCCTTCGCCAGTTCGCCATTGCCGGCAGGTGCAGCTTCGCCGGTGTCGGTCTGGCTGGCGGTCAGGTCTTCTTTCGAAGCGTCGGTCATGGCTTGCACTTTCACCGGGTCGATGCGGGTCATCAGCGGCTTGAACTCGTTCAACTGATGGTTGCTGAGCAAAGTCGCGTGATCGTTCCAGGTCAGCGGCGCGACGTTGAGGAACGCCTCTGCATCGGCGGCCAACAGTGGCAGCACCGGTTTGAGGAAGATCACCAGTTGGCGGAACAGGTTGATGCCCAGCGCGCAGATCGCCTGGACTTCGTCGTGCTTGCCTTCCTGTTTGTTCAGCGACCAAGGCGCCTTGTCGGCGATCCAGGCGTTGGCGCGGTCGGCCAGGCCCATGATTTCGCGCATGGCACGGGCAAAGTCGCGAGCCTCGTAGGCTTCGGCAATGCTTGGCGCTGCGGCGAGGAAGGCTTCGGTCAGTTCTGGCGCGGCGTTGCCGGCCACCAGCACGCCGGCGTTGCCTTTGTGGATGAAACCGGCGCAGCGGCTGGCGATGTTGACGACTTTGCCGACGAGGTCGGAGTTGACCTTCTGCACGAAGTCTTCGAGGTTCAGGTCGAGGTCGTCGACGCCACGTCCCAGCTTGGCCGCGTAGTAGTAACGCAGGTATTCCGGCGACAGGTGATCGAGGTAGGTCCGGGCCTTGATGAAGGTGCCGCGGGACTTGGACATTTTCTGACCGTTGACGGTCAGGTAGCCGTGCACGTTGATGCCGGTCGGTTTACGGAAACCGGCGCCTTCGAGCATCGCTGGCCAGAAGAGGGCGTGGAAGTTGACGATGTCCTTGCCGATGAAGTGGTACAGCTCGGCGGTGGAATCCTTGCCCCAGAACGCATCGAAATCCAGCTCCGGCGTGCGGTTGCACAGGTTCTTGAAGCTGGCCATGTAACCGATTGGCGCGTCCAGCCAGACGTAGAAGTACTTGCCCGGCTCGCCTGGGATTTCGAAACCGAAGTACGGCGCATCGCGGGAGATGTCCCACTGTTGCAGGCCGGCATCCAGCCATTCGGCGATCTTGTTCGCGACGGCGTCTTGCAGCGTGCCGCTGCGGGTCCAGGTTTGCAGCATTTCCTGGAAGTCCGGCAGTTTGAAGAAGAAGTGCTGGGAATCCTTGAGCACCGGGGTGGCGCCAGAGATGGCCGACTTCGGATCCTTCAAGTCAGTCGGTGCGTAGGTCGCGCCGCATTTCTCGCAGTTGTCGCCGTACTGGTCTTCGGTGCCGCATTTCGGGCAGGTGCCCTTGATGAAGCGGTCGGCCAGGAACATTTTCTTTTCCGGGTCGAAATACTGCGTGATCGAGCGCGTGGCGATGTGCCCGGCGTCGCGCAGCTTCAGGTAGATCTGGCTCGACAGCTCACGGTTTTCTTCGGCGTGAGTGGAGTGGAAATTGTCGAAGTCCACCAGGAACTCGGCAAAGTCGGCGCTGTGTTCAGCCTGGACGTTGGCGATCAGTTGTTCCGGGGTGATGCCTTCCTTTTCCGCGCGCAGCATGATCGCCGAACCGTGGGCGTCGTCGGCGCAGACATAAATGCATTGGTTGCCGCGGTGCTTCTGGAAGCGCACCCACATATCGGTCTGGATGTATTCCAGCATGTGGCCAAGATGGATCGAACCATTGGCATAGGGCAGGGCGCTGGTGACGAGGATCTTGCGTGGCTCGGACATGGGGCTCGGCTACTTGATGAAACGGAGGTCGGCCACTATAAAGCGCCGGCGCATATTTTTCACCCCGTGCGCCTGTTTCATTGGATGACTGACGTGGATTCATGCGATGCGCCGCGTTCCTGTAGGAGCCCGGCTTGCCGGCGATGGCGCCTTCAAGTCAGCTATCGCCGGCAAGTCAGCTATCGCCGGCAAGTCAGCTATCGCCGGCAAGCCGGCTCCTACAGATCTTTTCGGCATCCCGCCAAACGATCAGAACAGGTACGATACCCGCCTGATTTTCCAGTCTTGCTATCGGAGTTGCCCATGAGCGCCGTCAATCGCGCAGCGGTGGAAGCCGTCCTTCGCCAATACACCGACCCTTACCTGAACCAGGACCCGGTCAGCGCCGGGTGCGTGCGCAACATCGACATCCAGGGTGATCGCGTCAGCGTCCAGCTGGAGTTGGGTTACGCCGCCGGCCTGTTCAAAAGTGGCTGGGCGCAGATGCTGCAAATGGCCATCGAAGGCCTCGACGGCGTCACCAGCGCCCGCGTTGATATCACCAGTGTGATCGCCGCACACAAGGCTCAGGCACAGATTCCGGGCCTGGCCAACGTCAAGAACGTTGTGGCCGTGGCATCCGGCAAGGGCGGCGTGGGCAAGTCCACCACCGCCGCCAACCTCGCGTTGGCCCTGGCCCGCGAAGGCGCGAAGGTGGGGATTCTGGATGCGGACATTTACGGTCCGAGCCAGGGCATCATGTTCGGCATTCCCGAAGGCACCCGACCAAAGGTCAAGGATCAGAAGTGGTTTGTGCCGATTGAGTCCCATGGCGTCGAAGTGATGTCCATGGCGTTTTTGACCGACGACAACACGCCGATGGTCTGGCGCGGGCCGATGGTCTCTGGTGCACTGTTGCAACTGGTGACACAAACCGCCTGGGGCGATCTGGATTACCTGGTCATCGACATGCCGCCAGGCACCGGCGACATCCAGCTGACCCTGGCGCAGAAAGTCCCGGTGGCCGGCGCTGTCATCGTTACCACCCCACAAGACCTGGCGTTGCTGGACGCGCGCAAGGGTGTGGAGATGTTCCGCAAGGTCAACATCCCGGTGCTGGGCGTGGTGGAAAACATGGCGGTGCACATCTGCTCGAACTGCGGGCATGCCGAGCATCTGTTCGGCGAGGGCGGGGGCGTGAAGCTGGCCAGCCAATATGGCGTCGAGCTGCTGGCGTCGTTGCCGCTGGCGATGGCCATTCGTGAACAGGCCGATGGCGGCAAGCCAACGGTCATTGCCGAGCCGGACAGCCCGATCGCGCTGGTGTATCAGGAACTCGCCCGCCATGTCGGCGCGCGGATCGTGTTGCAGGAAGCGGCAACCCCGGCGATGCCGAACATCACCATCAGCGACGATTGATGACCTGAAACATAATCAACTGTGGGAGCTAGCCTGCTAGCGATAGCGGATTCACATTCAACAAATATGTTGGCTGAACCACCGCAATCGCTAGCAGGCTAGCTCCCACATTGGTTTTGCGGTGTTGGTTAGATGCGCAGCCCGCCATCCATTTCCAGAATCCGGCCGGTGTAATAGTCATTCTCGAAAATGTACGCCGCCGAATGGGCGATCTCTTCCGGCTTGCCCATGCGCTTGAGCGGAATCCCGGACGTCATTTTCTCCAGCGCTTCAGGCTTCATGCCCAGCGTCATCTCGGTCTCGATAAAGCCCGGTGCAATGCCCGCCACGCGGATGCCGTAACGCGCCAATTCCTTTGCCCATGTGACGGTCGCCGCAGCAACCCCGGCCTTGGCCGCCGAGTAGTTGGTCTGGCCGACGTTGCCGGCGCGCGAGATCGACGAGATGTTGATGATCGCGCCGCTATTCTTCAGCTCGACCATTTTCGCCGCGACTTCGCGGGTGCACAGGAACACGCCGGTCAGGTTGACGTCGATGACCGCCTGCCATTGGGCCAGGCTCATCTTGGTCATCTCGCCGTCCTTGACCTTCAACAGCAGCCCGTCACGCAGGATCCCGGCGTTGTTGATCAAGCCATGGATCGCGCCGAAATCTTCGGCCACCTGGGCGACCATGTGCGTCACTTGCTCTTCGTTGGCCACGTTACACAGATAGGCGCGGGCCTCGACACCCTTGGCCTTGCACGCGGCAACCGCGTCATCGAGCTTTTCCTGGTTCAGATCAACCAGTGCAAGCTTCGCGCCTTTGCCGGCGAAATACTCGGCCATCGAACGGCCTAAACCCTGGCAACCGCCAGTGATAATGATTACTTTGTCAGTGAGTTGCATTCGCGTGCCCCAGTTGCAGGTTGGAGTGGTCTTCCTTCTAGAGAGCCTCTCGATCTGCACCTGATGTGGCCTGGCTGCACATGAGAACTGCCCCGATGGCGGACTGGAACTTTCAGCAGTCGCCTGTCCGTTTTTTCGACGGATTCTATATAAGGAGTCATAAATTGAGCGTTGAAGCGGCCAAGAATGCCCGAGAATTGCTTCTCAAGGAATACCGCGGAGTGCTGTCGACGCACTCCAAGGCAATGCCCGGTTTCCCGTTTGGCTCCGTGGTTCCTTACTGTCTGGACGAGCAGGGCCGGCCGCTGATCCTGATCAGCCGCATCGCCCAGCACACCCACAACCTGCAGAAAGACCCGAAGTGTTCGCTGTTCGTCGGTGAGCGCGGGGCCGAAGACGTGCAAGCGGTCGGCCGCCTGACGTACCTCGCCGAAGCCGAAAAACTCGAGGAAGTGGCTGCGATTGAAGCGGCCGCCGAGCGCTACTACCGTTACTTCCCGGATTCGCAGAATTATCACAAAGCCCACGATTTCGATTTCTGGGTGCTCAAACCCGTGCGTCACCGCTACATCGGCGGCTTCGGCGCGATTCATTGGGTCGATCAACTGACGTTGGCCAATCCGTTCGCCGGCAAGGCCGAGGTGAGCATGGTCGAGCACATGAACGCCGATCACGCCAAAGCCATCGCCCACTACGTCGAACTGGCGGGGCTGCCGAAAACCGAGCCGGCGCAACTGGCCGGGATCGACACTGAAGGCATGCACCTGCGCATTGGTCAGGCGCTGTACTGGCTACCGTTTCAAGCTCCGTGTAATACGCCGACACAAGTTCGGGAGGCCTTGGTTTTCCTGGCTCACGCCGAACATTGGCCGAAAAATGAAGTGGCCGGCGCTTGAATTCACGAAAGGGCGACGTCATCTAGGGAAGACTGGCAAGGCATTCTTGCGTTGAGGAACCATTTGATGCGCCCTTTTTTATTGCTCTTTGTACTGTTTCCGGTGTTGGAGCTGTTCGTATTCGTCAAGGTCAGCGGTGCGATCGGGTTTTTCCCGGCGCTGCTGCTGGTCATTCTCGGCTCGATGCTCGGCGTGTTCGTGCTGCGCATCGCCGGCCTGGCAACTGCGCTGCGTGCGCGTGAAAGTCTGAACCGCGGCGAACTGCCAGCCCAGACCATGCTCGAAGGCTTGATGCTGGCCCTGGCCGGCGGTCTGTTGATTCTGCCGGGCTTCGTCACCGACGTGCTGGGCCTGATCATGCTGCTGCCGATCTCGCGTCGACTGCTGGCCAATAAAATGCGCCAGCGCGCCGAAGAGGCGGCGATCCGTCAGCGTGCGTTCGCCGATGATCTTCAGCCGCGTGGCGGTCCTGCCCCGCGCGAGCCATTGGGCCGAGAGCCGAACGTGATCGAAGGCGAGTTCGAACACCGCGATTCCAAGTAAATCGTTTCACCTGCACGGCACCTTCGGGTGCCGTGTTCGTTTTCGGGGCATCAACGTAAAAAATTTCGATCCCCGCCCTTGTAATAAGCTTATGCGCCCTTATGTAACGGTCACCGCAAGGTTTCTGGCAATCACGCCAGACAGACTTCCGCGGTTCGCTTGACGAACCGCACCCGGCACCGCCGGATTTGTTAAACCCGCCGGGACTACACCGGCCGATGAAAACCACAATTAGGAGAGATCGACAATGAAGCTTCGTCCTCTGCATGACCGCGTCGTCGTCCGTCGCAGCGAAGAAGAAAAGAAAACCGCTGGCGGTATCGTCCTGCCAGGTTCGGCTGCTGAAAAGCCAAACCAGGGCGAAGTCCTCGCTGTAGGCCCAGGCAAAGTTCTGGAAAACGGTGAAGTGCGTGCGCTGTCCGTGAAAGTGGGTGACAAGGTTGTTTTCGGCCCTTACTCCGGCAGCAACACTGTGAAAGTTGACGGCGAAGACCTGCTGGTCATCGGCGAGAGCGAAATCCTCGCTGTAGTCGAAGGCTGATTCCCCGCTCATTTTCCCGCTACTACAAAGTATTTAAGGAATATCGATCATGGCTGCTAAAGAAGTTAAATTCGGCGATTCCGCCCGCAAGAAAATGCTCGCCGGTGTAAACGTCCTGGCTGACGCAGTAAAAGCGACCCTGGGCCCTAAAGGCCGTAACGTGATCATCGAGAAGAGCTTCGGCGCTCCGACCATCACCAAGGACGGCGTGTCCGTTGCCAAAGAAATCGAGCTGAAAGATCGCTTCGAAAACATGGGCGCGCAGCTGGTCAAAGACGTTGCCTCCCGTGCCAACGATGACGCAGGCGACGGCACCACCACCGCTACCGTTCTGGCTCAATCGATCGTCAACGAAGGCCTGAAAGCCGTCGCTGCCGGCATGAACCCGATGGACCTCAAGCGCGGTATCGACAAAGCGACCATCGCTATCGTCAAAGAGCTGAAAGCCCTGTCCAAGCCATGCGCTGACACCAAGGCAATCGCTCAGGTCGGCACCATCTCGGCCAACTCCGACAACTCCATCGGCGACATCATTGCCGAAGCCATGGAAAAAGTCGGTAAAGAAGGCGTGATCACCGTTGAAGAAGGCTCGGGCCTGGAAAACGAACTGTCGGTTGTTGAAGGCATGCAGTTCGACCGTGGCTACCTGTCCCCGTACTTCGTCAACAAGCCAGAGACCATGACTGCCGAGCTGGACGGTCCGCTGATCCTGCTGGTCGACAAAAAGATCTCGAACATCCGCGAAATGCTGCCAGTACTGGAAGCCGTTGCCAAAGCCGGCCGTCCACTGCTGATCGTGGCCGAAGACGTTGAAGGCGAAGCCCTGGCGACTCTGGTTGTGAACAACATGCGTGGCATCGTTAAAGTCGCAGCCGTCAAGGCTCCAGGCTTCGGCGACCGTCGCAAGGCCATGCTGCAAGACATCGCTGTTCTGACTGGTGGTACCGTTATCTCCGAAGAGATCGGTCTGAGCCTGGAAAGCACTACCCTGGAACACCTGGGTAATGCCAAGCGCGTGATCCTGTCGAAAGAAAACACCACCGTTATCGACGGTGCCGGCGTTGAGGCTGACATCCAGGCTCGCGTTCTGCAGATCCGTCAGCAAGTGGCCGACACTTCGTCCGACTACGACCGTGAAAAACTGCAAGAGCGTCTGGCCAAGCTGTCCGGCGGCGTTGCAGTGATCAAGGTTGGCGCTGGTTCCGAAGTTGAAATGAAAGAGAAGAAAGCCCGCGTTGAAGACGCCCTGCACGCTACCCGTGCAGCCGTTGAAGAAGGCGTGGTACCTGGCGGCGGCGTGGCACTGGTTCGCGCTCTGCAGGCTATCTCCGAGCTGAAAGGCGACAACGATGACCAGAACGTTGGCATCCAGTTGCTGCGTCGCGCTGTTGAAGCGCCACTGCGCCAGATCGTTGCCAACTCCGGCGACGAGCCAAGCGTAGTTGTGGACAAGGTCAAGCAGGGTTCGGGTAACTACGGTTACAACGCTGCCACCGGCGAATACGGCGACATGATCGAAATGGGTATCCTGGACCCGGCCAAAGTGACTCGTTCGGCTCTGCAAGCGGCTTCGTCGATTGCCAGCCTGATGATCACCACCGAAGCCATGATCGCCGAGATCAAGGAAGACGCACCAGCTGGCGGCGGCATGCCAGACATGGGCGGTATGGGCGGCATGGGCGGCATGATGTAAGCCAGCCTTACCCCGTACGAAAAAACCCCGCCTGCGAAAGCAGGCGGGGTTTTTTATTGCCTCGATTTGGTATGTCGGAAGACCGAGTCGCGGCCTTCGCGGGCAAGCCTCGCTCCTACAGGTTCAGCGCGATCCTTGTAGGAGCGAGCGGGCGGCGATCCGACTTGCCCGCGAAGGCGTCAGATCAGGCGCCGACAGGTTCTGCCTTGGTTACTCGATCAGCCTTCAACGCCGGTCGATAAAGGATGTAGTAATACGACCCCAGACAAATCAGCCAGCAGAAAATAGCTGTCCACACGTTGTGCGAGAAAAAATGCGCGCCCTGCAGCATCCGGCCGATGGAAAACACCGTGCCCAGCGCAAACGCGAACACCAGCGCCTTGCGCGCCAGGCGCGGACGTCGGTCGCGCAGCACGAAAAACAGCGCAAACAACGTGAAACCGGTGGCGGCATGACCCCCCGGCCAGCAACGGCCGGGTTTTTCGGTAGGTGGGCGCGGGCTGAGCAGTTCGCTGTAGGTTTCATGACCGCCGAATTGCTCCAGGCTCCATGGGCATTGAACCGCGGTCACCGCTTTGACGGGCGTGACAAAAGAGGTCGCCAGGCCAAGGGACAGCACCAGGCAGCCCAGTTCCCGTTTGAACGGTTTGAGCCGGTCGATGAAAAAGGCGCCGATGAAGCCGAAGATGGCCAAAACCGAAAACGCGATGACCACTTGTTTGGCGCGGTCATGCAGGATGTTTTCGAGGAAGTAGCTGTGCCGTCCGATGAAATCCCCCGCAGCCGGGTCATAGAACATCCTCGCCAGGTCCATGTCCACGGACGTCAGTTCGAGCAGCACCAGAATGATCGCCGCAACGGCGGGCACACCCAGGCACACCCAGAAGTTCAGAGGGCGAGAGGCGGGGCGGGCAGTGGTCGAAACCATGGCAGTTCCTTGGTCGGTTAAATGTTCTTGAGAGCGCAGCCGCGCGGAGTTTGGGCCTGTTTCTGTCGCTGCCGTGTGAATCGATAGTGAAAAAATCGTCAACGTCACACCGGGTTTATCAATGGGTTTGACCACTGCACACAGTTCTGGCTCTGCGCCACGCCAGGCCTTAAGCTGCGCGGGCCAAGACGGCCGTTACTGTGTACGGAGGAGGTGCCCATGCGAATTCTATTGGTTGAAGACAACCGCGATATCCTGGCCAATCTGGCCGATTACCTGGGGCTCAAAGGCTACACCGTGGATTGCGCGCAGGACGGTTTGTCTGGCCTGCACCTGGCGGCCACCGAGCACTACGACTTGATCGTGCTCGACATCATGTTGCCCGGCATCGACGGCTATACCCTGTGCAAACGCCTGCGCGAAGACGCTCGCCGTGACACCCCGGTGATCATGCTGACCGCTCGCGATCAACTGGACGACCGGCTGCAAGGCTTCAAGTCCGGCGCCGATGATTACTTGATCAAACCTTTCGCCCTGTCTGAACTGGCCGCGCGGATCGAAGCGGTGATGCGCCGGGCTCAGGGTGGCGGTCGTCGTACCCTGCAAGTCGGCGATCTGAGCTACGACCTCGATACCCTGGAAGTCACCCGCGAAGGGCGCTTGCTGAAACTCAACCCGGTCGGCCTGAAACTGTTGGCCGTGCTGATGCAGAAAAGCCCGCACGTCTTGCGCCGGGAAATTCTCGAAGAGGCCCTGTGGGGCGATGACTGCCCGGACAGCGACAGCCTGCGCAGCCACGTCCACCAATTGCGTCAGGTGATCGACAAGCCGTTCGCCAAGCCGTTGCTGCAAACCGTACACGGTGTGGGTTATCGCTTGGCCGAGGGCCGTGATGGAGTTTAAACAGAGCCTTGCTCAACGGATCATCATCGCCTTTGCGCTGATGAGCGCATTGGTGGCAGGCGCCTTCGCCATGGGCATTGTGGCAACCGTGCACCTGGTGGAAGAAAAACTGATTTCGGCAGGTCTGGGTGGCGATCTGCAACGTCTGTTGTTGATGGACAGTGTCTCGGACTGGAGCCATCGCCCCGAACCAGACCAGCTGTTCTACTTCAGCGGCGGGCCGGGCGATTTCGACTTGCCCAAGGATTTGCGTCATCTGGAGCCGGGTTTTCACGAGGTGTTCCGGGAGCAGCTGTCGTATCACGCGATGGTCGAAGTCGTCGACGGCCGGCATTATGTGCTGCTGCAAGACCAGAGTGATTTCGAAGAGCGCGAGCGGGTGCTGTTCGCGGTGGTGCTGGTGGGCTTCGTCCTGAGCCTGGCGTTGGCGGTGTTCCTCGGCTGGGTCCTCGCGCGCAAAGTGATGGCGCCGGTGGTGCGCCTCGCCCGGCAGGTCCGTCACCGCGATCAGCTCCTGGGGCTGGCACCTCCATTGGCACCGGACTACGCCGCTGATGAAGTGGGCGAGCTGGCGGTCGCCTTCGACGCCACCCTCGGGCGCTTGCGGCAGGCATTGACCCGCGAGCGATTGTTCACCAGCGACGTCAGCCACGAATTGCGCACGCCGTTGATGGTGCTGGCCAGTTCCTGTGAGCTGTTGCTTGAAAACCCCGGCATCGACCAGCGGGGGCGGGCTCAGGTTGAACGAATCGCCCGCGCCTGCGAAGAGATGCGTGAGCTTGTGCAAACCTTCCTGATGCTGGCCCGCGCCCAACATGAAGACGCCAGCATGGCGCCGCAGCAGTCCTTGAGCCAGGTCGCCGGCGGGCTGCTCAGTTTGTGGCGCGAACCGATCGAGGCAAAAGGGCTGTCGCTGATATTTGAACCGGGCAATCCGGCCAGCACCTGCTACAACGCAACCCTGTTGCACGCCGTCATGGGTAACCTGCTGCGTAACGCGCTGCATTACACCGAACGGGGCTTCATCCGTTTGACGCTGACGACCGCCGGTTTCACGGTCGAGGACAGTGGTGTGGGCATTCCCGAGGAAAAACGCGAGGCGATGTTCGAGCCGTTCGTGCGTGGCAACGAGAAACGCGGTGAAGGCCTGGGGCTGGGCCTGTCGCTGGTGCAGCGGATCTGCGAGAACCAGGGGTGGAATGTCAGCCTGACGAACATGGAGCCCAATGGCTGTCGTTTTCAGGTGACGTTGAGTCAGCGCGATAGTTGATTTCGTTGGTGGCCCTCGGCCACTGCCATCAACCTGTAAAACCTCGAAATAAGTCGGGGTTTTACACCACGATTTTTTCACGAAGGCATGACCTGGCGCTGACACACCATTCCTTAGGGTAGTGGTCATCAGAAACGCAGGAGCCCTTCGTGATGGCTGGCCCGATCAAACTTGATTTTTCCGAAAAATACGACGATCAACACGCTCAGAAATACCTGCGCAAACATCAGGACGGACTCGGGCGCCGACTGTCCCATTGGCGTGACGAGCAACTGGCGCGCAAGGCTTTGACACTGGCCGGTGAACCTGGCCTGGTTCTCGATTTACCCTGTGGTGCCGGGCGCTTCTGGCCACTACTGGCGGAAAAAGCCAATCGGGTGATTATCGGTGCGGACAACTCCGAGTCCATGCTGAAAATCGCTTTGAAGGCGCAACCGGCCGATGTGGTGAAACGGGTACAACCCTTGCACACATCTGCGTTCGACATTGCCTTGCCTGATAACGCCGTCGACAGCATTTTTTGTATGCGCTTGCTGCACCACATCGGTGAAGCCGAGCATCGACTGGCGATTCTGCGTGAGTTCGAACGCGTCACGCGTGACAGCGTGATTATTTCGTTGTGGGTGGACGGCAACTTCAAAGCCTGGAAACGCAGGCGGCTTGAAAAAACACGTGGGCATCTCGGTTACCAAAACCGATTTGTGTTACCGGCGGCTACGGTCGAAAAGGAGTTCGAGCAGGCGGGTTTTCGAGTCCAGGAACAACTGGACTTTTTACCGCTCTATGCCATGTGGCGGGTTTATGTATTACGCAAGAGGTAACTCAATGGCAGTGCAGTGTGCAGCAGAAACGGACGTCGCTTCCCAGGACCGCTTTGACTATTTCTGGAATCAGCGCGGTGAATGGGTTGAAGAACCCAACGTCCGTCGTGGCGGCGAAAGTGGCGTGCAGCGTATCAAGAGCAGCAAGGGACAACTGCTCTACGTCAAACGTCAGACCGGACATATCTATCGGAGTTGGCTGCATCCTTTCGGTCGGCCGACGGTGTTGCGTGAGCGAGATGCACTCATGGGCATGCGCCTGATCGACGTGCGCGTTCCGGAAATCGTTTTCTGCGGTGCGCAGCATGACCCGGTTCACAAGTGGCGCGCATTGCTGGTGACCAAGGCACTGGATGGTTTCGAGGAAATCGAACACTGGTATGCAGGTGGTGGTCGCGAGCGTCATGGCGAGGCGGTGCATGATCGGGTCCTGAAGGATCTGGCCGAGAATCTGGCTCGCATGCACAAGGGCCGCTGGCAGCACGGCTGCCTCTATATGAAGCACGTATTTGTGCGCGTCACTGGTGAGGGCGAGACCGCCAACGTCGAGATTGCCATGCTCGATCTGGAGAAGAGTCGGCGGCGTTTGACCGCCCGTCGCGCCGCTACCCATGACATGCGGCAACTGCGCCGCCACTCATCGTTCAGCGACACGGACTGGAAAAATCTCGTCTACCTTTATGAGACGGCGTTTGGCAGCGCTATCAAAGGTTTATAGCAATGAAACTCGAAATTGCTAGAGGTTTGTTCCTGATAGGAGCCTTGGCAGTTGCTTCACTGGCGGTGGCGGCTTGGGAGCAGCCCCGCACGCAGGTCCTCGGTTCAGTGAACGGGGACGTGCGTTGTCCGATGCCGCGGGTTGCGAAGGCGACCGTTGCAACCCAACCCGATCATGATTTATTGCTGTTCATGTTCGGACTTTCTCAAGGACTGAGGCCACAGAGTTGACCAGATTGAAGCCCAAATAAAAGGCCTCGCAAAATGCGAGGCCTTTTTCATTTTCGTGTCAATTCACGCACCCCCTGTAGGAGCCGGCTTGCTGGCGATGGTGGGTCAGCCACGCTGATGTCGACTGACACACCATCGTCGGAACGCCGCCCGCAGCAAGCCGGCTCCTACAGAAGTTATGCGTGTGCTGGTTTATCGGGTTTGGCCAGCAACGTGTACACGCACGGCAGCACAAACAGCGTAAACAACGTCCCGATCGACATCCCCGTGGCGATCACTGTGCCGATGTCGAACCGGCTGACAGCGCCCGCGCCCGTGGCGATGATCAACGGCACCATGCCAAACACCATCGCCGCGGTGGTCATCAGCACCGGACGCAGGCGAATGGCCGCTGCTTCCTCAACCGCTTCACGCGGCGTCAGGCCCTTGTCCTTGCGCAACTGGTTGGCGAACTCGACGATCAGGATCCCGTGCTTGCTGATCAATCCGATCAACGTCACCAGCCCGACCTGGGTGTAGATGTTCATGCTCGACCAGCCGAGGAACAGCGGAATCAGAGCGCCGCAGATCGACAGCGGCACGGTCACCAGAATCACCAGCGGGTCGCGGAAGCTTTCGAACTGCGCCGCCAGCACCAGGAAAATGATCGCCAATGCCAAGGCAAAAGTGACCCACAGCGCACTGCCTTCCTGCACGTACTGCCGAGATGCACCGGCATAGTCGACGGCAAAACCTGCGGGTGCCTCTTCCCGGGCAATCTGACGCACCGCGTCGAGGGCTTCACCCATGCTCACCAGCGGGACCCCGGACAGGATCGCCGAGTTGAGCTGCTGGAACTGATTCAGTTGCCGTGGGCGTGCCCGGTCGGTCACGGTAATCAGGGTCGACAGGGCCAGCAGTTCGCCCTTGGTGTTCTTCACGTAATAGTTGTTCAGCCAGTCGGGGTTGTCCCGGAAAGGCCGTTCGACCTGCGCGATGACTTTGTAGCTGCGACCTTCAATGGTGAACCGGTTGATCTCCGCCTCGCCCAGCAACGTCGCCAGCGTGCCGCCCAGATCCTGCATGGACACGCCCATCTGCGCAGCCTTCGGCCGATCGATATCGACCACGACTTCGGGTTTGTCAAAGGCCAGGTCAACGTCGACGAAGGCAAACTTGCCGGACTCCATCGCGCGTTTTTTCACCCGGTCCATCACTTGCAGCAACGACTCGTAATTGTTGGCGGTATTGACGACGAATTGAAACGGCAGCCCTTCGCCGGTTCCCGGCAGGGAAGGCAGGTTGAAGCCGAAAATCTGCAACCCTGGAATGCTTTCCAGTTTGCTCTGGACCGCAGGCAGGATCTGCATTTGCGTGCGCTCACGCTCGTTCCACGGTTTGAGCAGGAAACCGCCAATCCCCGATTGCACGCCGTTGAAGCCGTTGATCTGGAACGAGGAGTAGTACTCGGGAAACGCCTTGAAGATGCTGACGAACTCGTCGGTGTAGGTGTTCAGGTAATCAAGGTTGGTCGGCTGCGGGGCGTTGGCCAGCATGAAAATGACGCCCTGGTCCTCGTCCGGTGCCAGTTCCGATTTGGTGAACTTGAGCAGCACCGGAATCAGGCACAGCACGATCACCGCGAACACCAGCACCACCGGCCGCGTGTTGAGCGTGCCGTGCAGCATGCGCTGGTAGCGGCGCTTGAGACCTTCGAAAATCAGGTCCAGCCGGTGAGCGAGGCCGCTGGGGTTTTCGTCGTGGCGCAGCAGAAAGGCGCACATCATCGGCGACAACGTCAGGGCGACGATGCCGGAGATCACCACCGCCCCGGCCAGGGTCAGGGCGAACTCCTTGAACAGCGCCCCGGTGAGGCCGGTCAGGAAGCCGATCGGGGCGTAGACCGCCGCCAGGGTAATGGTCATCGAGACCACCGGCATGGCGATTTCCCGGGCGCCTTCAATCGCGGCGTCCAGCGGCGTCTTGCCTTCTTCAATGTGACGGTGGATGTTTTCCACCACCACGATGGCGTCGTCCACCACCAGGCCAATGGCCAATACCATCGCCAGCAGGGTCAGCAGGTTGATCGAGTAGCCCATCATCTGCATGAAGAACATCACGCCGATCATCGACAACGGAATGGTCACCACCGGGATCACCACCGAACGCAGCGCACCGAGGAACAGAAACACCACGACGATCACGATCAACACCGCTTCGAACAGGGTTTTCACCACTTCGTCGATCGAGGCCTGGATGAACAGCGTGGCGTCGTAGGCAATTTCACCCTTGAGGTTCGGCGGCAGCTGGGCTTCCAGGTCCGGCATGATCTTGCGCACTTCCTTGATCACGTCCAGCGGGTTGGCGCCGGGCGTTGCCTTGATGCCGATGTACACCGAGGGCGTGCCACCGAAGGAGCTGATGGTGTCGTAGTTTTCCGCGCCCATCTCGACCCGCGCGACATCGCTGAGCAGTACCCGGCTGTCACCGTCGACCTTGAGCGGAATCGCGGCGAAGGCTTCGGCGGATTTGAGCTCGGTGTTGGCGTTGATGCTGGTGACCACGTACTCGCCTTTCACTTCGCCGGCGGCGGAGAGGAAGTTGTACTTGCGCACGGCATCGGTCACATCGCTGGCGCTGAGGCCGAAACCCGCCAGTTTCACCGGGTCCAGCCACAGGCGCATGGCGAATACCTGGTTGCCGAGAATCTCGGCTTCGGCCATGCCTGGCAGGGTCGCCAGTTTTGGCTGAATCACTCGCGACAGGTAATCGGTAATCTGCGGGTTACTCATTTCCTTGCTGAAGAAGCTGATGTACATCAGCGCCGACGCATCGGCGGCTTCCTTGCTCAGCACCGGGTCTTCCGCGTCCTGAGGCAACTGGTTTTTCACTTCGTTGGCCTTGGCCAGCAACTCGGTGAACAAGCGGTCGCTGTTGGAACCGATGCGCGCGTAGATCGAGATCACCGAGAAGTTCTGGCGACTGACCGAGGTCATGTAGTCGATGCCCTCGGCGCTTGCCAGGCTCTGCTGCATCGGTTGGGTGATGTAGCCCTGAATGGTTTCGGCGTTCGCCCCGGGGTACGCGGTGGTCACCGTGATCAGGGCGTTTTCCATTTGCGGATATTGGCGCAGCGGCAGCTTGCTCCAGGCCTGAAAGCCCAGCAGCACAATCAACAGGCTGACCACGGTGGCGAGCACCGGGCGGCGGATGAACGGGTCGGTAAAAGCCATTGGGGGTTCCTTGATCAGTCAGCGCGTGGCTGACTGTTCTTCTCGGCCAGGGTCTTGTCGTCGCTGATGGCGATGTGCGCACCGTTGTCCAGTTTGATCTGGCCGGCGGTGATCACTTTTTCGCCGTTCTTCACGCCTTTGGTAATCATCACTTGCCCATCGCGTCGCTCGCCGGTTTCGATGAACCGGCGTTCGGCGATCAGGATCGGTTGGCCCTTGTCGTCTTTTTCGAGGCTGCCGTCTTCGGTTTTTTTCTGCGCTGCCACGTACAACGAATTGCCGTACAGCGTGTACGTGATCGCGCTTTCCGGCACGACGATGCGCGGCTGCGGGTCGGGCAGCATCACCTGCAGGCTGGCGAACATGCCCGGTAACAGTTTGCCGTCGGGGTTGGCCAGGGTCGCGCGGACCTGCATGTTGCGCGTGCTGTTTTCGATTTTCGGATTGATCGCGCTGATGGTGCCGGGGAAGGTCTGCGCCGGGTAGGCCGCGACGATGATTTCAACCGGCTGGCCGATGGCGATCTTCGGCACCGACTGTTCGGGCACGAAAAAGTCGACGTAGAGACTGCTGAGGTCTTGCAGGGTGGCAATCATGGTGCCGCTGGCAAGGTAGTCGCCAACGTCCACCTGCCGAATGCCGATGGTCCCGCTGAAGGGGGCAACGATGCTTTTTTTACCGAGCGCAGCCTTGAGTTGATTGACCGTGGCTTTGCTTTTTTTCAGCACCGCCGAAAGTCGGTCGAATTCACCTTTGGAAATGGCCTGGCTGCCCACCAGTTGGCTACCGCGACCGTAATCGAGCTGGGCCAGCCCGAGGTCGGCCTGGGCGGTTTCCAGCAAGGCACTTTCCACGGCGCTGTCGAGGCGCAGGAGTGGTTGACCTACCTTGACCTTCTGCCCTGACTCGAACTGCAAATCGATGACGGTGCCGTCGGTTTCAAGGCTCAGGTCTACGCCTTGCAGCGCCTTGAGCGTGCCGACGGTAGGCAGGCGTTCCTGCCACGGTTGCTCGGTAGCAGTAGCCACGGCGACGCTGATCGGCGGTTTCGGCACAGCGAAGCCTTGAATCATCGTATAGATGGAGAAGGCTTTGTAACCGGCCAGAACCAGCACGATCAGCAAAACAACACCCAACATGATCAGCATGCGGCGACGCAGCATATTTCCACTTCCTTGGAGAAAATCAGGTGAGACAGTCGGGCACATTACCGCGAGTGCACAGGGTATTCCAACTGCCACTTTTTACAGGCCACTGCAAAACCTGTAGGAGCCGGCTTGCTGGCGATTTGGCCATTAAACGGTGCGGTGATCTCTAGATCGCCATCGCCAGCAAGCCGGCTCCTACAGGGGGTACGTTTGCTGGAGGAACGGCGTCATTACGCCATCAAATGCAGGTGGTTATCCCAGAGCCCTGCAGGCAGTTCGAGGGGTTTTGCAACAAGGTTTGTCTGGCGGCAATCGTAGTACCGGCATCGGCCTTGACCCGAGGTCACGACAAAACCGTCGGCCACTGCACCCACCCCGGCGCAATCGGGAAGCGGCGCATCCAGGCGCACTTCACCGCTGTCCATGTCCCAGATGAAAAAGCGATTGCCCCGTGGTGCCGTCAACGCGACCAGGCGCAAATCACTGTGCACTGCGACGCTGGCGGTGTAATGCCCCATGGCCTGCAACTGATGCTCGGGCACCGGGAACGCCACGAACGGTTGCCCCGGACGCTTGATCGCCAACAGTTCCGACGACTCATGGGACGGCCCCATGAATTGCTGACCGGCGACGATGGTGCCATCACTGGCGATCCCCAGGTGCCGCACGCTGTTCATCTGTTGCGCGAGGGTTTCCTTGCTCAGCAATGTACCGTCGCGCTGCATCAGCACCAGGCTTGGTTCCATGGCGTTGAGGTTCATCTCGACGCGGCTTTCAGCCTCAGTGCGAATGCCGCCGTTGGCCACCACCAGGGTTTCGCCATCGGGCATCCACGACACCTGATGCGGGCCGATGCCATGGGTCGAAATCTCGCCGCTGTGTACCAGGCGCTCGCCTTCGAACTTGTACACACCGAGCAGGCCGCGACCGGGATCGGACGTGTCGTTCTCGGTTGCGTACAGCCAGTCGCCGCTCTGGTGAATCACCGCGTGACCGTAGAAGTGCCGGTTCGGTTGCGAGGCCACGGTTTGCAGCAGCGTGCCGTCGCGCAGGTCGATCAGGTAACTTTCGGTGCCCGGACGCCGGGCGACGAACAGCGCGATCGGCAGCGTCGGGTGGTTGATGATGTCGTGGCAACGCTGGCCGACCTGGGTGGCGAACACCCGCGTACCGTCCAGCCGATAACCGACGGCGTAGTGCTTGCCGTCGCCATCGTCCCGCGCCGAAAGCAGCAGCGGGCTCTTGTCCTTTTGCTTGAACAGCGTCCAGCCGCCCAGTGTCACTGCTCCCAGCAGCAAACTACCTAACGTCAGAGCCTGTCGTCGCAGCATGGCACTTGCCCTCATCAGTCACCGTCGTTGGCGTTGAAGCCCAGTTGGATGCCCAGCGCCTTGGCCAGTTCGCCTTCGTGCAGGCGGTGGACGGCATTGAGGCTGTCGTAGATGTCGTTGAGCTGCTGGCGACCGGCGTCGTCGTTGAGCATTTCAGTCAGCGAACGCTGGTTGCTGGCGAACAGTTTCAGGGACGCGGCGTAAGCGGCGTCGATCTTGTCGGCCAAGGGTTTCTGCTCGCTTGGCAGCAAGCCGCGCAGGCCTTTGTTGTCGACGCCTTCCCACACGGTTTTGGCGGCGGCGAGGCTCGCTTCCATACTCGTCAGGGACGACTGGCTGCGCCACTGGTCAGCCTGGAACGGTTGCGGCACACCCTTGGTCTGGCGGCCCATCGGCGTGCCGAGTTTTTTCTTCAGGCTGTCGAGAGCGGTGACCTGTACACGCAGCAGATCGGCAATCGCTTCGTGGGAGTCGGCGTAGCGCTGGTTCGGGAATTTGCTCAACTGCGCGAGCATGCCGTCGGTGTTGTTCCAGGTTTTCAGAATCTCTTCGGCCAGCTGTTTCTGACGCTCGCCAATGGCTTTCAGCAGAGGGCAATACTTGGCTTTTTGCGCCTCGTTGGCCACGTCAGGTTTGCTGTCGAACAGGATGTATTCGTAAGCCGAGAGGCCTTGCACCACAACGCTGGATTTGGCCAGGGCGGCGGCATCGATCTGCGGTTGCGCGGTCACCAGTTGCTCGACCTGACGGCCCACCAGGTTTTTCTTGTCCGGCCAGAATTGCACCTGCCAGGCGCGATTGCCTTCGGCCAGCGGCCCGATCAGCAACGGTTGCAGCTCGGCCCAGGCTTTCTGCGCATGCAGGAAATCGGCACGGGCGGTGTCGAGGTTTTCCTTGCCTTCGCAATAGGCCAGCGCGCTGACGGCCAACTGGCGGTCGGCTTCAACCCAGCGCGTGTAGGTCGGCAGGATCACCGATTTGGCGATGGCCGCCGACGTGACAGCCTGCGGATCCTGCGGTGAGCAGGCGCCGAGGGCGAGTGCGGCAAGGCTGGTGAACAACAACTTGGGACGGAACATTTAGGGCTCCCGCTAAGGAATACGTTTAAAGGGAATTCAAAAACGCCAGCAACGCCGCGCGCTGCTCGGCATTGAAAGACAAAACCTGTTGCTGGGCCGCTTTTGCTTCGCCGCCATGCCAGAGCACGGCTTCGAGCAGATTGCGGGCGCGGCCGTCATGCAAGAACTGGGTGTGGCCACTGACTGCCTGCGTCAGGCCGATGCCCCACAACGGCGGCGTGCGCCAGTCGCGGCCACTGGCCTGGAATTCGCTGCGGTTGTCGGCCAGGCCGTCGCCCATGTCGTGCAGCAGCAGATCGCTGTAAGGGCGAATCACTTGATTGGCCAGTTCAGGTTCTGCCGCGTTGGCGGCGGTGGTGTATTTCGGTGTGTGGCAGGACTGGCAACCAGCCTGGAAAAACAGGGTCTTGCCGGCCAGCACTTGCGGTGTGCCGACATCGCGGCGAGCCGGTACGGCAAGGTTGCGGCTGTAGAACAGCACCAGACGCAGAATGTTATCGCTGACTTCCGGTTCGCCGTCCGGGCCGTTGCCGTTCGGCGCCTGTTTGCAGGCGGTTTGCGCCTCGGTGCAGTCATCAAAGGGTCTCAGGCTGGTCGTGAGGCCCATATCACCAGAAAACGCGTGAACATTCTGTTGATTGAGGTTCGGCTGCCCGGCCTTCCAGCCGAATCGGCCGAGGACGGTTTTCTGTTGTGCGTCATCCCAGACCTGGTTCGGTCGGCCATTGATGCCGTTTTTCTCTTTGGCCTGCGCAGCGGCATTGGCCAGGATCGCTTCTTCCGGGATCGCCTCGAGCAAACCGAGGCCAATCATCGGCGGGGCGACGCGCGCCGAGAAACGCGTGTCCGGGTGCATCGGGCCGTAGCCGAGTTGGGTGATCTGTAATGTCGGCTTGCGCAACTCGACTTCGGTGCCGTCCTTGAAGCGCACCGGCACCGGCGTGTAATCAACCCGAACCTTGCCTTCCGGCGCCACACCGGGCACCGACATGTCCTGGAACTGGCCGCCGTAGACCGGCTCGGGCACGACACCTTGCTGCTCGATGATTTTGGCGTAGGTCGGTGAATCCGGTATCGACAGGCGCACCAGCATCGAAACGGCGTTCACCGCATCAGGTGCAGGCGGGTGACCGCGACCGTCCTTGATATGGCAGCCCTGGCAAGCGTTGGTGTTGAACAGTGGGCCGAGGCCGTCGCGGGCCGTGGTGGTCGACGGGGCGATCACCCAGGGGTTGCGGAAGAAGCTGTTGCCGACGCTGAAGTCCACGCGCCGTGACGGCGGCAGGTTGGCGGAGGGCAGGGAAAAGGCGTTCTGATCGGTCTTGCGCACGGTCGCGCTGCCACCGGACCTGGCTTCACCGGGTTCGGCCTGGGTAAAACGCGGGGCGTCATCGCAGGCACTCAGGCCCAGGGCCAGAAACAGTGCGGACAAGCGAAGAGGCAGCGAGGGCATCAGACATCCTGCAAGACGAGCAAAACAAGGGCGCAAAGTCTAACAGGGCAGGGGAGATTGAATAAGAGGAATTATCGTTTGGTTGATGTGGGGCAGGGTTTCTTCCGATCCCTTGTAGGAGCGAGCCTGCTCGCGATGGTGTGTCAGTCGACACTTGCTTGGCTGACACACCATCGCGAGCAGGCTCGCTCCTACAGGGGGGCGGTATCTGGCAGGCATGAAAAAGGCGACCCGAAGGTCGCCTCTTTGAATCACTCAGCCAGCGTTGATCAGAATTCGTGATCAGCGTTGTCCGGGTTCAGGTCGCTGATGCCCAGCTTGCCAGCGGCGGCTTCGATCGAACCGGTCTGCTTGACCAGCGAAGCGATGGCGTCACGAACGATCTGGTTGCCAGCGGTGTTGCCGGCAGCGATCAACTGGTCGTAGTGCTCACCCTTGTTGGCGTGATCGACAATGACCTGCATCTTGGCTTCGGTCGCAGCCAGGTCGGCCTTCAGCGCGGTGTCGGCCGCCGGGTCCGCCTTGGCCACCAGAGAGGACAGGCTGGCGCCGGTCATTTTGGTGCCGTCGACACGGGTGTATTCGCCCAGGTACACGTTACGAATGCCTTTGGCATCGTAGAACTGCGAGTTGTGGGTGTTGTCGCTGAAGCAGTCGTGTTCGTCTTCAGGGGAGTTGGCTTCCAGGGAAACCTTCATGCGCTCGCCCGCCAATTCGCCCAGGGACAGGCTGCCCATGCCGAACAGCATTTTGCGCAGGCCGGAATCCACCGGTTCCGCTTCCAGGGTGGCGCGGTAGTTGTCGGCCACGTTCGGCTTCCAGTTACCGACCATTTCTTCCAGGTCGCTGACCAGCAGTTGGGTCACGGACTTCAGGTAAGCGCGACGACGATCGTTGTGACCGCCGGTGGCGCCTTTGCCTTCCAGGTAGTCGGAGGCTGGACGGTTGCCGGCGCCAGGGCCGGTGCCGTTCAGGTCCTGGCCCCACAGCAGGAATTCGATGGCGTGGTAGCCGGTGGCGACGTTGGCCTCGGAACCACCCAGCTCGTTCAGGCTGGCGAGTTTTTCCGGGGTGATGTCTTTCACGTCGATCTTGTCTTCGCCGACCTGAACTTGAGTGTTGGCGATGATGTTGGCGGTCGCGCCCGGGTTACCCAGTGCGTGCTCGTAGGATTTGTCGACGTAGTCGATCAGGCCTTCGTCCAGTGGCCAGGCGTTCACCTGACCTTCCCAGTCGTCGATGATGGTGTTGCCGAAGCGGAACACTTCGCTCTGCAGGTAAGGAACGCGAGCAGCGATCCAGGCAGCCTTGGCGGCTTTCAGGGTGTCGGCGTTCGGCTTCGCGAGGAAGGCGTCGACGGCGGTTTGCAGGGTTTTCGCGGTGGATTCGGCATCGCTGTAAACGGCGAAGACGATGTCGGCGTAATGCGCGACAACGGCTTTGGCAGCGGCTTCGTCGACTTTGCCGGCAGCAGCTGGCGCAGGCGCAGCGGCCGGGGCCGTGGTAGTGGCGGCTGGCGTAGGCGCTGGGGCGGCAGCTTTGTCTTTGCCTTCGCCACAACCGGCGAGGGAAATAGCGATGGCCAACAGACTGGCGGTAGCCAGAGGCATACGAATCATGGCGAACATCCTGCTTCGAGAGGGGGTGGAATGGCGCAGCTAGCGCGCAAAACTGCGACATAATGCAAATCTTTCGCATTATGTGTAAAGAGTTGTTCTTGGAAATATTTCTTATTCAGACAGTGATTGTGTCGCAGATCAAAAGATCGCCGCCTCGTTTCACTCGACAGCTCCTACAGGCGCACGAGGTCCAATGTAGGAGCTGTCGAGTGAAACGAGGCGGCGATCTCTTTTGATTTTTACAAAATAGCCGCGTTGCTGCGCTGGGCCTGCTTGAGATAGGCGCCGAGTTCTCGCGCCGGCAGCGGCTTGCTGTAAAAGTAGCCCTGACCTTCGTGGCAGCCTTCGGAAATGATGTAGGCCTCTTGCTCGATGGTTTCCACCCCCTCTGCAATGACCTGCATGCCAAGGCTCTTGCCCAACTGGATGATGGCCCGAACGATGGTTGCATCGTCGTCGTCATCGAGCAGGTCTTGTACGAAGCTCTTGTCGATCTTGATCTTGTCCAGCGGCAGGCTTTTCAGGTAGCTCAGCGATGAGTAACCGGTGCCGAAGTCGTCGATGGCGATCAACGCACCGGAACGACGCAGGCTCAGCAGATGCTGGGCGGCGGTGCTGATGTCTTCCATCAGGCCGGTTTCGGTGACTTCCAGCTCCAGGCTGCGCGGTGGCAGGCGGTACATTTGCAGCAGGTTATTGACCACCCGCGGCAGCTCGGCGTGGTGCAACTGCACCGTGGACAGGTTCACCGCCATGCGCAGGTCGGTGAAGCCCTGGTCATGCCAGTCGCGCAATTGTTTACAGGCCTGATCCAGCACCCATTCGCCAATGGCAATGATGGTGCCGTTCTGCTCGGCCAGCGGGATGAACAGGTCCGGCGGCACCAGCCCGTGTTCGGGATGTTGCCAGCGAATCAATGCTTCGACGCCCACCACCCGATGATCGCGGTAGCTGATCTGCGGTTGGTAGACGAGGTAGAACTGGTCGCGGATCAACGCGTCGCGCAGGTCCTTTTCCAATTCGCGACGGCGACGCATCTCGGTGTCGACACTGGCGATATAGAACTGGTAGCGGTTGCGCGAGCGAGTCTTGGCCAGGGTCATGGTCTGCTCGGCTTTTTGCAGCAGCTTCTCGGTGCTGTCGCCATCCTCGGGGAACAGGGTGATGCCGATGGTGGCGCGCAGGCGAATCTCTTGATGATCGAGGGCGAATGCCGCTTCCAGGTCATCGAGAATGCTTTGCGCCAGTTCGGCGGCTTCGTAGGGTTGCTCGATATCGGCCTGAACCAGGGCGAACTGATCGCCGCCCAGTCGGGCGAGGGCGCCAAGGCGACCGCTGTGGCCCCGCAGGCGATCAGCCAGCGCCAGCAGCAGTTGGTCACCGGTCTGATAGCTGAATTGTTCGTTGATGCCCTTGAAGTCATCGAGGCCGACACACAACACCGCGACCCGGCGTTGCAGTTTGCCGGCGTCGACGAGGATCTTGTCCAGTTGCTGTTGCAATTGCTGGCGGTTGGGCAGGCCGGTGAGGAAATCGTACTGGGCCATGCGCAGCAGGCTGTTTTCCGCTTCGTGGCGCAGGTGGGTGTTGCGCTCGATGGACTCGAGCAACTGGTTGGCGGTGTTGATCCAGATGCCCAGTTCGTTTTTCTCGTGGCCTCTGAGCTGTGGAATCTTGTGTTCGCTGGGGCGGTCCGGGTTGATTTCGGTCAGGTGCTCGATGATCCGCGACAGCGGTTTGGTCAGCAGCCAGTGGTAGACCAGATACAGCACCAGCCCCATGGCAAGGGCGCGCAATACTCCGGAAATGAAGATGATCACCGAGCTGACGATGAACCCTTGTCCGTAGGTGGCGGTGTCGAGGGTAATGCTCAGGTCGCCGTAGTACTCGCTGTACGGGCCGCGACCCACCAGTTGAGTGGTGAAGGTGCGTTCCTTGCCGAGGATCAGGTCGGTCAGCCAGCGGCTGTTGGATTGCTGCAACTCGCGGGATTTTTGCGCCAGCATGGCTTCATTGGGGTGGCCGATGGAGGCCTGGCGGACGGCGTCGTCCTGAAACAGGCCTTCAATCACCTGCATGCCCATCTCCCGGTCCAGGCTGTAGACGGCCTGGGTCGAGGGGTCGCGGAACATGTCGAGGATGCGCTGGGCATCGCCTGCCACGGCCTGGCGTGTTTTATAGGCATCGAAAACGATCTGCGCGCAGCTCAAGACCACGCCGACGATCAATGCCGACAGGAGCACGACCCGGAGCAACTTCACCGACAAGCTGTTCTTGAGTTCCAGCTTCAAAGAGTCATTCCTTGTTCCGTGCAGGTAGCATCAAGTTGCCATGAGTATTGGCAATCCGGTGATGGCAGTCAAAGGGACAATCAAACACAGGGGAATTTGCCTGTGGGTTGGCCGAAATGCTGTTGCCTGGAGTATTTGCCCTATTAGTACTGTGTCGGTAGTCGAGTCCTTCAACTTGAGGGGGATTTGGACTTATTTTCCATTTGGTTGATGGTAGACGGGTATGGCGTTGGGGCAAGGGGGGGAAGACTGGTTTCATTATCGGAAATCGGCCTTCTCTGGATTCAACTTGTTTCTCTGTAGGAGCCGGCTTGCCGGCGATGGCGGCGTCATGGCGGACCCTTTTTTTGGGGTGTACATATCCATTGCTGCGGTAACGGCCACTTAGGGTTTCGCCCTTACGGCGACTCACTTTTCCAAACGCCGAAAAGTAAGCAAAAGGCTTCGCCCCGGCGTCCGGCCCCTCGCTTAGGCTCGGCGTTCCCTCGCTCCGGTCCTGCTCCGTGGGCCCGCCGCCATCGGCCATCCATGGCCGGGGGCGGCTACCGCGGCATCCTTGCCGCGGTGCCCACTGCGCAGAACCTCCACTCGGCCTCCCGAAGGGGCGCTCAGATCAAAAGCTGAAGGCGAGCTAACGCTCGGCCTGATGAGTGGTGAGAAGCGGGTGGGGGCGCGGGTCTGCTTGTGTAGGAGCCGGCTTGCCGGCGATGGCGGCCTTACAGCCGACCCGTTCTACGGAAACACCTGGCTTTGTACGTTTCCAAACCCATAAAAAAACCCGGCAAAAGCCGGGTTTTTTGACTGGCGTCGAGCTTAAGCGGTGAAGGTTTTGCCTTCGAACTGCTCAGCCACGAATTTCCAGTTGACCAGGTTCCAGAACGCTTCGACGTATTTTGGACGAAGGTTGCGGTAGTCGATGTAGTAAGCGTGTTCCCAGACGTCGCAGGTCAGCAGCGGGGTGTCGCCGTTGGTCAGCGGGTTGCCGGCGCCGATGGTGCTGGCCAGGGCCAGGGAACCGTCAGCCTTTTTCACCAGCCAGCCCCAACCGGAACCGAAGGTGCCGATGGAAGTCTTGCTGAATTCTTCCTTGAACTTGTCGAACGAACCGAAGGAAGCATTGATGGCTTCAGCCAGTGCGCCGGTTGGTTGACCGCCGGCGTTTGGCGCCAGGCAGTTCCAGTAGAAAGTGTGGTTCCAGACTTGAGCGGCGTTGTTGAAGATACCGCCCGAGGAAGACTTGACGATCTCTTCCAGGGTCTTGCCTTCGAACTCGGTGCCTGGCACCAGGTTGTTCAGGTTCACGACGTAGGTGTTGTGGTGCTTGTCGTGGTGGTACTCCAAGGTTTCCTTGGAAATGTGCGGCTGCAGGGCATCGTGTGCGTAAGGCAGCGGCGGCAATTCGAAAGCCATGATGATTCTCCTAATCAGGTCAGTTGCGGTGAGCGCAAGGCCGATCACGGGCGGCCAGACAAGCGCCGGGGAGTTTGTACTCTTTGCGGCGCATCGAACCGGATCATAGCACCGGGGGTGCGGCATAACCACGCAACAACTGTGTGGAATAGAGGTTCCAGAGCCATTTGGAATATCAGGTAGCGATGATCAGTTGGCCGGCAACGGCGAACATCATCACTGCCACCAACAAATCAAGAATCCGCCATGTACTTGGCCGAGCCAGCCATGGCGCCAACCATGCGGCGCCCAGCGCCAACGTGAAAAACCAAAGCAGCGAAGCGCTGGCCGCACCGACAACGTAAGCCCCTGGCTCGGTTTGTTGCGCACCGAGAGAGCCAATCAGCAACACGGTATCCAGATAAACATGCGGGTTGAGCAAGGTCACCGCCAAGGCGCTGAGCATCACCGCGCGCAGTGAACGGACCGTCTGGTTTTCACCCTGTTGCAGGCTTTGCTTCGAGCAGGCCCGGCGCAGCGCGAGGCTGCCGTACCACAGCAGAAACGCCGCGCCGCCCCAGCGAGCGATGGCCAGCAAGGTCGGGTTTTGCGCCAGAACGGTCGCCAGACCGAATACGCCGGCCGCTACCAGCAACGCGTCGCAGGTCACGCAGAGCGCTGCCACCGGCAGGTGATGTTCACGTCGCAGGCTCTGGGCCAGCACAAACGCATTCTGAGTGCCGATCGCCATGATCAGCCCCGCGGCCACCAACAGGCCGTTCACATAGCTTTGCCACATAAGTTTTACTCCGCGTTGGCTGCCAGATCCCGCAACACTTGCAGGGCGCGTTCGGCATCGGCCTGGCCGACGAATAAATGATCGTGGTAGTAACCGGCGATCACGTTGCAACTGATCCCGGCCTGGCCCAACGCGGTGGCGAACGCGGCGGTCAGGCCGACGGCTTCCAGGGCCGAATGCACGTTGAGGGTGATCCAGGCTGCGACGTAGTCGAAGCTGAAACCGGCCCGTTCTGCGTGGGAGCGTTCCAGAATCACCGTCAGACCTTCCTGCTCGCGAAAGCTGCCGACAATCTCAAGGTTCGATGGCAATTGACCGTCCCGCAGGGTGCAGAACACGTATTCGCCAGCGTTGAGTTGCGGGCTCATGCTGCGTAGCAGTGTTGCCAGTGAAGTTTCGCCAGCCATGTCGGTAATCCTTGTTCAAGAGTTCTTGCCGGGCATTCTCTGCTGCTAACCTGTATAAGAAAAACCAATCATGCTGATCGCTCATTAGGAGAACTGATGTTCGACTATAAATTGCTGTCTGCCTTGGCCGCGGTGGTTGAGCAGGCCGGCTTCGAACGTGCCGCGCAGGTTCTCGGGTTGTCGCAATCGGCGATCTCGCAGCGCATCAAACTGCTGGAAGCGCGGGTCGGCCAACCGGTGCTGGTGCGGGTAACGCCGCCGACACCGACTGAAATCGGTCGGCGCTTGCTCAACCACGTGCAGCAGGTGCGCTTGCTCGAGCGCGACCTCCAGACACTGGTGCCGGCGCTGGATGAAGAAGGCCTGCCGGAACGTCTGCGCATCGCGCTGAACGCCGACAGCCTCGCCACCTGGTGGGCCGAGGCGGTCGGCGACTTTTGTGCCGAGCAACATTTGCTGCTCGACCTGGTGGTCGAGGACCAGACCGTCGGCCTCAAACGCATGCGTGCAGGCGAAGTGGCGGCGTGTGTCTGTGCCAGCGAACGTCCGGTGGCCGGGGCGCGCAGCGTCCTGTTGGGCGCCATGCGTTATCGCGCGCTGGCCAGCCCGGCGTTCATCGCCCGGCATTTTCCGCATGGCGTGCGCGCCGATCAGTTGTCGAAAACGCCGGCGCTGGTGTTTGGGCCGGACGATTTCCTACAGCATCGCTACCTCGCGTCCCTCGGCGTAGACGGCGGTTTCGAACACCATTTATGCCCGTCATCCGAAGGCTTCATTCGCCTGGCGGAAGCCGGTCTCGGCTGGGGACTGGTGCCGGAATTGCAGGTGCGCGAGCAACTTGAGCGCGGCGTTCTGGTGGAGCTTTTGCCAGATAAGCCCATCGATGTGCCGCTGTACTGGCATCATTGGCGCAATGGCGGTCAGTTGCTGGGGTTGCTGACCGATCAATTGGTGCGCTCGTCGAAGCAATGGCTGGTGCCGTTGACCTGACCGGCAGCGTCAAGACCTCACGCACTACGCAAAACGAAATATTCGGAGCACTACATGAAGATTCTGGTCACCGGCGCAAGCGGCTTCATCGGCGGGCGCTTTGCGCGTTTCGCCCTGGAGCAGGGCCTGGACGTGCGGGTCAACGGTCGCCGGGCCGAAAGCGTCGAACATCTGGTGCGCCGTGGCGCCGAGTTCATTGCGGGCGACTTGAGCGACCCGCAACTGGCGCGCGATCTGTGTTCCGATGTCGAAGCCGTGGTGCATTGCGCCGGTGCTGTCGGCGTGTGGGGACGTTATCAGGACTTTCATCAAGGCAACGTGCAGGTCACCGAAAACGTGGTCGAAGCCTGCCTGAAGCAACGTGTGCGGCGACTGGTGCATTTGTCCTCGCCGTCGATCTACTTCGACGGCCGCGATCACCTCGGATTGACCGAAGAACAGGTGCCCAAGCGCTTCAAGCATCCCTACGCCGCGACCAAATTCCTGGCCGAGCAAAAGGTCTTCGGCGCCCAGGAGTTCGGCCTCGAAACCCTGGCCCTGCGCCCGCGTTTCGTGACCGGTGCCGGTGACATGAGCATCTTCCCGCGACTGTTGAACATGCAACGCAAAGGTCGCCTGGCAATCATCGGAAACGGTTTGAACAAGGTTGATTTCACCAGCGTGCAAAACCTCAACGAAGCGTTGCTCAGCAGCTTGCTGGCCAGCGGTTCGGCGTTGGGCAAGGCCTACAACATCAGCAACGGCACACCGATTCCGTTGTGGGACGTGGTCAACTACGTCATGCGCAAAATGGACGTTCCACAGGTGACCCGCTACCGTTCCTACGGCTTGGCCTACGCCGTAGCGGCGCTTAACGAGGGCGCGTGCAAACTGTGGCCGGGTCGTCCCGAGCCGACCCTATCGCGCCTGGGTATGCAAGTGATGAACAAAAATTTCACCCTGGACATCAGCCGCGCGCGGCATTATCTGGACTACGACCCGAAGGTCAGTCTCTGGACGGCCCTCGATGAATTCTGCGGCTGGTGGAAGGCTCAGGACATTCACTGACAAATCCCGTTACTGAACGCAGAGTGGGGTTCAGGGTCAATCGATGCGGCTGACGGGTTTATACTTCGCCCCATCAAGCCATCACCGCGTTCCACAAAGGTTGACTCAATGTCCATGCGTAACGATGCCAACGACG
The DNA here is from genome assembly GCF_014852385.1 of Pseudomonas sp. PDM03. Lineage (NCBI taxonomy): Bacteria > Pseudomonadati > Pseudomonadota > Gammaproteobacteria > Pseudomonadales > Pseudomonadaceae > Pseudomonas > Pseudomonas sp. PDM03. The sequence goes on along the minus strand of NZ_JACVBM010000004.1, from coordinate 251,910 downwards.
ACTTCGACGATGTACCGAGCCTGCGTGCCGACAGCCTCGACGACGATGATTTTGTGCCCACCGCCCGCACCGCCGTGCATTCGCGCACGCCGCCGGTGGTCAAGGTCAGGGCGGCCAGCACCGGTCCGTTGTGGGCGCTGGTCGGCGCCTTGTTCTTTGCGTTTGCCGGCCTTGCGTGGTGGAGCTTTCAGCAGATCTCGCTGATGGAACAGCAACTGGTGGCGACCCAGGAAAGTTTCGCGCGTATCAGTGAGGATGCAGCGGGGCGCTTGCAGGACATTTCCGGCAAGGTGGTCGCCAGTCAGACCAACGTCACCAGCGACAGCGAAGCGCTGAAACTGCAAATCAGGCAGCTGGAAAGCAAACTCCAGGACCAGAGCAAACAGCAGCAGGGCGTTGCCGGCCAGACGTCGGACCTGGACAAGCGTCTGGCGCAAATGACTGCGCAAACCGCCGATCTGGACAAGCGCCTGGCGCAAGCCACCGCCCAGAACACCGAGCACCAGACTGCCAACACGCAATTGCAGGCCCAGGTCAAAGCCCTGAGCAGTGAACTGGCCGCCCTGAAAAGCGCCCCGGCGGACACTGACAAATTTGATGCCCAGCTAAAAAGCCTCGGCGCCGACATCACCGCGCTGAAAAAACAAGGCAACCCGAGCGCCGCCATCGAACGCCTTGAGCAAGACATGATCGTGCTCAAAAGCGAACAGGACAACCGCCCGGCCGCCGCGTCAGGCCCATCCAGTACCGCCGAGTTCGACGCCTTCCGTAGCCAGGTCACCCGCAACATCAACACCCTTCAGGCACAGATTCAGAATTTGCAGCAGCAGTTGCGGGCCAGGCCTTGAGGCTGAAGGCGCAGTAATTCGCTGCAATACCATTTTGCAGACTGCGGTTCGCTGAATATCCATACATGCCCCATTGCCGTCTACGCTCTTCAAACACCGAAGAGAACGAGGGATGCGCAATGGGGTTTTTGCACAGGTTGGCCCTGCTGGGCGGGATGCTGTTGCTGTGCCTGGGGCAGGCACAAGCCGCCGGCACCGAGAAGGACGACAGCCAGGCCGCCATCGCCTTGCTGGAAAAAGCCCTGGCCTATTACCACGACAATGGCGACAAGGCGTTCGCGGCCTTCAGTCGTCAGGGCGAGTTTGTCGACAAGGACCGCTACGTGTTTGTGCTCGATACCAAAGGCGTGATGCTCGCCAGCGGAGGGCCTTCTTCGGCGTTGATCGGGCGTGATGTATCGGATGTGCTCGGGCCGGATTTGCAGAAAGCTTTCAAGGACGCGTTGAAAGTGCCGGAGGGCAATGGCATTCAGCAAGCGGAGTATCGCTGGCAGAACTGGTCCGACGGCAAGGTCGAACGCAAGCATGTGTTCTACCAACGGGTCGGCCAGCGGATTCTGGCGGTGGGGTACTACTTGCCAAGGGCGTCGGCAGAGCAGGCGATGGCGTTGCTGAACAAAGCGGCGACCGATCTGGCCAAGGATGAGAAGGGCACACTCACGTCGATCAACTCGCTCAAGGGCGGTTATTTGCAGGATGACTTGTATGTGTTCGTCGTCAACCTCGATACCCAGCGATATGTCGCCCATGGCACCAATCTGCGCTTGATCAACACCGATTTCGGCAAGATCAAGGACCCTGAAGGCAAGCCGGTCGGCGAGCCGATCCTGGCGTTGATGGCCGGGCAGGATTATGGCGAATACGCGTACCGGTGGAAAAACCCGGTGACCGGCAAGGTCGAAGACAAGCATGCGTACCTGAAGAAGGTCGGGCATTTTCTGGTGGCTGTGGGGTATTACAGCCCTTGAATCTCTATCACATGGGATGACGTCTTCGCGGGCAAGTCGGATCGCCGCACCGCTCGCTCCTACAAGGACTACGCGATCCTGTAGGAGCGAGGCTTGCCCGCGAAGGCCGCGACTCGGTTCAACTACCGAGCCTTGTCTTCCCGCCCACGCAACACCCGGTTCGGCATGGCAATCGCCGCGGCCAACCCAAGCAACGACACCGCCGCACTGACCATCAACAAATGCCGGAAGGTCAGCAGCAGTTCGGCGCGCAAGGCGTTCTGTGCATCCCCCGGCGCGGCGTTCAGGCCATCCAGCAAGACGTTCCCGGAGCTGCCCTCGGCAATCAGCGTCGAGCCGGCCAGATGGGCGAAACTCGAGTCTTGCAGCAATGCCAGCAACAACGCCGACATCAACGCCACGCCCACCGCGCCGCCCAGGGAGCGGAACAGGTTGGTGGTGCTGGTCGCCACGCCGATGTCCCGTTGTTCCACCGAATTCTGCGTCCCAACCAATGACGTCGGGAACTGCATACCGGAGGCGATCCCGCTGAGCACCATGAACAGACTGTTGAGCACCACCGCCTGTGGCGGACTGAACGCCATCCCGAGGATCGAGATCGGCATGAGGAGGGCGCCCGCGAGGATCATCGGTTTGTAGCGTCCGGTCACCGAGGTTCGGCGCCCGGCGAAATACGCGCCGATCGGCAAACCCATGGCCAGTGGCAACAGGTGCAGCGCAGCACTGTCAGCCCCGGCGCCGGTCACGCTCTGGAAGCGCAACGGCATCAGCACAATCAACGAAATCGCCTGGAAACTGGTGAAGAAAATCGTGCACCAGCACAGGATCGCGTTGCGGTTGGCGAACAGGTGCATCGGCAGCAACGGCTCCCGTGCACGTCGCTCATGCCCGACGAACAACGCCAGGACCACCACCGCACAACCCAGCAAACCCAGTACCTCGGTGCTGCGCCACGAATGCCCCTGGCCGACCTGAGTAATGCCGAGCAACAAGGCGGTCAAACCGATGATCATCAACACGGTGCCGAGGTAATCGATGATCGGTTTGCGCTGCGGCACCGGGAGCCCGACCAAGGTGTGACGGGCGACCAGCCAGGCGCCAAGGCCCAGCGGCAGGTTGATCAGGAACACCCAGCGCCAGGACAGGTATTCGGTCATGTAACCGCCGAGCACCGGGCCGGCGACGCTGGCAACCGCGTACATGCTGCTGAAATAGCCCTGATAACGACCGCGTTCGCGAGGTGGCACGATGTCGCCGATGATCGCCTGGCTGACCGAAATCATCCCGCCGGCGCCAATGCCCTGAAGAATCCGCGCCAGCACCAGTTGCTCCATGCTCTGGGCCATGCCGCAGAAGAACGAAGCAATCGTGAACAGCCCCATGCCGAACAGCATCAACTTGCGCCGACCGTACAGGTCGCCGAGTTTGCCGTAGATCGGCACGGCCACGGTCATCGCCACCATGTAGCCGGAAATCACCCAGGCCAGCAGGCTGACGTCCTTGAACTGCGCGGAGATGGCGGGCATCGATACAGCGACGATCGTCTGATCCAGCGCCCCGAGAAAGATGGCCAGCATCAGGGCGATCAGCACGCTCCGGATGGCCGGTTTGGGCGTTTCAGGCTGGTTGAGATTGGTCACGGGAGAACCTGCGGGCAGTGAGGGTCCCGCAGGAGGCAAGGGCGAGCGGGTATGCTCGCCAGTGTAAGTCGGTAGCAGGCTATTCGATAGCCTCATACGGAAGTCCGACGTAATTTTCTGCAATGGTTTTCCGACCCGCCTCGGAGTCGACGAAGTAATCGAGCTCCGACTCGCTGATGCGCTGGCTGAACGCATCGTGATCGTCAAAACGGTGCAACATCGAGGTCATCCACCAGGAAAATCGTTCGGCTTTCCAGACCCTGCGCAGGCAGACCTCGGAGTATTTCTCCAGCAAGTCGACACGGCCTTCGCGGTAAACCTTCAGCAGGATATTGAACAACGTACTGACGTCGCTGGCCGCCAGGTTCAGGCCTTTGGCGCCGGTCGGCGGGACGATGTGCGCGGCGTCGCCGACCAGAAACATCCGTCCGTATTGCATCGGTTCAACCACGAAACTGCGCAACGGCGCGATGCTTTTTTCGATGGACGGCCCGGTCACCAAAGACTCGGCCAGCGCAGCAGGCAGACGGGATTTGAGCTCATCCCAGAAACGTTGATCGGACCAATTCTCGACAGCCTCGTCGGCAGGGACCTGAAGGTAATACCGGGTGCGAGTCGCCGAGCGCATGCTGCACAGGGCAAAACCGCGTTCGTGACGGGCGTAGACCAGTTCATCGTGAACCGGTGGCGTGTCGGCAAGAATCCCCAGCCAGCCGAACGGATAAACCCGTTCGAACACCTTCAGGTTGTCGGCGGGAATCGATTGCCGCGCGACACCATGGAAACCGTCGCAACCGGCGATGTAGTCGCAATCGAGCCGATACGTTTCGCCGTCCTTTTCGAACGTCACGAACGTTTCATTGGTTTTCATGCCGTGAGGCACGACGTTGCTGGCTTCATAGATGGTCTGCGCGCCGGCCTCCCGACGAGCGGCCATCAGGTCGCGAGTGACCTCGGTTTGCCCGTAGATCATCACGGTTTTGCCCCCGGTCAGGGCGTGCAGATCGATGTGCACCTGGCGCCCGTCGAGGGCCAGTTCGAAGCCGCCGTGAACCAGCCCTTCGGCGTCCATGCGCTGGCCGACGCCGGCCTGACGCAGCAGCTCTACCATGCCTTGTTCGAGGACACCGGCACGGATTCGCCCGAGCACATAGTCCGGGGTCTGGCGTTCGAGAATGAGGGTGTCGATACCGGCGTTGTGCAGCAATTGGCCGAGCAGCAAACCGGAAGGGCCGGCGCCAATGATGGCGACTTGGGTTTTCAGTGTTTTCATTGTTTTTATGACTCGCAAGCTCCACACGACCTGCGTCGGTGAATAATTTTTATGGATCGAGTGCTTGCATTTTTCACTTGCGGGTCTGTCAATTGAAGGTGAAAACTGAGCCGATAGCTGTACTTTCTGCCAATCGGTGCGATTATCGCCCGTCACTTCCCGAGGCCTGGATTGAAGTTATGAACAAGCCTGCCCTGCCTTCGATACCGGTGTTCAAGCTCTACGGTGAAAGCCTGGACTGGCCGACCCCGGACTTGCTGCACTGTGAAACCATTTCCAAACGCAGCCGCGAACACCAGTGGGAAATCAAACCCCATCGCCACGCCGATTTATGCCAGTTGCTCTTCGTGTTCAAAGGTCAGGCAGAGCTTGAAATCGAAGGCAAACGTACGCAATTGGGCGAACCGGCGATCCTGGTTCTGCCGCCGTTATCGGTGCACGGTTATCGTTTTACCGAGGATGTCGAAGGCTTTGTCGTGACCCTCGCCGCGCCGCTGGTCGCCCATCTTCAGGCGCAACTGGGCAACTCGGTGAATGCCCTGGCCCAGGCCGAAAGTTATCCGGCCGGCAACGACAGCGAGTACCTCAACAGCCTGTTTTCTGCGCTGCAAAGCGAATACACCGGTCATCAACCGGCCCGGGAAATGCTCATGCATTCGCTGGTCAGCGTGATCATGGTGTGGGTCAGCCGGCAGGCGTTGCAGCGTCGCTCGGCCAGTCAGCGCCCGCAACGTGCGCGGGAATACCTCAACGGGTTTATCCAACTGGTGGAAGAGACGTATCGCCAGCACGTCAAGGTCGAAGACCTGGCGCATCGGCTGGGGATTTCGGTGTCGCACCTCAACGGCACGTGCCGTGAACTGGCGGGACAACCGGCGTTGCAGATCATGCACGAACGGCAATTGCTGGAGGCCAAGCGTTTGCTGACCTACACCAGCATGACCATTTATGAAATGTCCGATGTGTTGGGGTTTTCCGATCCGACCAACTTCACGCGCCTGTTCCGGCGTCGTGTGGGGATCTCACCCAAGGCGTTTCGCGACCGCTTGAAGGCCGATCAGGACAACGAGGCCTGATCCCCTTCATCACCGGAGGGCGTTGAGGGTCGCGTTGTGGGGAATGCAGCGCTCGAAGTTGCAGCTCGCGTACTCACGGGGCAGGTTTCGCAATTGCTCAACGCGCCACGCCGCGGTGCCGTACAGCACCAGCGTCACCGCGCAGGTGATGAAAATGGCGAGGTATCTTCTTGTTTTCGTGTTCATGGCGTTGACCTCTGAACGAATACCCTTCGGTACTAAGTTCAGCATAGGTCAGCGGCAGTGAGTTGCCAGTCATGCATCAGAACACGGACTACCCCCTGTAGGAGCCGGCTTGCTGCGGGCGGCGTTCCGACGATAGCGGTGGGCCAGTCAACCTGTTTATTGACTGGACGGACGCCATCGTCGGAACGCCGCCCGCAGCAAGCCGGCTCCTACAAGGGAACGTATTCACAAGCCGGCATCCCACGCCGGTTCTTCCGGAAACCTGAGCACCAGAAAATCCAGCACGCTGCGCAATGCCGCCGGCATGTGTTTGCGTGAGGCATACACCGCGTAGATGTTCATCTGGCGCGGTTCGGCCTGGGGCAGCAGGCGGATCAGTTCGCCGCTGTGGATATGCACACCCGCCTGATAACTCGGCAGCATCGCCACCCCGGCACCAGCGATTGTTGCGCGCAGCAGGGTGCTCGCTTCGTTGGCGCTGATGTTGCCCTGCACCGGCACCGAGACCGGTTCGCCGTCCTGCTCGAAATGCCACAGGCTTTTGCCGAAGTAGGAGTGGGTCAGGCAGTTGTGCTGGCTCAGGTCTTCCACCCGCATTGGCGTCGGGTGCTCCTGCAGGTAAGCGGGGGCGGCGCAGATCACCGAGCGGCAGACCGTCAGCCGTCGCGCAATGAGGTTCGGGTCCAGGTCATTGCTAGTGCGAATCGCCAGATCAATGCGTTCATCCACCAGGTTCACCGTGCGGTCGAGCATCTGCAGGTCGATGCTGACGCCGGGGTAACGTTTGACGTAGGCGGCCATCGCATCCGCCAATTGCGCCTGGCCGAACGAGGTGCTGACGCTGATCCGCAGCAGGCCACGCGGCGCATCGTCCGGCTCACTGACGGCGGCCTGCATGTCCGTGGACAGATCGAGCATCTGCCGACAGCGCGGCAGGATTTCACTGCCGGCGGCGGTCAGGCTCAATTTGCGTGTGGTGCGATGCATCAGGCGCGCGCCGACCCAGTCTTCCAGTTCCGCCAGATACCGCGAAACCACCGGCCGCGACAGGTCCAGGTGATCGGCGGCGGCCGACTGGCTGCCGAGGTCGACCACCGTGACGAATACGCGCATTGCTTGTAGACGATCCATGATTTGCCCGCTTTCAGAAACAAACTATGTCTAAGCATCGCATTTTTTGTAATGAATAAGGCAACTAAGCTCTGTCCATATTCTGTAGGAGCCGGCTTGCTGCGGGCGGCGTTCCGATGATGGTCGTTAACGATAACGCGTAGTTCCTGGATAAACGCGGCGTCTTCAAATCCATCGCCAGCAAGCCGGCTCCTACACAAAGGGCGTCTATCAAACAACGGAGCAACAGATGATCGGTTTCAACCTCAAGCGTATTTTGCTGGCCACGGCCACCCTCGGTTTCGCAGCCCATGCGGCGGCATCGACGCTGACGCTGGATGTTTACAACCCCGGCGAGAAAGCGATCTTCCCGGTGACGTCGGTGCTGGTCAGCGGCGAGAAAGACGCGATTCTGGTGGACGCGCAATTCGGCAAATCCCAGGCTGAGCAAGTGGTGGAAAAAATCCGCGCCAGCGGCAAGCAACTGACCACCATCTACATCAGCCACGGTGACCCGGATTACTACTTCGGCCTCGACACCCTGACCGCCGCGTTCCCCAACGCCAAGGTGCTCGCTTCGCAACCGACCGTGGACCACATCAAGCAAACCGTCGACAGCAAACTGGCGTTCTGGGGGCCGAAAATGGGTGCCGACGTGCCGGCCAAAACCATCGTGCCGGACGTACTCAAGGGCGACAGCCTGATGCTCGAAGGGCAGAAGTTGCAGGTGGTAGGTCTTGAGGGCAAACAACCGGATCGCACCTTTGTGTGGATCCCGTCGATCAGGGCAGTGGTCGGTGGCGTGGTCGTCGCAGAAAACATTCACGTGTGGATGGCCGATACCCAAACCGCGCAGTCCCACGCTGATTGGCTGGCTACGCTGCACTCCATCGAAACCCTGAAACCGCACACCCTCGTGCCGGGTCACTACCTCGGCAAAAGTGCCCGCTCCCTGGCCGCCGTGCAGTTCACCGCGGATTACATCAAAGCCTTCGACGAAGAAACCGCCAAGGCCAAAGACGCCGCCGCGCTGATCGCCGCGATGAAAAAACGCTACCCGAAACTGGGCGAAGAAAGCTCGCTGGAGCTGAGCGCCAAAGTCGCCAAGGGCGAGATGAAGTGGTAACCCGATTCACCCACTCACACTGATCCACACTGGAGAACGTCATGAGCAACATCGCAATCATCGGTGCCACCGGCCGTGCCGGCAGCCAACTGTTGGAAGAAGCCCTGCGTCGTGGTCATAGCGTTACGGCCATCGCGCGCGATACGTCGAAAATCGGCCAGCGTGCCGGGGTGGTCAGCAAGAATGTCGACGTGCTGGATGGTGACGCCTTGCAAGCCGCTGTGACGGGGCATGATGTGGTCATCAGCGCGGCACATTTCGCCACGATTCCCTCCGCTGCCGTTGTGGCGCCGGTGAAGAAGGCCGAGGTGAAACGTCTGCTGGTGGTGGGCGGTGCCGGTTCGCTGTTGCTGCCGAACGGCACCCGCGTCATCGACAGCGAAGGCTTCCCTGAAGCATACAAAGCCGAGGCGAGTGCCGGTGCCTTGTTTCTGCAGAACCTGCGTCAGGAACAAGAACTGGACTGGACCTTCCTGTCGCCCTCGGCTGAGTTTGTCGAGGGTGAGCGCACGGGTTCGTTCCGGGTTGGCAAGGATGATTTGCTGGTGAGCGGGGCGGGGCGCAGCTGGATTACGTTTGCTGATTATGCGATTGCGATGTTCGATGAAGTGGAAGCGCCGAAGCACTCCCGTCAGCGGTTTACTGTCGGGTATTGAGTCCCACTGAAAACCAATGTGGGAGTGAGCCTGCTCGCGATAGCGGTGGGTCAGTCGACATAATTGTAAAATGACCCACCGCTATCGCGAGCAGGCTCACTCCCACAGGGAGTACGCGCCCAGCTTTCTGGGCTCAACGCGATTGAGCCTGCTCCACCAACCACCCCATCAATTCACGCAACTTCGGCGAAGGTGCAGGTTTCTCCGGGAATACCAGGTAATACGCCAACCCGGTTTTCACCTTCAATTCAAACGGCATGACCAGCCGCCCGGCACTCAAGTCATCGCCAATCAACGACCAATCGCCAATCGCCACACCTGTCCCCTGAGACGCCATCGACATCGCCAGGTCCAGGGTTTCGAAATGCTGACCCTTGCTGACATTGCTCAGTTGAAGATCCGCCGCTTTCAGCCAGGCATTCCAGTCGCGCTCATCCCGCGTCGGGTGCAGCAGCAAGTGCTGTTGCAGATCCGCCGGTGACTGCAAGGCCTGTGGCCCTTCCAGCATCGGTCGCGAACACACCGGCGTCAGTTGCTCATCGAACAGCAGATAAGACGTCAGCGCGTTGTCCGGCGGCGCGCCATACATCACCGCCGCATCGAATTGCTCGCGATGAAAATCCACGCCGTGCTTGACCGTGGTGGTCAGCTCCACCGGCACATCCGGACGCTCCCGTTGCCACTGCAACAGGCGCGGCAACAACCAGCGCATCACACAGGTCGGCGCCTTGAGTTGCAGGGTTTCGCGCTTCTCGCCGATCTGCTCCACCGCCTCGTCGATCAAGCCGAAAATCTGCTGCACCCGTGGCAGCCACTCCCGTCCTTCCGCCGTCAAATCCAGGCCGCGGGCCTGGCGAATGAACAGCTCATAACCCAAATGTTCTTCCAGCCCGGCGATCTGTCGACTCACCGCGCCCTGGGTGATGAACAGCTGTTCGGCCGCACGGGTGAAGTTGCAGCACTGCGCGGTAATCAGAAAAGTGTGCAGCGCCGGCAGGGGAGGCAATCGTTTCATTGGGATCCAAGGTATGACGTGAGGACATGGCTAGTATGACTTTTTATCCATTGTTGCGGCTACGTGTCGCCCGTTCCAATGAGGCCATCCCTGGACCTGCCCGCTCATCATAAACACTGCGCAGGCCCGGCGTCTCAAACGAACAAAAAGGGCAAAAGACATGGCGACGTGCGGCGAAGTATTGGTCAAGTTACTCGAAGATTACGGGGTTGAGCAGGTGTTCGGCATCCCCGGGGTTCACACCGTGGAGCTGTATCGCGGGCTGGCCCGTTCGAGCATCAACCACGTCACTCCGCGTCACGAACAGGGCGCCGGTTTCATGGCCGACGGTTATGCACGCACCAGCGGCAAACCGGGTGTGTGCTTCATCATCACCGGCCCGGGCATGACCAACATCACCACCGCCATGGGCCAGGCCTACGCCGATTCGATCCCGATGCTGGTGATCTCCAGCGTGCAGACCCGCAGCCAGTTGGGCGGTGGACGCGGCAAGCTCCACGAGCTGCCGAACCAGAGCGCATTGGTCGGCGGCGTGGCGGCTTTCTCCCACACCCTGATGTCGGCGTCCGAACTGCCGGGCGTGTTGGCCCGCGCTTTCGCGCTGTTCCAGGCCGGTCGTCCGCGTCCTGTTCACATCGAAATTCCACTGGACGTTCTGGTTGAAGAAGCCGACGACCTGCTCAGCAGCCTGCCGGTCAACATCGACCGCGCCGGTGCTTCGCCAAGCGCCATCAGCCGCATGACCGAACTGCTCGCCGGCGCCAAGCGCCCACTGATTCTCGCCGGTGGCGGTGCTATCGATGCCGCTGCGGAATTGACTGAACTGGCTGAATTGTTGGACGCGCCAGTCGCGCTGACCATCAACGCCAAAGGCATGCTCGAGTCCGGCCATCCGCTGTTGATCGGTTCGACCCAGAGCCTGGTCGCGACTCGCGCCCTGGTTGCCGAGGCCGATGTGGTGCTGGCCATCGGCACCGAGCTGGCCGAGACCGACTACGACGTCACTTTCGCCGGTGGTTTCGAAATTCCCGGCAAGCTGCTGCGCGTTGATATCGACCCGGACCAGACCGTGCGCAACTACCCGCCGCACATCGCACTGGTGGCCGATTCGCGCAACGCAGCCCAAGCCTTGCTGAGCGCGCTGTCTCACAAATCGCTGGCCGAGCGCCGCAACGATTGGGGCCAGGTCCGCGCCGCACGTCTGCGCGAAGACCTCGCCGCCACTTGGGACGCGCCGACACTGGCCCAGACCCGTTTCCTCGAAACCGTCCTGCACGAATTGCCGAACGCGGTGTTCGTTGGTGATTCGACCCAACCGGTGTACACCGGCAACCTGACTTTCAACCCGGAGCGCCCGCGCCGCTGGTTCAACTCGTCCACCGGTTACGGCACCCTCGGTTATGCCTTGCCGGCGGCGATTGGCGCCTGGCTCGGCGGTAGCGTTGAAAACGGCGCACGTCCGCCGGTGGTGTGCCTGATCGGTGACGGTGGCCTGCAATTCACCCTGCCGGAACTGGCCAGCGCCGTTGAAGCGCGCACGCCGGTGATCGTCCTGCTGTGGAATAACCAGGGCTACGAAGAGATCAAGAAATACATGGTCAACCGCGCCATCGAGCCGGTCGGCGTAGACATCTACACCCCGGACTTCATCGGTGTCGCCAAGGCACTGGGCTGTGCGGCTGAAGCGGTCAACGGTGTTGAACAACTGCGCAGCGCCTTGCGTGTAGCCACCGATCGCCAAGGCCCGACCCTGATTGAAATCGATCAGACCCAATGGATGAAGGCGGTGTCGAAATGACTTTCCCCACTACGCTTGACGGTCTGTTCATCGACGGAAAATGGTCGGCGGGCAGCGAACACCTGCGCGTGATCAACCCGGCCACCGAAGCGTTGCTGACCACCGTGAATGGCGGCGATGTACACGCCGTCGATCAAGCCGCGAACGCAGCCTCCGAAGCCTTCAAGGCCTGGTCGCAAACCACCGGTGCCGAGCGTGGCGCCATCCTGCGCAAAATCGCTGCGGGCGTGCAGGCCGGTCGCGACAAGTTGATGCACTTGCAGTCGAGCAACAACGGCAAACCGTTGTTCGAAGCGGCCATCGACGTCGATGACGTGATCGCTACGTTCGAGTACTACGCAGGCCTGGCCGAAGGCCTCGACGCCAAACAGGACAGCAACGTCGAGCTGCCCTCCGACGACTTCAGCGCCCGTGTGCGCCGTGAGCCGTGTGGTGTGGTCGGCCTGATCGTGCCGTGGAATTTCCCGATGGTCACCACCGCCTGGAAACTTGCCCCGGCCCTGGCCGCCGGTTGCTGTGTGGTGCTCAAGCCTTCCGAAGTGACGCCGCTGCCGGAGCTGGAACTGGCGGCGATCATCGCCGAGGCCGGTTTGCCGGAGGGCGTGTTCAACGTGGTCTGCGGCACCGGTCTGGCGGTCGGCGCGCCGATGTCGGCGGACCCGCGCATCGCCAAGATTTCCTTCACCGGCAGCAATGCGGTCGGCGTGCAGGTGATGCAGCGCGCGGCAGAAACCGTGAAGGGCGTGAGCCTGGAACTGGGCGGCAAATCCTCGCTGCTGGTGCTGGCCGATGCTGACATCGAACTGGCCGTGGAAGTGGCCTGTGGCGGTGGTTTCTTCAACGCCGGGCAGATGTGTTCCGCCACCAGCCGCGTGCTGGTCGCCGATGAACTGGCCGACGAATTCCTCCTGCGCCTGAAGGCGCGTACTGAAGCCATCCGCGTGGCCGACCCGTTTGACCCGAGCGTGGAAATGGGCGCACTGGTCAATCAGGCGCAATACCAGCGCGTGCTCGGCCACATCGATCGCGGTTTGAGTGCTGGCGCCAAGCTGATCTGCGGCGGCAATCGCCCCGCAGACCTGCCACGCGGCTATTTTTTGCAGCCGACGATTTTCACCGAAGTGCCCCTCGACAGTGCGCTGTGGTGTGAAGAGATTTTCGGTCCGGTGATCTGCGTGCGCAGTTTCGCCACCGAAGCCGAGGCGATTGCCCTGGCCAACGACAGTCAGTTCGGCCTGGTGGCCAGCGTGGTGACGCGCAACGCCGAGGCGGCGGATCGGGTTGCCAACGCTTTGCAGGCGGGGCTTGTGTGGATCAACGCGCCGCAAGTGATCTTCCCGCAGACCGCCTGGGGCGGCTACAAGCAAAGCAGCATCGGTCGCGAATTGGGGCCATGGGGCTTGCAGGCTTTCCAGGAAATCAAACACGTGATTCGCGCCGTTTGACGGCACGAAAAAGGTGAGCGCATGCCTTCAAAGGAGGCATGCGCTGGCGTCATGGCTTCAATGAATTTTTATCGATAGTCAGGTGTTTTACACGACCTCAGGATGAACTCACTGGTTCAGCCAAGCCCCCGAAAATACGGGGGATAACACTGATCCGGCCGCGCGGATGCAACAGTTTCGACCTGCCTTATACCTACAAAAACAAAGGGAGTCCGTAATGGGCGAGCATGATCTGAACAGACGTCAATTCATCAAAACCGTAGGCGTGGCCTCGGTTGCCGCGGCAGCCATGAGCTTGCCCTTCGTCAAGGCCAATGCCAGCGACACGCGCTTCCAGGGCAAGACCCTGCGCCTGCTGACCTGGTCCGATGACACCGGCCTGGCTGCACTGCGCAACATCGCCGCAACGTTCGAAGACAAGTACGGCTGCAAGGTCATCGCTGATCGCACCGGCAGTACTTCGGAAATGGTCGCCAAACTCAAGGCCGGCGGTGATCGTCCGCAATACGACATCATCACCCTGGCGGGCGTTGGCGCCGAAGGTCTGGCCGCCGCCAACCTGCTGGAAAAACCCGACCTCAATCGCATCCCCAACCTGGTGGATGTCCCGGAGAAATACCGCACCGGCGCCAATGGCCACGGGATCGGTTACCTGCTCTGGTGCAACAGCCTGGTCTACAGCACCCGTACCATCAAGGAAGCACCGGACAGTTACGCCGCCCTGTGGGACGCCGAGCTGTCGCCGAACATCTTCCTGCCGCCGCCGAACTGGACCGAAGCGATGGACCTGATCATCATCGCTGCCAAACTGGCCGGTGGTGACGAACACAACATCGAACCCGGCTTCAAGAAACTCGCCGAGCTGAAGGATCGTGTGGTGACCCTGGGTGAAAACCCGAACCAGATCGCCGAGCTGTTCCGCACCGGTTCCCTGGACATGGGTGGCTTGTACGCACCGGCCTTCTTCCCGAAACAGATCCGTGATCCGGCCTACGGCCTGGGCGCCACGTTCGGCATGAAAGAAGGTTTCTACACCGACCTGATGTTGTCGGTGATGCCGAAAAACCGTCCGGGCGATACCGACCTGACCTACGCGTTCATCAACCACTCTCTGGACCCGCTGGTGCAGGGCAAGATGGCTGAGGACATTTACAACGGCCCGGTCAATGCCAAGGCGATCATCTCCGCCGAAGCGCGCAAGAGCCCGTACATCCTCACGCCGGAGCAGATCGCCGAGAAGGCGATCATGCACGACAACGCCTTCCTGGCCTCCGTGCATGACCAATGGATTCGTCGCTACACGGAAATCTTTTCTTCCTGATCGAGTGGCGAACACAAGTCTTTAGAACACTGCAAACCCCTGTGGGAGCTAGCCTGCTAGCGATTGCGGTCTGACATTCAGCAGTGATGTCGACTGACGGATCGCTATCGCTAGCAGGCTAGCTCCCACAAGGGGCCAATGTGGTTTTGAGGTCCTGTGTTTGTCAGCTGCTTTCCATTGACGAGACCCTTGCTATGGAACACCAACCTCTGACTCATCCGGTCGTTACCGCTCCGGCGCGCGCCAACCGGGGTGTTTCGCCGACGACCCGCGCCTGGTTTTTTCTTACGCCGTCGATGCTGTTTCTCGGCGTGCTGATTGCCGCCAGCCTGCTGGTGCTGCGCATGAGCGTCGGCACCAAAGGTGCGGAATGGACCGGGTTCAGCCTGGCCAGCTACGCCCAATTGCTGGAACCGTATTACCTCAAATCCTTGCTGCTGACCCTGCGCCTGGCCTTGATCAGCGCAGTGATCGCCGTGGTGCTGGCGATCCCGGTGGCCTACACCATGTCGCGCCTGACGTCGCCGTTTGTGCGCAGGATCTTCCTCGCTGCGGTGCTGCTGCCATTGCTGGTCAACCTGCTGCTGCAAAGCTACGGCTGGCTGGTGATTCTCGGCCCGGGCGGCATGCTCAATCAGGCACTGATGGGCCTGGGCCTGATCAAGCGCCCGATCATGCTGCTGTACAACCAGAACGGCGTGTTGATGGGCCTGGTGCAAACCGCGTTCCCGTTGGCCGTGCTGCCGATTGCCAGCGCCATGCGCGGCGTCGCCCGCACTTACGAAGAGGCCGCCGCCACGCTGGGCGCCAGTCGCTTTCAGGTGTTCCGCCAGGTGGTTCTGCCGATGAGTTTTCCGGGGATCATCACCGGCGCGACACTGGTTTTCGCTTACAACGCCAGCAGCTTCGTGGTGCCGTTGCTGCTGGGTGGCCGACGTGTGCCGATGCTGGCGGTGATGGTTCATGACCAGATCGCCCCGCTGATGAACTGGCCCGCCGCGTCCGCCGCCGGTGTGGTGCTGATTGTCACCACGCTCGCGATCATGACTTTGTCCGAATACATCACTGGCCGTCGTCGGCGCATGCTGGAGGCTTCGCAATGAACTCTGTGATCAAGAAGCGTTATTCGCTGCTGCCAGGCGAAACCGGCAAGTTTGCCGGCATCCTCTCGGGGTTCATTTTGCTACTGGCGGTGTTGCCGATCCTGACCATGATCGTCATGTCGTTCAGCGGTGCGTCGAACCTCGACTTCCCGCCGAGCAGCTACAGCCTGCAATGGTACAAGGCCGCCTGGCACACCTTCGTGTCGCCGGACGCGAGTGATGTGCTGAGCCTCGGCAAAGCCATGACCACCAGCCTGATGGTGTCGTGCCTGACCATGGTCTTCGCCACGATCATCGCGGTGCCGGCGGCTTATGCGCTGACCCGTTGCGAGTTCCGCGGCAAAGCGGTGGCGCTGCAACTGATGTCGCTGCCGCTGGTGTTTCCGATGGTGGTATTGGGCCTGGCATTGCTGCTGGTGTTCGACAGCCTGCCGTTCCAGATGACCACCTCGCGGCTGGTGATTGCCCACGTGATCCTGGCGCTGCCGTTCGTGGTGAAAAACTGCACGGCGGCAATGCTGTCCATCGGCAGCGAAGTCGAAGAGGCCGCGCAAATGCTCGGTGCTTCGCCAACGCGGGCGATCATCGATGTGGTGGTGCCGCTGATGAAATCGGGGATTCTGGCGGGGATGCTGCTGGCGTTCATCGTCTCGTTCAACGAATTCACCGTGACCTATTTCCTTTACACCATCGACGTGATGACCGTGCCGATCTGGATGTACAGCCGCACCGTGTCGTCGCTCGACCCTACCGTATTTTCGTTTGCCGTGCTGATCGTGCTGATCGACTTCGTCCTGATCTGGGCGTTGGAGAAGCTGGTCGGTGAAGGTGGCGTTTCGTTCTGATTCTTGAGGTGATTCATATGTCTGGTCTGATTCTGGAAAACGTCGAGAAACATTACGGCTCGGCCTGCGCGGTAAAGGATGTGAACCTGCATTTGCCGGAAGGCAAACTGGTGTGTTTCCTCGGCCCTTCGGGCTGCGGTAAAACCACCTTGCTGCGGATGATCGCCGGCCTCGAAACCCTGACCGGCGGCGAGATTCGCCTGGACGGTGAAGACATCGGCCAAACCCCGGCGCATCTGCGTAATTTCGGCATGGTGTTTCAATCGTTGGCGCTGTTTCCGCACATGACCGTTGGGGAAAACATCGCCTATCCGCTGAAACTGCGCGGGGTCAGCAAGGCTGACCAGCACAAGCGCGTAGTGGAATTGCTGGAACTGATCCAGTTGCAGGAAATGATTGACCGCCCGGTGGCGAAACTGTCTGGCGGTCAACGCCAGCGTGTGGCGATTGCCCGGGCGATTGCCAACCACCCGAAAATCCTCCTGCTGGACGAACCGCTGTCGGCGCTGGACGCCAAGCTGCGCGAGTCGATGCAGGTGGAAATCCGTCAGCTGCAACAACGTCTGAACATCACCACCATCATGGTTACCCACGACCAGCGTGAGGCGATGACCATGGCCGATATCGTCGTGGTACTGGGTGAGCATCGCGTGCAGCAAGTGGGTACGCCGATCGAGATCTATCGTCATCCGGCCAACGAGTTTGTCGCGGACTTCATCGGTTCGGGCAACATCTTCCCGGCGACCGCGCTGGGTAACGGCCAGGTCAGCCTGCCGGGGGGCGATGCGCTGCAAGTGCCGATCTGCACGAGCATTGCGGCGGGGGAGAAGGTCAAGATGCTGATCCGCCCTGAGGATCTGCAACTGTCGCATCCGCAGGCGACGGCGGGGAATCGTTTGCTGGGCACCGTGACGTTCGTGCGTGATATCGGCGCGACGATCGAGACGACCGTGGAGTGTTCCGGGGTGTCGTTTACCGCGTTGAGCACGCCGTGCCAGGGGTTTGGGTTGAGCATTGGCAACCCTGTGTCGGTGACGTTGCCGGCAGAGGCTTGCCGAGTACTCGGTGCCTGACATAAATATTGGCTGGATTCACTGGCCTCATCGCTGGCAAGCCAGCTCCTACAAGGGTTTTGCGGTGAACGCGGATCCCCTGTAGGAGCTGGCTTGCCAGCGATGGCTTCATTTGCAACACCGCAAAATCCGGATCAAACCGTCAACCGCAACCGCGCCAAATCCCGCAACGGCGGCGCCCCGAACAACCGGCTGTACTCCCGGCTGAACTGCGACGGGCTTTCATACCCGACGCGATACCCCGCCGCCGACGCTTCCAGCCCTTCGGCCAGCATCAACCGCCGCGCTTCCTGCAAGCGCAGTTGCTTCTGATACTGCAACGGACTCATCGCCGTCATCGCCTTGAACCGGTGATGCAACGTCGACACGCTCAAATTCACTTCCTTGGCCAGATCATCAATGCGCAGCGGCTGCTCATAGTTGCCGTTGAGCCATTTGATCGCCTGGCTGATGCGGTGGCTCTGGCTATTGGCAATCGCGATCTCATACAAGCGATGGCCCTGCTGACTTCGCAACAACCGATAGAGAATCTCCCGGCGAATCAACGGTGCGAGCATGGCGATGTCTTTCGGCGTGTCCAGCAATCGCGCCAGGCGCAACACCGCATCGAGCATCGCGGTGTCGATCCGTTCGACATACAAACCGCGACCGGTGGGGCGGGTTGGGACGCCCAAGGGGCCAGCGTCGGCTATCAGCGCAGTGATTTCCGCCGGATCAATGTCCAGCCGCACCGAGAGAATCGGTTCTTCAGAGGTGACGTTCACTATCCGCCCGCTCAGGGGCATGGAGACCGATACCACCAGGTAATTCAGCGGGTCGTAATTGAAGTATTCGTCGGCCAGCCTGACCTCTTTGCGCCCCTGCGCCATGATGCACAACGCCGGTTGCGCCAATACCGGGGCGAACTCATGGGACTGGCTGTGTTTGCCCATGAACAGCGAGGCGACGGCAGTGGCATAAGTGCCATCCTCCATCGTGTTGCGACGGATGATGGCAGCCAGTTCCGCGCGCTGTTTCTCCATGTCGGCGTCCAGCGGGGCTTGAAAGTGATCGAGCGACGACATGCAGGGCATCCTCGGCGAAGCAGTGGGAATGAGCTGAGCTTAAATTTGTGCAAGGCGCAGCGGTAGACACATCCTGCGAAAAGCTTGCCTGATTCTGCACGGGGTTGAAGAGGTGTGCTGCCAAGACAGTCCATGGCAGGGAAAACTTGCTCGAACCTCGTGTTTCAGCCCTGTGACAGTATTCACACATTGTTACAGGTACCGAATGCAGCCTCGCAGGATTGTGCAACAAGCCGGCAGGAATCGACTAACGGGGCGGCGTGCGGGCGCTTAACCTTGGATCCTGTCGCAGCCCGTCCCACGGCTGCCACTCGAGTACATGGGAGGGTTGAACATGTCTAAGCAGATCCCCGTCAGTCATATGGCCTTTGTCCGCGCCCGCGCCGGGTGTTCGGCGGAACTCGGTGCGCGCCTCAGCGCCTTGATCGAGCCGTCGCGCACCGCGCCTGGCTGCCTGAGTTTTTCCCTGCAGCATTCGCAGTGCGATCCGGAGTTGTGGCTGGTGTCCGGTTTCTGGACCCATCAGCAAGCCATGACGGCCTATTTCAGCACGCCGGCCATGGATATTTTCGCTGAGCTGGTACAAGAGCTGGTGGTCAACAGCCTGGATTTCCATACCTTCAAGGACGTGTCGGCGGCCCAGGCGCAGTGGCAGTCCCGGTCGCGGGTACACAAACTGGCGGGTTGAGGGTTTAATGACGCCATTCTCAATCAGCCAGGATCCGCGACATGGCACGCAAAGCCTTTGAAACCTTCGAAGCCGTATCCGCCGTAGTGCCCCGCGAGGGCGGTTACTATGCGGCGATTGCCACCAAAGCCATCGGTGGCTCGGGCGCACCGCGCTTCAACAAATTGCTGGAAGACCAGACTTTCAAGACCGCCAAAGATGCGGACGAAGCTGCCGCCCTGCAACTGACGCACCTCAAGGGCGTCGGCGAAGACGGCGAGTTGATCTGGTAATTACTTGACCGCTCCCGGGCGGAACATCTTGAACAAGGCCTCCGGGCCCAGTTGAAAGTAATCCGCTGGTCCGCCACCGCGCAGAATCGGTTCTGCCGCGGCGGTGTCGTACACCCCGTCCTTCAACAGCCATTTGGCGATGTGCACGGCGACCACTTCGCCGAGAATCAGCCAGCTCGGCACCACGTTGCCGTCAGCGCGCTGCAACTGGATGATCTGCGTGACCTTGCACTCGAAGGACACCGGGCTTTCGGCGACCCGTGGCACCTGAATGATTGTCGACGCGACGGGCGTCAGCCCGGACAACTCGAACTCGTTGACCTCTGGCCCGACCATCGCGCAGCTCTGGTTCATCTGTTCGGCCAGGGGCCGGGTTGCCAGGTTCCAGGCGAACTCGCCGGTCTGCTCGATGTTGTTCAGGCTGTCTTTGCGTCCGACGCTGGAAAATCCAATGATCGGTGGAATGTAGTTGAAGGCGTTGAAGAAACTGTAGGGCGCCAGGTTCAGGCGGCCGTCGGCATCCTGCGAAGAAATCCAGCCGATGGGGCGCGGGCCGACGATGGCATTGAACGGGTCATGCGGCAGACCGTGGCCGTTGGCGGGTTCGTAGTAGTGGATGTCGTCGGGCATGAAGGGATTCCTGTTGGTGTGGCGTTCATAGTGCAAGGATGCCCCCATAATTTCCAGCGCACGCAATCCCTTGTAGGAGCCGGCTTGCTGGCGATGGTGTGTCAGCTACGTTGATGTCGGCTGACACTCCATCGCCAGCAAGCCGGCTCCTACAGGGGGATTGTGTTTATTCAACGAAAAAGGGGCAGACCCGCTAAGGTCTGCCCCATTTTTTTGTTGCGCTGGCGAGCTTAGTCCGTCTCGATCCGCGAATGTTTGCGGGTGTCCTTCATGGTGATGTACACCAGCAACGACACGGCAATACACGCGGTGACATACCAGTAGTAACCGGTTTCCATGCCGATGCTCTTGAACCACAGCGCGATGTATTCAGCGGTGCCGCCGAAGATCGACACGGTCAGCGCATACGGCAAGCCAACGCCCAGGGCGCGGATTTCGGTCGGGAACAGCTCGGCTTTCACCACGGCGTTGATCGAGGTGTAGCCGCTGACGATGATCAGCGCCGCCATGATCAGGAAGAACGCGCCCCACCACGACTGAATGGTGTGCAGGGTGGTGAGGATCGGTACGGTGAACAGCGTGCCGAGGATGCCGAAGGCGATCAGGATCGGCCGACGACCGACCTTGTCCGACAGCCCGCCGATGATCGGTTGCAGGCACATGAACAGGAACAGCGTGGCAGCGGAAATGGTGGTGGAGTCGGAGATGCTCATGCCGACGGTGTTCACCAGGTATTTCTGCATGTACGTGGTGTAGGTGTAGAACGCCAGGGTGCCGCCCATGGTCAGGCCGACCACGGTCATCAGTTCCTTGGGATGGCGCATCAGCGTGCGCATGGCGCTTTCTTTTTTCTCTTTCTCGACCTTGGTGAACGACTCGGTCTCTTCCATGCCACGACGCAGGTAAAGCGCGACCACGGCACACAGCGCGCCGATGGCGAACGGAATACGCCAGCCCCACGCGTACAGCTCTTCGGTGGTCAGCACTTGTTGCAACACGATCAGCACCGCCAGTGCGATGAGCTGGCCAGAGATCAGGGTCACGTACTGGAAGCTGGAGTAGAAGCCGCGACGTTCCTTGGTCGCCATCTCGCTGAGGTAGGTGGCCGAGGTGCCGTATTCGCCACCGACCGACAGGCCTTGCAGCAGACGGGCGAACACCAGCAGGATCGGCGCGCCGATGCCGATGGTTTCATAACCGGGGCTCAGGGCAATCAGCAGCGAGCCGAAGCACATCAGGTACACCGAGGCCATCAATGCGCGTTTGCGCCCGGCCTTGTCGGCGTAGAGGCCCATCAGCCAGCCACCGATCGGGCGCATCAGGAAGCCCACGGCGAAGATCGCGGCGGTATTCAGCAGTTGAGCGGTGGTGTCGCCTTTGGGGAAAAATGCTTTGGCGAAGTACAGGGAGAAGGCGGCATAGACGTACCAGTCGTACCACTCGACCATGTTGCCGACCGAACCGCTGAAGATCGATTTGATACGACTGGCGGTGGTTCTTTCTTTGGCCGGCACGGCAGCCGACCCAAGGGGCAGGGCGTTGGAGTTATCCATTGAAGGATCCTTCGTTTAATTGTTTTTGTGGAGCGCGTTTAAACGCAGCCTGCGAGGGCTATAGCAGGAGCTGTGCCAACGGGGGGAGGGCCGGTTTAGAGGGGGGGTAGAGGTTTGAATGAGCGGAAATCCGCTTATTGGATTCGGGTGGTCAAGCGGATTTCCGCGCACGGACACAATCCTGTAGGAGCCGGCTTGCTGGCGATGGTGTGTCAGCGATGGGTGTGTCGACTGACACACCATCGCCAGCAAGCCGGCTCCTACAGGTTCAGTGTGAACATCTCGCGGGTCAGTCCATGCCGCTGCATCTTTTCATTGAACGTGCGGCGCGGCAGTTGCAGCTCTTCAAGCACCGCTTTCACATCACCCTTGTGCCGCGTCAGCGCCGCGCGCAGGCAATGCGCTTCGAACGCTTCCTGCTGCGCTGCCAGCGACTGCCCCGGATCGATGCCCGCAGGCGTGGGCTCTTCCAGCCCCAACACTTGCCGTTCGGCCACGTTCGCCAGTTCGCGCACATTGCCCGGCCAGTCGTGGCTCAGCAGATGGCTCAACTGCGGGCCGCTCAGCGGCGCAAACGTGCGGCCCAGCCGCTCGGCAGCCCTGTGCGCAAACGACTCGAACAACAATGGAATGTCTTCACGTCGATCACGCAACGGCGGTAAGCGCAACTCGGCGACGTTCAACCGATAGGCCAGATCCTCGCGAAAACGCCCGGCTCGCGCCTCATCCAGCAAATCCGGTTTGGTCGCAGCGATGATGCGCAAATCCACGCGAATGCTCTGATTGGAACCCAAGCGCTCCAGCTTCTGCTCTTGCAACACCCGCAGCAATTTCACCTGCTGGGCCAACGGCATGCTTTCGATTTCATCGAGAAACAGCGTGCCGCCATCGGCGTATTCAAGCTTGCCGATGCGCTTGCCCTGAGCGCCGGTGAACGCGCCGCTCTCGTGACCGAACAGCTCGGCCTCGAACAATTGCTCGGGAATCGCCGCACAGTTCAGCGCGACAAACGGCTTGTCGGCACGCGGGCCGAAGTCGTGCAGGCAGCGGGCGACCAGCTCCTTGCCGCTGCCGGTTTCACCGCGAATCAACACGTTGACCGGCAACGCCGCCAGGTCCAGCACTTGCCGACGCAACGTCTGCAAGCCACGGGACACGCCTAGCAAGGTTGCGTCGAGTTTGGCGCGGTTATCGGCCTGCTCATGCAACGCGCGGTTTTCCAGCACCAGCCGACGCTTGTCCAGCGCGCGGCGCAGGCTGCCGAGCAGGGTTTCCGGGCTGAAAGGTTTTTCGAGAAAGTCGTAGGCGCCATCGCGCATCGCATCGACCGCCATTGGCACATCGCCATGGCCGGTCAGCAGAATCACCGGCAAGTCGGCATCGCGGCGCTGCACTTCGGCGAGCAGTTCCAGCCCGGTCATGCCGGGCATGCGCACGTCGCTGAGGATCACCCCGGGGAAATGTTTCGGCAGCTGCGCCAGGCATTCATCGGCGCGGCTGAACAGTTGCACCTCGAAACCCGACAGGCTCAGCCATTGCTCGACGGCACTGCGGATGCTGCTTTCGTCGTCGACCACCATCACAGAATTCAGCATGCGCCAGGCGCCTCCGGATCGATGGGCAGGGTGAGGGTGAACACCGCGCCGTTGTCGTTATTATCGGCGCTCAGGCGTCCGCCCGATTCGTGAACGATGGCAAAGGATACGGCCAGACCGATGCCCAGGCCATCGCCCACCGGTTTGGTGGTGAAAAACGGATCGAAGACCTTCGACAGATTTTCTTCGGCGATGCCGCCACCGTTGTCGATGACGCTCAGGCGCCACAGTTGTTCGTCGGCTTCGAGGCGGATTTCCAGGCGTTTGCAGGGTTTGTCCTGCATCGCATCCAGGGCGTTGCGCAGCAGATTGATCAGCACCTGTTCCAGACGAATCGCATCGCCGCGCACCCACGCCGGGCGTGTCAGGTGCAACACGGTGCTGACCTGTTCATCGCGCAGACGCGTGTCGAGCAGATGCAGCGATTGGTCCACCACTGAAGCCAGGTCCAGGCGTTCGCGCAAGCCGCTGGGGCTTTTGCGGGCGAAGGTTTTCAAGTGGCCGGTGAGGGCGGCCATGCGCGTCAGCATCTCATCCACCGGTTTCAGTGCCTTGTAGGCGTCGTCGACCCGGCCGTGATCGAGCAGCAACCGCAGCGTCGCCAATTGCATGCGCTGGGCAGTCAACGGTTGATTGATTTCATGGGCCAGCGCCGCCGACATCTGGCCGAGGGCGGCCAGTTTGGCCGATTGCACCAGACCGTCCTGCGCCGTGCGCAGGTCGCGGGTGCGTTCTTCCACTAACTGTTCGAGTTCTTCGCGACTGCGCTGGCGCATCTTCGCCAGGCGCCAGCGCTGATTGAGGAACAGCAACAGAAACACCAGCGTCAGCCACAACCCGGCAGCGGCGAGGGCGGCGTTGCGACTGTCTTCGAACGCCACTTGCGGACGACGCAGCAAGTGCAGCGTCCAGCCCTCGGCGGTCAGTGGCAGGGATTCCCACAGGTAATCCGCTTTGCCGTCCGGGCCATCGACCCGCGCCAGTTCGCTGTTGTCATCGAAGCGCCGCAATGATTGATAGCCGAGCAGCGTCAGCGGCTGCTTGTCGTATTGGCGGGTGGCCTTGAGCTCGGCGTGGTCGCTTTCACTCAGCGGTTTCAACTGGCGATAGCGCCAGCCCGGTTGATTGGCGATAAAGATGATCCCGCGTGCATCGCTGACCAGCAGCGTGTCGCTGCCCTGACGCCATTCGCGCTCCAGTTCGGGAAATTCGAGCTTCACCACCATGGCGCCGAGAAACTTCCCAGCGTCATCGGTCACGGCGCTGGACAGGAAGTAACCAGGAATCCCGCTGGTCACGCCCACCGCATAAAAACGTCCGGTGCCTTGGGTACGAGTCTGGCTGAAATAGGGGCGAAAACCGTAGTTGTGACCGACGTAACTGCTGGGCAAACGCCAGTTGCTCGCCGCCACGGCGAGGCCGGTGTGATCGAGCAGTTCCAGGGTCGAGGACTCGGCGGCGCCGTTGATCTTTTCCAGTTTGCGGTTCAGCGCGTCCTGCTGTTCCGGCGTCACCGGAGCGTTTAGCGCCGAACGCAGCTCCGGGTCCAGCGCCAGCACGGCGGGCAGGGCGCGGTAGCGTTCGATCAGGGTGTGCAGGGAAGTGGCGTACAAGCCCAGTTGCAGATTGGCGCGTGCGGCGTCCTCCACCAGGGCCTGGCGCTCGGCGTGACGCATGGCCAGGGTGGCGGCGATAACCGCGCCAGCAAGGATAACAAAGGTGTATAGCGTCAGGCGCAGGGTGCGGGAGGTTGGCAGCATGCTTTGGGGGCAAACAGATAGAAGTCGGGCCGGCACCATAGCATGCTGGACCCGCTGTCAGAGACAAGCCTTTCATTAGCTGGTTGCAGGTGTTCTGCGAAAGAAATTCATGAAACCGCTCCAGTAGGTTGCTTGTTCACTATTTTCGCTTACAGGCTGATTTTGTCGCTCGGGTTCTTGATAATCCAGCGTTTCATGTGGCTCAACGTCAGTAAGGTTTTCATCGATGGCGAGGATGAGTGCCGGAGAATTAACGGCCTGGGTGATCGCATTTATTATACTTTCTGGCAGTTCCGAATCTTGCGTTGCATCTTGAAATTCATCATCGGGACCTTCCAATAGTTCCCTGATGCGACTGATTTCGACTTCAAGCCTCTGAAGCTGCTCTGTATTTCTATTGATCGTGGAAAGTTCGATGTTTTCTTGAGAGGTAGCAGTATTGCTCTCTAGATCCTTATTAACCCGACCCATGATGGTGAGGTTGTATGTGCGCAGAATAAATCGAGCCGCCATGTTGCCAATAACTCCCCCAATTATTCCACCGACTGCTGTGCCAACGGCTGCCGCTGTAACGCCGCCTCCTGCAGAGCCTCCATCCGGGTCGGTTGTTTCGTTTAACAAGCCTCCAATCAAACCGCCCAGCGTCCCCCCGAGTGCCCCGCCTCCCGAGGTCAACTTTGTTTTTGCACTGGTTGCGAGGAATCTCTGCATCCAGTGTTTTGAGTCGTTCAATAGGCTATTGGGATTTGTGTCTGCTAAATTTTCAAGGTCGTGTTTAGCATTAAGAAATCGGCGCAGATTGCGCCTTTGTTCATCACTCATACCTTCAAAGTCTAAATTTGCTGGCAGTGGTGGTTCTTCGGCCATTTGTCCTAGCGTGTCGACGTATCGCAGTGGATTGTTCCTGACCATCCGATAAACATTCACCCCATCCACATGCCCCGCTGGATCCGGATTCACCCACCGCCCCAACCACGGCGCAAAATACCGAAACCCATAGTAATAAAGCCCACAGGCATCCCTTTCCTTGCCCGAATACCGAATGGTCTTGTAATCCGCATCGACCTTCGAACGCGCCGCCCACCACGCCGTACCGCCATAGGGGTAGTAACCCTCATGGCTGATGACGCCCGCGTGTTTATCCAGTTCCAGGCTGCAAGACCCCAGATGATCGTCGACGCTGTAACGCAACTGATCAGCCTCGATATCGCCGGGCTTGCCCTTGATCCAATGCAGGCACCGCACGCTGCCACGGGCCAGTGGAACGCAGATGACGTGAAGTTCTTCGTCGTCATCGGTGGTGCGCACTTCCAGTCCCGGGAGGTAATGAACGACACGTCGATGAGCCACGGCATGAGCCTGTTGGGTGCTGAACTTGGCCACCCGTTCACCGGCCGCGTTGTAGCGATACCCTTCAGCGTCATCGGCCTCGGTCGGGCGGCCGACGGTGGTCACGCTTTGCAACTGATTCAACGCGTCCCAGGTCATCGGCTGTGCACCGGGGGCCAGGTATTGCTGGTTGCCGTTTGCGTCGAAATTGCCCGGGAAGTCCGGCTCGTCTTCTCCCTCGTTCCAGGGCAGGGCGCGGTTGCTTTGCGGATCGACGCGCAGCTGTTGCCTGAACGGATTTCCATCGCTGACATGACGCAGTTCGGTGCGGTTGCCGCTGGCGTCGTACACATAGAATTCGGTGTAGTTGAGCAGCCGCCCGGGGTCGATGGGACTGGGTGTGATCAGTTCCGGCAAGCCGGGGTTCTGACCGGCATTGGCAGTCTCACGACCCGTGGCGCAGGTCAGTTGGTAACGCGTGTCGTAGGTGTAAGTGTTTTCTGCCGCTACACGCTGGTTGGCGAAAAACGTGACGGGTTGGGTGTGGTCCACTATCCGCAGAATGTTGCCGACCGGGTCGTACTCATAACGCAGGTCCTGCAAGCGAGCACATGCCGACGTGGTGGCGGTCGAGCGCTTCAACCGGCCGCTCGCCGCCTCATAGGTCGCGCTGCTGGTGACGTCGTTGCCGGTTACCTGGGTCAGCAGTTGACCTTCGGCGTTGTAGCTCGCCGATTTCAACAGCGGTTGCCGGCCTTGAGATTCGAGACTCAGGTCAATGCGTTGCAATTGCCCGGCGCGATCAACACTGAAGTGTTGTCGATGACCACCGGCATCGGTCTGTTCAAGCACTTGCCCCGCCGGCCCGAAACGGCTCGCGGTGATGTACCCCGCGCCGGGTTGCAGCAGGGCGTCGCGTTCCGCTTCGACGACGGGCCAGTGGGGATGGACGTCAGACTGATCCGGCAGAAACCGCCGGCGTTGGCGGATAACGCCGCCATTGAGCGCTTGCTGGTCGAGCCAGACCACGCCGGCCCGATCATCGTGGCGGATCAGTTGTCCGCACTGATTGCGCTCGGCGAATTCACCCGTGTTGTCGGCGTAGGTCAGGCGTTCAACGGTGCGTAACGTCGAGCCTCGGGTTTGTTCAAGGACTGCCGTCAGCCGTCGCTGTGCGTCGTACTCATTCTGCCAATGACTGCCTCGACCATCCCAGTGCTCGCACATGTTCCCGGTCTTGTCCGGTAAGCCCAGACGCCATCCGGCGTCGCGACTTTCAGTGCACAACGCCGTGCCAGACAGGCTGTAAACCGTGGCCATGTTCGGGCGGGACGCAGGCGCGAGGAAGCGCGGATCCCGTTGCGCCACCAGGCGACCGGCGCCGTCATGCTCCTGAGCCGTCGCCAGCGCTTCGGGCCTGAGTTCACTGGCGACTCGCCGCCAGTACGCGACCTGACGGACTGGCAGGCCACGGTTGTCGATGACCGCCAGTTGTGGCGTATGCGAATGGATGCTCTTGTTCAATGGAGCGTTCTGTTGGTTCGGCGCTTTTCGGGTGG
This sequence comes from Pseudomonas sp. PDM03, assembly GCF_014852385.1. Lineage (NCBI taxonomy): Bacteria > Pseudomonadati > Pseudomonadota > Gammaproteobacteria > Pseudomonadales > Pseudomonadaceae > Pseudomonas > Pseudomonas sp. PDM03. The sequence goes on along the minus strand of NZ_JACVBM010000004.1, from coordinate 223,977 downwards.
CGGCGGCTCAAACAGGTCATTCTCGTCAAACGCCACGGTGCACCAGATCCAGTACCACATTTCCCGGCGCAACGGTTTCAGCTCCGGTGGATCACCTTGCAGCATTTTTTTCGCCAGCACGGTTTCGGTCGGACGCCCTGCGGCATCGTAGAACTGCTTGTCGTGATAGGCGTGTTCACGCATTGAGTGGTCCTTGATGTATCCCCACCAATCCGCAAAGTACGGCCGGTAGATCCGCACTTTTTCACCCTTGTTGTTGTACTCGACCGGCTCGCTGACCCGCCAGCGCCGCACGGCTTCGGCTTCCTGCGGGATGCCATCGTCCTTGAGTTTCAAGGTGCCGTCGTCCAGCACCACCCAAGCCTTGCCCGGTTCGACCTCCTGTTTGGTTTGCAGCACCCGGCTGAAACCGTCCTGATGGCTGATGGCGATGCGAATCTGTAACTCCGGATCGCCGGGGTAACGGTCTGCTTGCAGGATCGCGATGTGCACCGGCTCACGATGGGCGGCATCGATGTATTGCTGGAGAAGCAGCTCGAAGGGCGTAGGGGCTTCAAGCTCGTGCAGATGCTCGCGAGCGTGATCGCAAAGATGGCCGCTGGGTAGCACAAACCCTTCTGCCAGCGCCCAGGTCAGCCATTCCTCGGTGGGCGGCTCGGTTGTCGGCAGACGGCCCATCCAGCTGAACGCGTCGCTGAACATAGCCATGGCGTAATTGCCGATGGCGACAAAGGGCGATTCGATGGCGTGGGACGGACTGCGGTCGTCGGGGCGCACGTAGTCGCTCAGGGGGTCGAAGCCGACCGCCTCACCCAGTTCGGTGCCATAAAAACTGGTGACCAGCACTTCGCCAAAAGCGTTGTAGCGCGCTTCCTGAGTGTTCTGATTGGGGTCTTTGATCGCTGCGGGCAGAAATGTGCAGTAATCAGTATCGAGGGTTTGAGTGATGCAACCGTCCGGCAATTCGATGGCCGTGTGTAGACACCAGTAAGGGTCGTGGGTGACTTTGGTGATGCCGTGGCTTCGGGTTTGCTGGAAGTGCCGGACGTTGTAAAAGCCTTCTGGCCCGTGATAGCTGGGGAACCCGCGGTGAACCGCCCACAGGTAGTTTTTCGCATCGGTCGGATCATCGATTTCGGTCGATTTCACCTTAGGCAAGAACCACTCCATGATGTGGTAACCCACCTCGGGTGATTCAAGCTTCTCCTTGAGATTGAAGGGCATGTTGCCGTCTTTGTCCTTGAGCTTGTCGTAAGCGCTCAAGGCCGTGGCATCCAGTTCGGCAATCACCACATGGGCCGGCAGCGCATGGACAGTCGCCGTGCCTTGTTCCAGGGTCTGACCGTTGAGAGGATCGGTGTAGAGCTGCATCGACATACCGGCGAGTACCGACTGCTTCGCCCATTCACCCTCATCCTTGCTCCACTCCAGAAAGTTCTTGTGGTTGATGTCTTTGATATTCAACTGCGCCTTTTCCAGTACCAGCGCATTACTGCGTTCCTGATACGGCAACCCCAGACGGAAAGGCATGCCCGATTTCCAGTCCTCTTTGTGGTCCACGTCAATGAATTCGGCCTTGGACTCGGTTAAATACCAGCACTGCTGCGCATCATCGTGGGCGTCTTTCCAATACCGGTTTTTATGCTCGTCATCAAAGGGTGGCACCCCATTGGTTTTGCGTCGGGCGTAGTAGACGACCATCGCGTGGAGCACGCTGCCGAACTCGTCCCATTTCAGGCTCAGGCTGTGTTCGCAACGCGGGTCGTCCGCCAGTTCAGGTTCGTACTGATAGCGGATCGATTCCAGCGCCATGGGTTGCAGCACGGCATAGGAGTAATGCTCGTTTTTTTCCCGCAGCAGGCGTACCAGAAAGCGAGCTTCCGTCACCGCATATGGCACAACCGGGTTATCCCAAGCGAAGATTTCAGAGCGCAGTGTCGAGCCACTGAGCGCACGTGCGATCTGGCGGGCCGTTTCTTCGTCAGGCTCCAGCGGTTCGCCGGCATTGTCGCGCACGTGAAAACGTTCCAGTTCAGTGTCTTTCAGCGCAACAGCCTGCGCATCGCCGCTGTAATACCCGTCCCTTGGCTGATCAATGGTCTTGCCCGTGTGAAACCAGGTTTTACTCAAGATCGGCGCGGTGAAGCCCTGGCTTGCGCGTTCCGCCTCGGTAGCTTCTGTATCGGTCTGCAATAACAGGCCAAAACCGCGGAACTCCCGTTCGATGTTGTCGTAGTAACCCTGGAGGTAACTCATGAGCTGGGTCAGTTTATTACCGGTGATTTCATCGACCTGAGTCTGGCGCTTGACCAGATGCATGGCGAACGGCACACCGGACTCGACGACTTTGTCTTTATCGATCTGATGGTGCTCGTATTCCTCGTCAAGGAACTCCTGTGCCGAACTGCGATAGTCGATGAGGCTGAGCGTGCCCATGTTGTTGTTGCTGCGGTTAACCAGATACGGTTTGGCTTTGACGAAGTCGTAGCGCCAGTGCCGGGGCGACATGTGCGGTACGGTCAGGACCAGACTGGTGCAACCCATCCCCAGCAGGTCCGCCGTGGTGACCTGGCACAATCGGTCGTAGCGCACGCCTTCGGGCCACGGCACTTCAACATGTTCGGTGGCGAAGCCCTTGCCGCAGTGGTTCATGAAGATCAGAAATCCATCGGATTGCAGATAGATCAGGTCAGTTGCACCCGAACCATCCAGGTCCGCCAGCAAGACTTGCGAAGCATTGAATGACTCGTAAGGAAACGTCGGGGTGCTGAGCACGATTCTTTTCCCGAAGCGCCCATGACCGAGGTTGGGCCAGCACTCCAGGCTGTTGTGACGGAGACGGAACAGGTGCTGTTTGCCGCTGCCCAGTACATCACTGAAACCCACTACTTCGGTTTCAGAATTGCTCGGCAGTGGCAGGGCATCGTCTTCGTCGTGTTCAACATCCCGGCCGGTACTGAACCCCTTGTCATCGCCCAGATTGGTGTACAAACGCACGCTGTTGCTGCCGATCAGGGCCACGTGAGTGCGACCGTCGCCTACCAGATCGGCCATCTGCGCCTGACGATGGAAATACTCCAGCGGGAAGGCTTTGTAGGGGACAAATCCTGACCACTGGCGGTCGGGGTTCATGGTGAAACAGCCATTCATGGCCGGGGCGTGCACCCCCCATTCGAGCTTGCCGTCACCGTTCAGGTCGGTGAGCGTCTGACGCAGCGATTTACTGCTGTCGGCCAGCGGAATGTACGGCAGTTGAGTCAAGTCGCCGTAGCGAACGTCATCGCTGGGGTAGTTATCGCGCAATGGTTCGCGGTAGAACCAGGCTTTGTCGTAGCGACATAAAATGCCGGGCATGCCTTTGCCGTACAAATCCACCAACTGGTAACGCTGACCGTCATTGAGGCCTGGCATCTGCGGGAACGCTTTCCAGCCGGGTTGATCGGCTTTTTTCAGATCGAAGGGCGCGTAGCTGAATTCGAACGGCGGCCGGCTCTCTACTTTGCCGTGTCGATCGTAGGCCTGAAGATGAGCGGCAATCAGGTGGTTGTATTCCAGCGCACCCTGGCGGTGCTGCAGAAAAAGCCGTTGAACCAGCTTTGGTGAGTCACCCAGTTCGTTGCGGAAATGGTGAAACATCAGCACCTGCCTGCAGAGGCGCCGCGTGCCCAGTTCGAATCCGTAATCGTGATTCCAGAACGGGTCGCTGCGCTCGAGCCATTTGTCGTGCTGATCGCCTCCTTGCAGGTACTCGGGGCCATAGACCGGTATTTGCGTCAGGTCGTGGCTGCGTTCGCCGTAATCGAACAGCAGATGAAAGTGGAAATCGACGTCTTTCCAGCCACCGTCTTTCAACGAATACAGCTCTGAGTCCGCCACCGCATTGCCGTACAGCACTCGCTGCAAATACCGCTGGGCACGGTAGTCGCGAAAATCGGGCGCGACCGGGTTCTGCGTTTCGGCCTTGTATTCATAGACGATGTGCTCGCCCCGAGGCGTGACGGTTTCGTCCAGCAGCCAGACCCCGACGCGTTCGGGCTCCTGAGGCTTGTTCTCGTCCCTGGGTTCCGCCCGGCGCGAGGCCAGCGTCTTGCCATAGACATGGCGATTGCCGTCGGCGCTATGAATCAACCAGAAACCGGCCGCATCGTCGTCACTGACCAGCCGTTCGATTTTGGCAAAACCGCCCTCGATGCGTGGCTGATAGCGAATGGCTCGATAGCTTGTCGTCCCGAGAGTGACGGTTCTGTCAACGATCTCGCCTTGGGCATCCAGCTCCGGCATCCAGGTTTCGCCATCGGCGCCGACCATCAGATCCTTGCGCTTGTCGTACAGTGGAACGCCCTTGCTCGTGCGCACCGTTATCGCATTCACGGTCAAATGCCAGCCGATACCGAAAATACTGTTGCCCACGTGGCTGCTGTAGCTCAGCGAAAGAGCCGGCACCATTTCCCGATTGGGAGCCTGGGAAATGGGCACCGGTATGGCCAACGAGGCCGAACCTGTAGTCCCCACTGCTCCCCAGCCGCCAAAACTGGCAATGGCGCCGCCGATTTTCGGTTGGGCAGGGGCCGAAATATTGATAGTGCCTTTTTGTTCTTCCGTGGCCATTTCCGTTTCCACCTGACAAGGACGCACAAGTGCCTTCAACTTATCAGGGGCAGCGGCGGCTGTGACCTGTCATATCTGACAGGTCAGCCCTGTTGGCCGGGGAAATTCCGGGATTACTCCAGGCGAAAAAAAACCGGTCTGTCGTCACCGACAGGCCGGTTTTTTCAGGGGCGTTTCAGCGCAACTTACTGCACTTCCACCGCCAGACTCTCACTGATCTTTTTCTGCCAGATGGCAGGACCGGTGATGTGTACCGATTCACCTTTGCTGTCCACTGCAACAGTCACCGGCATGTCCTTCACGTCGAACTCGTAGATGGCTTCCATCCCCAGTTCAGCGAAGGCCACCACGCGGGATTTCTTGATGGCTTGTGCCACCAGATAAGCCGCGCCGCCAACCGCCATCAGGTAAACGGCCTTGTGGTCCTTGATCGCGTCGATTGCGGTCGGGCCGCGTTCGGATTTGCCGATCATGCCCAACAGGCCGGTTTGCTCGAGGATCTGACGGGTGAACTTGTCCATCCGCGTCGCGGTGGTCGGACCGGCAGGGCCCACCACTTCTTCGCGCACCGGATCAACCGGGCCGACGTAGTAGATGAAGCGACCTTTGAGGTCCACCGGCAGGGTTTCACCCTTGTTCAGCATCTCGACCATGCGCTTGTGCGCAGCGTCGCGACCGGTGAGCATCTTGCCGTTGAGCAGGACGGTTTCGCCCGGCTTCCAGCTCTGCACGTCTTCCGGGGTCAGGGTGTCGAGGTTGACGCGACGGGCCGACGGGCCGGCTTCCCAGACGATTTCCGGGTAGGCGTCCAGCGGTGGCGCTTCCAGCGAAGCCGGGCCGGAACCGTCGAGCACGAAGTGCGCGTGACGGGTGGCGGCGCAGTTCGGGATCATGCACACCGGCAACGAAGCGGCGTGGGTCGGGTAGTCCATGATCTTCACGTCGAGCACGGTGGTCAGGCCACCGAGGCCTTGAGCACCGATGCCCAGTTGGTTGACCTTCTCGAACAGCTCCAGACGCATCTCTTCGATACGGTTGGACGGGCCGCGCTTTTTCAGCTCGTGAATGTCGATGGATTCCATCAACACTTCCTTGGCCATCACCGCGGCTTTCTCGGCGGTGCCGCCGATGCCGATGCCGAGCATGCCCGGTGGGCACCAGCCGGCGCCCATTTCCGGAACGGTCTTCAGTACCCAGTCGACGATCGAGTCGGACGGGTTGAGCATGGCCATTTTCGACTTGTTCTCGGAACCGCCGCCCTTGGCCGCCACGTCCACTTCCACGGTGTTACCCGGAACGATGGAGTAGTGGATAACGGCCGGGGTGTTGTCCTTGGTGTTTTTACGAGCGCCCGCCGGGTCGGCGAGGATCGAGGCACGCAGGACGTTTTCCGGCAGGTTGTAAGCCCGGCGCACGCCTTCGTTGATCATGTCGTCCAGGCCCATGGTGGCGCCATCCCAACGTACGTCCATGCCCACGCGAACGAACACGGTGACGATGCCGGTGTCCTGGCAGATCGGGCGGTGGCCGGTGGCGCACATGCGCGAGTTGATCAGGATTTGCGCCATCGAGTCACGGGCCGCTGGCGATTCTTCGCGCAGGTAGGCTTCGTGCATCGCCTGGATGAAATCCACGGGGTGGTAATAGGAAATGAATTGCAGGGCGTCGGCAACGCTCTGAATCAGGTCGTCTTGCTTGATCACGGTCATGAGTCGCGCTCCTCTAAAAGACGGGAACATTCAATAAGGTGCTTGCAGCTTGGGTGCATCGGTCGGTTGCAAGCACCTTTCAAGGCACGCCGGGCATGCTGGCGCGACGCTAAAAAGGCGCGGCAGTATAACGCGCCTCGCAGGCGGGCACACGCGCCGGCAGTCAATCGTTGGTCGTACAGATTCACGCGCATTACCTGTAGGAGCCGGCTTGCTGGCGATAGCGGTGTAACAGTCGACATTAATGTTGAATGTCAGACCGCCATCGTCGGAGCGCCGCCCGCAGCAAGCCGGCTCCTACACAGTGGTGATGTTTTTGCGCAAATTCAGGGAGGGTCTAAAGTCATGCCCTTGACGCCGGTTTTCCGGCCTGAAAATTGAATGGTCATTTGTCAGACACGCCACTAAAGTGGCATTCGGTCTGTAGAGTAGGACACTCGGTCAGCCTCCTTTCGCACGGTGAGTCAACGATTGACCCATAACGCTATCCAGCGCCTTTTGCTCAAACGTTTTGCCCTTGCGGCCGGCACCTACGCCCTGGCTCTACTGCTGCTGTGGCTGGCGTTTTTCACTGGTCATTACGATGAACCCCTGGCGAATGTCGCCGTCGGCAGCGCACTGGTGGTCATCAGTCAGGCGGCACTGTTCGCGGTGTTTTACAGCGGTTGCAACCTGCGTTTTTCCGATCCCAGCCTGACCGAAGCACAAGTGTTGCTGGGGCTGGGCTGGCAAACCTGGCTGATCGCCAATCTGGATGAGGCACGCGGCGCGTTCCTGGTGTTCTACGTGCTGATTCTGTTGTTCGGGCTGTTTCACCTGTCGCGTCGGGCCTTTTTGCGGTGCGCGCTGTTGGTGTTTTTCAGTTTCAGCACGATCACGCTGTGGGAGGGTTACCACTTCCAGTTGGCCGATCCGGCGCTGGCCGCGTTACAGGTGTGCGTGCTGTTTATCGTGCTGGTCTGGCTGGAGCTTTACGCCCGTTACGTCCAGGCCTCACGCCTGCGGATGCGGCAGCGTCGATTTGCCTTGCAGGCGCATCAGGACACCCTGCGCGGAATGATGCGCCAGCTCGAAGACCTGGTGGCCACCGACGAATTGACCGGGCTGTTCAATCGCCGGCATTTCCTGCGCCTGGCCTCCCGCGAGCTCAACGCCATGGAACCCGGCGTGCTGCATGGCCTGGCGCTGATCGACCTCGATCACTTCAAACGCATCAACGACATGCACGGCCACGCTGCTGGCGATCAAGTGCTGCAAGCCTTCGCCGGTGTGGCCAGCGCCTGCCTGCGCGAGGGCGATGTATTGGCCCGCTATGGCGGCGAAGAGTTCGTGGTGTTGCTGCCCGATTGCAGCGGCGAACGCCTGACCTCCTGCTGCGAACGACTGCGTATTGCCTTCACCGATGTCGAGTTGATCGGCCTGAAGGTCGGCAATCTCAGCCTGTCGGCGGGCATGACGCTGCTGGAGCCGGGCGACGATCTCGACGATGCCTTGCAACGTGCCGATCAGGCGCTCTATCGCGCCAAACGCGACGGCCGCAATCGTTGCGCGGCAGCGTGGGAGAACGTCGATGCCTGAGTTGCGGGTCGGCGATCGTCAATGGTCGGTGGCAGTGGGCAGCAATCTGCTCGACGCGTTGAATCAAAACGGCGTGTCCGTTCCCTACAGTTGCCGCGCCGGCAGTTGCCATGCGTGCCTGGTGCAATGCACGCAAGGATTGCCGAGTGATAGCCGCCCCGATGCCTTGAGTGCAGAACAGCGTCAGCAAGGCTGGCGCCTGGCGTGCCAGTGTCAGGTGATCGAGGATTTGCAGGTGCATGCCTTCGACCCGCTACAGGACGGCAGCCCGGCCGAGGTCGCCGCCGTCGATTGGTTGAGCAGCAGCGTATTGCGTTTGCGCCTGACCCCTCTGCGTCCGTTGCGCTACAGCGCCGGGCAGCATCTGGTGTTGTGGGCCGGTCACGTGGCGCGGCCATATTCCCTCGCCAGCCTGCCGGGAGAAGATCGCTTTCTGGAGTTTCACCTTGATTGTCGTCAGCCCGGTGCATTCAGTGATGCTGCGCGTCAGTTGCAGATCGGCGACTCGCTGCGTCTCGGCGAACTGCGTGGCGGCGCACTGCATTACGACGCCGACTGGCACACCCGACCGTTGTGGCTGATGGCCGCCGGCACCGGGCTGGGTCCGTTGTTTGGCGTTTTGCGCGAAGCCCTGCGTCAGGATCACCAGGGCACCATCCGCGTCATTCACCTGGCCCATGATGCCGATGAGCATTATCTGGCCAAACCCCTGCAAGCCATGGCCGCCAGCCGCCCGAACCTCAGCATCGAGCTGTGGACGCCGACCGAGTTGCCCGCGGCTTTGGCGCAACTGCGGCTTGTTTCCCGGCAAACCCTGGCCTTACTCTGCGGGTCCCCCGACAGCGTCGACGCCTTCGCACGGCGCCTGTACCTGGCGGGACTGCCGCGCAATCAACTGCTGGCCGACGTCTTCCTGCCCCGCGGTTGAGCGCTGATTTCCAGACGCGAGACCGACCATGACCGATGCCATCCAGATTGAACGCGAACGCGGCCTGCTGACCTTGCGCCTCAATCGTCCCGACAAGAAAAACGCCCTGACCCGTGCGATGTACAGCCACTTGGCCGAGGCGTTGAAACAAGCTGACACCGACCCCGAAATCAACGCCGTGCTGATCACCGGCAGCGCCGAGTGCTTCACCGCCGGCAACGACATCGCCGACTTCATTCAACAACCGCCGAGCAACCTCGACAGCCCGGTGTTCCACTTCATGCTCAACCTGCTCGAATGTCGCAAACCGGTGGTCGCCGCCGTGGCTGGCGCCGCCGTGGGAATCGGCACGACGCTGCTGCTGCATTGCGATCTGGTGTATGTCAGCCGTGATGCGCGCTTGCGCATGCCCTTCGTCAACCTCGGCTTATGCCCGGAATTCGGTTCCAGCCTGCTTTTACCTCGATTGCTCGGGCATGCCAAAGCGGCGCAATTGTTATTGCTCGGTGAAGGTTTCAGCGGTGAACAAGCGGCCGAGTGGGGCATTGCGACCGAAGCGTTGGGCAGTGGCGAAGCGGCGTTGGCCAAAGCGCGGGAGATGGCGTTGCGGTTTGAGTCCCTGCCGCCGGAAGCGGTGCGCATCAGCAAACAATTGATGAAAGCCCCGGACCGTGAGCAACTGCGCAAAGTGATAGAAGAAGAGGGCGCGTTGTTCACGCAGCGGCTGCGCTCGCCGGAAGCGATTGCGGCGTTGTCGGGGTTTATCAATCGGTAGACAAAAGGCAGCGGCTCGACAGGCCAGGCGTTGCCTTTCGAAAAAACCACCACTCTTCAGACACCGTTCAAAAGCCGTGTGACGATGACCGCTTTGCCATAAAAGCCATCATAGTCATTTCCTACCACCAGTATTTTTCCGTCGGATTGCATGCCCATTCCATGAGCGAGAGGGCGGTAGCCGCTAAGCTCGGGAGTCACCCAGCCCTTGGCGTTTCCAAAGGTTGTGTCGCGTTTACCATTGCTCAGGTATCGCGCGGTGACAAAATTTAAACTCTGAGCGCCACGGATATATCTTCCCGAGGCAATAATTTTTCCGTCTTTAAACCCCATGCCCAAAAACAGGACCGCAGCAGAATTGTCAAAATTCTCGTAAACGGGAGCACCTTGATTAAACGTCCTGTCGATCTGCCCTTCAGGTGTATAAGCCGCAAGCAAGCCATGACGGTCGGGGAAGCCATAACCTGTGGCGACGGTCCGCCCATCAGGCAGTACTGCAAGGGCTTTAAATACAAAACTGGGTCCTTCCAAAAGTCGGTATCCGGTGCCAGCAAAGCTTTTGTCAAAACGTCCATCGATATTGAGGCGAGCCAGAAGGGCACCTGAGCCGGCCCATCCGCATACTGTGATTTTGCCATCCTGCACGACGATGTCGTCAAACGAGCTGCGCACGTGGAGTACTTCAGACAGGGATACGTAACCTTTTCCGTTATTAAATGACAGCTCTGGCCTACCGTCGTAATCGAAACACATTACCCTGGCGATAAGCCCTATCGCTGGTTCAAACGCTGAGGAAATAACATAAATCTTGCCGTCTGCCACTTGGACGCTGCGGCTTGACGAGGTATTACCGGACTGCATGATATCTGAGCTCAACGACTGATCAGAGTTGGTTTCAAAAGATGGGTCGAGGAGCAAAATGCCGTCGCTACCGAAACTTTTGTCCAGCTCTCCTTTATCGGTCAAGCGAACCAGGTAGCTTGCTTGCGTCGACGCGCCTTCTCCCACAGCGCTTCGGCCTACGGCTACAAGAATTTTGTCTTCTGCGCCACTGCCCAGATAGAAGATTTGAAAGGGTGATGTGCCTAAGCCGTCGCTGCCAGGCCGTGGGAGCCTGACGTGTGTGGTACCCGCTTTGCCGAAACCATGATCGGGCGTGCCATCGCTCAAAACCCGAGTCAGGGAAAAATGCTCACCTAGCACCGTATCAGGTGACCAACTGCTTCCCCCGATATAGATTTTGCCGTTGGGTGCTTCAGAAACAATCTGGCCGTTAGTCGTCATGAAATCGGCGTATTTCAGCACCACGTATCCGGGAGTTGTGGATGGCCCAAAGCTCGGGTCGAGTTCACCTGGGCTAAGCTGTGATTCAGTCATTTTTTTCTGCTCCTTGAATAAATAATGATTTAACTTCAGGGTGGCTATCGATCATCCATATTCCCGAAGCTCAATCGCATTTAGCGAGGCGTGCAGAAAGCTGTCTACTGTCATATCTGACAGGTAGTGACGTTGGAAAAGTGTAATTGTCTGTTTTCATAACAAAAAAAGCCCCGCCATTCACATAGCGGGGCTTTTTGTTTTCAACAACCGGTCACTCAAACCATCGGATCGCCAACGTGCAGGATTTTCATCCCGTTGGTGCCGCCAGTGGTGTGGTAGCTGTCGCCCTTGGTCAGGATGACCCAGTCGCCTTTCTGCACGACGCCACGCTTGACCAGTTCGTCGATTGCCGCCTGGCTGACTTCATTTGGAGCCAGCGAAGCCGGGTCGAACGGAATGGTGTACACGCCACGGAACATTGCGGCGCGCGCCTGAGCTTCACGGTGTGGGGTGAACGCGTAGATCGGCACCGAGGAACGGATACGCGACATGATCAGCGGGGTGTAGCCGCTTTCGGTCAACGCGATGATGGCCTTCACGCCCGGGAAGTGGTTGGCGGTGTACATGGTTGCCAGCGCAATGCTCTCGTCACAGCGCTGGAACTCTTTGCCGATGCGGTGGCTGGAGGTCTTGCTGGTCGGGTGCTTTTCAGCGCCGACGCAAATGCGCGCCATCGCTTGCACCGCTTCCAGCGGGTACAGGCCGGCAGCACTTTCGGCAGACAGCATCACGGCGTCGGTGTAGTCGAGTACGGCGTTGGCTACGTCGGACACTTCGGCGCGGGTCGGCATCGGGTTCTGGATCATCGACTCCATCATCTGGGTCGCCACGATCACGGCCTTGTTGTGGCGGCGTGCATGCAGAATGATCTTCTTCTGAATGCCCACCAGCTCGGCATCGCCGATTTCCACGCCCAGGTCACCACGGGCCACCATCACGGCGTCGGACGCATTGATCAGGCCATCGAGGGTTTCGTCGTCGGCCACGGCTTCGGCGCGTTCGATCTTCGCCACCAGCCAGGCAGTACCGCCAGCCTCGTCGCGCAGCTTACGGGCGTATTCCATGTCGGCGGCGTCACGCGGGAAGGACACGGCGAGGTAGTCGACTTCCATCTCGGCAGCGAGCTTGATGTCGGCCTTGTCTTTCTCGGTCAGGGCTGGAGCGGTCAAGCCGCCGCCGCGACGGTTGATGCCTTTATGGTCGGACAGCGGGCCGCCGATGGTCACGGTGCAGTTCAGTTCGGTGGCGGTGGCGGTATCGACGCGCATTACCACGCGGCCGTCGTCGAGCAGCAGCTCGTCGCCCACGCCGCAGTCTTTGACCAGGTCCGGGTAGTCGATGCCGACCACTTGCTGGTTGCCTTCGGTCAGAGGATGGCTGGTGGAGAAGGTGAATTGATCACCGATCTTCAGCTCGATCTTCTTGTTGGCAAATTTGGCGATACGGATTTTCGGGCCTTGCAGGTCACCCAGCAGGGCAACGAAGCGGCCGTGCTTGGCAGCGAGGTCACGCACCAGCTTCGCACGAGCCTTGTGCTCGTCGGGGGTGCCGTGGGAGAAGTTCAGGCGGGCGACGTCCAGGCCAGCCAGAATCAGCTGTTCGAGAACTTCCGGCGAGTTACTGGCCGGGCCAAGGGTAGCGACGATTTTGGTACGACGGACGGACATGCAAAGACTCCTGAGTTCAAGCGCTGAGTGAGGCTACTATGCTCTTGGGGTGTAGTCATTGTTCGTTTGCACTACTTATTCGTTTTTATCTTTAAATGAACATTCCTGAAGATTTTCGCCCAAGGGTCGATACAGAGCTCAAGACAGGAGAACCCCCATGCGATTCGTGCTCATAGCCGCCCTTGCCCTCAGTGTCGTGGGCTGCACCCGTTTTTCGATGAACCATCATTTGAATAATGCCTACAGCGCTTATGACCGTGGCAATTGCGAGCAGGTTACGCTCGAACTGTCCAAAGTCGAACGCGCCAGCCGCGCGCGGCCTTATGTGTGGCCAGAAGTGTCGATGCTGCGCGGCTTGTGCCTGGAACGGCAGAAAATGTTCGTGGATGCGGCGCAAACCTACCAGTTCATCCAGGCGTCGTACCCGCAAAGCGAGTACGCCTACCGCGCCCGCGCCCGGCTGGAAACCTTGCAGTCGCTGGGTCACTACCCGCTGCGCAGTGCGGCGGCGGTGCGCCCTACGCGGTTCTGATTGCAGCGGTCATTCAACCACTGGCTCACCGGCGGTGGTGAGCTATAGTCGAATAAACCGGTTTAGAGCCTTGTTTCTAAATCGACGTAACACCTGTGATCGGCAGGCGTAAGTGGCAGCGGTTTCATGGACTGCCGCACCGGGATCGGGGAGAGCGCGCTCATTGCCGGGCCCTTGTTTGATAACGGCAGGCAGGCCCGTTCCGAAGCATTAGTGCGGCCCTGCTTAAGGGCCTTGCGTAGCGAAATCAGCATGTTCACTGACCGCCGGATCGAGCGGCATCAACTGCCGTATTTTCTGAAAGTGTTCAACAGCGTCACCGACAAACCGATTGGTTTCCTGGGCAACGTCTCTGAAGACGGGCTGATGCTCATCAGTCAGCTGCCGATGATGATCGGCGCCGATTTTGATCTGCGCTTGAAAATCCCCATGGCCGATGGCTGCCAGCAGGTCATCGACCTCAAGGCCTGCTGTCTGTGGTGCCACGAAGACGCAACCCCTCACCACTATGACGCCGGGTTCAGCCTGCAATGGGCACCGCCGGAGTTTGGGCAATTGGTGGAGGCGTTGAAGCAGTACTTCAGTTTTCAGCCGTTGCCGGCTTCGGCATGAGTTGAATCGTCATCGCGAGCGACAGGCAACCCAAAAGCACCGGCTGAAAGACCATTGCGAACCATTCGTCGGCACTGTTATTTCTAACAGCTAGTAGAGCCGTCGTGCCTGAGATAAAACGGCCTGAAACTTCCTGACAAAGGCGAATCATTATGACTGAAGTAAGTGATGGCCCCTCGATTCTCACAGGGCACGGTATGAAAACTCCCATCGAGGGCGGTCATTACAGATCGCCATTTGTCGTTGCTGGCACTTCTCCGTACAGTTCCGGCGGGTTGAAAAACGGTCGAACGGTGCTTGATTTCCACCAGTTTGCTGCCATGCAACAGGAAACTCATCAATACGCTAGCGGTGACGGATCGTTTTCTTATACTCAAACGTTAGAGCCTGGTCCTTGGTGGTTGGGTGTTCGGCATAAATGGTGGTGGTCGAGCGGTGGCTCAGGAGATGAAACTGACTTCCTGGGTGTGGGCAATTTTTATGTATTGACCCCGCCTCGGAACATCCCACCTGCAGCTGAATAGCTAACCAGCAATCCATCGAGAGGACGTGATGTCCTCTCGATGTTCCCCGTACTCGTTGTTCACTCCATCCTCATACGCCATTCTCCATCGGCATAAGCGTATCGACCGTTCGTCGCTACTGTCACTTATCGCAGGTTACGACCCTTTTCTAAATCGCTTAAAACTTCAGCACGAAGTCTCCACGTCGATTTCAGGAAAGCTCCCATGACCAAGGACACCCGCAGCAACTCACTCCTCTCGCAGCTATTCGATTCGACAATAGGCCGGGAGCGGATGGAAATCCTGACGCAAGGCCAACACCTCCTCGAAGAAGACGGCTCGGTCTTGCAACTGGTGCGGATGGGGCAGCAAGGATTGATCGACACGTTCGGCTTGTCCAGCCATGAAGCCCGGCTGGTGCAAGACAAGGCCAACAGCGTGCTGGTGCACGTTGCACGGCAGTTTCGCAATCACCGATTGACCCGCCATACACCGCGCAACGCTTTGCACTACACCGGCATCAACGCGCTGGTCGATGGCCCCGATTATGAAAAACTGTTCAATCCCGCCTGGGGTGAGACCACGCCTGTGGGTAGCCTGGATGCCAACGATTCGCCGGCCGCGTACTTCGTGGAGCTGTACACCAAGGCCCTTGAGCTCGAAGCACGCACAGATGCCGATGCTTCAAAAAAACTAGCAATGAAGGACCGGCGGCCTGATCTGGCAACCCGTGTCATCGATCCGCAAATGGCTTACCAGATGACACCGACGGTGGTGTTGGTCAACGAGGTACTGGGTCAAATCATCGAAAGTCAGCCTTTTGCCCCTCCTCGGGCCAATGATGAGGTTGTTGATGACCGGCTGCTCCAGGCGCGGTATCCCATGACCACGTTGCCGTTCGAGTGGTACCGGGAGCAATGGAACCATGTGTTGCAGCAACAGGGTTTGAGCCTGGGGGATGTGGTGCGGATCGCCGATCCGAAATTCCCGT
Source organism: Pseudomonas sp. PDM03 (assembly GCF_014852385.1). Classification (NCBI taxonomy): domain Bacteria; kingdom Pseudomonadati; phylum Pseudomonadota; class Gammaproteobacteria; order Pseudomonadales; family Pseudomonadaceae; genus Pseudomonas; species Pseudomonas sp. PDM03. The sequence continues at coordinate 208,695 of NZ_JACVBM010000004.1, read as the reverse complement.
ACTGGAAGGAAACAGGGGCTCACGGAGGCCGCTCGAGTATTGCCATGCGCCAGGCCAGTGGCCTGGGGCCGGCCATGCAGGCGTTACTGTTGGAAGAGCGTTACGTCATGAGTACCGTGGGGATCGAGGAGGCGAAAACCCCGCGCGTGGATTACCGCACTGGCCGTATCGACCCTGATCCGCAGGCCACCAACGACGATTTTTTCAAAGTGAATTTCGGTGCCACTTACGACGATTTGCTTGATGTGGTGAAGTTCTGTATTCAGGCCTCGATCAATTCGGACCAACTGGCCAGCCTGTTGTCGATCGAACGTTATGCCCCCCACGTTTCCCCAAACGTTATCCCGCCCCCCACAGTTGACGCGAAAACATTCGGCTCTGTGTTTATCAACGCTGAAGGCACCGGACCAGCAATCAGCGTGGCCCAACCAAAGGGCGCTCAGACAGACAGGAAACTGGAAAACGCGACCAAACGGCACTTCGACCTGATCAACCGCATGCTTCGCCTGGCTCGGCAGATCAATCTGCCGTACGACCAATGCGATCTTCTGTTGGTGGCCGCCGCCCGTGCCCAAACGCGAAAATCGGCGAACGAGCCACTGGCAAAAGCGTCAGCGTCTCCATCCTACAAAATCACCGACAGTACCCTGCGAGCCATTGGGCTCTTTCAGGATTTTCGTCGGGAGTTCAGATGCTCGGCCGAGGATTTTGCCGCGTTGATCGACGAGATGAGCGTCTGTGCTCGCGGCGAGGAGCAATCTCAGTTTGACCGTGTATTCAACAGCCAATCGTTGTTCGACACACCGCTTCGTCTCGACGGCGACAAGTTTGCCATTCACCCGCAAACCGACAGTGATCGTCGCACGGTAGACCAGATCTGCAGCGGCTTGGGCATTAACCTGGAAACCTGGCGTTATCTGGCCCGGGTGGTCGCCGAATGCTACGGCATGCGCAATGAACTGGAGCGCAGCGTTAGGGTCGTTTCAAGCTTTTATCGACTGGTCAGGCTGGCGTCTTTTTGTGGTGTGACCTCTATAGAACTGGCGGCGTTGCTGGAAACCATGAGCCCCATGGGCAGCGATTGGCTCCGCGAGTTATTGGGCCACCCCCACATTGGCAGCTATAGAACGATCGGCAGGGCCGACGTGCTGGATGTGCTGCACGCCGTTCAATCCTGCGTGAAATGGTGTCGGGAAAACAACCTTGAGGTGATCTGGCTGGTGCAGCACGTGTCGCCAGTGGAAGTGCCGACAGCGGCTTCAGAGGCCGAGTTGACGCTGTTGCAAGAGTTGCGCAAGCGTCTGGAACCGACCCGCTTGACCGAGGACGCGCTGTTGGGCGCAGGCATTCCACCCGTTCGCGCAGCCCTCGGCACGGATTGGCTGACTTTGCTGAGCGAGATCGTTGAAGAAAAGGGGCTGATCGTCAAAGGCCGTGCGGTAGACGACGCGTCGTACGAAAGCTGGGCCAAAGATGAAATCAATGGTGCGGTGGAGATGGCGGAGGTTGATGAAACTCAAGCTGAGCGAGTACGGGCGACCATTCTGGCGATCGTGCTGCAGACCCGGGCTGCGCAGAGCGCCGTCGTGCAAGAGAGTCTGGCGGTTTATCTCAATGTGGAACAGGACCAGGCCCTGGTCGTGCTGCGGTGGGTAGAGTCGGACGGTGTCTATCTGCTGCTCAATGAAACGATGCGGGTGTTGGGCGATGTGACACAAACGGAACAAACCATCGCGGTCGGCGACGATATTCTTAAAATGCTGGCCCATCTGGTTCGCCGTACTGCAGTGGTGAAAAAACTCGCATTGAGTTCCGCGATGCTGGCCACGCTGACGACCCAGGAGCATTGGCGCTGGTTCGGGCTTCGGCAAATCGAGGAACTGACCCTCGATACCTTCTACCTGTTGACCATTTACGGTCGCGCGGTCATTCACACCGAGGAGCCGGCCGAGAAGCTGCTGGCGTACTTGAAACTGGTCAATGAGCTTCCGCCCCAACTGACTCCGGAGGACATTCGGCTTATTCGTGATGGTGCTGCGAGCGCACTGGCGCAGGCCGTCAAATGGGGCATCAAGGAAGTACTGGAGTGTGCAACTTATCTCGCACCCGATCTGCCGCTGATTCGTGAGATGTCGCAGATTGACTTTGTGATCCGGGCGCGAGGCTGTGCCGCGACCACTGGCCTGGATGCGAAGGCCATTTTGGACTTGGGCATGCTGAGCCCGGAAAGCGATGTCCAGAGCTGCCGCCAGGCGGCAGAGCACGCTGTGCAGTGTTTGTCTGAATCGGCCATCCAGAGCAAAGCGCTGGAGTTTGGTGAAGTCGGACAAAGTGTGACGGGCACTACAACGGTTTCGACCAACCGACTGATCGCCAGCGCTCCCGGAGAGTACGCGCGGATAGAAGTCACGCTGCGAGACTTCCAGGGCGAGCCTCTGGCCAACATTACGGTGACCTGGGAGTGTGAGCGCTGCGGCTTGCAGGATCTGACGTCGGTAACCGATCACGCAGGGAGAGCGAGCGTGCGCTTCAAGGCGGGGAACTGGATGGGGCTGGCCAAAGTCGTTGCCCGCTATGGTTTGGGGCAGCGGGTTTATGCCGAACCTGTTTTGATTGATTGTGACGAGGATTCTATCGACTACGTAATTGCCGACACCAGTGTTCCGCCTTTCGAACCGAAACTGGCCGGGAATCTCGAATACCTTGAGCTTCAGGTAAGGCTGGATGACAAGTTTGGTAATTTTGCTGCGGATCGCCCTGTTCAGTGGGGATGTACAGGCGGAAATCTGGACCCGGTTGTGTCTTATACCGACAAGGACGGCTTTGCCCGAACCCGCTTGCGCTGTAGGGAAGCTGTGGCCGATCTCACAGCAACCGCGCGGTACGAAGGCAAGGATGTTCTGAAATTCGAAAAAATCAGTTTTGTTGATCGGCCTCGCATTGCGGTGCTGGAGGTGTTGTCACCTGCTGTGGTGGGACTGCCGCTGGAGTTGAGTTGTCTAGTGATTGGACTGGATGGCAGGCCTTTCGAGGGGGCCACGGTCACTTTCTACCAGGGTGAAACCTCGCTTGGCACCGACGACAGTGACGAGAATGGTGAAGCGACGCTCACCGTGCCATCCGTTGTTGCAGGACCGCTGACAGTGAGGGCCTCTGTAACCCACGGCAGTAAATCCCTTGAGCTCGAGGTTGCCAGCGCCGCTGTGCTGCATGGGCAATCGGCCGATTATCTCTTGCCGGTTGCAGGTTCTGACCGTCCCAGCCAATTGTGGATTGAGGTCAGGGAGGCGACGGACAACGACGCTTCGCCGATTGCCCGATATGCAATTGAGTGGACTGTTGAGTCTCCGGACGATGAACCACCTGAAAAAACAGTAGTGCTTACTAATAGCGACGGTCGCTCGACATTCCCGTTCCTTGCTGCCAAAGCAGGGCTCTATAAGGTCACGGCCCTTATGCAGGGGGGCACTGACAAGCGGGTGTTCGACCTGGAAGTGGTTGAGCCGCTGCAGTGGCTCATCAAGCTCATCGACCTGACCGACGAAACAGCTCCTGTCGAGCACATCATCGAACCGGGTGGCTTCCTTAACCTTTCGCGCAACCGCAAATACCGGCTCGAACTTGCTCCTGAGACCACGCATGACCTTACAGGTGCACGTGCTGTGTTGGGCTGGAGCGCGCCTTTCTCCGCGAAAGCCATGGGGATGACGTTTGCACCGTTGACGGGGGAGTACACCATCGTTTCGGGCGGCACCATGAGCTGGTCCATCGATTGCGCCAACTTGCGCGATGGCAGCTTCGAATTGACCTGGTTGTGCAACCGGATCGATCAGACGCTGGTGTTGAAGGGGTATCTGTCCCCCGGCGCGCCCGTGGTCCAGCATCCGCTGCCTGCTACGCAGGTGGAGCCGCGGATGGTGGTGGGTGGCACTGGCGCGAAAGGCAGCGTCGTTCAGATTTTTATCGGCAAGGGTTTGCCTTATCGGGCACAGACTCAAGTCGATGATCAAGGCCGATGGAGTGTCCAGCTATCGCAACCCCAAGCGGAGGGACCGTGCACGTTGTCCATCAAGTTACTGGCTGCCGCGGGTGCCGAGTATTGGGCGCCGGATGTCACGGTGACTGTGAAAGAGGACTACTTTGCACCTCCCCATATCCATTCGCCCTGCACCGGCGCCAAGGTTGCTGCCAACCCCGTATTTTCCGGATTCGGACGCCCTGGAGCCACAGTGACGCTGGTCAAGGGACACGAAGCCTCTTTGGTTTATGGCGATGCAGTCGTTGGCCAAAATGGAGGGTGGGAACTGCACTCCTCAAAAATGGAGGTGCCACAAAACTACTTGCTCAATGCGAATCTGTCTGTTGGTGGCGGCACATCTCCCTATTTGCCAAGTGATTATTACGTCGAGGTCGTCGCCTCTGCCACCAATAAAAAGTACCCCTGATGCTTCCCAGAGGTCATCGACCTATTGAGTTTGCATTGACGTAAGAACAGGCAAAGCGCCCTGCGGCGTAATTCACAGGCATTACGGTATCAATGGAGAGAGATAATGAAAAAGTCCGTTATCGGGGCATTGGAAGAGCGCCGTCGTGATGCGCTGGTGGATTACTATCGCGGGCATGTCGCCGACGAGATACTGGGGCTGACAACCATTGCCGATATCGAACAGTATCTGCTGATGGACACCCAGGTGACCGACAAAGTCGACACGTCACCCTTGGCGGAAGCAATTGCCTGTCTGCAGCGTTACCTGGGCAGAATCTACAACCGGATGGAGCCCGGCTACAGCAAGAAGTTCTCTGACGACGATCTGGAGTACTGGTACAAGCGCTTGTGCAATATCAGCGATTGGTCGGGCTACATGATGCTGCAGAATGACCCGCAGAATTATATTTCACCGGGTCTGCGGTTAAAAAAAACCAAGTCATTCATTGACCTTGAAAATAACCTGTCACAAGCCCGCATCACTGATGCGTCGGTGCAGACTGCGCTGTATGAGCACTTGGGCAAGTTTGAAAAAGTGTGCAACTTGCAGCTGATTTCCGGATATATCGACAGCACTGACAAACCTGCACCCGCCGAGCAGCCTGATGAACCCACTTTCAAGAACACCCACTATTACATGATCGGTCGGCAGACAGAGCAGCCTTACGCATATTACTGGCGCAAGGTTCGGGTGCACATCAATGAGGCGAACGAGGAAAAGGATTACCTCAACCCGGCAGAATGGACCGACTTGGAAGAGCTGCAGTTGCCCGCAGGTTTAGAGGTGTTGGCGGTTCGCCTGGTGGTGTTCGGTGGTCGTTTGAGCGTGGTGTACATCGAGGGTGAGCAAGCCCCGGATACGAAGGACAAGGACGGTAATGTCACCAAGCCTGGCGCGTGGACGGTAGAAGCCAGGCTTTCCTGGCTGGGATTGAACGGCATCTGGTCCACGCCGGTCAGCTTGCGCAAAGAGCAGTTCGCGATTCTGAAAAAAGAAACGATGCGTTTGGTGGCGGTCACAGTCGCAGGCCCGCGTAAAGATATTGATGACTGGCTGGCCGTCAGTTTTACCTCCCTCGACGCAGCACCGGGTGTGCAAGCCTGGCGTGATGACACCGCTCCGGGTTGGCTGTTTGCCTGTGTCGATGCTTTGTTCCAGCCACAGGCGATCAAGGTTGCGACGTTGCAGAGCTGGTCCAGTGGGCGGTTCAAGGATCAGCGTTTGTTGCAGCACAAAGTCACGCGCGATGAATACACTGCGCTGAATCGGGTCCTCACGCCGCCGACCGCTGGTGGAACCGTCGAGGGGGATCTCAGTGGCACGCTGGGGATCAGTCTTAACTTCGACAGTCGGCTGGATGCGCAGGGCGTCATTCAGAACACACTGCAGGTCCAAGGTCTATGTCAGGCATCGAGGCTCGATTTCGACTTGAAGGAAATCGTGCTGCTCTCTCAACACACATTTGACGGGGCGTTGGCTTACTTCGAAATTTCATACGCAGGCCCCCGGGCTGTTCTGTTGACATGTCATTTTCAGACAACTACTGCGATGCAAATCGAGTTGCTGTTCAACGATATGGCCGAGCAGGAAAGTGTGCTGGGTAATATCCCGGCCGAGGAGTTCACTGCGGTAGGGAAAGGGTGGTGGCGCGCAACGAAAGAGATTCAATTGTCGCAGCAAACGCTGGAGCAACTGGCGCTCAAACGGCCGGACGAAGCGTTCAGTGGCGCCGGAATGTGGATTCGCACGCCACAGGGGAAGGTCAGATTCAACGCATCGGTTAATAAAATCAGCGTCAATGCACAGCCTCAAAAATTGACCTTCGGTTTGAACCTGTTCGATGGCACAACCAAGGTCGAGGGGCGGGACTTCACGTTAGATCTGGTGAACTGGTACGCCTCTGGCTGGCTTGAATACAAATGGCCAGGGGACCCGGCCGGCAAAATACTGAGTGTGAGCTGGGGCGATGACAAGGGCGCGCGTGGACGTGACAAGTATCAGGTCACCATCAACCAGGCGCCCACAGCCAGCAGCCTGCCACTGCTCGACACGCAGGCCTCGGGTGCACAGTTTCTGGATTTGCAGGCGCTGAATTTGAGTAAACTGCGTTGGGTTCGACTCAACTCGCCGTTTGGTCCGGTGCTGAAATCGAAAGTGGCCCTGTCACTCAATGAGTTGTTTTCCTGGAAAACCCAGCACTCTGAGGAGCCTGCGCCAGTCGAGGTCGTCGGTGGTTATACTTCGGTTCCCATGGATTTCAAAAGCGCTCACGGTGTTTTCTACTGGGAGTTGTTCTTCCACCTGCCATTCCTGATTGCCCATCGTTTGTGTGAAGAGCGCAACTATCTGGAGTCCCAGCGCTGGTACCACTATCTGTTCGATCCGCAAAACAAGCGCGACGAAGCGTTGACCGAAATTGATCAGTACTGGCGCTGCCGGCCGTTGCTGGAGCCCGGCTATGCCGGTGCCGAAGCGAACAATCTGGTAGACCCGGATGCCATGGCCTATGCCTGTCCGGTCATCTATCGCAAAACCATCTTCACGAACTATGTGCGTTGCATCCTGGCCAATGCCGATGACCTTTACCGTCGCCTGACGCGCGATGATCTGGTGGCTGCGAAACTTCTCTATGAGCGGGCACTGGCGCTGCTCGGGCCCAAACCTGATGCCGCCCCCATGAGCCATTGGGTGTCGAAATCGGTCACGGACATTCTCAAGCCCCCCACATCTCGCGGGCCTTCGAAGCTGGAACTGTTTGCACAAAGGATTGAGGTCAATGTCGCGACATTGCCCGAACGGGTTGTTGGCACTCCGCAACTGGCCGGTCTTGAACTGGATGAATTCCGTCCGCCGTCAAACGAGATGCTGCTGGCTTTGTGGATGCACATTGAGCAATGCCTGAGCAACATGGCAAACAACTTGACCATCGATGGTAAGCCTATGTTCTTGCCATTGTTTGCACCACCGACCAACCCGTTGGATTTGCTACGGGCTCAGGCGGGGGGATCCTCCGGTGCGTCGCGCAGTGCCGGTGGCTGGTTGAACATCCCGCACTACCGTTTTCGCCCGATGCTGTCCTCGACACAAAATGCGGTACAGACCTTGATGCGTTTCGGTCAGCAGGTACTGCAGTTCATGGAGCAGCGTGACAGCAGGCAACTGGAGGAATTGCACCAGGTGCATGTCATGGAGTTGAGTAAATTCGCCACGGAAATTCAACAGGCGACGATTGATCAGTTGAAAGCGGCGAAAGACGGGTTGGATAAAAGTAAAGAGGTGATCGAGCAGCGGGCTACTTACTACAAGGACTTGCAAAAGGACGGGCTGATAGCTAGGGAAAAGGCAGCGGACGGCACGGCTGTCGCTAGTCGGATAACAAGTGCAGCAGCCTTTATTCCTGAGGTTGCTGCCGGGGTCGGCAGGGTTACTCAGAAGATTGGTGCGCTGGCTGGGACGATTGCTGGTTTCCCCATCATTTCTCCCACAAATGAAACAGGTGATAAGGGGGCACCTAGTTCGCACTCGGCCTCAATTCTGGCCGGTACAGGGGCTATTAGTTATGGGGTATCTGAAGGTTTACGAATTACGGCTTTCAATGATCGCCGCGAAGCTGAATGGCGATTTCAGGAGCAACAAGCCCAAGCAGAAACTGAAGTAATCGATCAGCAAATCATCGCGCAGGAATGTGCGATTCATGCTGCTGAAGTCAGTTTGCGCCAAGCCAAGAAGAGCGCCGAACAAGCCCAGGCCATTTACTCGTTCCACAAGACCCGAACCACCAACGTCGAGTTGTACCGTTGGCTGGTGAGCCAGATGGCGACTCATTACTACCAGGCCCACGACGCCGTGGTCGGCATGTGCCTGAGCACTCAGGCTTCCTGGCAGTATGAAATGGGCGATTACGACACCACCTTCGTTCGCCCCAATGTCTGGATGGACAAGCATCACGGGTTGATGGCCGGCGAGTCGATCGCCCTTGATCTGTTGCGCATGGAATCCGCCTTTCTCCACCGGCACGAACGGCGTCTGGAAATGACCAAAACCATTTCCTTGCGTCAGTTGTTCGATGCCAAGGCTGTGGAAGAGGGGAGTGACGATAACTGGGCAAAAGTCCTGAAAAAATTTGGCGACGACGGGGTGCTCGACTTTGAATTTACCCAGAAGATGTTTGACCTGGATTATCCCGGTCACTACTGCCGGCAGATCATGACTGTCGAAGTGACATTCCCGGCAGTGTTGGGCCCTTACCAGGATACCTGCGCCATTCTTACCCAACTTTCCAGCACCACGGCGGTAAAGCCGGTCGTGACTTCGCTGGACTACCTGTACGCCCCCGATGCCGCGCGTACGCCGTTGGACATCAAACTCAACCTGCGTAACAGCCAACAAATAGCCGTGTCCCATGCCATTGACGATCTCGGCGGCACTATGCAACAGGATGAACGCTACCTGCCTTTTGAAGGGACCGGCGCGGTATCGAAGTGGAGGCTTGAGTTGCCAATGGGTAAAGAGCATACGCAGCAGACACTCACTAATAGTCTGATGGACATCATCATTCGTGTTCGCTATCTGGCGTTTGCCGGTAACACGGCATACACCCAGGCAGTGATCGAGAAGCTCAAAGCCAGCCGGGTGAATGCAGGATTGCTCACATCGCAGGGCCAGGCCGTTTCATCGTCGATAAATGCTTGAACGTGGAAGTCGTTACTAACGACAACAGAGGAGAGGTCATCATGACTAATAATGAGTTGATCGAAGGAAGGAATCTGATTGAGCACGGCGGCTTCACCTCCGGGTGGCAAGCGACCTGGACTGCCGAGGGGGCGCATCTGGTGCGTGAGGACAGCGTGACGGGCAAGTCTTATCTACAACTCAACAATGGCGCGACTGCCCGTTGCAGTGTTGATCTGCCAATTCATCCCCATGAGAAGGCTATCTACTGGTTTTCGTTCAGCTATGAGGGGTTGGGCGTTAAGCCCAGCAACGTCACGATAAGAACGGCGGGCGGAGTGGTCATTTTTGACGAGTCTTTCATTAGCAGGAAACCACAAGTCAACTCAGGGGCGACAGATCCCGCACCGTTGGCTGAACTTAGACCTTATCCGCCAATAGAACTTGAGGGGCTTTCATTGACGGATAAAAAGATCGAGCTGGTGGTGACCGCCGCAACGGGAGGGACTCGTGAAGGTATCAACGTCACGGACTTCAAGTTTGATCTGCGACTGGTTCCTTTGGAGTTGAGTCAGTTGTTGCTGGATGGTCGCCAGATTCCGCTTGCCGTTTTTTCCACGTCGGCAGTGTCATAGTTTTCCAGCCCGCTTCCAGCTCAAATAGTGCGTCACCAGTTGTGCGCCTAGCGTGTTGGCGCGCGCATCTACCACCGGCACTCCATGAGCGTCCAACCGCTCATGGAGTTCGGCCCGCGCATTCAAGTAATCCACAGTCCCGCAATACGTCAGCGCTTCGTTCAACGTTTGCACCGGTGACTGGCGCAGCGTGTCGAGTACGTCTTCCCTGAGGCTGGCGACCAGCACTCGATGCTGCTTGCCCAGGCGATTGACTGCGGTGAGCAATTCTTCGTCGTCTTCGTCCCGCAGGTTGGTCACTACCACTACCAGAGACCGGCGCTTCTGCCGGGCCAGCAATTGGGTTGCAGCGGCCTGATAGTCAGCGCTGCGTTGAGTGCTGTTCAGGTCGTAGACCGTGTTGAGCAATACATTGAGCTGACCGGCACCTTTCACCGGTGCGAGATAGCGCGGTTGATCGCTGGCAAAGGTGCTCAGGCCCACCGCATCACCCTGGCGCAACGCCACGTAACTCAACAGCAGGCACGCATTCAGCGCATGATCGAAATGCGCCAGTTCGCCGTCGTGACTGCGCATGTGCCTTCCGCAATCGAGCATGAAGATAATCTGCTGATCGCGCTCGTCCTGATACTCCCGGGCAATCGGTGTGCGTTGCCGGGCGGTGGCTTTCCAGTCGATCTGGCGCAGGCTGTCGCCTTCGCGAAATTCCCGTAACTGATGAAACTCCATACCCAGGCCACGTCGTTGTCGTTGGCGTACGCCGAGCTGGCTGAGCCAGTTGTCCACCGCCAGCAGTTGGCCGCCGTAGAGGCGAGCGAAGTCGGGGTAGACGCGGGTGTGGTCGGTGACGCTCAGAAGCCGTTTGCCGGACCACAAGCCCAATGGGCTGGGCAGGTTGATTTCGCAGTGATCGAAGCTGAAGTGACCACGTTTGAGCGGGCGCAGGCGATAGCCGACCTGGCTGTGCTGACCGGGCTGAAGTTCGACTGACAGGGGGAGGTTTTCGAAGTTCAGGCCGTCGGGGACGTGGTCGAAAATCTGGATCGTCAGTGGTTGGGAAAAGTTGTGCTCAACCTCCAGTCGCACTTCGCTCCAGCGACCGAGGGCCAGGCTGCCGGGCATTTGTCGTATTATCCGGGGCGAGTGCAGGCGCGTGAGGCGCAAACCATCGAGTATTGCCAGGGCCAGTAGCGCCAGCAATAAACCCCATTGGATCGACAACAGGCTTGAGGGCAGCGCAATGTCCAGTGCGCGCAAGGTGCCCAGCACGATGCCGATGGCCAGCAGGATTGCGAGCCAGATCAGCAGCAGGCGCGAGGGTTTCATAGACGTGGCGCCGGCACTTGATCGAGCAGTTGCCGCAGCACGTGATCGACCTCCAGCCCTTCGATATCCAGCTCCGGTGCGATGCGTACGCGATGGCGCAACACCGCCAGCGCGCAGCCCTTGATGTCATCCGGAATCACGAATTCGCCGCCGCGCAACAAGGCGCGTGCTCGTGCGCAGCGCACCAGCGCAATGGACGCCCGAGGCCCGGCGCCGAGGGTCAGGCCGGGCCAACTGCGGGTGGTGCGGGCCAGGCGCACGGCGTAGTCGAGGACCTGATCGTCCAGGGGCAAATCACTGGCGATACGTTGCAAGGCCAGCACGTCCTTGGCTTGCAACACGGTGCGCAGGGGTTGCACATCGAGCATGTCGGCCCGGGTCGAACGGCTGACCTGACGCACCATGTTCAACTCTTGTTCGGCGTCGGGGTAGTCCATGCGTACCTTGAGCATGAAACGGTCGAGCTCGGCTTCCGGCAGCGGGTAAGTGCCTTCCTGTTCGATGGGGTTTTGCGTGGCGAGCACCATGAACGGTTGCGCGATGGGCAGGGCGCGGCCTTCGAGGGTGACTTGCCGTTCCTGCATGGCTTCGAGCAACGCCGCCTGGGTTTTTGCCGGGGCGCGGTTGATTTCGTCGGCGAGCAGCAAGTTGGTGAACAACGGCCCTTTGCGCAATTTGAATTGCTCGGTTTGCAGGTCGTACACCGCATGGCCGGTGACATCGCTGGGCATCAGGTCCGGGGTGAACTGAATGCGCGCAAATTCGCCACCGAAGCAGCGGGCGAGGGCGCGCACCAACAAGGTCTTGCCCAGCCCCGGCACGCCTTCGAGCAGCACATGACCGCCGGCAATCAACGCGGTGAGTACGTCATCGATCACTGTGTTCTGGCCGATCACGGCTTTTTGCAATTCAACTCTTATCGCTTGGGCCAGGTAACTGGCGCGCTGGCGTTGTTGCTCGGCATGGCTAGGCGCGCCGGGCTCGATCTGTTCACTCATAAGGCGTTCCTCAAGGTTTGCAGGTGGGCGACCTGACGGCTGAATTCAACGCTGGACAGCCGTTGCTTCGGTCGCGGGCTCATGGCCTGGCTGATAGCGCGTGTGGGTTGGCCGGTCAGGCGTGCGAGCACCAGCCATTGTTCGGCGACGCCGAGTTGATCAAAACCGGGATGACGGCGCCGCACCCGACGCAGGATGTCTTGCTGCAAGGCTTGCAGCAGACTTTCCTGGCCGCTGCGGCGCAAGATGAAATCGGCGCTGGCACGCAGGTGTTCCTGAAGTTGTCGACGGGCTCTCGGCGCCGGTTCAATCAATGGGCCGTGGCGCACGCCGACATGCCAGAGACCAAGGCCGATGAGGGCGATGAGCGCGACCAATGCCTGGGGGAAATAGCGCAGCAACAAGGTCAGCAGGCTATCGTGATCGGTGTTGAACAGCAGCGTCACCTGGGTGTCCGCGGTCAGGTACCAGAGCAGCCAGGCATTGTCGTACTGGTCGATGGCCGGGGTTTTCCACAGGTCGGCGTCGGTGACCACGATGATCGAGCCGAGCCCTTGGTTGAGCTGCATCATGTGCGTGGCCTTGCCGCTGTTGGCCCAGGCTTGCGCGAGATTGTTCGGGTCTTCGAGATGGAACGCGGTATCGAAGGTGGCGTAGGCCGGGGCGTCTTCATCCTCAAGATACAGTTTGGTCAGGTTGGGGGAAGGATCCTCACCGGTAGCGGGTGGCGGGTCCTTGAGGTCTTTGCTCAGTGACTGGTGCACCTGCACCCGGTCGAGCAGCAGGTCATTGCTTTGGCCGGTTTTTTCATCCCACAGTGATTCGGCGATGAACAACAGACGCCCACCGGCGCGGGTCCAGTTCATCACTTGGTCAATCTGCCGTGGCGTCATGTTGTACCGGTCGCCGAGCAACAACAGGCTGTGCTGGCGCGGGTCCAGCGTCGGCAGCACGTCGAGGCTGTTGGCATGGCCGACGGTCAGGCCCTGTTTGCGCAGGAAGTGTTCGGCGGCCAGATAAGGGTTGGCCTGGGCTTCGGGCGAAGGGCCGTGATCGATGTCTGCCTGATAGGGCGTTGCCTTGAAGAACAGATAAACACTCAGCGCAGCCAACAGCACGGCGATGAACACGCCGACCGCCAGCCAGAGACGCCGGTTCAATGCGCCGCTCCCGAGCCGAACAACGCCCGCCAGCCGTCACAGAGTTCCTGTTGCACCTGCGCGGGGGGCAGGCGATGCCCGTAGGCCATGTTCTGCCAGTGCCCCGTCAGTTTTTTGCTGAAAGTCAGCAGCGCGGGTTGCTGCAGGTGTTCAACGCGCGCCAGCACTTCGCCTTCGGTGTCGGCCGGTTTCAGCGCCATGTTGTAGTCGTGCAGCAAGTGACTGAGCAGGGCGCGATAAAGCAATCCGAGTGCTTCACGCGGGTTGGTTTGCCAGAGGCTTTCAGCGCTGGCGGCGATGTCGGCAGGCAGGGTTTCACGGTTGAGGTCCAGGCCGAATGCTTGCTGTGGCAGCGGCCGTGCAATTTTGCGCGGCAACCTCGGTCGGCGACTGACGAACGCCTGCAACCAGTCGCGGTAACGCCAGATCAACAAACTGATGACCCCGATCACCGTACCCCACAGCAGCACTTCAATCAGGGCGGCCAATGCACCGAAACGCTGGTTATCCAGCAACTTGAGCAGCGCCTTCAGCCACTCGGGGGCCTTGCCATCGTCCGGGGTTTCGGCGACCGGTTTGTCTTCGCCGCCAAAACGATAGCGGGTGACCGTTTCCTTGTTCTTGAACGGCGGCTGATCGAGGATCGCCTTGATGCTGTCCCGGGACGCCTGGCTGGTCAGTGGCTGGTCCAGCAGACGCGGGCTGTCCGGTGAGATCGCGGGCTCGGCGGCCCACACGGTTTGCGCCGCTGGCATCAGCAAAAAAGCCGCCAGCAGCAGAGTGACGGCGGTACTGCTCAAGCGTTGGCGCAGGCGACGGAACACCAGCTCGATATCCCAGGCCTCCAGCACCGTGCGCCGGTTCAGATAAAGGCTGAAGCCGCAGGCCACGTAAATCGGTTCCCACACTACGAGCACCAACACGTAAAACACGTTGGTCAGGTGTTCCAGCCAGCGCCAGTCTTGTGTGGCGGCTGACAGCAGCGTCTGCCAGCTCCAGTCCAATTCAACCTGTTGCGGCAGGAACAGATAAAACAGCACCATCAGGCCGACCCACAGTGCACTTTCCAGATGTACGCCGATGATTGTCAGCCAGCGCGCCGCGCCGCCGTCGCGTTGCAACAGCACCTGCAAACGCTGTTGCCGCGCTTGCCCACTCAGGCCTTCGAGTTGCACCACCGGCATCAGGAAACTGCGACTCAGACTCAAGCGTCGCCACGTCAGGCTGGCGAGCAATTGTGGCTTGAGCAGTCGCGGCCATTGGCGTAGCGCCTGTTTCAAGGTGGGCGTTTCACCGAACATGGCTTTGGACAGGATGTATAGCGGCAGGCGTTCGAACGCCGGTTTCAGCCACCAGAAAATGAAGGCGGCGAGGGACGGTGAATCCCACAGCAACAAGGAGAGCAAGGCGAAAACCGGCAAGGTCACGATGGCCCAACTGGTCATCAACAGGCGTCGGTGCCGCTGACTCAGCAGGACACCGAGGTCCATGGCTTCCCAGGTTGTTCGAGGGCGGATCACCACGGTCGCGTCACTCAGGCGCATGACGAGTCCGTCCGGCAAACAGCAGATACATTGCTACCAAAAACCACAGCGTCGCGCCGACCAGATACTTGGTCATCGGCGCCGGCCCGGTCATGGATGACCAGTAGGCTTCGATGAATGCAGCGATCAACAGAAACAGCATGACCCCGCAAATCAGTAATACGCTTTTGCGCGCCGCGACTCGCAACGCTTCGGCGCGTGGCAGGCGCCCCGGTGCGATCAATGCCCAGCCCAGTTGCAGGCCGGCGGCACCCGCCAGGGCAATGGCGCTGAGTTCGAAAGCACCGTGGCCGATCACGAACGACCAGAAGGTTTGCCCGTAGCCGATCTGCGTCAGGTGCCCGGCCACCGCGCCGATCATCAAGCCATTGAAGAACAGGAAAAACGCGCTGCCCAGGCCAAACAGCAAACCGCTGGCGAACGTCTGAAAAGCGATGCCGATGTTGTGCATGATGTAGAAGCCGAACATCACCCAGTCTTCACTGGCCGCCCGTTCCGCCGAGCGCCCCAGGTGTCCGGCGTCGGGGTCGTACATGCTTTGCATGTCGCTGACCTGTTGTGCCGGAATCAGGTTGTAGACCAGGTCCGGGAACAGATACACCAGCAGCGCGAAGCCGATCAGGCTGCCGAAAAACATCAGGCTGGCGGCCAGCACGAAGCGCCACTGTTCGCGTACCAGCCGCGGAAAATCCGCGAGGATGAAGCCGAGCACATTGGCACCCAGGCGGCTGCGATGTCGATAAAGTTGTTGATGCCCGCGCAGGACCTGTTGCTGCAACGAGTCGATCAGGAAACTGCTGTATCCACGTTCCTGAGCCAGCGCCAGGTGCTGGCAGAGCCGGCGATAGTCTTTCGCAAAACTGGCGACACGTGAGGTGTCTTTATTGCGCTCCAGCCTGTCGAGCATGAGGGAAAACTGCGCCCATTCAGCCTTGTGGCGATTCTCGAAAAGACTTTGCTTCATGCGGGACCCAACAAGCCGCGGGCGATGCCGTTGAGTTCCGCCACCGCCCGTGGCGCAGGGACGTTCAACGGTTGGGCGAGGATAGAAGCGAGTTCATTGACCCGCGCTTCGGAGAGTTCACCCTGGCGTTCGGCAAACCCGAGGATGGCGCGTTGCTCGGTCAGCGTCATGGCGAAGGCCGGACGTCGCGGTTCGGCGTCGGGCACTTGCGGTCGGGTGAGCGGCTGTTCGCGGTAGATGACCAGCGTGCCGGCGGCCACGTCGCCGAGGCGTTTGAAGCTGGGGTGCTGCAGGCAACTGATGGCGCCGAGGAAATAGCCGAACGGCAACAGGTCGACAAATCGCAGCAGGTTGCGCAACAGCGAAGCGGACCAGCCGATCGGCGTGCCGTCATCCTGCACCACCCGCAGGCCCATCCATTGCTTGCCCGGCGAGCGCCCCTGATTGAGCACTTCGAACAACACCATGTACCACCAGCTCACTGCGAACAGCAGGATCGAGCCCAGCCCTGCGCCGAGTTTCCCCAGAAACGCGAGGACGATAAACAGCAGACCCAGAATCAGCCCGCGCAGCCCGAGGTCGATGGAGAACGCCAGCGCACGGACCATCAACCCGGCCGGGCGCAGTGGCAAGTCGATGCCTTCCGGCGTTTCAACCTGATACCGCGTATCCAGTGGCGGGGACAGCGTCGCTTTCCTTTGCAGTGCTGTGGTCTCGAGCATGGGCAACCTGATGATGTGGCCTGATCGGGATTCTCTGTGCGTCCGATGCTAGCAGCCTCACGGGGGGAAACGACATAACTATGTATTGCACGGTGCGTGGTCAGAGGTGATTGAATGCAAGATTACTGGCCGGGGCGGGATGTGAACGCCTAGACTTCGCCGATCTTCAGTTCAGGAATAGCCCGTGACCTCGATCTTCTGGTACGACTATGAAACCACCGGCATCAACCCGCGTTGCGACCGTCCACTGCAAGTGGCGGGGCTGCGCACTGACTTTGATCTCAATGTCATAGACGAGCCGGTCAATCTTTATTGCCAGCCCAGTGAAGACATCCTGCCGCATCCGGCGGCCTGCGCGATCACCGGCATCACGCCGGGTCAACTGACCGAACACGGTTTGAGCGAAGCCGATTTCATGACTCGGGTACATGCGCAACTGGCGGCACCGGGCACTTGTGGCGCGGGTTACAACACCTTGCGTTTCGACGACGAGATGACTCGTTACAGCCTGTACCGAAATTTCTTCGACCCCTATGCCCGCGAGTGGCAGGGCGGTAACAGTCGCTGGGACCTGATCGATGTGGTGCGTGCGGCGTATGCCTTGCGGCCCGATGGCCTGGTTTGGCCGACGGACGACGAAGGACGGGTGACGCTCAAGCTCGAACGCCTGACCGCCGCCAACGGCATCGATCACGGCAATGCTCACGAAGCGCTGTCGGACGTTCGCGCAACCATCGCACTGGCACGGCTGATCCGGGAAAAACAGCCGAAGCTCTACGACTGGCTTTTTCAGTTGCGCAGCAAACAAAAGGTGATGGATCAGATTCGGCTGTTGCAGCCGATGGTGCACATTTCCGGGCGTTTTTCGGCGGCACGCAGTTATGTCGGTGTGGTGTTGCCGCTGGCCTGGCATCCGCGCAACAAGAACGCGCTGATTGTCTGTGACCTGCACCTGGATCCCCAGGGGTTGCTCGACCTGGATGCCGAGACCTTGCGCCAGCGTTTGTATACCCGTCGCGATGAACTGGCCGAAGGCGAACTGCCGGTGCCGCTCAAACTCATCCACATCAACAAATGCCCGGTGGTGGCGCCGTTGTCGGTGCTTCGTCCCGATGATCAGCAACGACTGGGGCTGGATATGGCGCTTTATCAGGAGCGCACGCTGCGACTAAGTGCCGCACAAACAATTTGGCGAGATAAAGTTCAGGCCATTTATGCCCGAGATGATTTCGCTCAGAGCCAAGACCCTGAACAACAGTTATACGATGGTTTTATCGGTGATCGGGACCGGCGTCTTTGTGAGCAAGTCCGGGCGGCTGACCCGGCGCAATTAGCGCAAGAGCAATGGCCTTTCGATGATGAACGTTTGCCTGAATTATTGTTTCGATATCGCGCACGTAACTTTCCCGAAACGTTGAGTTTCGAAGAGCAAGAACGCTGGCGAGTATTCTGTCAGCAACGTTTGTCAGCGCCCGAGTGCGGGGCGCCCAATACCCTGGAAGCATTTGTAGAAGCTGCAGCCCAATTGAACATTACTGCGACGCCATTCCAGCAAGAGGTGCTCAATGAGTGGAACAATTATGTCCAGGCATTGCGCAAACGTTTGAATCTTTGAAAATGAAAATGCACGGGCCTGAATCTCGGGCATAAAAAAACGCCAGCGATTGCTGGCGTTCTTTTTTGTCGCGGATGGGTCTGCGACAAGCTTCGCGGCTTAGCCCAGCAGGGTAGCCCAGCCTTCAACCACGTCGCCGCCCCACTTGGCTTTCCACTCTTTCAGAGTTTTGTGGTTGCCACCTTTGGTTTCGATGACTTCGCCGTTGTGCGGGTTTTTGTATTGTTTAACTTTGCGAGCACGCTTGGTGCCAGTAGTTTTTACTGCGCCGCCGCGTGGTGCTTTGGTTTTGGATTCTGGATCCAACAGCGCAATGATGTCACGCAGGGACTTGGAGTATTCGCCCATCAGGGTGCGCAGTTTGCCTTCGAATTCCAGCTCGGTTTGCAGTTTGTCGTCTTGGGACAGGTTCTTCAAACGGGCTTGCAGCTCTTTGATAGCTTCTTCGGTGGCACGATATTCGTTGATCAAGGACATGGGGACTACCTTATGTTGTGCGCTGGATGGCAGGTGACAGTGCGGCAATAATAGTCAGGGTGTTTCATCAAGTAAACATTTAACCGGGGTTTATTTAAATTAGTTGCGATGAATAGGGCGCAAATTGGATGTACAGTTAAATAGTGTGACGCAGGTATCACAGATATTCACAATTGAATGCTTGAAGAATGCTGACAGGATCACCATCGCGCAGGTAACCGACAGCCCTCAACGCTTGTGCCGGCGGCCCTCACGCAACGCGAGGTGTCATCTATACTGCAGTTTTTTTGCGCAATCGTTAGAATGGCGGCCTTTGCGAAGTTCTGGAGTTTCCCCCTCATGCGCACTTTTCGGCTGGTGATTGCTTGCCCGGACCGCGTCGGCATCGTTGCTAAAGTCAGTAACTTTCTGGCGTCACATAACGGCTGGATCACTGAAGCGAGCCATCACTCGGACAATCTCAGTGGCTGGTTTTTCATGCGTCACGAAATTCGTGCCGACTCGCTGCCTTTTGGTATCGAGGCTTTCCGCGAGGCGTTCGCGCCGATTGCCGAAGAGTTCTCGATGAACTGGCGCATTACCGATACCGCGCAGAAGAAGCGCGTGGTGTTGATGGCAAGCCGTGAATCTCATTGCCTGGCCGACTTGCTGCACCGCTGGCACAGCGATGAACTGGATTGCGAAATCTCCTGCGTGATTTCCAACCATGATGATTTGCGCAGCATGGTTGAGTGGCACGGCATTCCTTACTACCACGTACCGGTCAATCCGCAGGATAAAGAGCCGGCGTTTGCCGAAGTCTCGCGCCTGGTCAAACAGCACGATGCCGAAGTGGTGGTACTTGCCCGCTACATGCAAATCCTGCCACCCGAGTTGTGCAGCGAGTATGCGCACAAGGTCATCAACATTCACCACAGCTTCCTGCCGTCGTTCGTCGGCGCCAAGCCGTATCACCAGGCTTCCATGCGCGGGGTGAAGTTGATCGGTGCGACGTGTCACTACGTGACCGAAGAGCTGGACGCTGGTCCGATCATCGAGCAAGACGTTGTGCGTGTCAGCCACAGCGACAGCATCGAAGACATGGTGCGTTTCGGTCGTGATGTCGAGAAAATGGTGTTGGCTCGCGGTCTGCGTTATCACTTGGAAGACCGGGTGCTGGTGCACGGTAATAAGACTGTAGTGTTCTGACCGCCACACGACGCGGTTGAAATTCGAAGGGCCTGGGCGTTCAATCGTTTCAGGCCCTTCGCCGTTTCTGCACTGAGGACATGACCATGGCTGATCCACTGGACAAAGCTACTTCCAAGGCTCCCGCGACATTGGGGGAGGGGTGTTTGAGTCGTTATGATCCGGATGAGATGAGTGCCGAAGACGGCACGGAATTTCCCGGTGCGGCGGAGTTGTGGGAGCAGTTGAATTCTGAGCCTGAGCCTGTAGGAGCTGGCTTGCCGGCGAAGCGGTCTTGAGGTCTGGCGTTTGCTCGTTTTGATTGTGTACATATCCGTTTCTTTGGTAACGGCGGCTATTGGTTTCGCCCTTACGGCGAGTCACTTTCGAAAAGCGCGAAAGTAACCAAAGCGCTCTTGCCCCTTTCGTTCGGTGGCTCGCTAAGGCTCGCCATGCCCTCGCTCCGGTCCTGCTCCGTGGGCCCGCCGCGATCGGCCATCCTTGGCCGTGCGCGGCTAACCCGGCATCCATGCCGGGTTGCCCACTGCGCAGAACCTGCGCTCGGCCTCTCGAGGGGGCGCTCAGATCAAAAGCTGAAGGCGAGCTAACGCTCGGCCTGATGAGTGGTGAAAAGCGAAAGCAAACGCGATTCCCTGTAGGAGCGAGGCTTGCCCGCGAAAAACGTCCGGACAACGCGTTCATTCAGACAGCCCGCGTCATCGTTGACGTCCATCGCCAGCAGGCTGGCTCCTACAGGGGATCGGTGTACACATCTGGAATGAGTAGCCGCAGCAGTGAAGAACAACGCGGACAACTGAAGAGCCAGGTCGGCTTTCAGGCCGCCTCGGCGGCTGTGGCGGTAGTCGCCCCCTCGAGAGGCCGAGTGGAGGTTCTGCGCAGTGGGCAACCCGGCATGGATGCCGGGTTAGCCGCCCCCGGCCATGGATGGCCGATGGCGGCGGGCCCACGGAGCAGGACCGGAGCGAGGGGATGCCGAGCCTAGGCGAGGCACCGAACGAAAGGGGCAGAAGCGCTTTGGTTACTTTCGCGCTTTTCGAAAGTGACTCGCTGTAAAAGCGAAACCATAAGCCGCCGTTACCGCATCAACGGATATACACACAATCAAAAAACTAAGCCTGCTTAAACCTCATCAACTTCTTCAACAACGGCCGCCCAACCATCAACAAAAACACCGGCCCCCCCACCACCAGATAAAAGTAATAAGTCACCGCCCGCCAAATCAAAATCGCCGCCGCCGCAGTAGATTTCCCCACCATGGGCGCCAGCAATGCCGCCGAGGTCAATTCCGCCGCCCCGGCGCCCCCCGGCAACAGGCTGAACTGCCCCGCACTCAGCGAAAGCATCTGAATCAAAAAACTCCAGGCCCACTGCAAATCCGCGCCGAGCCCGCGCAACGCCAGGTACAACACGCTGTAGCGCAGCACCCAATGCACACAGGTCAGGGCAAACACCTTGATCAATGTCCGAAAGGGCAACTTCAGCGTGTCAGTGAACGCCGCAAGAAAGTGCAGGAGTTTTCGCGCCCAGCGCATACGCGTGGTGCCTTTGACATTGAGGCGTGCGAGCAGCCGCCCGCTCAGGCGAATCAGCAGCCGATGGTAGCGCGCGATCACCACACAACTGAGCAGCCCGCCGAACATCGATATCGCACTGACGGTCAGTAGCCACTCCATGCGTTCGCTGAGGTGCTGGAACAGCGCATAAATCAGAATCCCGCTTAACGCACAGAGAAAGAACAGCAGATCGCTGAGTTGGTCCATAGCGAAAACCGCGCTGCCCCGTGCCGGGCGCACCCCGTTGCGGGCCAGCAGCGCCATGATGGTCAGCGGTCCGCCGCTGCCGCCCGGTGTGGCGCAATAGGCGAACTCGGCAGCCATCACCACGCCGAGGCTTTTGACCGGGCTGACCTTGTCGCGCTCATCACCCAGCAACAGGCGCAAGCGCATCGTGTTCACTCCCCAGCAGAGCAGGATCATGCCGAACATGATCAGCAACCAACTCAGTGGAAAGCTTTGCAATCGTGACCAGGTCTGGTTGCCACCCAGCAGCAGCGGAATCAGCACCGCCGCGAGCAGCGCGACAAACAGCAGAATCCCCCGGCTCATGCGGCGCGACCGACACGGTCGCTGTGCAGCGCCAGCCAGCGAGCCTTGGTCATCGGCATGCGGCCTTGGTCGAGTAATCGCTTGAGGGTGTGCAGCCAGTAATCGCGCGCGAACCGATGACGCATGTCCACCGGGTGCAGGCCCAGACGAATCACCGGCGCCTCGCGCCAGCGTTGTTCGCGCTGATCGCTGACGAGCTTCGACAAACCTCGCCGCCATGCGCTGCGCGCACTCCAGACCAGTCCCGGGGCATCGACCGGGGTGAAATCCGGTAGGCGAAACAGATGCTGTGGATCGCTGGTGTAACTCAGGGGTAACTGGCGCAAGGCCTGGCGCGTACCTTCGCTCATCAACCAGGCCGGAGCGACGAACCCTTCGAGCGGCCAGTGATAGCGATGAAACAGCTCGATACCTGCGCGCAGACGCGCGAGGGCCGCGTCCTGAGACAGCGTGTAGAACTCGCCTTCACGGGTATAAATGCGGCGCATGAACCAGTCTCGTGGCGTGTTGGGCGGCGACTCATCATCACAATGAAAATAGCCGTGCAGCGCCAGTTCGTCACCTCGGGCGACACGACCGGTCAGCAGGCGGCGCAACCCCGGGTGCGCCTCCAGATCGTTGTGTCTGTGGAAATCCGGCACCACCAGCCAGGTCATCGGCACCTCGCCCAAGGCGTCGACGGCTTCGACAAAAGGTTGGTAATCGGCCCAGGTGTGCGGCGCGACGTCATGCAGCACGAGTAACAGGCAGGGCTCAGTCATGGGCTCAACCATTGGCGGCCAGCGGCCATTGGCTGCCGAGGACGGCGTGATAGTGGCCCAACAGGCTGTTGACCACCGCATCCCACGAGTAATGCCGTTCGACATGGAGGCGCGCCTGTTGGCCGAGCGCGGCACTGCCAGAACTGAACAGCTCCTGTACCGCATTGGCCATCGCCGCCGGGTCGTTCGGCGTGCAAAGCAGCCCGCATTCTGCGCTGATGATTTCTTCGAAGGCCCCAGCCGCCACCGCCACCACCGGAATGCCGCTGGCCATGGCTTCGAGGATCACCAGGCCAAACGTTTCCTGATCACCGGCATGCAGCAGCGCATCGGCGCTGGCCATCAGCCTTGCCACCTGTGTCGCCGGGCAGAATTCATCGATGACGGTGACGTTGTCCGGGACCACGGCCGGCATCGATGACCCCACCAGCAACAGGTGATAACGCCGACCCAGGCGTCGCATGCATTCGAGCAGCACCGGCAGGTTTTTTTCCTTGGAGCCTCGCCCGGCAAAAATCAGCAGGTGCGTGTTTTCATTGATGCCCAGTTGCGTCCGCAGGCCTGGATCCCGGGCATCGGGATGAAAGGTTTGCAGGTCGACGCCCAGCGTTTGGACGAAAACGTTGTTCACGCCCAGGTTGGTCAGTTTGTCGGCCATGATCCGGCTCGGCGCCAAGACCCGGTCGAAGTTGCCGTAGAGCTTTTTGACATAGGCTTCGACGTTGGTTGTGACCCAATTGCCCATGCGATTGCTGACCAGCAGCGGCAAGTCCGAGTGATAGAAGCCGATCACCGGCACATCAAGTTGGCGGCGGGCATCGAGCGCCGCCCAGGCCGTGAGGTACGGGTCACCGACTTCGATCAGATCGGGCTGCAAATCCTTCAGGACATTTCGCCAAGGGGCTAGACGGAGGGGGAAACGATAACCCTTGCCGAACGGCAGGGCAGGAGCCGGAACCGTGTAAACGCCGTCCTGTTCGCTGAGATGTGAGCCGGGGATCAGCAGGCTGTGGCGAATGCCGGGCTTGACGCCCAGACGACGGTGTTTTGCATCCAGATACGTGCGCACGCCACCGCTGGCAGGGGCGTAGAACATGGTTATGTCCGCGATGTGCACGATGAACATCCCTCCGGTCCGTTGTACTCCCTTGGTTGACCTTAATGAAGAATAGATGTTCGGTTGGCTGTCCGTGAGGTTTGTGGCGGTGCGGACGACGCCATCGCCGGCAAGCCAGCTCCTACAAGGGCGACACTGAACCCTGTAGGAGCTGGCTTGCCAGCGATGAGGCCCTCAGAAGCGCATCAGATCCGGAAACTACCGACCAACTGCTTCAGACGCGCCGCCTGCTGTTCCAGGTCCGAACACGCCCGCAACGTCGATTGCAGGTTTTCCACCCCTTCCTGGTTCAACGTATTGATCTCGGTAATGTCGACGTTGATCGATTCCACCACCGCCGTCTGTTCCTCGGTCGCCGTCGCCACGGACTGGTTCATCCCGTCGATCTCACCAATGCGCAACGTCACGCTGTTCAGGCGTTCGCCCGCCAGGTTGGCGATTTCCACGCTGTCCTGACTGTGGCGCTGGCTGTCGCTCATGGTGCTGACGGATTCGCGGGCGCCGACTTGCAGCTCCTCGATCATGGTCTGCACCTGCTGCGCCGATTCCTGCGTGCGGTGTGCCAGGTTGCGCACTTCATCGGCCACCACGGCAAAACCACGCCCGGCTTCACCGGCACGGGCCGCTTCGATCGCGGCGTTCAGCGCCAGCAGGTTGGTTTGCTGGGAAATGCTGGTGATCACTTCGAGAATCTGCCCGATGTTCACGGTTTTGCTGTTCAGCGATTCGATGTTGGTGCTCGAAGCGCTGAGCATGCTCGACAGTTGGTTCATCGCGACAATGCTGCGATCCACCACCTGTTGGCCGTCTTCTGCGAGGCTGCGGGCATCGCTGGCCTGGCTCGACGCCTGGGCTGCATTGCGCGCGATTTCCTGGGCAGCGGCACCGAGCTGATTGATCGCGGCGGCGACGCTGCTGGTGCGCGAAGCTTGCTGGTCGGAGTTGTACATCGACGAGTTGGAAGCCGCGACTACACGCAGCGCCACTTCGTTGACCTGGCCGGTGGCCGAGGACACTTCGCGGATCGAACCGTGAATGCGCTCCACGAAACGGTTGAACGCGGTGCCCAGGAGGCCGAATTCATCGTTGTTCTGGATAGTGAGACGTTTGGTCAGGTCGCCCTCGCCGTCGGCAATGTCGGCCATGGCGCGGGTCATGACGTGCAGCGGCTGGATCAGGATGCGGATCAGCATGCCCAGCAAGGCAATGATGATCGCAACTGCGATGACGGTCGCAACGACCGCCGAGGCGCGGAAATCGCTGAGTTTCGCGAAGGCTTTGTCCTTATCCACCGACAGACCGATGTACCAGTTGACGGAAGACAGGCCTTTGATCGGGGTGAACGTGACGATGCGGGTTTTGCCATCGACTTCCACTTCACTGAAATCGCTGCTGATGCGCGGTGTGTTTTTCGGGTACGCCTCAGCCAGGGATTTCATCACCAGCGCTTTGTCCGGGTGCACCAGGATCTTGCCGTCGGCGCTGATCAGGAACGCATAACCCATGCCATCGAAGTCCAGCGCATTCAGGCTGTCGGCGATAACTTGCAGGCTCAGGTCACCACCGACCACACCAATGTTTTGACCGTCCTTGAGCACACTGTTGACGATGGAAATGACCAGTTGGCCAGAGGCCAGATCGATATAGGGTTCGGTCAGCGCCGAGCCGCTGGTGCTTTGGGCACTTTTGTACCAAGGGCGGGCGCGCGGGTCATAGCCATCCGGCATTTTGCTGTCCGGGCGGATGATGAAGGTGCCATCCTTGTTGCCAATGTAAGCACCCATGAAGGTCGACGTCACCGCCTTCTGCTCCAGCAGCTTGGCGACGTTGCCGATGTCCGGGTTCAGCGCGGCGTTTTGTGCGAGGTTTTCGATCAGCAGACTGCGCCCGGTCAGCCAGGTCTGGATATTGTTGGCAGTCACGCTGCCCATTTTTTGCAGATTCTTGTCCAGGTCCTCACGAATGGCGTTGCGCTGTAGATAGTCGTTGTACAGGGTGAACGAGGCGAACGCGGCAATGACGATGAGAGCGGCGGCAAGCAGGATTTTATGGCTGAAGCGCAGATTTTTGTTCATGGCTTGGGGTTCCGCTAAGGTCTTAATGCCCAAGGCGTGCTTTTATAAGGAAGCGCGCAGTGGGCGGTCATGAAAACAAGCTGATATTTCCGTCCTCTCCTTGGGGGGATTACCGAAGCTTTTCAGTCTTTTATATCGGCCGTGCAGAATTAAAGATTAACCATGGGTGACCAAATGCCTGATTCATCGCAACTCGTTATCGGTGCCGATCTCGCGGGGCAACCGATCGCCCAGGCCATGCGCCTGGCGAACCGTCACGGTCTGGTCGCGGGCGCTACCGGGACCGGCAAGACCGTCACCTTGCAACGACTGGCCGAAGCGTTCAGCGATGCCGGCGTGGCGGTGTTTGCGGCGGACATCAAAGGTGATCTGTGCGGCCTCGGTGCCGCCGGCAACCCGCAGGGCAAGATCGCCGAGCGAATCGCCGGGATGCCCTGGCTGAATCACACGCCGCAGGCGTACCCGGTCACTTTGTGGGACATACACGGCCAGTCCGGTCATCCCTTGCGCACAACCTTGAGCGAAATGGGCCCGCTGTTGATTGGTGCCCTGCTGGAGTTGACCGACAGTCAGCAATCGGCGTTGTACGCCGCGTTCAAGGTGGCGGACCGCGAAGGCCTGTTGCTGCTGGACTTGAAGGACCTGAAGGCACTGCTCAATCACCTGCGCGACCACCCCGAATTGCTGGGCGATGACGCCGCATTGATGACCACCGGTTCCAGTCAGGCCCTGTTGCGCCGATTGGCGACCCTGGAGCAACAAGGTGCTGAAGCCTTGTTCGGCGAGCCGGCGCTGCAACTCGAAGACATTCTGCAACCGACCGCCGAGGGGCGCGGGCGCATTCACTTGCTCGATGCCAGTCGTCTGGTGCACGAAGCGCCGAAGGTCTACGCGACGTTCCTGTTGTGGCTGCTGGCTGAACTGTTCGAGCAACTGCCGGAGCGCGGCGATGCTGACAAACCGCTGCTGGCGCTGTTTTTCGACGAGGCTCATTTATTGTTTGCCGATACGCCCAAGGCGTTGCAGGAGCGACTTGAGCAAGTGGTGCGGTTGATTCGCTCGAAAGGCGTGGGCGTGTATTTCGTCACCCAATCGCCGGGCGACCTGCCGGATGACGTGCTGGCGCAGCTCGGTCTGCGTATCCAGCATGGTTTGCGTGCGTTCACTGCCAAGGAACAAAAGTCCCTTCGGGCCGTGGCCGAGGGCTTCCGGCCGAACCCGGCGTTTGATGCCTTGTCGGTGTTGACTGAACTGGGGATTGGCGAGGCGCTGGTCGGCACGTTGCAGGACAAGGGCACGCCGGAGATGGTCCAGCGCGTATTGGTCGCGCCGCCGCAATCGCGGATCGGGCCGCTAACCGAGACTGAGCGCACGGTGCTGATCGCCGGTTCGCCGTTCAAGGGCCGGTATGACAAGCCGGTTGATCGGGAATCCGCGTATGAAATATTGATGGGCCGTAAAGGGCTGGCGCCGGAGGCAGAAGCGGTGCCCGGCAAACCGGCACCAGAGGAGCCGAGCTTCACTGACAAGGCCGGGGAGTTCCTCGGCACGGCGGCAGGGCAGGCACTGAAATCGGCGATGCGACAGGCGGCCAATCAGCTTGGTCGGCAGTTGGTGCGCGGGTTGATGGGCTCACTGCTGGGAGGCAGCAAACGCCGATAGCAAGCGGGCACAATCTAAATGTGGGAGCGAGCCTGCTCGCGATAGCAGTGTGTCAGTCAACCAATGCGTTGAATGTCAGACCGCTATCGCGAGCAGGCTCGCTCCCACAGGGGTTCTATGTCAGTCCTTGGGTTTGGCGTGAGCCGCCAATCGTTCCAGCGCCGCCCGCAGGTTCGGATCGCTGATCCCCTCAGCCGTAGCCTGAATCGTCGCCCCCGCATCCGTCGACAAACTGATGGTATGCCCGGCCGCTCCTTGCTGAACGGTCGGCGGCTGCACCTTGAACAGAATCCGCGTCAGGCTGGCGAACTCATCAAACATCTGCAACTGCCGTTGCAGACGCTTCTGTTGATAGCGCAGACGCGTTGCCCAATGACCGTCGGTGACAATCAGCAACAAGCTGCCTTCGCGCCACGACGCCACATGGCAATGTTCACGCGCAGCAGGCTGCAATTGGCTTTCGAGCAGACGTTGTAAATGACCCAGGCGTTGAGCATGGCCGAAAATGGCTTTCAGCGGTTTGGCTTCGCGAAGCAGAACGGCGGGTGCTCTGGCCGTAAGAGGGCGAAATGCCATGATCAGACACCTGAAGTAACAGAGCCGCCATGGTAGCAGAAAGCACTGGATGCGCCCGACCCATTGCTTTGCGCGCGCTTTACCCATTAAATCAACAAGTAACTTCTGCCGTCGCTGGCTTGAAGTTCAGCAAAAAGCCCTTATTTTAAGTGAGCCCCGTAACAGCGCAGTGCATGCATCGTGGAACAACGCCACTTTCCTCACCATCGTTTCCGGGTAGAATGCTCGTTCGCATGCGGCCATGAGGGCTGCACGGGCGACTCACGGGGCCGCCCTCCATCCCTTTAGTGTGGAAGATCCTGCCGATATGTTTGCGCCTTTGTTAAAGAAACTTTTTGGAAGCAAGAACGAGCGTGAAGTCAAACGCATGCTCAAGACGGTGCAACTCGTCAATGCCTTCGAAGAGCAAATGGTGGCCCTTT
This sequence comes from Pseudomonas sp. PDM03, assembly GCF_014852385.1. Taxonomy (NCBI): domain Bacteria; kingdom Pseudomonadati; phylum Pseudomonadota; class Gammaproteobacteria; order Pseudomonadales; family Pseudomonadaceae; genus Pseudomonas; species Pseudomonas sp. PDM03. The sequence continues at coordinate 180,190 of NZ_JACVBM010000004.1, read as the reverse complement.
CGGACGATCAATTGCGTGCCAAGACGGATGAGTTCAAGGCCCGCATCGCCAAAGGGGAAACCCTCGACAAGCTGCTGCCAGAAGCCTTTGCGGTCGCCCGTGAAGCCGGCAAGCGCGTCATGGGTATGCGCCACTTCGATGTCCAGCTGATCGGCGGCATGACCTTGCATGAAGGCATGATCGCGGAAATGCGTACCGGTGAAGGCAAGACCCTGGTGGCCACACTGGGCGTTTACCTCAACGCGCTGTCCGGCAAAGGCGTGCACGTTGTTACCGTGAACGACTACCTGGCCCGTCGTGACGCCAACTGGATGCGTCCGCTCTACGAATTCCTCGGCATGACGGTCGGTGTGGTTACACCTTTCCAGCCGCCGGAAGAGAAACGTCAGGCCTACGCCGCCGACATCACCTACGGCACCAACAACGAATTCGGTTTCGACTACCTGCGCGACAACATGGCGTTCAGCATGGAAGAAAAATTCCAGCGCGAACTCAACTTTGCCGTGATCGACGAAGTCGACTCCATCCTCATCGACGAAGCCCGTACCCCGCTGATCATTTCCGGTCAGGCCGAGGACAGCTCGAAGCTGTACATCGAGATCAACAAACTGATCCCGCAGCTGCAATTGCACGTCGAAGAAGTCGAAGGCGAAGTCACCAAGGCTGGCCATTACACCGTCGACGAGAAGACCCGTCAGGTCGAACTCAACGAAGCCGGTCACCAGTTCATCGAAGACATGCTGACCCGCGTCGGCCTGCTGGCTGAAGGCGAGAGCCTGTATTCGGCGCATAACCTGGGCCTGCTGACCCACGTCTATGCCGGCCTGCGTGCGCACAAACTGTTCAACCGCAACGTTGAATACATCGTGCAGGACGGTCAGGTTGTCCTGGTCGACGAACACACCGGTCGTACCATGCCGGGTCGCCGTTTGTCCGAAGGCCTGCACCAGGCCATCGAAGCCAAGGAAAACCTGAACATCCAGGCCGAAAGCCAGACGTTGGCGTCGACCACGTTCCAGAACTACTTCCGTCTGTACAACAAGTTGTCCGGCATGACCGGTACCGCAGACACCGAAGCATTCGAATTCCACCAGATCTACGGCCTGCAGGTCATGGTGATCCCGCCGAACAAGCCTTTGGCGCGTAAAGACTACAACGACCTGGTGTTCCTGACCGCCGAAGAGAAATACGCGGCGATCATCAACGACATCAAGGAATGCATGACTCACGGCCGTCCGGTGCTGGTGGGTACTGCAACCATCGAAACTTCCGAACACATGTCTGCGCTGCTGCAGAAGGAAGGGATCGAGCACAAGGTCCTGAACGCCAAGTTCCACGAAAAAGAAGCCGAAATCATTGCCCAGGCCGGTCGTCCAGGCGCACTGACCATCGCCACCAACATGGCCGGTCGTGGTACCGACATTCTGTTGGGCGGCAACTGGGAAGTGGAAGTCGCGTCCCTGGAAGACCCGACGCCGGAGCAGATCGCCCAGATCAAGGCCGACTGGCAGAAGCGTCACCAGCAAGTGCTGGAGTCGGGTGGCTTGCAGGTGATTGCGTCCGAACGTCACGAATCGCGCCGTATCGACAACCAGTTGCGTGGTCGTGCAGGTCGTCAGGGTGACGCCGGTTCCAGCCGTTTCTACCTGTCGCTGGAAGACAGCCTGATGCGCATCTTCGCCTCTGACCGGGTGAAGAACTTCATGAAAGCATTGGGCATGCAGTCCGGTGAAGCGATCGAGCACCGCATGGTGACCAACGCCATCGAGAAGGCTCAGCGCAAGGTTGAAGGCCGCAACTTCGACATTCGTAAACAACTGCTCGAGTTCGATGACGTCAACAACGAACAGCGTAAAGTGATCTATCACATGCGCAACACGTTGCTGGCCGCCGACAACATCGGTGAAACCATCGCCGATTTCCGTCAGGACGTACTCAACGCGACTGTCAGCGCCCACATTCCACCGCAATCGCTGCCTGAGCAGTGGGACGTGGCGGGTCTGGAAGCGGCATTGCAGAGCGACTTCGGTGTGGCGCTGCCGATCCAGCAATGGCTCGACGAAGACGATCACCTGTACGAAGAAACCCTGCGCGAGAAGCTGATGCAGGAGCTCATCGCGGCGTACAACGAGAAAGAAGACCAGGCGGGCGCCGACGCGCTGCGCACCTTCGAGAAGCAAATCGTTCTGCGCGTGCTGGACGACCTGTGGAAAGACCACCTGTCGACCATGGACCACCTGCGTCACGGTATCCACTTGCGTGGCTATGCGCAGAAGAACCCGAAGCAAGAGTACAAGCGCGAGTCGTTCACGCTGTTCTCCGAGCTGCTGGATTCGATCAAGCGCGACTCGATCCGTGTGCTGTCGCACGTTCAGGTCCGCCGCGAAGATCCGATCGAAGAAGAGCAACGCCTGCGCCAGGAAGCCGAAGCACTGGCGGCGCGCATGCAGTTCGAGCACGCTGAAGCACCTGGTCTCGATCAACCGGAACAGCTGGGTGAAGAGCTCGATGTAGCCCTCGCCACCGCACCGGTTCGCAACGAACAGAAGCTGGGCCGTAACGAACTGTGCTACTGCGGTTCGGGCAAGAAGTTCAAGCATTGCCACGGGCAGATCCAGTAAAACCCGTTTCATACGCTGAAATACCCGCGCCGCGACCGGCATCAGCCGTCGCGGCGTTTTGCCATTTACACCACCGTTCTTCCTGAAAGCGGTGCAGACATCATTTATTAAGGAGCGCATTCATGGCTGTTGGTCTTGGTCCTTTGCCAACGTTGCACCCGGTTGCCGGTTTTGAACTCGGTATTGCCTCGGCCGGCATCAAGCGTCCTGGACGCAAGGATGTCGTGGTCATGCGCTGCGCCGAAGGTTCCACCGTGGCAGGCGTGTTTACCCTGAACGCCTTTTGCGCCGCTCCGGTGATCCTGGCCAAGCAGCGTGTGCAAGGTCCGGTGCGTTACCTGCTGACCAACACTGGCAACGCCAACGCCGGCACCGGCGAACCGGGTCTGGCCGCCGCCGAGCGCACCTGCGCGAAACTGGCTGAGCTGACTGGCGTCGATGCCAGCCTGGTGCTGCCATACTCCACCGGTGTGATCGGCGAGCCGCTGCCGGTCGAGAAAATCGAAGGCTCGCTGCAAGCCGCTCTCGACGACCTGTCGGTGAACAACTGGGAAGCTGCCGCCACCGGCATCATGACCACCGATACCCTGCCGAAGGGCGCCAGCCGCCAGTTCCAGCATGACGGCGTGACCATCACCGTTACCGGCATCAGCAAAGGTGCGGGCATGATCCGCCCGAACATGGCGACCATGCTCGGCTACATCGCCACCGACGCCAAAGTCTCCCGCGACGTGTTGCAAAACCTGTTGCTGGACGGCGCCAACAAGTCGTTCAACCGCATCACCATCGACGGCGACACCTCGACCAACGACTGCTGCATGCTGATCGCTACCGGTCAGGCGGCACTGCCGGAAATCACCTCCGCCAGTGGTGAACTGTTCGCCAAGCTGAAACAGGCTGTGTTCGAAGTGTGCATGGACGTGGCCCAGGCCATCGTGCGTGACGGCGAAGGCGCGACCAAATTCGTCACCGTCGAAGTCAACGGCGGCGGCAATCACCAGGAATGCCTGGACGTCGGCTACACAGTGGCGCACTCGCCGCTGATCAAGACCGCACTGTTCGCATCCGACCCTAACTGGGGCCGCATCCTGGCTGCCGTTGGCCGTGCCGGCGTACCGAACCTGGACGTGAGCAAGATCGACGTGTTCCTCGGCGAAGTCTGCATCGCCAGCCGTGGCGCCCGCGCATCGACCTACACCGAAGCCCAGGGCGCAGCGGTGATGCAGCAGGAAGAAATCACCATCCGTATCGAACTGGGTCGCGGCGATTGCAGCGAAACCATCTGGACTACGGACCTGTCCCACGAATACGTGAAGATCAACGCCGAGTACCGTACCTGATTACTCTGTAGGAGCCGGTTTGCCGGCGAAGGCGTCTTCATCTGCGATTGATGTGTTGAGGCCGCTACCGCTATCGCTGGCAAGCCAGCTCCTACAGTTGACCCGGTCGGTCGCAAGATTGGCGGCTGACGAAGATCCCTGTGGAGCGGGCTTGCCCGCGATGACGGCCGACCGGACTCCAGAGATTCTGGCTCGTCCCCTCTGACAAGAAGGCACCTAGCATGTCCTTGCACCTGATCATCGGCGACAAATTGCATTCCTCCTGGTCCCTGCGCGGCGCCCTGGCCCTTGACCTGGCTGGCGCCCCGTACACCGAAGAATTGATCAAACTGAACCAGCCGGACACTCGCGAGCAGTTGCTCAAGCATTCGCCGACCGCCAAAGTCCCGTTGCTGAAAACCGAGCACGGCACCATCGCCGATTCCCTGGCGATTGCCGAGTACCTGGCCGAACAATTCCCTGACGCCGGCCTCTGGCCCAAAGACGTCGCGGCCCGCGCCCAGGCACGTTCGGCCTGTGCACAAATGCACGCCGGCTTCTTCGCCATGCGCGGCAACATGCCGTTTGACCTGAGCCGCGACGCACCTTTGTCGCCAGTCCCGGCCGACGTCCAGGCGGACATCGAACGCATGCTGGCGTTGTGGGCCGAGTGCCGCGCAGCCGCGACCGAAACCGGTCCATACCTGTTTGGCCGCGCGACCCTGGCTGATGCCTTCTTCGCACCGATTGCCGTGCGCCTTCGCACCTACCAGGTGAAGTTGCCGGTGGCGGACGAGGCCTACGTCGAAACGATCTACCAATGGCCAGCCTTCAAGGCCTGGCAAAAGGCGGGTCTGGAGGAGGTCGGGCAGTGAAACGAGTACACGTAGCCGCGGCGGTTATCCGCGAGAGCAGCGGCAAGATCCTTATTGCCCGGCGCGCCGACACTCAGCATCAGGGCGGTCTTTGGGAATTCCCGGGTGGCAAGGTCGAGGCCGACGAGTCCGTGGAAACTGCGCTGGCCCGTGAGCTTCATGAAGAACTGGGGATTGTGGTCAATGCCGCTCGACCGCTGATCAAGGTCCGTCATGACTATCCGGACAAACAAGTGTTGCTGGATGTCTGGGAGGTCTCGGATTTTTCCGGCGAACCTCACGGTGCCGAAGGCCAGCCTTTGGAATGGGTGGCACCGCGTGATCTGCCAGGCTATGAGTTTCCGGCCGCCAACCAGCCAATCGTTGCGGCGGCGCGATTGCCTGCGGCTTACCTGATTACGCCTGAAGATCTGGAAACCCCAGCGCTGCTGCGCGGTATTCAGAAAGCCATCGCCAACGGCATCAAGTTGATCCAGCTGCGGGCGCCCAACGGCTACGACCCGAAATACCGTGATCTGGCGGTGGACGCGGCCGGGCTGTGTGCCGGCAAGGCGCAGTTGATGATCAAGGGACCGTTCGAATGGTTGGGCGATTTCCCGTCGGCCGGTTGGCACATCACCTCGGCACAGCTGCGCAAATACGCAGCGGCCGGTCGTCCGCTACCGGCATCGCGCTGGTTGGCGGCGTCCTGCCATAACGCCGAGGAACTGGCGCTGGCCGAGCAGATGGGCGTGGACTTTGTGACCCTGTCACCGGTGCAGCCGACCCTGACGCATCCGGGGGCTCAGCCGCTGGGTTGGGAGCAGGCTGCAACGTTGATCGAAGGTTTCAGCAAGCCGGTGTTCTTGCTCGGCGGTGTCGGGCCGGCGCAAGTTGATCAGGCTTGGGCGGCAGGCGCCCAGGGTGTGGCGGGGATTCGGGCGTTCTGGCCGGATTCTTTGGTGTAGCGGGCGGCCTCATCGCCGGCAAGCCGGCTCCTACAGGGTTACGCGATCCTTCTGTAGGAGCCGGCTTGCCGGCGATGGCGTCCTTAAGGGCGCCAATTAAACTCCAGGTTTCGCAGCAGGCTGCCACAAAATCTCCGCAATCCCCTGACGCCTGGCAATCACCCGCGCCACCACAAACAACAGATCCGACAACCGATTGATGTACGCCAGGCCAACCCCGGCCAACGGTTCAAGCGCATTCAAATGCTGACACCGGCGCTCGGCACTGCGCGCCAGGCTTCGGCACACATGCGCTTGCGCAATCAGCGCCGAACCACCCGGCAGAATGAAGTTCTCCAGCGGCCCCAGCTCTTCATTCCACACATCGATCGCTGCTTCCAGGCGTTCGATTTCTGCCGCATTCAACGCCTGATATTCCGGCATGGCCAGTTCGCCACCGAGATCGAACAACCGATGCTGGCAAGGCGCCAAAACCTCGATCACTTCGTTTAATCCGGGAAACTTTCCACGTTCCGCTTCGAGCCCGGCCAACAGCACGCCGACCTGGCTGTTCAATGAATCGACTTCGCCAATGGCCTCGATCCGCGGGTGGTCCTTGGGCACGCGGCGGCCGTCGCCCAGCCCGGTTTCGCCTTTGTCGCCGGTGCGGGTGTAGATCTTCGACAAGCGAAAGCCCATGGTTACCTCGAAAGCTGATTGAGTTCTTGAGAAACGAGCGGGGTGCTCGTCAACGGCAGGCGCAAGGTGAAACACGTGCCCTGGCCCAGGGTCGATTGCACTTCCATCTGACCCTTGTGGTTGTTGGTGATGATGAAATACGAAACCGACAAGCCGAGCCCGGTGCCCTGACCGATTTCCTTGGTGGTGAAGAAGGGTTCGAAGGTGCGTTTGCGCACGCTCTCGCTCATGCCGATGCCATTGTCCTCGACCTGGATTTCCGCCCACGGCGGATTGAGTCTGGTCCGCAGGATGATCCGTCCCGGCTCGCAGCCGTCCTCGCGCTGGTGAATGGCTTGCGCGGCGTTTTTCAGCAGGTTGAGCAGCACCTGCTCAAGTTCGTTGGCGGTGCCGGGCACGGGGCCCAGAGCGGGGTCGAACTGACGAATGATCGCCTGACCCTTGAAGTCAAAGCCAATCGCCAGGTCAAAGTCGTTGCCGGCGATTTCCACGGCTTGATCGATCAGCGCCGGCAAATCGCACGGCGCCATTTGCCGGGTGCTGCGGCGGCTGAAGCTAAGCATGTGGGTGACGATTTTCGCCGCCCGGGCGCCCGCCTGTTGAATGCCGTCGAGCAGCTGCGGCACCTCACGTACTTTCAGGTACTCGTTGACCGTATCCAGCTCAACGCCGACTTGTTCGGCCTGTTCGAGGTTTTTTGGCAAGTCCGGGGACAGGCGTCGACGAATGTTCTGCACGTTGTGCAGGATCGCGCCAAGCGGGTTGTTGATTTCGTGGGCCATGCCGGCGGCGAGGCCGCCCACCGAGAGCATTTTTTCCGACTGCACCATCATTTCCTCCAACGACAGGCGCTGGGTGATGTCGTCGATGCGGATCACCACACCACGACCGGCACCGCCCATCAGCGGGTAAAAGGTCAGGGCGTAATGCTTGGGCTCATCGTCCTTGAGCCAGGTCACGCGTTCGATCTTCGCCACCGTGTGCTGCTCGACGGTTTGCTTGAGCTGCGGCAGAAACGGCTTGAGTGGTTCGAAGGCGAGAAAGATCGGCTGATTCAGCGCTTCATCCAGGCGTGTGCCGGAGAGGGCGCTGGCCTCCTGATTCCACTGCGTCACGTAGAGCTGCTCGTCGAGGGCGATCAGCGCCGATGGCATGGAGTCGATGATGCTGTTGAGGTAATTCTGGAACCCGGTGAGTTTCTTCTCGATCTTGCTGCGCACCTGGACCTCGAGCTCCAGTTTGCGGTTGGTGTGGCGGGTTTCTTCGGCCAGGCCTTGGGCCTGATCGTAAGCGGCCTGGGATTCGTCCCGTGCCCGTTTGAGTTGCTGCTCCCGTGCCTCGATACGCGAGAGCATGGTGTTGAACGCCTCGGCCAGGCTGCCGATTTCGTCATGGTTGCCGCGTGAGGCGCGCAGGGCGTAGTTCTCCTCCCGGGTCACTTGCCGGGACAGCTCTTCGAGTTGGTGGATCGGCCGGGTAATCAGGCGTTTGATCTGCCGGGCGATCACCAGCCATAACAGCACGCTGAAGATCAGAATGCCGAGGCTGGCAGTCAGGGTCCCGGTGTAGAAGGCCATCGGCAATTCGCTGCTGGCGACCAGCAGCAGATGGCCGGGCGCGGTGCCGGGACGGGGCAGGGTGATCACTTGGTTGCTGCGAAATTCGGTGGCTTGCCAGGATTCGATGTGGCGGTAACGCTCGGGCAGGCCCAAATGATCGCCACGTTGCAACTGCGCCAGCCTTTCGCCCTTGCCGTCATACAGGGCTGCCGCGCGCAGCGGTGAATAACTGTTGAGCTCATTGAGCAGCCGCTCGGCATTTTGTGGTGACTGCAGCGCTTCAGCCACCAGGCTCGGGTTGGACACCAGTCGGCCGATGGTCTGCAAGGCCTGGGGCGCCATGCTTTCCTGGGAAATGTAGTACGCGGCGCTGATAAAGGTCAGGTTGGCGACCAGCAAAACGGTGGTCAACAGCACCAGCAGGGCGGCCAGCAGTTTCTGGCCGACGGGAAGGTTTTCAAGGCGCTGGCGCAATGGCATCAGGTTTATCGCTGAAAAGGAACAAGTGGCCAGCGTAGCCGCTGCTCAGTCGCTGGGCAATCCAAGGCTGTGCAGATGGGCGATCAACCGTGCTTCAAGTTGATTGAGGTGCGGCAGGTTCAGTCGGTGTCGCGAAGCCACTTTGCACACATAGCCCAACAGATAGCTGATTTCGGTCCGGCGCTGATTCGCAACGTCCTGGTACATCGACGAGAAATTGGCTGCAGTGGCGTGAATGACCCGCTCCACTTCTTGCTGGAGGTCTTCGGCCGCTGCCGGTTGGCCGCAGCGTTCAAGCAATTCGGTCAGTTCGCCGCAGAGGGTGGCGACTTCACAGTGATGGTTCTGCAATCCGCCATTGCGGCAATTGTGTATCACTGTCAGTGGGTTGATCGCACAGTTGAGTGCGAGTTTTCGCCATAGCCTTGTGAGAATGTCGGTGCTCCATTCGTGTGGAATCCCGGCGGCGCTCACGTCATCCAGCCAGATCGGTGCCACAGGATGACCGGCATCCCCCAGCCAGGTGTAACCGTGACCGGCGAATACCACGCGCCAGTCACCGTCGCGAAACGCGCCTTCAGTGCTCGAAGCAAAAATGCAGCGCGCTTGCGGCACCTGCGCGGCGACGGCGTCCTGACTGCCAAGGCCGTTCTGCAACAGGATCAATTCGGCACCGGGCGCGAGGCGCGGCGCCAACCGGGCCACGGCCTGCTCGGCATCGTAGGCTTTGCAGGCCACCAGCAGGCGGTTGATCGGCTCATCGCTGTCGGTAGTTTCGCCGGGGATGGCATACGTTGTTGCTTCGCCGTGCTCCACCAGCGTCAAGCCGCCCGCAGCCTGATAAGCCTGCAAGCGCGGCGCATCCCGCACGATCAGCCGGACCGGCACTCCGGCCCGCGCCAGACGCGTGGCCCATAAGGTGCCGAGGCTGCCGGCGCCCAGAACATGCCAGGTGGTGGACATCAGCTTTTTGCTCTGTTTGAGGCGCGCATCGGACGCTCGCAGTGAATGATGGGAAAGACCCGTTATAATCAGCGCGGATTTTAACCGCAAGCCAGGCGTGCTCCATCTTGATCGAGCGCGCCCTTTATTGGAGAGATTACATGCCGTCGTTCGACGTGGTATCCGAACTGGACAAACACGAAGTCACCAACGCGGTCGAGAACGCCGTCAAGGAACTCGATCGTCGTTATGACCTGAAAGGCAAGGGCACCTTCGAGTTCAAGGAAAAGGACCTGACCGTCAACCTGACCGCTGAAGCCGATTTCCAGCTCGAAGCAATGATTGAGATCCTCAAGCTGGCGCTGGTCAAGCGCAAGATCGATGTGCAGTGCCTTGAAGTCAAGGATGCCTATGCGTCGGGCAAGCTGATGAAACAGGAAGCCGTTCTCAAGGAAGGCATCGACAAAGAGCTGGCGAAGAAAATCGTCGCTCACGTCAAGGACGCCAAGCTCAAGGTGCAGGCCGCCATTCAGGGCGAGCAAGTGCGCATTACCGGCAAGAAACGTGACGATTTGCAGGAAGCCATCGCAGCCCTGCGCGCCAAGACATTCGACATGCCGTTGCAGTTCAACAACTTCCGCGACTGATTTTTTCAGGCGGGAACCTCTCGGCGTTTTCGGCGTCCGAGGCCCAAGCAGCGGCAGAACGGCTGCCCCCGAACGGGAGCAGCCTTTCTGCCGCTTATTTTTTTCGCGTGCCGTGTGGCCGGAAATCAGGAGAATGTAGATGGACTTGAATGCTGAAGTGGACAACCTGGTCAAGGCGTCCCAAGCCTGGGTTCCGATGATTATGGAATACGGCAGCCGGGTGCTGCTGGCGATCATCACTCTGGCCATCGGCTGGTGGTTGATCAACAAAGTGACGCAGAAACTGGGCGGCCTGATCGCGTTGCGTAACGCTGACCTGGCGCTGCAAGGCTTCATCAGCAGCCTGGCGAACATTATTCTGAAGATTTTGCTGATCGTCAGCGTGGCGTCGATGATCGGTGTCGAAACCACCTCCTTCGTAGCTGCAATCGGTGCGGCCGGTCTGGCCATCGGTCTGGCGTTGCAGGGCAGCCTGGCGAACTTCGCCGGTGGCGTGCTGATTCTGTTGTTCCGTCCGTTCCGTATTGGCGACTGGATCGAAGCTCAAGGTGTTGCCGGTACGGTCGACAGCATTCAGATTTTCCACACCGTACTGCGCACTGGCGATAACAAGACCATCATCGTCCCGAACGGCAACTTGTCGAACGGCATTATCACCAACACTAACCGTCAACCCACCCGCAAGGTTGTGTTTGATGTGGGCGTGGATTACGAAGCGGACTTGCAGAAGGCCCGTGAAGTATTGCTGGACCTGGCCAAGGATGAACGCATCCTGGCTGAGCCGGCTCCGCAAGCTGTCATTTCTACCCTGGGCGACAGTTCGATCACTGTTTCTTTGCGAGTGTGGGTGAAGACGGCGGATTATTGGGATGTGATGTTCATGTTTAATGAACAGTCCCGTGACCGGTTGAAAACGGCCGGCATCGATATCCCGTTTCCACAGCGGATGATTCGAGTGGTGCAGGAATCTGCGGTGCAGTAAGTAACAAGCAGGCAGCAAAAAGGCCCATCCGAAGATGGGCCTTTTTATTTGTTACCGCAAACTAACTGGATGCGATTACAAAATCGACAGTGGGTAGTCGACGATCACACGGAACTCTTTCACGTCGCCTTCACCTTCGTCGGCGTTAGCAAAGTGCCAAGCTTGACGGAAGCGAACGGACAGATCTTTTGCCGGGCCAGACTGAACAACGTACTTGGCTTCGAAGTTGGTTTCGTTGTGCTTGCCATCTTCACCGTACAGGCCGGTGTAAGCGCTGCCTGCTGGGGTGTGGGTACCGTCGATGTCCCAACCTTTCACGTAACGGGTCATGAAGCTCAGACCTGGAACGCCGTACTCAGCCATTTTCAGGTCGTAACGAACCTGGGCAGACTTCTCGCCAGGGGCGTTGAAGTCAGAGTACTGGATGGAGTTGGCGAGGAAGATCGAGTCGCCGCCGCGGTTGTTCTTGCCAATACCGACGTAGTCGAACGGGGTATCGCCATTAACCTTTTGGAAGGCCAGGGTGATGGTGTGCGCTTTCAGGAACGAGAGAGCAGTTGCCAGCGAGAATGCGGTGTTGCTGATGTCACCAGCTTTCGAATCACCGGTGTCGGTGGTGCGATAGATGTTGAAGTCAGTGTTCAGCGACGTGTCACCACCAAATGGAGTGGTGAGGTTCACGTTGGCGTAGTACTGGTTCCAGATGTCTTCCAGCTGGGCGCCATACAGCGATGCGGACAGGTTTTCGGTAATGCCGTACTTGCCACCGAAGTAGTCCATGCTGTCAGCTTTCACGCCAGCATAGTTTGCCCACAGGTCGCCGTCACGGGAGTTTTTGTCCTGGCTGGAACCCGAGTAGAAGTGGCCGGCTTCGAGGTCAAGGTCTTTGACTTCGCTGCTCTGCAGTTGGAAACCGCTGGCAACTTGAGGAAGGATACGGGAACCGCCAACAGCAAACACTGGAGCAGTGCTTGGCGACATGTCGCCGATTTTCAGCTCGGTTTTGGAAACGCGGAATTTAATGGCCGCGCCTGCTTTACCCTGGCTGTCGTTGACGTTGCGGCCACCGTTGGCGTTAACGGTATCGCTACGGCTCATGTTGCCCGAACCGGAAGTGCCATCGCCGCCATCCAGTTTGATGGCCAGGTAACCGAATGCATCAACACCAACGCCAACAGTACCCTGGGTGTAACCGGAGTTGTAGGTGCCCCAGATACCTTGGGTCCAGTCTTTGACGTCGCGGGCGCCGTCTTTGTTGTCACGGTTGAAGTAGTAGTTGCGAACCAGCAAGTTCAGCGAGCTGTCTTCAACAAAACCTTTGGCTTCAGCCTGGTCACTTACGAAAGGTGCGGCCGTAGCCACTTGAGTACTGGCTGCTGCTGCAACTGCCAGTGCGATCATGCTCCACTTCATCACGCGCATCGTGATTTGCTCCTTTGGTTTTAGAAGAGTACTGCCGTCCCACCTGTTTTATTATCTGGGCGGCTCTTTCTTTTTGTGTCGGCGCAAACTTATATCACGCCGACCATGTTGGCGATACTTGCGTATCTAACCTTTCAGCTTCTTTACGACCCCGTCGCAAACAGCTTGGTAGATGTCGCAAATTTACAGCCCCAATGCAACCGGAATGACAACGTCATCGCTGTTTTCCAAGGCGTGAGCATCGGTAAAAAGAGTCCCTGGTGAAACGTTTGAATCTCCATCGGGCAACCCTGCCACTGTTTTTATTTGCCTGAAGGCTTCCACTTCCAGTGGTTGCATTGCAGGCGATGTGAGTGTGAATGCAACAAGCGTGCACAAATCAGAAAACTGCTGTTTTTTTTTCTGAACGCCTGCGTGTTACCGTAAAAACCTCATAAAACCGGGGGTTACAAGCACCTTTTAATGGGGCTTGACGCCACGGTTTGCATCGTGTTGCGCCCTCCTGGCCGACTGCGTGACAAACAAAAACGTTACCGGTTCACCCCGCCAGTGGGTAATTGGCGGATACCCGACGCACTCAGCGTAGACGCACTGTGCGGTTTTGGTGCAAAAAATTTTAATCGCTGTACTGAATTCATACAGCATGACTGCTGAGTGATTGCGAACAGGTCGTTGTCTGTCAGTCATTTCAGCGTTTTTTGCATGATCATCGGTTCTGTAATGGTGCGCCCTTGCGAAAAATGTCTCATGTCGGGGCGCGCATTCCGCAGGTCGCTCGAATTTCGATGGGCCTTCGACCGTGGTTCGTCGTGAAGGCGGTGGTGTTCACAGGTATGCTGCCGTCCTGTCGCTTGGTGCGTCGTCCTGCGTGGAGGGGCGCTAAGCTGAAAATGATGACTAGACGGGAGTGCGCGCAGTGTTCGCTTTAGATCCACGACTTCAACAAGACACGTTACCGATCGGGGATTTCCCGCTCAGCCGGTTGCTGTTGTCCAATGATTCGAACTACCCGTGGTTCATCCTGGTACCTCGTCGCGACGATATCAGCGAGATATTTCAGTTGGATGTCGCTGATCAGCGGCAGCTGTGGCAGGAAACGACCGCGCTGGCGGAAATGCTCAAGGACTCGTTCGACGCGGACAAATTGAACGTCGCGGCCCTGGGTAACGTCGTCAGTCAGTTGCACATGCATGTGATTGTGCGCAAGCGTGAGGATGCCGCCTGGCCGGCCCCGGTCTGGGGCAAGCACCCGGCGAAGCCTTACAGTGCAGAGCAGATCGCGGTGATTCGCGAGCGGCTGCGTCTGGTGTTGACCGATGATTTTACGTTTCTGGAGGGTTGAATCATGAGCCTGGAAGAACGCGTTACCGATCTGGAGAGCCAACTGGCCTTTCAGGATGACACCATCCAGGCATTGAGCGATGTGCTGGCGACGCAGCAGCGTGCCGTTGAGCGTCTGCAACTGCAAATGGCGGCCTTGCTCAAGCGCCAGGAGGAAATGGCCGGCCAGTTCGAAACGTTCGAAGAAGAAGCGCCACCGCCGCATTACTGAACATGCAGGCGTAAAAAAACCGCGAGCAGCCTGGCTGTTCGCGGTTTTTTTTAGCCTTGAATCAGCGTCGCGGAAGAGCGGCGATCACGTCTTCGGCTTGCAGGCCCTTGTCGCGATTCATGACGGAGAACTCCACGCGCTGGCCTTCGACCAGGACGCGATGACCTTCGCCACGAATGGCCCGGAAATGCACGAAAATATCATCGCCGGAATCACGGGAAATAAACCCGAAGCCTTTGGAAGTGTTGAACCACTTCACGGTGCCGGTATCGCGGTTGGTCATGTCATAGCTTGGCGACGCGGTGGCCGGTGAAGATTTGTAGAAGCTGATGGCCAGATGAAGAAGCACGGCGATCAGGGCCGCCACCAGGCTGAACAGTACGGCAGGTTGACCGGCGATGACAGGCATCGGCGCGAGCAGCGTCAGGGTTTGCAATACGACGGTCAGAACCAGCAGGGCGCTGACCAGGTTTTGCAGTTGATGACGCGGGCCTTTGTTCCAGTAAGGGATTACAGGTGCGAGGGTAAGGTTGAGCAGGCCGAAAAAGGCCAGGTAAAGCGCATCGGGTTGTTGCAGGTAAGGAACAGCTTCGGATCGCAGGCTAGGGATGAAGGACAGCAGCAGGGCCGCTGCGCCCATTAGCAGGTGGACGATTTTCAACATTTTGATTAACTCACGTTAAGACGGATCACAAGGAAGAGCTGATGGAGTACGGTTCGCTTCAGAACAATAAGAGGCGTTGGGCACGTACTCGTTATCAGCCTATGCGCAACGCCCGGAAAAATAGGGCTTTGCGACACACTGCCTATTTAACAGCAAAGCTTGCGGCTACTCAAATCAGGGAGTCCAGCGGTGCATCGGGGGCGATATGTCGCAGGGAGCGGGGGGCATTCTCGCCTGCGGTGTGGCGACAGGCTTGCTAGAGTGGTCCTGCACCTGTCGGATGAATTTGATCACCTTTAGGGGAAAAGCATGGCAATCGATATCGGTATCAGTGAAGAGGATCGCAAGTCCATCGTCGACGGACTTTCGCGTCTGCTGTCGGACACTTATGTACTTTATTTGAAAACCCATAATTTCCACTGGAATGTCACCGGTCCCATGTTTCGGACCCTGCACCTGATGTTCGAGGAGCAATATAACGAGTTGGCCCTGGCGGTCGATTCGATTGCCGAGCGCATTCGCGCGCTGGGCTTTCCTGCTCCGGGTGCCTATTCCATTTATGCTCGCCTTTCTTCTATTAAAGAGGAGCCGGGCGTGCCCAGCGCAGAAGGCATGATCAAGCAATTGGTCGAAGGGCAGGAGGCCGTCACGCGTACGGCGCGGGGGATCTTCCCCCTGCTCGACAAAGTCAGCGACGAGCCCACGGCGGATTTGCTGACCCAGCGCATGCAGGTTCACGAGAAAACTGCATGGATGTTGCGCGCTTTGCTGGATGAGTAACGCGTTCAGTGCGCGGATGGTGCCTTGCAGGTGTTATCCGCGCGCTGTCGTATCGGCCTCTCTTCGTTGAATGATCTTGCGCCAGTAGATGTAGGAAATTGTCCGGACTAGGACGGTCTCCATGATCCGCCTTCAGTTGTTGGCTTATCCTACGTGGATGGTCAAAAAGTCATCTGGATATAACTTTGCGCCTGCGCTTTTATAAGAATCACAGCATGACTCTTATAAGAACCAGGGATGGCAAAGGAGTGTCAACGGTATGGTTTATGAAGACAGGCGAAGCGAGGGGAGGAACGGTTCATTCAAGGATGTAAGGATCGATCCGTTTGTCAGTGAGTTCGATATGGGCCTGGCCCAGCCATTATCCCGATCCGTACGCTTGAATGGCTTTGCCACCTGCTTGCGGCTTGAGCAGGTGTATTGGGATATTTTGGGGGAAATGGCCAGGATCAATTGCTGTTCGGTCAGTGCGTTGTTGTCTCACGTGGATCGAGAAGTGCATTTGCGTCACGGCGGGGTGAAGAATTTCAGCGGGCTGGTGCGGGTTGTCTGCGTTGTGCACAGCCTGAAGGAAGGGAGTTGCGTCGTCATGGCCTAGCCGTGATGGCGGAATGCATCGCGTGTCAGTCTGTGCAGTCTTACGGCTGCACAGGCTGCATTTAATGGATATAATCCCGCTCTTTGCCGCAAAACCCAGCGTGTGCGGTAGCAATCTGATCGCCGAGACAACCCCCATGCCGATGTACGACTATCAATGTGCTTCCTGTGGTCATCAGTTGGAAGCCATTCAAAAGATCAGCGCAGCACCGCTGGTCGACTGCCCTGCCTGCCAGGCGCCAGAGCTCAAGAAGATGCTGTCCATGCCGGGCTTCCGCCTTAGCGGCACCGGCTGGTACGAAACCGATTTCAAGACCGGTTCCAAGAAGAACCTGGCCGGCGGCGATAAAGCCGACTAGGGTCTGGAACCTGAGTTGAACGACACGTGCGAGTTCTTGCACCATCCCGTGTGCAAGGCCTCTAACCGAATTTCGAATTACGAGAAGTGAAACCACTACCATGATGCGCAGCCATTATTGCGGCCAACTGAACGAAAGCCTGGAAGGCCAGGAAATTACCCTTTGCGGATGGGTTCACCGTCGCCGTGACCACGGTGGGGTGATTTTCCTCGATATCCGTGATCGTGACGGTCTGGCCCAGGTGGTGTTCGACCCGGACCGCGCTGAAACCTTCGCCGCCGCCGACCGCGTGCGCAGTGAATACGTGGTTAAAGTGACCGGCAAGGTCCGCCTGCGTCCGGCCGGTGCCGGCAACGCCAACATGGCGTCGGGCATGATCGAAGTGCTGGGCTACGAGCTGGAAGTACTGAACGAATCGGAAACCCCGCCGTTCCCGCTCAACGAATATTCCGAAGTGGGCGAAGAAACCCGTCTGCGCTATCGCTTCCTTGACCTGCGTCGCCCGGAAATGGCCGAGAAGCTGCGTCTGCGTTCGCGCATGACCACCAGCATCCGTCGTTACCTCGACGAAAACGGTTTCCTCGACGTCGAGACGCCGATCCTGACCCGTGCCACCCCTGAAGGCGCGCGTGACTATCTGGTGCCGAGCCGTACTCACGCTGGCTCGTTCTTCGCCTTGCCGCAATCGCCACAGCTGTTCAAGCAGCTGCTGATGGTGGCCGGCTTCGACCGTTACTACCAGATCGCCAAGTGCTTCCGCGACGAAGACCTGCGTGCCGACCGTCAGCCTGAATTCACCCAGATCGACATCGAAACCAGCTTCCTCGATGAAAAAGACATCATGGGCCTCACCGAAGGCATGATCCGCAACCTGTTCAAGGAAGTGCTGGATCTGGAATTCGGTGAATTCCCGCACATGACCTTCGAAGAGGCCATGCGTCGTTACGGTTCCGACAAGCCTGACCTGCGTAACCCGCTGGAACTGGTGGACGTTGCCGACCAGCTCAAAGAAGTCGACTTCAAGGTCTTCAGTGGCCCGGCCAACGATCCGAAATGCCGTATCGCTGCCCTGCGTGTTCCTGGCGCAGCGAGCATGCCGCGCAAGCAGATCGACGACTACACCAAGTTCGTCGGCATCTACGGTGCCAAGGGCCTGGCGTACATCAAGGTCAACGAACGCGCCAAAGGCGTTGAAGGCCTGCAGTCGCCAATCGTCAAGAACATCCCTGAAGCCAACCTCAACGTGATCCTCGATCGCGTTGGCGCAGTGGATGGCGACATCGTGTTCTTCGGTGCCGACAAAGCCAAGATCGTCAGCGAAGCCCTGGGTGCACTGCGGATCAAGGTCGGTAACGACCTGGACCTGCTGACCTGCAAGTGGGCGCCAATGTGGGTCGTCGACTTCCCGATGTTCGAAGAAAACGACGACGGCAGCTTCACTGCCTTGCACCACCCGTTCACCGCGCCGAAATGCACCCCGGAAGAGCTGGAAGCCAACCCGGCGACCGCCCTGTCCCGTGCCTACGACATGGTTCTGAACGGTACCGAGCTGGGTGGCGGTTCGATCCGTATCCACCGCAAGGAAATGCAACAGACAGTATTCCGCCTGCTGGGTATCAATGAAGCGGAACAGGAAGAGAAATTCGGCTTCCTGCTCGACGCCCTGAAATACGGCGCGCCGCCGCACGGTGGTCTGGCCTTCGGTCTGGACCGTCTGGTGATGCTGATGACCGGCGCCCAGTCGATCCGTGAAGTGATCGCCTTCCCGAAAACCCAGAGTGCTGCTGACGTGATGACGCAAGCACCGGGTGTGGTCGATGCCAAGGCGTTGCGCGAACTGCACATTCGTCTGCGCGAAACGCCAAAGGCTGAGTAAGGCTGACCCTGAAGGCGCATCCTCATGGGATGCGCCTTTTCTTCAGGTCGAGATTTTTTGTTTGCTGGCCGGCACTTCGTGTGCGGCGGGCAATGTTTCAAAGAGAATTCGGAGCGAGTTATGGCGGGTCATTCCAAGTGGGCGAACATCAAGCACCGCAAAGAACGTCAGGATGCCAAGAAGGGCAAGATTTTCACCAAGTGGATTCGTGAACTGACCGTTGCTGCCCGTCAGGGCGGCGGTGATCCGGGCTCCAACCCGCGTCTGCGACTGGCCCTGGACAAGGCGCTGGGCGCGAACATGAGCCGCGACATCATCGATCGCGCGGTGGCTCGCGGCGCCGGTGCTGCCGACACTGATGACATGGTCGAGCTGACCTACGAAGGCTACGGCCCGGGTGGAGTGGCGGTGATGGTCGAGTGCATGACCGACAACCGCAACCGCACCGCAGCGGCTGTTCGCCATGCGTTCAGCAAGTGCGGCGGTAACTTGGGTACCGACGGTTCCGTGGCCTATCTGTTCGAGCGCAAAGGGCAGATTTCCTTCGCGCCGGGCGTGGATGAAGACGCCTTGATGGAAGCGGCGATGGAAGCCGACGCCGATGACGTGGTCACGAACGAAGACGGCTCCATTGACGTGTTCACCTCGTTCGCCGGTTTCTACTCCGTGCGTAACGCTCTGGAAGCCGCCGGTTTCAAAGGTGATGACGCGGAAATCGTCATGTTGCCGACCACCAGTGCCGAACTGGACCTGGAAGGCGCCGAGAAAGTCCTCAAGCTGATCGACATGCTCGAAGACCTGGATGACGTGCAGAACGTCTATTCCAACGCGGATATCCCCGAGTCGGTGGCCGCGCAGCTCGGCTGAAGGTGTCCCCTGTAGGAGCGAGCCTGCTCGCGAAAAACCTGAGAGCGCCGCGCTAATTCAGGTGTGGCGCGTTATCGTTAACGTCCATCGCGAGCAGGCTCGCTCCTACAGTGTTGTGGGTTCGCCACGCACATTCATTACAACCCGCAGGCGTTATGACTTTAATTCTTGGTATCGACCCTGGTTCGCGCATCACCGGTTATGGCGTGGTACGCGATACCGGGCGCGGCTGCGTGTATGTGGCGTCGGGTTGTATTCGTACCGGTTCCGGCGAGTTGCACGAGCGTCTGCAAATCGTCTATCGCGGCGTACGTGAAGTCATTCAGACCTACGGCCCGGTGACCATGGGCATCGAAAAGGTGTTCATGGCGCGCAACGCCGATTCCGCGCTGAAACTCGGTCAGGCCCGAGGCGCGGCAATCGTTGCCGGCGCCGAAGAGAATCTGGAAATCGCCGAATACACGGCCACCCAGGTCAAGCAGGCAGTGACCGGGACCGGCGCAGCGAATAAAGAGCAGGTGCAAATGATGGTGATGCACATGTTGAAACTCACCAGCAAACCGCAAATCGATGCCTCGGACGCCCTGGCCATTGCCATTTGCCATGCTCACACCCGTTCCAGCCTGTTGCCTCATGGTCTGGGCACGGCACGCAGTCGTGGCGGGCGCCTGCGTCTCTGATAGCATCAGCAGTCATTTTTACGGAATGAGGGTTTTGTGCCTGTGTTGTCGGCGCAACACCCTTGTTCTGTCAGTCGCCAGCCACCGAACTGGCCAACGCTCAAGGATCTGAAACGTGATTGGACGCTTGCGCGGCACACTGGCTGAGAAACAGCCGCCGCACCTGATTCTGGATGTAAACGGTCTGGGGTATGAGCTTGAAGTGCCCATGACCACGCTGTATCGCTTGCCGTCGGTCGGTGAACCGCTGACGTTGCACACCCATTTGGTCGTACGCGAAGACGCGCAGTTACTCTATGGTTTCGCCAGCAAGCGTGAGCGAGACTTTTTTCGCGAGTTGATTCGTCTCAATGGTGTAGGGCCGAAATTGGCCCTGGCGTTGATGTCGAGTCTGGAAGTCGATGAACTGGTACGTTGCGTGCAGTCCCAGGACACCTCGGCCCTGACCAAGGTGCCGGGCGTGGGCAAGAAGACCGCCGAGCGTTTGCTGGTGGAACTCAAGGATCGCTTCAAGGCGTGGGAAACTGTGCCTGCGATGTTTGCCCTGGTGCCAAACCAGCCAGGCGGGCCGGATATTGCGCCGGTCGCCACCGCGGAAAATGACGCCGTCAGCGCGCTGATTTCCCTGGGCTACAAGCCGCAGGAAGCCAGCAAGGCGATTTCCGCGATCAAGGAGAAAGGTTTGAGCAGTGAAGACATGATTCGCCGTGCCCTGAAGGGAATGATCTAAGTGATTGAAGCTGATCGTCTGATAGCCGCCACGCCGGGCCCGCGCGACCGCGAGGAAGTCCAGGATCGGGCGATTCGTCCTGTCAGTCTGGCCGAATACATTGGCCAGCCGACCGTTCGCGAGCAAATGGAGCTGTTCATCCAGGCTGCCCGTGGGCGTAACGAATCCCTGGACCACACTTTGATCTTCGGCCCGCCAGGCCTGGGTAAAACCACCCTGGCCAACATCATCGCCCAGGAAATGGGTGTGTCGATCAAAAGCACCTCGGGCCCGGTTCTGGAGCGTCCGGGTGACCTGGCTGCGCTGCTGACCAACCTTGAGCCGCACGACGTGCTGTTTATCGACGAAATCCATCGGTTGTCGCCGATTGTCGAAGAAGTGCTGTACCCGGCCATGGAAGATTTCCAGCTCGACATCATGATCGGCGAAGGCCCGGCTGCCCGTTCGATCAAGCTGGATCTGCCGCCGTTCACGCTGGTGGGGGCGACGACGCGCGCCGGCATGCTGACCAACCCGTTGCGCGACCGCTTCGGCATCGTCCAGCGTCTCGAGTTTTACAGCACTGCCGACCTGGCGACGATTGTCAGCCGCTCGGCGAACATTCTTGGCTTGCCACTGGATCCCGAAGGCGCATTCGAAATCGCCCGCCGGGCTCGTGGCACTCCGCGGATCGCCAACCGACTGTTGCGCCGGGTGCGTGATTTCGCCGAAGTCCGGGCCAAGGGTCACATCACCAAACCGATTGCCGATCTCGCCTTGAATCTGCTGGATGTCGACGAGCGTGGCTTCGATCACCAGGACCGCCGTCTGCTGCTGACCATGATCGAGAAGTTCGACGGTGGACCGGTGGGCGTCGACAGTCTGGCCGCCGCGATCAGCGAAGAACGTCACACCATTGAAGACGTGCTGGAACCGTATCTGATCCAGCAGGGCTACATCATGCGCACGCCGCGGGGGCGGGTGGTCACCCGGCATGCGTACCTGCACTTTGGTTTAAACATTCCGTCACGATTGGGCGAGATGCCCGTGGTAGACGAGTTCCTTGATGCAGTGGACGATTAATTAATCTTTGCGTGCTTATTTTTCGGGCATTGTGCTGTCCCAGGACCGTACTTTCGCGAGAAAGCCGCAGATCAATGAAAAACAGTTGCCTGGCCGGATTGGCAACCTGAGGAGTAAGCACTAGAGTATGCGCGCGCAAAACGGGCTTGAGCCTTTCGCACATCGTTGTCGCGTTTATTACGAGGACACCGATGCGGGCGGCATCGTGTATTACGTTAATTACCTCAAGTTTATGGAACGGGCTCGAACCGAGCGGCTCCGGGAGCTGGGCTTTGCCCAATCCCAGCTGGCAGGGGAGGACCTGTTGTTTGTCGTGCATTCCAGCGAAGCGCGTTACCACGCGCCGGCGCGACTGGACGACGAGCTACTGGTAAGCGCTGAAGTAATCGAATTGAACCGTGTCAGCCTGCGCTTTAAACAGCAGGTCAGGCGAGCCACGGATAATGCGCTGCTCTGTGAAGGGCAGTTTTTGGTGGCCTGTGTGCGCACTGAAAGTTTAAAACCCCGGGCCATTCCCGAAGCTCTACGTGCGGCCTTTGCCGACGTGAGCGGCGCGGGTACACACTCAAAGCAGGAGATAAAGCGTGGAAGCTAACGTCGTCGACCATTCCTCCATGTGGAGCTTGGTCAGCAATGCCAGTATCGTGGTGCAACTGGTAATGCTGATCCTGGTAGCCGCATCGGTGACCTCATGGATCATGATCTTTCAGCGCAGCAACTTGCTGCGCGCCGGTCGACGCGCCCTGGAGAGCTTCGAAGAGCGCTTCTGGTCGGGTATCGACCTGTCCAAACTGTACCGTCAGGCCGGCAGCAACCCGGATCCGGATTCGGGCGTCGAGCAGATCTTCCGTGCCGGCTTCAAGGAATTCTCCCGTCTGCGTCAGCAGCCAGGCGTTGACCCGGAAGCGGTCATGGAAGGCGTGGCCCGCGCCATGCGCGTCGCCATCTCCCGCGAAGAAGAAAAGCTCGAGCAGAGCCTGCCGTTCCTCGCCACTGTCGGTTCCGTCAGCCCTTACATCGGTCTGTTCGGTACGGTCTGGGGCATCATGAACTCCTTCCGTGGCCTGGCAACTGCCCAGCAAGCGACCCTGGCCACTGTGGCTCCAGGTATCGCCGAGGCACTGATTGCAACTGCGATCGGCCTGTTCGCCGCCATCCCTGCCGTTATCGCTTACAACCGTTTTGCCGCTCGCAGCGAAACGCTGATCGGCCGTTACTACACCTTCGCCGATGAATTCCAGGCGATCCTGCACCGCAAAGTGCACACCAGCGAAGAATAAGCAGGTAATTTCCAATGGCTTTAATCGCTCGAGCTCGCAAAAAGCGCAAGCCGGTTGCCGAGATGAACGTAGTGCCTTACATCGACGTGATGTTGGTACTGCTGGTCATCTTCATGGTGACCGCGCCGATGCTCAATCAGGGCGTGAAAGTTGATCTGCCCAAGGTTTCCAGCGAAGCCTTGCCGCAGGACAACAACACCCAGGTCCTGACCATTTCGATCAAGGCTGACAAGACCTACTACTGGAACCTTGGCAGCGAAGTCGACACTGAAAAGCAGCAGGACAGGGCAATGACCTTGCCTCAGATGACTGATGCGGTGACCAAGATCATTCGCGCCGGGACTGAAGGCGGCAAACGTACCCAAGTGTTCATCCGCGGCGACAAAACCGTCGATTACGGTTCCGTCATGGGTGCCATGGGCGGATTGCAGAAGGCCGGGGTCGGTAATGTTGGCTTGATTACCGAGGCACCCTGATGCAGCAAATGCGAGAGCCATCCGCCTCGGAAAGCTACTTCTGGCCTAGTGTCCTGGCGATTGTCTTGCACGTGCTGGTTTTCGGCATGCTGTTCGTCAGTTTTGCCTTCACACCGGAGCTGCCGCCGGCCAAGCCGATTGTCCAGGCGACCCTGTACCAACTGAAGTCGAAAAGCCAGGCGACCACCCAGACCAATCAGAAGATTGCAGGAGAGGCGAAGAAATCCGCCGCGCGCCAGACCGAAGTCGAGCAGATGGAACAGAAATTGATCGAGCAGGAAGCGATCAAGGCTGCGGAACAAAAGAAGGAAGACGCGGCTCAAAAAGCCGAAGAATCCAAGAAGGCCGACGAGACCAAGAAAGCGGAAGAGGCTAAAAAGGCTGATGAAGCCAAAAAAGCCGATGAAGCGAAGAAGACCGCCGAGGCCAAAAAGGCTGAAGAGAAACAATTGGCTGATATAGCCAAGAAGAAGTCTGAAGAAGAAGCCAAGAAAGCGGCTGAAGAAGAGGCCAAGAAAGCGGCCGCGGAAGAAGCCAAGAAGAAGATCGTCGAAGACGCGAAGAAGAAAGCCGCGGAAGACGCCAAGAAGAAATCTGAAGCTGAAGAGGCGAAGAAGAAAGTCGCCGAAGATGCGAAGAAGAAAGCTGCTGCCGATGCTGCGAAAAAGAAATCGCAGGAAGCGGCACGTAAATCCGCCGAAGAGAAAAAGGCTCAGGCCCTGGCAGATTTGCTTTCCGACACGCCTCAGCGTCAGCAGGCCTTGGCGGATGAGCAGGGTGACGAAGTCGCCGGCAGTTTCGATGACCTGATTCGTGCTCGTGCAGCGGAAGGCTGGGCTCGTCCACCTTCGGCACGCAAAGGCATGACGGTCGTGTTGCAAATCGGCATGTTGCCGGACGGTACGGTGACTTCGGTCAGCGTGTCCAAGTCCAGTGGTGACGGTCCGTTTGACGCGTCGGCAGTTGCTGCGGTCAAGAATATTGGACGTTTGACAGAAATGCAGGGAATGAAGCCGAGTGATTTCGCTCCGTATCGTTCATTCAAGATGACATTCACACCTGAGGATCTAGCCTTGTGAGAAACCTTCTTCGAGGAATGCTTGTCGTGATCTGCTGCCTGGCAGGGATTGCGACGGCAGATGAAAAAAACAT
The DNA here is from genome assembly GCF_014852385.1 of Pseudomonas sp. PDM03. Lineage (NCBI taxonomy): Bacteria > Pseudomonadati > Pseudomonadota > Gammaproteobacteria > Pseudomonadales > Pseudomonadaceae > Pseudomonas > Pseudomonas sp. PDM03. The sequence continues at coordinate 155,643 of NZ_JACVBM010000004.1, read as the reverse complement.
TCTGGTCACCAGCGGCAGCGATCGGGCTACTCCGATCGCCGTCGTACCGTTTGGCAACCAGGGCGGCAGCGTGTTGCCGGACGACATGGCCGAAATCATCGGTAACGACCTGCGCAACTCGGGTTACTACTCGCCGATTCCAAAGCAGAACATGATCAGCCAGCCGAGCCAGGCCAGCGAAATCATCTACCGTGACTTCAAGGCGCTCGGCGCCCAGTACGTCATGGTCGGCAGCATTGCTCCGGCGGGCGGTCGCCTGCAGGTTCAATACGCTCTGTTCAACGTCGCCACCGAACAGCAAGTGCTGACCGGCAGCGTGTCGGGCAGCGTTGATCAACTGCGCGACATGTCGCACTACATTGCGGACCAGTCGTTCGAAAAACTCACCGGTATCAAAGGTGCGTTCTCGACACGTCTGTTGTATGTGACTGCAGAGCGTTTCTCCGAGAAGAACACGCGCTACACGCTGCAACGTTCTGACTATGACGGTGCCCGCGCCGTGACCCTGCTGCAATCGCGCGAGCCGATCCTGTCGCCGCGTTTTGCACCGGATGGCAAGCGCATCGCTTATGTGTCGTTCGAGCAGAAGCGTCCGCGCATCTTCATGCAGAACATCGACACCGGTCGCCGTGAGCAGATCACCAACTTCGAAGGCCTGAATGGCGCACCAGCCTGGTCGCCGGATGGCAATCGCCTGGCGTTGGTTCTGTCAAAAGACGGTAACCCGGATATCTATGTGATGAACCTGGGTTCGCGTCAGCTGACCCGTGTCACCAACGGTCCTGGCATCAACACCGAACCGTTCTGGGGCAAGGATGGTAATACCCTTTACTTCACCTCCGACCGTGGCGGCAAGCCACAAATCTACAAAACCAGCGCCAGTGGCGGTGGTGCGGAGCGTGTGACTTTCATCGGCAACTACAACGCCAATCCGAAGCTTTCGGCTGATGAAAAGACCCTGGTGATGATTCACCGCCAGGATGGCTTCACTAATTTCAAGGTGGCGGCCCAGGATTTGCAGCGCGGAAGCGTAAAAATCCTCACTGATAGCACTCTGGACGAGTCGCCTACTGTTGCGCCCAACGGCACCATGGTAATCTACGCCACCCGCCAGCAGGGCCGGGGAGTCTTGATGCTCGTGTCCATTAATGGACGCGTAAGGCTCCCGCTTCCTACCGCACAAGGCGAAGTCAGAGAACCTTCCTGGTCCCCTTTCCTGAACTGACGCGGCGCTACACGTTGTACTTAACACACTGGGGTTCATTAGGAGTTTCACGATGGAAATGCTGAAGTTTGGTAAATTTGCTGCGCTGGCTCTGGCCATGGCTGTAGCTGTAGGTTGCTCGTCCAAAGGCGGCGACAACGCCGGTGAAGGCGCTGTTGATCCAAACGCTGGTTACGGCGCTAACACTGGTGCCGTTGATGGCTCCCTGAGCGAAGAAGCTGCTCTGCGCGCAATCACCACCTTCTACTTCGAATACGATAGCTCGGACCTGAAGCCAGAAGCCATGCGCGCTCTGGACGTTCACGCCAAAGACCTGAAAGCAAACGGCGCTCGCGTTGTTCTGGAAGGCAACACCGACGAACGTGGTACTCGTGAGTACAACCTGGCACTGGGCGAGCGTCGTGCGAAAGCCGTTCAACGCTACCTGGTACTGCAAGGTGTTTCCCCAGCTCAGCTGGAACTGGTTTCCTACGGCGAAGAGCGTCCAGTTGCTACCGGCAACGACGAGCAGTCCTGGGCTCAAAACCGTCGCGTCGAACTGCGTAAGTAATTCGTCATGCGAACGTGCCGTCGTGCTGTAACTGTTTTGGCTCTCAGCCTCGCACCGCTTGCGGTGTGGGCTGCGGTTCCTGTGGTCGAGGACAACTCCGGCTATAACAATAGCGGGAGTAGTTATCCGCCTGCGGGTTACGGTACGAACGGCGCCTATGCCGGGGGAGGGGTTTCGGCCCCTGTCTCGGCACAGGGCGAGCTGTTCAACCAACTGCAATCGATGCAGGAGCAGATCTCGCGCCAACAAGGTGTGATTGAAGTTCTGCAAAATGATGTAGCGCGCATGAAGCAGGAAAACCTGGAGCGATACCAGGATCTTGATCGGCGCATAGGAACCGGCGTTGCACCAGCCGCAACTCCTGAGAATTCTTCCTCCGGTGGCAATTTGAACGCCCCCGGTGCAGCAGCGGGTGCAGGGGCGGCAGCCGCTCAGGCTCCCGCCGCGGGTAGCGAACCGGCGGATCCAGCGAAGGAAAAACTGTATTACGATGCAGCCTTCGACTTGATCAAGGCCAAGGATTTCGACAAAGCCAGTCAGGCTTTCTCCGCTTTCCTGCGCAAATACCCGAACAGCCAATACGCGGGCAATGCCCAGTACTGGTTGGGCGAAGTGAACCTGGCCAAAGGCGATCTGCAAGGTGCAGGTCAGGCGTTTGCCAAGGTTTCGCAGCTGTACCCAAAGCACAACAAAGTGCCTGATTCGCTGTACAAGTTGGCTGATGTAGAACGCCGCCTCGGTCATCCCGACAAGGTAAAAGGCATTCTGCAACAGGTTGTGTCCCAATATCCGGGCACTTCCGCCGCTCAGCTGGCCCAACGCGATCTGCAGCGTATGTAAGCTTGCTTGACCCATTTCGAAGAAACCCGCGCTTGTCGCGGGTTTTTTCGTTAGAATTCACGCCCTTTTTATGAAATACGCTTTTTGGGACCTGCGCGTTGGCGAGGTTCCTTGAAGTGCTGACGGAGGCGGACAGCCTGTTTAGCTGTTACGCCCGTGGCGACTATGCAAGACACATTGAGAATCACCGAAGTTTTCTACTCGTTGCAGGGGGAAACGCGGACTGCCGGGCTGCCCACAGTATTTGTGCGCCTGACCGGTTGCCCATTGCGTTGCCAATACTGCGACAGCGCCTATGCGTTCACTGGCGGTACTGTCCGAACGCTCGACGACATCCTCGAGCAAGTGGCCGGTTTCCGCCCGCGTTATGTGTGTGTCACCGGCGGAGAGCCGCTGGCGCAACCCAATGCCATCCCATTGCTCAAGCAGTTGTGCGACGCCGGTTACGAAGTGTCACTGGAAACCAGTGGTGCACTTGATATCTCGGCGGTAGATTCACGCGTGAGTCGCGTTGTCGACCTGAAAACCCCGGGTTCGAAGGAAGCGCACCGCAACCGCTATGAGAACATCGAGCTGCTCACCCCCAACGACCAGGTGAAGTTTGTCATCTGCTCGCGGGAAGACTACGACTGGGCCGTGTCGAAGCTGATTCAGTACGGTCTGGATCGCCGAGCCGGTGAAGTGCTGTTCTCGCCAAGCCACCATGACCTGAATGCTCGGGATCTGGCTGACTGGGTGGTGGCGGACAACCTGCCAGTACGTCTGCAACTGCAGCTGCATAAATATCTTTGGAATGACGAGCCGGGGCGCTGATATGACTGAACAATCGAATACTGCTGAAAAACGTGCGGTCATCCTCCTGTCCGGCGGGCTCGACTCGGCAACGGTCGTGGCCATGGCTCGCGCTGAAGGCTACAGCTGCTACACGATGAGCTTCGATTACGGTCAGCGGTCTCACGCCGAATTACACGCCGCTGAACGTGTTGCCCGGGACTTGGGTGTGGTCGAGCACAAGGTCATCGGTTTGAACCTGAACGGCATTGGTGGCTCGGCACTGACCGACAGCAGTATCGATGTGCCGGAAGAGGCAGGCGAGGGCATTCCGGTGACTTACGTGCCTGCTCGCAACACCGTGTTTCTGTCCCTGGCACTAGGCTGGGCCGAAGTGCTCGGGGCGCGCGACATCTTCATTGGCGTTAACGCTGTCGATTACTCCGGCTATCCGGATTGCCGTCCTGAGTTCATCGAGTCCTTCGAGCGCATGGCCAATCTGGCGACCAAGGCCGGTGTCGAAGGCAATGGCTTCCGCATTCAGGCGCCCCTGCAAAACCTGAGCAAGGCGCAGATCGTCCAGGCGGGCGTGAAGCTCGGCGTCGACTATGGTCTGACCGTTTCCTGCTATCAGGCGGACGATAAAGGCTACGCGTGCGGCAAATGCGACAGCTGCCGACTGCGTGCGGAAGGCTTCGCAGCAGCCGGAATCAGCGATCCAACACCTTATTTTTGATTTATTTCAAATTAGGTGTTGAATAGTCCTTAAAAATCAGTATTATACGCGCCACCACACAGCGGGTCGTTAGCTCAGTTGGTAGAGCAGTTGGCTTTTAACCAATTGGTCGTAGGTTCGAATCCCACACGACCCACCATTTTTGTAGCAGTTTTAAAAGTCTGGAAGGCCCACGAAAGTGAGGATTTCCGGATTTTTTTTTGCCTGGAAGAAAGTGCGCGGCGCGGACGGGGCAGTGGTGTATGGCTTTCGTAGGCGCGTGTCTTCGTAAGGGCCATGACAGGCGCCATTTTCGACATGGATGTTCAGAATGACAGGCTCATCTGACATACTGTGACAAAGTGGAATTGGCAGAGACATAAAGAGATGAAAGCCCGGATCGGGGCTCTCCTTCTGCCGTCCAGGCAATAGGGTTTCAACTTTTTCTCACCGTGGTTTTCATTGAAACTCCGAAAACCTAATGAGCCAAGGCCAAAACTTACCCAGTCGGAGCAGGCATGAGCACTGAAAAAATACTCTTCAATCGTCCATACATGACGGGTAAAGAGCTGTACTACATCGCAGAAGCCAAGTTTGGGAATATGCTGGCGGGTGATGGCTCCTTCACCAAGCGTTGTCATCAATGGATTGAACAAAGCACGGGCTGTAATACCGCGCTCCTCACTCATTCGTGCACCGCCGCACTTGAAATGGCTGCATTGTTGCTGGATATACAGCCTGGCGATGAAGTGATCTTGCCGTCCTATACGTTCGTTTCAACCGCCAATGCCTTTGTACTGCGCGGTGCGATCCCTGTATTTGTGGATATTCGTAAAGATACATTGAATCTGGATGAGAAGCTGATTGAAGCAGCCATTACTCCCCGGACCAGAGCTATTGTTCCTGTTCATTATGCGGGCGTGTCCTGTGAGATGGATACGATCATGCATATTGCTCGTAAGCATGGTCTCAAAGTAGTGGAGGATGCTGCCCAGGGTGTAATGTCCAGCTATAAGGGGCGTGCACTTGGGAGTATTGGTGATCTCGGTGCATTCAGCTTTCACGAAACAAAGAATGTGATTTCGGGTGAGGGCGGTGCGCTTTTAGTTAACGAACCACAGCTTTCGTTACGCGCTGAAATTATTCGTGAGAAAGGCACTGATCGCAGTCGCTTCTTTCGTGGGCTGGTAGATAAATATACCTGGCAGGAAGTAGGTTCTTCATTTTTGCCAGGAGAGTTGATTGCCGCATTTCTTTGGGCTCAACTGGAAGAGGCCAAAAGTATCACCGATCGACGATTGGCAGTCTGGGACTACTATCATGCTGCCCTTGCTCCTTTGGAGCAAAAGGGCTTGTTGCGTCGTCCAATTGTGCCGGAAGACTGTCAGCACAATGCGCATATGTACTACGTGTTGCTGGCGCCAGGCGTTGATCGACAGGCTGTCCTGGAAGCGTTGAAGCAAAACGATATATCCGCAGTATTCCATTATGTTCCTCTTCATTCGTCACCAGGCGGCCTGCGCTACGGACGAGTTCATGGTTCCATGGACAATACTGATGCACTTTCAGAGTCTTTATTGCGACTCCCTCTTTGGGTCGGCTTGGCACCAGAGCAGCAAGATCAAGTCGTGGACGTCTTGGCGCGGGCCATTAGTTAATCTACGTGTTTGGTGAAGAGTTGCAGTGAGATTCAATGGCGAACAGGGTGCCATTCGTGGCATCCGTGCCTATGGTGCGTGAGGTTGATATCTCCGGAACAGGCATATTGAAGTTCGTTTTCATAACAGAGATTTAGACATTATGTTTTTTGCGGTGCTAAAGCAGGTATCTGAAAGAATTTCGGCCAGTTTGGCTCTGAAGATAGTTTTTGTGGTGCTGGCATATTTGTCTTACGCCTTTCCCATGATTTACGCCTACTTTGAATCTGTCAATTTCATCTATGTAAACGCCTGGGATGAGGAGACTTATCTAAGCTATCAAGGTGCATTGGGTTCTTTGACAGTGCCTGGGTATTGGGCGTCCGGGGCGATCGTTTATACCCTACAAAATCTCGGGTTGAGTGGGGGAGAAATCAATATTCTGTTTGATTGTCTCTTGACGCCAGCCACATTTTTCTTGCTTGTATTTATTCTTCGTCGGTTGAATGTCAACTATGGGCGGGCGTTGATATACGCAGCGATAGTTTTGTTTTCGCCCATTATTTTTAATTTCGGTAATCCGCTTATAGCGCATCTGACCAGGGATTATGGTGTATTCGGTTACGGCTGGGAATATTACCAATCGGCGTTGAGAACGCCGGAGCCACAGTTGTCATATTTTTTTGTTGTGCTGGCGGTTTCGGCTTTTTTAAAAACCGGGCGCTTGCTTTGTTTATTTGTGCTGTTGCCGTTGTTGTATTTCTATGTGGGGGTACCTTATGCGTACTTCCTCGTCTGTGGTTTTATCTTGCTGCATTCATGGTTCTTTAATAAGAGCCTGAGCTATTTGCGAATAGGTATCGCCTGCGTGGCGTCTTATTTGGCTATGTCTTTCGGTTTTATGTTTTTTGATTTTCTGTTTTTGTCAAAAGATCCATTTATTTCCGCGATGTCGGATGGTTATATAAAAAGCCATGTGCCGATGTTGCCAGTTTCCGGTCTTGTAGCGCTTGGTTTTTTCTTGGTTCAGATTGCTCTTTCCCGCCGATACGCTATAAAAGACACTTGGCATGTATATAGCCAGTTTTTTATTGCTCTTTCGTTGTTCCTTGTTTGTAATGTGCACGTTGTCTCTGGGGTTATGCTGTCGTATAAGAATTATATTGATTACTCCACCAGTCTTGTGGCTGGGGTGGCAATAATTATTTTTCTTGATTTTCTAAGGTGTCATGCGATCAAAGGTGCGAGGCTTGCTTGTTTTGCTGTCGCCTCGATTATTTTATATCTTACGTTCAAGGCTTATGGGTTCAACTTCAGTGAGCTGGAGTACACGTATTTCCGTGGTTTGCAGTTCAAATCGGTTGAAGAATATAAGGCGGCCTCAAGCGATCCAATGTCGATCGTTATTCAAGACAGTGATTTGTCTGCCAAGCTGCCTTACTCGGTTTCGATGATGGCGGTGCCACTATTCTCCTATCAGTACAACTTTCCTTTGGTTGCTAACGGATGCCGTGCTGTTCTTGAACGAATGGAAACCGTTGCCGTTACTTTGAAGAGCCGTTCACAAGGCGATTCATCGTTGAAAGTTGACTATTTTGACGCTTCGATCAAAGCGTTTTCGGGACAGAAGTATGTGCCGCTTGAAAAGCAAAGGGATTTCCCCGCGAACGTGATTTGCAAAAAACTGCCCATGGATGGGGATGTCAAAGTGCTAGATGCTCAATTCAAGGATAACGGCTGGATCACCATCAAGTTATTTTGATTCGTGCACCGAAAAGCGGTGGTGGCCGGGTTTTTAATCGTCCGCCACCACTCAATCTGTTAGTACTGGCAGATTTCTCGCTTCAAGAATCATGACCGGCAAGGCGTTGTGTATCGGAATCAGCTTGAAATGGTCTTTTGTCTCCAGGGGATATTCTGTAGCCTTGCGCAGCTTCAACGCTGTCCATGCCTGATGAATACTCACTTTCCCGGCGGTACCCCTGAAGGGTCCGGAGCCGGGTGTATACTCGACTTTCGCGCGTAAGCGCTTGCAGGTCTTGCGAACATGACGCAGATTTCCGAACGCCTTCTGGTTCAAGCCCACCTCGACGCCAAGCAGCCCAAGCCGCTGACGGTCGAGGAAGAGGCCTATTATCGCGCTGCCATTGCTGCCGAGCTCAAGGCTCAGGACGCGGTGCTGGTTGCACACTTCTATTGTGATCCGGTTATTCAAGCCCTGGCTGAAGAAACCGGTGGCTGTGTCTCCGACTCGCTGGAGATGGCCCGCTTCGGCAATGCTCACCCGGCCAAGACCGTCGTGGTCGCCGGTGTGAAATTCATGGGCGAAACCGCCAAAATCCTCAACCCTGAAAAACGTGTGCTGATGCCGACCCTGGAAGCGACCTGTTCGCTGGACCTGGGTTGCCCGGTGGACGAGTTCTCGGCGTTCTGCGATCAGCACCCGGAACGTACCGTGGTGGTGTATGCCAACACCTCGGCAGCGGTCAAGGCCCGGGCGGACTGGGTTGTTACATCAAGCTGCGCTCTGGAAATCGTCGAAAGCCTGATGGATAACGGCGAAACGATCATCTGGGGCCCGGACAAGCACCTGGGCACCTACATTCAGCGCCAGACCGGTGCGGACATGTTGCTGTGGGACGGGGCCTGCATCGTTCACGAAGAGTTCAAGTCCAAGCAGCTCGAAGACATGAAAGCGCTGTATCCGGACGCAGCGATTCTGGTGCACCCGGAATCACCGACGTCGGTGATCGAGCTGGCGGACGCTGTCGGTTCCACCAGTCAGTTGATCGCAGCGGCGCAGAGCCTGCCGAACAAGACGCTTATCGTTGCCACCGACCGTGGCATCTTCTACAAGATGCAGCAGTTGTGCCCGGACAAGGTGTTCATCGAGGCGCCAACAGCGGGTAACGGCGCGGCGTGCCGCAGTTGCGCACACTGCCCGTGGATGGCGATGAATACGCTTGAGCGCACGCTGAAGGCCTTGAAAGAAGGGGCGAACGAGATCTTTGTCGATCCGGCGTTGATTCCTCAGGCGATTCGCCCGTTGAAGCGGATGCTGGACTTCACGCAAGCGGCGCGGATGAAGCTGGCCGGGAACGCCTGATAGCTGTCAGGCAAATTGAAAAACCTGTGGGAGCGAGCCTGCTCGCGATGGCGGAGTGTCAGCAAACATTAATGTCGGCTGACACTCCGCCATCGCGAGCAGGCTCGCTCCCACAATGGTTTTACGCGATCCGATTATTTGGTTTTCTTCGGAATCCGCACCAGCTGGGTGCCCGAATACATGTCATGCCAGCTGCGTTTCTGTTTGTCGAACAGCGACCAGATGAATCCAAGGCCGACGCACAGCAAGGATGCGATCGACACGACAAAGCGCAGCAGCGCCTGCCACAGGCTGATGGATGAGCCATCGGCGTTCTGCACGCGGATGCACCATACCTGCATGCCCAGCGTCTGCCCGGACCAGGTCCAGAACTTGGCAAAGAAGCCGAACAGCACGAACAACAACACCGTCGACAGCAAAGGATCACCGTCCAGTGCGCCGGCTTCGGTCAGGGTGCGCATTTTGTCTTCGCCGATGATCGCCATCTGGATCATCTTGTAGAGGCCGCTGGTGACGATCAGCAGGGCAGTGCACAACAGAAAGTCATAGAACATCGCTGCCAGGCGACGGCCCAGGGTCGCGGCGGGAAAGTCGCCCTGAGGGTTGAGCAGGTGTTTCGACATGGCAGGGCTCTCGACGGAAAAAGAAGCCATTTTACGGATTTACGCGCACAAAAAAGCCCCTGATGTCAGCATCAGGGGCTTTTTCGTAACAGAAGGTTAGGCTTCTGCTTGTACTTCGTCAGCCTGCATGCCTTTCTGGCCTTGCACGGCGATGAAGGTCACTTTCTGGCCTTCTTTCAGGCTCTTGAAGCCGTTGCCCTGAATAGCGCGGAAATGCACGAACAGATCCGGACCGCTTTCTGGAGTGATAAAACCAAAACCTTTCTCGTCGTTAAACCACTTGACGGTACCGCTCTGACGTTGGGACATTTCTTATTTCCTTTGACGCAAAAATTAATGACAGCCTCCTTCTCATGAAAGAGTACTGGGGCTGGTTGCAGGGAGAGTAAGAAGACGTCGAACGGGATGTAGCTAACTTGTAGGCTACTGCCCAGGTCACGATTCCAAGCGACCCATGCAAACACAGTGAACAAACTCTACGCCAACTACGGGAGAAAAAACAAGCCCCGTGAGAGGCCCGGTTTTACTCAGGTTGCTGGCCATTAGTGTTTCACTAGTTCCGGCTTATTCGATGCGGCGGTTCAATTGTTTTCGATTGTTATAAGCAGCGTTCATAAACGAAAGCTTGCACTGTTTTATGGCGGTTGCGTTACACATTAGTGCACTGTTAACGCAACCGCGTTACTTATAGAAACAGTCAATCAACCGCGATAGTAGCGTTGTGCAACGAATGGCATTTTGCTTACAAGCAAAGGCACCTTTTTCCCACGGACAATTGCGAACACGGGTGTGTCGATGGCGATGTATGCGCTGTCGAGGTAACCCATGGCCAAAGGACCGCTCAAGGTCGGACCGAAACCACCGCTGCAAACGCTACCGATGATCTCGCCTGCTTCGTTGACGATCTCTGCACCCTCGCGCACGGGTGTGCGTTCCTGCGGTAACAGGCCTACACGCTTGCGGCTGACACCGGCTTGCTGCTGGGCGAACACGGTTTCAGCGCCCGGGAAGCCGCCGGCCCGCGCGCCATCGGCACGTCGAGGCTTGGAGATGGCCCACAACAGGCTCGCTTCAATCGGAGTGGTGTCGGTGTTCATATCGTGGCCGTAGAGGCACAGGCCGGCTTCCAGACGCAGCGAATCACGAGCGCCCAGGCCAATGGCCGCGACTTCCGGTTCGGCCAGCAGGGCGCGGGCCAACGCTTCGGCGTTGGCAGCCGGCACGGAGATTTCGAAACCGTCTTCTCCGGTGTAACCCGAGCGGCTGACAAAGCAGTCCACGCCCAGCAACTTCACGCGGGCGAACTGCATGAACGTCATCTTCGCCACTTCCGGCGCCAGGCGCGCGAGCACCGTGACGGCGGCCGGACCTTGCAGAGCCAGCAGTGCACGCTCTTCGAACAGCGGCTCGATGGTGCATTGGTCGCCGATGTGTTTGCGCAGGTGCGCGAGGTCCTGATCCTTGCAGGCGGCGTTGACCACCAGGAACAGTTCGTCGTTACCGAGGTTGGCGACCATCAGGTCATCGAGGATGCCGCCCGTCTCGTTAGTGAACATGGCATAGCGCTGCATGCCCACCGGCAGGTCGATAATGTCCACCGGCACCAGGGTTTCCAGGGCCTTGGCGGCATTGGCGCCGGTCAGGCGGATCTGGCCCATGTGCGAAACATCGAACAGCCCGGCCTGATCACGGGTGTGCTGGTGTTCCTTCATGACGCCCAGCGGGTACTGCACCGGCATGTCATAGCCGGCAAACGGCACCATGCGGGCGCCGAGTTCGATGTGCAGTGCGTGCAACGGGGTTTTCAACAGTTGTTCGGTGGACATATCCAGCTCCTGAAAAAGTGTGCAGATGCAGTGAGCGCGCATCAGCACTCGATAATGTTGACCGCCAAACCGCCACGGGCGGTTTCCTTGTATTTGCTTTTCATGTCGGCGCCGGTCTGGCGCATGGTGCGGATGACTTTGTCGAGGGAGACGAAGTGCTGACCGTCGCCACGCAGGGCCATGCGCACGGCATTGATGGCTTTCACCGAACCCATGGCATTGCGCTCGATGCAAGGCACTTGCACCAGCCCGCCGATCGGGTCGCAGGTCAGGCCGAGGTTGTGTTCCATGCCGATTTCGGCGGCGTTTTCCACCTGCTGCACGGTGCCGCCAAGCACTTCGCACAACGCGCCGGCCGCCATCGAACAGGCCACGCCGACTTCACCCTGACAACCGACTTCTGCGCCGGAGATCGAGGCGTTTTCTTTATAAAGAATGCCGATGGCGGCAGCCGTCAGCAGAAAACGTACGACGCCGTCTTCGTTGGCGCCGGGGATGAAGCGCATGTAGTAGTGCAAAACCGCCGGGACGATGCCCGCCGCGCCGTTGGTCGGCGCGGTGACCACGCGCCCGCCATTGGCGTTTTCTTCGTTGACCGCCAGGGCATACAGGTTGACCCAGTCCAGCACCGACAGCGGATCACGCAGCGACGATTCGGGGTTCTTGCACAGTTGCCGATGCAGCGCTGCCGCGCGCCGCTTGACCTTCAAACCGCCGGGCAGGATGCCTTCGTTGCGGCAACCGGCGTCGACGCAATCCTGCATCACTTGCCAGATTTTCAGCAGGCCGGCGCGGGTTTCCGCTTCCGGGCGCCAGGCGCTTTCGTTGGTCAGCATCACCTGGCTGATGGACAGGCCGTAAGTGGTGCAATGACCGAGCAGGTCCTTGGCGCTTTTGAACGGGAAGGTCAGGGGCGTGGCGTCTTCGACGATACGGTCGGCGCCGGCGGCGTCTTCATCGACGACGAAACCGCCGCCGACCGAGTAGTACTCGCGGCTGCGGATCTGCAGGCCCGCCGCGTCGAACGCGCGAAAGATCATGCCGTTGGGGTGATAGGCCAGCGGTTTGCGGATCATCGCCAGGTGTTCTTTCTCGTTGAACGCAATGCTGTGTTCGCCGAGCAGGTTCAAGCGACCGTTGCCACGAATGTCTTGCAGACGGGCGGCGACGGTTTCGGTGTTCACGGTGTCCGGGTGTTCACCTTCCAGGCCGAGCAGCACAGCCTTGTCGCTGCCGTGGCCCTTGCCGGTGGCGCCGAGCGAGCCGTAGAGCTCGACTTTGACGCAGGTGGTGGCGGCCAGCAGCCCTTCACGGCGCAAACCTTCGGCGAAACGCGCAGCAGCGCGCATCGGGCCGACGGTATGGGAGCTGGAGGGGCCGATGCCAATCTTGAACAGGTCGAACACGCTTAACGACATGGTTGTTCTCCGGTTTCTTGTTATAGGAATTGGCGAGAGTCTTGTGGCTAGACACGGTCCCTGTAGGAGCCGGCTTGCTGGCGATGGCATCAACGCGGTGCATCATTTAGACCGAGGTGATGCCATCGCCAGCAAGCCGGCTCCTACAGGTTTTGTGGCGTTCTTGCGAGGGCGGACATGCCGCCCCTATAGATCAAGCGTAGCTTTCGATCGACGGGCAGGCGCAAACCAGGTTGCGATCACCGAAGACGTTGTCGACGCGACCGACCGGCGGCCAGTATTTGCCTTCAATCAGCGACGCAACCGGGTACACCGCTTGCTCGCGGCTGTACGGATGGGACCACTCGCCGACCAGTTCCGCCGCAGTGTGCGGGGCGTTTTTCAGCGGGTTGTCTTCCTTGTCCAGCGTGCCGTTTTCCACTGCGCGGATTTCTTCGCGGATGCGGATCATGGCGTCGCAGAAGCGGTCCAGTTCTTCCTTGGATTCGCTTTCGGTCGGCTCGATCATCAGCGTGCCGGCGACCGGGAACGACATGGTCGGGGCGTGGAAGCCGAAGTCGATCAGGCGCTTGGCAACGTCATCGACGCTGATGCCGCTGCTGTCTTTCAGTGGACGCAGGTCAAGGATGCACTCGTGCGCCACCAGGCCGTTGCTGCCGGTGTACAGCACTGGATAGTGCTCTTCGAGGCGACGGGAAATGTAGTTGGCATTGAGGATCGCCAGTTGCGAAGCACGCTTGAGACCCGCGCCACCCATCATCCGAATGTACATCCAGGTGATCGGCAGAATGCTTGCGCTGCCGAACGGTGCTGCGCAGACCGCGCCTTCCTTGCGATCCATCTGAGCGTGGCCCGGCAGGAACGGGGTCAGGTGCGATTTCACGCCGATCGGGCCGACGCCCGGGCCGCCACCACCGTGAGGGATGCAGAAGGTTTTGTGTAGGTTCAGGTGGGACACGTCGCCGCCGAACTTGCCCGGTGCGCAGAGGCCGACCATCGCGTTCATGTTGGCGCCGTCGATGTACACCTGGCCGCCGTTGTCATGAATGATGCCGCAGATTTCGCGGATGCCTTCTTCGAACACGCCATGGGTCGACGGGTAAGTGATCATCAGCGCAGCGAGGTGTTCGCGGTGCTCGATGGCCTTGGCGCGCAGGTCTTCGATGTCGACGTTGCCACGGGCGTCGCACGCGGTCACGACCACTCGCATGCCAGCCATGTTGGCGGTAGCGGGGTTGGTGCCGTGGGCAGACGATGGGATCAGGCAGATGTCGCGACGGTCTTCGCCACGGTTCTGGTGGTAAGCACGAATGGCCAGCAGACCGGCGTATTCACCTTGTGAACCGGCGTTCGGTTGCAGCGAGATCGAGTCGTAACCGGTGGCGGCGCAGAGCATCGCTTCCAGTTCGTCGGTCAGTTGCTGGTAACCGGCGCTTTGTTCGGCTGGGGCGAACGGGTGCAGGGCACCGAACTCAGCCCAGGTCACCGGGATCATTTCGCTGGCGGCGTTGAGTTTCATGGTGCACGAACCCAGCGGGATCATGGTGCGATCCAGGGCCAGGTCCTTGTCGGCGAGCTTGCGCAGGTAGCGCATCAGCTCGGTTTCCGAGTGATAACGGTTGAACACCGGGTGGCTGAGGATCGGCGATTGGCGAACCAGCGCAGCCGGAATCGCGCTGACCACTGCCGCTGCGATGGCAGCGAAGTCCGGCAGTGCTTTGCCGTCGGCGAACAAGGCCCACAGGGTTTCGACGTCAGCTTGCGAAGTGGTTTCGTCGAGGGACAGGCCCAGGCGCTCGCCATCGACTACGCGCAGGTTGATCTGCTGCGCACGCGCCTTGTCATGCAGTTTGGCGGTGTTGGCGCCGGTGTTCAGGGTCAGGGTGTCGAAGAAGCTGGCTTGCTCGACGGTCAGGCCCAGTGCACTCAAGCCCTTGGCGAGGATCGCGGTCAGGTGATGAATGCGGTTGGCAATCTGCGTCAGGCCTTTCGGGCCGTGATACACGGCGTACATGCTGGCGATGTTGGCCAGCAGAACCTGCGCGGTGCAGATGTTGCTGGTGGCCTTCTCGCGGCGGATGTGTTGCTCGCGGGTCTGCATGGCCAGGCGCAGGGCCGGCTTGCCGAAACGGTCCACGGAGACCCCGACCAGACGGCCCGGCATGTCGCGCTTGAACGCATCTTTGGTAGAGAAGTAAGCCGCGTGCGGGCCACCGAAGCCCAGCGGCACGCCAAAGCGTTGTGCGCTGCCGATGGCCACGTCGGCACCGAACTCGCCCGGCGGGGTCAGCACGGTCAGGGCCAGCAGGTCGGCAGCGACGGCAACCAGTGCGTTGGCGGCGTGGAAGCGCTCGGTCAGTGCGCGGTAGTCGAAGACGTCACCGTTGCTGGCCGGGTATTGCAGCAGGGCGCCGAAGAACGGCGTCACGTCAGTCAGTTCAAGCTCGTCGCCGACAACCACGTCGATGCCCAATGGCTCGGCACGGGTGCGCAGCACGTCGAGGGTTTGCGGGTGGCAATGCACGGAGGCGAAGAACGCGTGGCTGCCTTTGTTCTTGCTCAGGCGCTTGCAGAAGGTCATGGCTTCGGCGGCGGCAGTGGCTTCGTCGAGCAGCGAGGCGTTGGCGATCGGCAGACCGGTCAGGTCGCTGATCAGGGTCTGGAAGTTCAACAGCGCTTCGAGACGGCCCTGGGAAATTTCTGGCTGGTACGGGGTGTAGGCGGTGTACCAGGCCGGGTTTTCCAGCAGGTTGCGCAGGATCGGCGACGGTGTGTGGGTGCCGTAGTAGCCCTGGCCGATGTAAGTTTTGAACAGCTGGTTCTTGGCAGCGATGCCTTTGATCAACGCCAGAGCGTCGGCTTCGCTCAGGCCGTCTTCGAGGCCGAGCACGCTAGTGCCTTTGATACTGTCCGGAATGACGCTGGCGCTCAGGGCTTCCAGCGAGTCGAAACCGAGGCTGTTGAGCATCGCTTGCTCATCGCCGGAACGCGGGCCGATGTGGCGCGCGATGAATTCGTTGGCAGTGCTCAGATTGATTTGAGTCATGTGCGTGCTCCTCAGGCTTCGGCGTTGGCTTTGATCAGACGGTCGTAGGCGTCCTGATCCAGCAGTTTGGCGACAGCCGAGGCGTCAGTTGGCTGGAAGCGGAAGAACCAGCCTTCGCCCAGCGGATCTTCGTTGACCAGTTCCGGGCTGCTGTCCAGCGCCGGGTTCACTTCCAGCACTTCACCGTCGAGTGGCATGTACACGCCGCTGGCGGCTTTTACCGATTCCACGGTGGCGGCTTCTGCGCCTTTGTCGTAGGACTGCAGCTCAGGCAGTTGTACGAAAACCACGTCGCCCAGGGCGTTCTGCGCGAAAGCGGTGATGCCGACGGTGACGGAGCCATCAGCTTCGGTACGCAGCCATTCGTGATCTTCAGTAAAACGCAATTCGCTCATGGAAACTCCTAAGGGGGCCAGACTCGTCTGGTGGACGCGATTGAATGCTTGGGCGTAAGCCCTGATTTATGAGTGGTTACTAAGCAATATCGCGGCCAATTTAATTTTATTGTTATAAATCAATTGGTTAGGGGTTTGTTTCAAGGATGGTTTTTTGATCGGTGTAGCGAAATCGCTACAGTCGAACGCGAACAAAAAAGTGTAGGTGGATCAAAGCCTTGTGCAACGGTGATCCGAAGCGGGTGTATCGATATCGTTCCGCTGTAGCGCTTTCAGTACAGATGGAGGTCGTTTTCAGACGCTATTCCTGAGGATGCCCACCGACCTGTAGGAGCCGGCTTGCTGGCGATGGCGTCTTCAGCATCGCCATCGCCAGCAAGCCGGCTCCTACAGGTCGAGGTTCATCGAAAGAATACGTTCGAACCAACAGCGATTACGGCTTGTTGGGAATCCCGTACTTGCGCAATCGATGGGCAATCGCGGTGTGGGAGGTTTGCAGGCGGCTGGCCAGTTGCCGCGTCGAGGGGTAGCTGACGTAGAGTTTTTCCAGCAGGGTCTTTTCGAACTCTTCCATCGCCTGCTCCAGGCTGTCGACGTCTGTGTCGCTCTGGCGCGCCACGGAGGTGCCGGCGATGTCGAGGTCGCCGATGTCCACCAGGCTGCTTTCGCAAATCGCCGCGGCGCGAAAGATCACGTTCTGCAGTTGCCGCACGTTGCCCGGCCAGCGGTTGCCCAGCAACGCCGGGTAAGTGCCCGGTGCCAGGCGACACACCGGTCGCTGAATCTGCGCGCAGGCCTGCTGCATGAAATAGCGCGCCAGCAGCAGAATGTCCTGGCCGCGTTCACGCAGTGGCGGGACTTCGACATTGAGCACGTTGAGTCGGTAGAACAGGTCTTCGCGGAACGAGCCCTCGCTGACCATTTTTTCCAGGTCGCGGTGCGTGGCGCTGAGGATCCGCACGTTGACCTTCACTTCACGATCACCGCCCACCCGACGGAAACTGCCGTCGTTGAGGAAACGCAGCAGTTTCGCCTGCAAGTACGGCGACATCTCGCCGATCTCATCGAGAAACACCGTGCCCTGGTTGGCCAATTCCATCAGCCCCGGTTTGCCGCCCCGTTGCGCGCCGGTGAAGGCGCCGGGGGCGTAGCCGAACAGTTCGCTTTCGGCGAGGTTCTCTGGCAATGCCGCGCAGTTCAGTGCCAGGAACGGCGAGCTGTGCCGCGCGCTGATGGCGTGACAGGCCCGGGCGACGAGTTCTTTGCCGGTGCCGGTTTCGCCCTGGATCAACAACGGCGCATCGAGGGCTGCAACCCGCTGCGCGCGCGCCTTGAGCGTACGAATCGCCGGGGATTCGCCGAGCAGCGCATCGAACCCTTCGGCATGGTCGTGGTGCAGCGCCGAGAGGCGTTCGCCGATGCGGTTCGGTTGATACAGCGTCAGCAGGGCGCCGGCGTCGGTGATCGGCGTGGCGTCCAGCAACAAGGTCTGGCCGTTGACGGTGATCTCCCTCAGCGGCAGACGAAAGCCGTGCTCCAACAGGGCGTCGAGCAATGCGGGATCGGCAAACAGGTCAGCGACACTTTCACCGGCCGGTTCGCGACCGTACAAGGCAATCAATGCCGGGTTGGCCAGCAGCACCTTGCCGGCGCTGTCCAGGGCCAGTACCGGGTCGGTCATGGCCGCGAGCAGCGCATCGAGTTGCAAGTGCCGACGTTGGCCGGGAAGGATGTCGACCACCGTCATCGCCTGCACGCCGCGCACGCTGAGCAAGGCGTCGTGCAGCTCTTCGAGCACGTCCGGGCTCAGGGTCGGGGCGTCGATGTAGACGTTGGGCGGAACCATTTCCACCGCATCCAGATTGAGATTGCGCCCACCGAGCAGAGCCAGGACTTCCTGGGTAATGCCGACGCGGTCGATGAAGCTGACGTGGATACGCATGGGGCGGTTTTTTTATCTGACGTGCGGAGGGTGGCAAGTATGCCTTGGAGGAGGGGTTCAGGTGAAATCCGGTAATGCGCACGCCACCTGTAGGAGCCGGCTTGCTGGCGATGGCATCTCTGCGGTCTGTCAGATACACCGAGGTGATGCCATCGCCAGCAAGCCGGCTCCTACAGGTTTTGTGAGGGGTTATTCGAAGTGTTCGATGTTCACCGGGTCGCCGGATTTCATATCCAACTGCTTGCGGATGTCTTCGAACATCAGGTCGTAATGCTTGTGGACCGAGCCGATCTGGCTGTGGGTCTTTGGAATCCCGTACTTCTCGGCGATTTTCGTTACGTTGTTGGCGAAGTTGTAGGCTTCCTCCTTACGTAGAAAGAAGGGCTCTGACATGTCCTTCCCTTGAATATTGCCATGCAGGGTGAACTGAATCCCTTTCTCCCCCTTGGGATTCTTGCTGACTTCATAGTCGAGGTGCACGTTGTAGCTGACATCGTCCGGTGTCAGTGCGTGGCGCTCAATGTGCAGGTGACCGGGCTCGAACTGTGCCATTGACGGTTCTCCTTATAAATAAGTAATGCCAGGTTTTGCCGTGCTGATGCGGGTGCCGGCCGTGCCCTGGACGATCGCCTCGATGTCCGAGAGTGAACCGATCACCGCGACTTTTCCAGTATGGCGGGCAAACTCGCAGGCTGCCTGAACCTTGGGTCCCATGGAGCCGGCGGCGAAGCCGAGTTTCTCCATTTCGTCCGGGTGCGCCTGGCCGATGGCTTTTTGTGTGGGTTTACCATAGTCGATGAAGGCCGCGTTGACGTCGGTGGCAATCACCAGCAAATCGCTGTCCAGCTGTTCGGCCAGCAGCGCCGAGCACAGGTCTTTGTCGATCACCGCTTCCACGCCTTGCAGCTTGCCATGGGCGCCGTACATGGTCGGAATGCCGCCACCGCCCGCGCAAATCACAATGCTGCCTTTTTCCAGCAGCCACTTGATCGGGCGGATTTCGAAGATGCGTTTCGGTCTCGGGCTGGCCACCACGCGACGGAATTTGTCGCCGTCCGGGGCAATCGCCCAGCCTTTTTCGGCGGCGAGTTTTTCTGCTTCGGCCTTGGCGTACACCGGGCCGATGGGTTTGGTCGGGTTCTGGAAGGCCGGGTCGTTGGCGTCGACTTCGACCTGGGTCAGGAGCGTGGCGAAGGGCACTTCGAAGTCCAGCAGGTTGCCCAGTTCCTGTTCGATGATGTAGCCGATCATGCCTTCGGTTTCGGCGCCGAGCACGTCCAGCGGGTAAGGCGACACCGAGGTGTAGGCCGCCGCTTGCAACGACAGCAGGCCGACCTGCGGGCCGTTGCCGTGGGCGATGACCAGTTCGTTGCCGGCATGGATCTTGGCGATCTGTTCGGTGGCGATCCGGATGTTGGCGCGTTGGTTGTCCGCGGTCATGGGTTCACCACGGCGGAGCAGGGCGTTACCGCCCAGAGCAACGACGATACGCATGATTCAGTCCTTCTAAACAAAGAAATGGCGAGCGACCCGGAGCGGACCCTTGTAGGAGCCGGCTTGCTGCGGGCGGCGTTCCGACGATGGCATCTGCTCGGTCTGTCAGATGCACCGCGGTGATGCCATCGCCAGCAAGCCGGCTCCTACAGGGGTAGCGCAGGAACCGGGTCAGCCGTTACAGGTCAGCCAGGGTCGACACCAGGATCGCCTTGATCGTGTGCATGCGGTTTTCCGCTTGCTCGAAGGCGATGCACGCTGGCGACTCGAACACGTCATCGGTGACCTCGATGCCGTTGGACAGGTGCGGATACTGCTCGGCAATCTGTTTACCGACCTTGGTGTCGCTGTTATGGAACGCCGGCAGACAGTGCATGAACTTGGTGCGCGGGTTGCCGGTGGCTTTCATCAGTTCCGCGTTGACCTGGTAGGGCAACAGTTGCTGGATGCGTTCGGCCCAGGCTTCGACCGGCTCGCCCATCGACACCCAAACGTCGGTGTGGATGAAGTCCACGCCCTTGACCGCTGCTTTCGGGTCTTCGGTCAAGGTGATGCGGGCGCCGCTTTCTTCCGCGTATTTCTTGCAGCGCGAGACCAGGTCATCAAGGGGCCACAGGGCTTTCGGCGCGCAGATGCGCACGTCCATGCCCAGCTTGGCGCCGATCAGCAGCAGCGAGTTGCCCATGTTGTTGCGCGCGTCGCCCAGGTAGGCGTAGCTGATTTCGTGGATCGGCTTGTCCGCGTGTTCACGCATGGTCAGCACGTCGGCGATCATTTGCGTCGGGTGGTACTCGTCGGTCAGCCCGTTGAACACCGGCACGCCGGCGAACTTGGCCAGCTCCTCGACGATTTCCTGCTTGAAGCCACGGTATTCGATAGCGTCGTACATGCGCCCCAGTACTCGGGCGGTGTCCTTCATGCTTTCCTTGTGGCCGATTTGCGAGGAGTTCGGGTCGATGTAGGTGACGTTGGCGCCCTGATCATAGGCCGCGACTTCGAAGGCGCAACGGGTGCGGGTCGAGGTTTTTTCGAAGATCAGCGCGATGTTGTTGCCTTTGAGGTGTTGTTGCTCGGTGCCGGTGTACTTCGCGCGTTTGAGGTCACGGGACAGGTCGAGCAGGTAACGCAGCTCACGGGGCGTGTGGTGCTCCAGGCTGAGCAGGTTACGGTTGTGGATGTTGAACGCCATGATGATTCTCCTTGAGTTCGGTAATCGGCCCGGCCGCTACCGGGTCAGTGCGGCCGGGGGGATGGTCGTTTAGTAGTCGATTGGGTCGCGGATGATCGGGCAGGTCATGCAGTGGCCGCCGCCACGGCCGCGCCCCAGTTCACCGGCGCTGATGGTGATGACTTCCACACCGGCCTTGCGCAGCAGGGTGTTGGTGTAGGTGTTGCGGTCATAGCCGATCACCACGCCGGGTTCCACGGCCACCACGTTGTTGCCGTCGTCCCACTGCTCGCGTTCGGCGGCGAAGCTGTTGCCGCCGGTTTCCACCACGCGCAACGCTTTGAGGTTCAATGCCTTGGCCACCACATCGAGGAAGTTGCCTTCTTCGCGACGGATGTCGATGCCCCCTTGTTTGCCTTCATCCGGGCGCAGGGTGAAGCCGACGATCTGGTTCACCACTTCCGGGAAGATCGTCACCAGGTCGCGGTCGCAGAAGCTGAACACGGTGTCCAGGTGCATGGCCGCACGGGACTTCGGCAGACCGGCGACGATGACTTTTTCCACGGCCTTGTTCTTGAACAGGTTCAGGGCCAACAGGCCGATGGCTTGACGGGAAGAGCGTTCGCCCATGCCGATCAACACCACGCCATTGCCGATCGGCATGACGTCGCCGCCTTCAAGGGTGGAACTGCCGTGTTCCTGGTCCGGATCGCCGTACCAGATTTCGAAGTCGGCGTTGGTGAACTGCGGGTGGAATTTGTAGATGGCGGTGGTCAGCAAGGTTTCTTGACGGCGCGCCGGCCAGTACATCGGGTTCAGCGTCACGCCGCCGTAGATCCAGCACGTGGTGTCGCGGGTGAACTGGGTGTTGGGCAGCGGCGGCAGAATGAAGCTGGAGTGGCCGAGGAAATCGCGGAACATCTGGATGGTCTTGCCGCCGAAACTGTCCGGCAGGTCATCGGCGGAGACGCCGCCAATCAGGAATTCAGCGATCTTGCGAGGCTCCAGGCTGCGCAGCCATGACTTCGTTTCATCGATCAACCCCAAACCGACCGAATTGGCGGTGACCTTGCGTTCCAGAATCCAGTCGAGGGCTTCAGGAATCGCGACGATGTCGGTCAGCAGGTTGTGCATTTCCAGCACGTCGACCCCGCGTTCACGCATCTTGGTGACGAAATCGAAATGGTCACGCTTGGCCTGGGCGACCCACAGCACATCATCGAAAAGCAGTTCGTCGCAGTTGTTCGGGGTCAGCCGCTGGTGGGCCAGGCCGGGGGAGCAAACCATGACTTTGCGCAGTTTGCCGGCTTCGGAATGTACGCCGTACTTAACTTTTTCCGTGGTCATTACAGTGATCCTCCAGATGACAAAACAATCGGGTATTACAGAGTCAGGAAGCCGTCATACAGCCCGTAAGCTGCCACCAGGGCGCCCACGATGACGGCTGCAAAAATCAGCTTCTCGACGTTGGTGAAAATCGGTTTGCCGAGTTCTCGCTTGGCCTTGGCGAACAGGATGACCCCGGGCGCATAGAGCAGGGCAGACAACAGCAAGTATTTGGTGCCCCCTGCGTAGACCAGCCAGACCGCGTAGATCACCGCGATGGCACCGATGAGCAAATCCTTCGAGCGTTCGCCCGAGTCGTTTTCATAACTCTCGCCGCGCACCGCCAGCAGCAGTGCATAAGCCGCGGACCACAGATACGGCACCAGAATCATTGAAGTGGCGAGGTAGATCAGCGACAGGTAAGTACTGGCGGAAAACAACGTGATGATCAGGAACAGCTGCACCATCGCGTTGGTCAGCCACAAGGCATTGACCGGCACATGGTTGGCGTTCTCCTTGCGCAGGAATTCCGGCATGGTGTGGTCCTTGGCGGCGGCGAACATGATCTCCGCACACAGCAGCACCCATGACAGCAACGCGCCAAGCAGGGAAATGATCAGGCCGACGCTGATCAGCACCGCGCCCCAGTGACCGACCACGTGCTCCAGCACCGCGGCCATCGACGGGTTCTGCAGTTTCGCCAGTTCCGGTTGGGTCATGATGCCCAGCGACAGCACGTTCACCAGCACCAGGAACAACAGCACGGTGATGAAGCCGATCACGGTGGCTTTACCGACGTCGCTGCGCTTTTCCGCCCGCGCCGAGAAGATGCTCGCGCCTTCGATGCCGATGAACACCCAGACGGTGACCAGCATCATTTTGCGCACCTGGTTCATCACGCTGCCCAGGTCGGGGTTTTTCACGCCCCAGATGTCAGCGGTGAAGATGTCGAGCTTGAAGGCGAAGATCGCGATCAGCACAAACAGCAGCAGCGGCACGACCTTGGCGACGGTGGTCACCAGGTTGATGAACGCCGCTTCCTTGATCCCGCGCAGCACGAGGAAGTGCACGCCCCAGAGCAGCAGCGACGCACCAATCACAGCGGCAACGGTATTGCCTTCACCGAAGATCGGAAAGAAGTAGCCGAGGGTGCTGAACAGCAGGACGAAGTAACCGACGTTACCGAGCCAGGCACTGATCCAGTAACCCCACGCGGAGGAGAAACCCATGTAGTCGCCGAATCCGGCCTTGGCGTAGGCGTAGACCCCGCCGTCCAAGTCAGGTTTGCGATTGGCGAGTGTCTGGAACACGAAGGCGAGTGTCAGCATGCCGACAGCGGTGATGGCCCAACCGATCAGCACCGCGCCGACGTCGGCACTGGCGGCCATGTTCTGGGGCAAAGAAAAGATCCCGCCACCAATCATAGAGCCGACAACCAACGCAACAAGTGCACCGAGTTTCAGTTTTCCGGGGGATTCAGACATTGCATGACTCCAATGCAGGAGAAGAGAGACAACAGAGTAGTTCTGTTAGCAATTCAATCAGCTGACTTAGATCAGTGCATGGCTACATTCCATTGTTAATGAAAGACTTATGAACCTTTTCCGGGCATAACGGTATTTCCGGAAAAGCCCGGTCCAGAGGCCTCGATTCATACAAAAGGAATAACTCCAATTGCTTGGAACTTTTACGCTAGTTCGTTTTCTGCTTTCCGCAAATTTTTGACGCCGGTTTCAGGTATGGAATCGATTAATTAAGATTGACCCACATATTCGCTCTTTGCCAAGACGCTAATAGAATCATCCGCTATAAATAACGGACATGACTTGGCGTTTTCTAATAAACGTTATTACGCTGTACCTATTTAGTTAAAACCAACCATGTGACGGTTTCCCGGCCGTGGTCATTCCCCGGTCACATCGGGAAAAATGGAGACGCAGGCATGTCGCAACCGACGCAAAAACTTCGCCTGAGCGCACTGATCGCGCTGGTGGTTGGATCGATGATTGGTGGCGGGATCTTTTCCTTGCCGCAGAACATGGCCGCCCGTGCCGATGCCGGCGCGATATTGATCGGTTGGGCCATCACCGCCGTCGGAATGCTGACGCTGGCCTTCGTGTTCCAGACGCTGGCCAATCGCAAACCCGAGCTGGATTCCGGGGTGTACGCCTACGCGAAGGCAGGTTTCGGCGACTACATGGGTTTCTCGTCCGCGTGGGGGTACTGGATCAGCGCCTGGCTGGGCAACGTCGGTTACTTCGTTCTGCTGTTCAGCACTCTCGGGTACTTCTTTCCGGTGTTTGGCCAGGGCAACACGCCCATCGCCATCGGTTGCGCCTCGGTCCTGCTGTGGGCCGTACATTTTCTGGTGCTGCGCGGGATCAAGGAGGCGACGTTCATCAATCAGTTGACCACCGTGGCCAAGATCGTGCCGCTGATCATGTTCATCGTCATCGCCGCCGTGGCGTTCAAGGCCGACATCTTTACCCGTGACATCTGGGGCCGCAGCAACCCGAATTTCGGCGGCGTGATGGATCAGGTGCGCAACATGATGCTGGTCACCGTGTTTGTGTTCATCGGCATCGAGGGCGCCAGTGTGTATTCGGCGCGGGCGGAGAAACGTTCGGATGTCGGCCGGGCGACGGTCATCGGTTTTATTGGCGTGCTGGCGCTGTTGGTGCTGGTGAACGTGTTGTCGCTGGGGATCATGAGCCAGCCGGAACTGGCCAACCTGCAGAACCCGTCACTGGCGGCGGTGCTGGAACACATCGTCGGGCCCTGGGGCGCGTTGTTGATCAGCATTGGCCTGGCGATTTCGCTGCTCGGCGCGTTGTTGTCCTGGGCGCTGCTTTGCGCCGAAATCCTCTTCGCCACGGCCAAGGACAAGACCATGCCGGCCTTCCTGAAAAAGGAAAACGCCAACCATGTGCCGGTCAATGCGCTGTGGCTGACCAACGTGATGATCCAGCTTTTCCTGCTGATCACGCTGTTTTCTGCCGGGACTTACACCAGCCTGATCTACCTCGCGTCGTCGATGATTCTGGTGCCGTATCTGTGGTCGGCAGCGTATGCGGTGTTGTTGAGCGGACGCGGCGAAACGTACGAGCACGCGTCGGCGGAACGCACCAAAGACTTGCTGATCGGCGGCATCGCGCTGAGTTATGCGGTGTGGCTGTTGTACGCCGGCGGGGTCAAGTATTTGCTGCTGTCGGCGTTGTTGTATGCGCCGGGGGTAATTCTGTTCGCCAAGGCCAAACGCGAGCAGGGTGAACCGCTGTTTACAGCGATCGAGAAAGGGATATTTACCGCAGTCATCAGCGGCGCCGGGTTGGCGGCGTACGGTTTGTACAGCGGATTTTTGTCGTTGTGAGGTTGCGGCTGGCCTATCAGCCGCCCTATGACTGGCCGGCGATGCTGGGCTTCTTGTCGGCGCGGGCCGTGGCGGGAATGGAAACGGTGGTTGATGGCGTGTATTCGCGCAGCATCGGTCTGGACGGCGCTCACGGCACGTTTTCGATAAGGCCGGTGGCGGGCGATGCGCTGGAAGTGACGCTGAATTTTCCTGACCCGGCGGCGGTGCCGGAGATCGTTGCGCGGTTGCGACGGATGTTTGATCTGGATGCGGATTTAGCCGCGATTCATCGGTCGCTGAAGGCTGACCCGTTGATGGCGCGGCTGATTGCCGAGCGGCCGGGATTACGGGTTCCGGGGACGTGGGACGGTCTGGAACTGGCGATTCGTGCGGTGTTGGGGCAGCAGATCAGCGTGGTTGCGGCGATCAGGTTGGCGGGGAAACTGGTGGTGCAATATGGGCCGCCTTTGGCGTCGGTTTTGCCCGGTATCACGCAGGTGTTCCCGGCGGCTGATGTATTGGCGCAGGCGGATCTGGCGGCGCTGGGCATGCCGAAAAGCCGGGGCCGGACGCTGTCGGGTGTGGCCCAGGCGTTGCTTGATGATCCGTTGTTGTTTGAACCGGGGCGTGAGGGTGGTGTGGCGCGGTTGCTGGCGTTGCACGGGATTGGCGACTGGACGGCGCAGTACATTGCCTTGCGACAATTGCGCGAGATGGATGCGTTTCCGAATGGGGATGTGGGATTGATCAATGCGTTGTCGGCGCTTGAGGGGGAGCGGGTGACGGCTCGGGAGTTGTTGGCGCGGGCCGAAGGTTGGCGACCTTGTCGAGGGTATGCGGCGCAGCTTTTGTGGACATCACTGAGTCGGGCTGACTGAGCTGATCCGGGATTTTTAGTGACTGATCTGACGCTATCGCCGGCAAGCCGGTCTCACCCCTACAGTTGACCGAGTTGTTGCGGATATACGCGGTCAACTGTAGGAGTGAGCCTGCTCGCGATAGCTATCTGACAGTCACCACCACTGCGCGCGATGTGAACCCAATTCGGAGGCCGGAATCGCCCACTGCAACGGCGTCCCCGTAATCTTCAACGGCACCTGCAACCGATGCGCCGGTCCCCAGGGTGTCTGCTCAACCAACAAGCCCTGATCGTCCTCATCTTCACCCCGCAACGCCACGGCTGTTCCTGCGTCCTGTTCAATTAACAACTTCGCCGTCCGCGCCAGCGACAACCGCGCCGACCCACCCCGTCCCAACAATGTGATCGCCGCAGCCGCCATCAAATACCCGGTGGCATGATCCAGCGCCTGCACCGGCAACGGCGTCGGCTGGTCCGCCTTCTTCCACTGCATCCCCGCTTCGGCAATCCCGCTGCTCATCTGCACCAGGCTGTCGAAGCCGCGGCGGTTCTGCCATGGTCCGCTCCAGCCGTAGGCGTTCAGGCAGACGTCGATCAGGCCGGGCGCGAGAGCCTGTCGTTCGGCGACGCCGTAACCCAGCCGTTCCAGGGCATCGGCGCGGTAGCCGTGGAGCAGAATGTCGGCGTCCTTGAGCAGGCTTTCGAACAAGATGCGATCTGCTTTGTCATGCAAATCCAGGCGTGCGCAGCGTTTGCCCAAGGTGACTTCCGGCACCACACCGGGCTCGCTCCAGGTCGGTGGGTCGATGCGCAAAACGTCGGCGCCGAGGCCGGCGAGAAAGCGACTGGCGACCGGGCCGGCGAGCACGCGGGTCAAATCCAGCACCTTGATCCCGGCCAGCGGTCGCGCCACCGATCCTTGCCACGATGGCGACGGTTCAGGGTTGCCAGCGCTGAATTGAATCAGTGGCTCAGAATTCACCGCCTGGCCCTGGGGATGCGCCTGCCATTGCGCCCAGCTGCGCATTTCGGCGGCACAGCCACCGGCCTCGACCACGGCGTGTTCCAGATCGGTTTTCGCCCATTGCGCAACCTTGCTCGCCACGGCGGCGCGGTCGGCACAGGCACCGAGCACTTTTTCGGCCGCCGCACGGTGATGGGGCGCGTTGGTGTGCAGGCGGATCCAGCCGTCGCTGGTCGGGTAGTCTCCGGCCACCGGGTCCCAGAGTGGAGGAACACTCCAGCCGACGGGACGGATCGACGTCGCGAACCAGAAAGACGCGA
Source organism: Pseudomonas sp. PDM03 (assembly GCF_014852385.1). NCBI lineage: Bacteria > Pseudomonadati > Pseudomonadota > Gammaproteobacteria > Pseudomonadales > Pseudomonadaceae > Pseudomonas > Pseudomonas sp. PDM03. Next base: position 128,066 of record NZ_JACVBM010000004.1, on the reverse strand, counting down.
GGCGACGGTCGACTTTAAGACTGGGCAAACGACCGGTGTGCTGATGCAGTAACTCGCTGACCGCCTGGCCGGCAGCGGCAATGCTGGCGCTCGCCAGGTCAGTGACGGCGAACGCCGAGGGCAGGGCGCCCTTCGAGGTGAACGGAATCGGGGTGTGGGGCAAGCCGAGTGCGGCTTGAATGGACGTGAGTAAATCAGTCATCGAAGGCCCTCCGGAACGAGAGGCCGAGCATAGATCAAAACACGGGGCAGTTAGATGAAAACGCCGGAAGCCCGCCGAACACGAACTTGTAGGAGCCGGCTTGCTGGCGATAGCGGTGTGTCAGTTGACATCAACGTCGGCTGACATTCCGCGATCGCCAGCAAGCCGGCTCCTACAGGGATTTGCGGTGTGGTTCTACACCCGGAACTGATCCATCAATTTCATCTGGTGGGTGGTCAGGGAGTTGAGTTGGCTGTTGATCTGCGCCGATTCGGTGGCCTGGCCGGTCAGGGTTTCGGTGACGGTGCGGATCGCCGAGACGTTGCGGTTGACCTCTTCAGCCACGGCGCTTTGTTGTTCGGCGGCGCTGGCGATTTGCAGGTTCATGTCGCTGATCACCGTGACCGCGTCGCTGATTTTGCTCAAGGCTTGCACCGCTTGTTGAATCTGCCCGGCGTTGCTGTGTGCCTGGGTCTGGCTCGAATGCATGGTGGCGACCACGCCGCGGGTGCCGGTCTGGATGCGTTCTATGACGATGCGGATCTCTTCCACCGAATCCTGCGTGCGTTTGGCCAGGTTGCGCACTTCATCGGCCACTACCGCAAAACCGCGACCGCTCTCGCCGGCACGGGCGGCTTCGATCGCTGCGTTGAGCGCCAGCAGGTTGGTTTGTTCGGCGATGCTGCGGATGACTTCCAGCACCGAACCGATCTGCTCGCTGTTGACTGCCAGCGCTTCGACTTCGGTCACCGCCTTGCTGACTTCGTCGGCCAGTTGATTGATGTCGCGGGTGCTGCGTTCGATGATCGACATGCCATCGCGAGCCGACTGGTCAGCGCCCTTGGCCGCGTTTGCCGCGTTCGACGCACTGTTGGCGACGTCATGGGCCGTGGCGCTCATTTCGTTGGACGCGGTGGCGACCTGGTCGATTTCGCGGAACTGCACCTGCATGCCTTCGCTGGTCTGGCGGGCGATTTCCGAAGACTGGTCGGCGGTGCCTCGGGCATCGGTGATGCTCTGTTTGATCTGCGCGATGGTCGGTTGCAGCTTGTCGAGGAAGCGGTTGAACCAACTCACCAGTTCACCCAGTTCGTCCTGCTTGCTGTAATGCAGACGCTGGGTCAGGTCGCCGTCGCCGCTGGCAATGGCCTTGAGCATCTCGGCGACGCTGTTGATCGGCCGGGTCACACCCGACGCGGTGAGCCAGATCAGCAGCAGGCCGACGAGGCCGGCAGCGACCGCCACCAGCACGGCTTTGATCGTGCCGCTTTGCTGGGCATCATCGAGCACCGTTTGCAGCTTCACCGAATCGGCCAGCAGTACTTGCTTGGGCAGGTCGATCACCACGCCCCAGGCTTTGGAATCGCTGATCGGACTGACCGGGTACACCGCACGAATCAAATCACCTTGTTCGAGGATTTTCGGGGTGCCGCCGCTGAGCAATTGCAGGACATCCTTGCCTTCTGCACCCAAGGTCTCACCGATGCTTTTGCCGACCTTGCTCGCGTCGACGCTATAAGCGGCGAGCACGCCGCTGCCAGAGACAATCAGCATGTGACCGGCGCTGTTGAACAGATCACGCTGGGAATCGACAGCCGCTGCCTGCAAAGCGTCGAGGGCGATGTCCACACCAACCACGCCGATGGATTTGCCGTCCACCAGCAGCGGTACGGAAATGGTGGTCATCAGCATTTCCTTGCCGCCGACGGTATCGGCGTACGGGTCCAGCAAGCAGGTGCGCCTGTTGTCGCGAGGGCAGGTGTACCAGCTGTTGTAAGGCGTTCCGCTGAGGCTCAAGGTGGTTTTGGTCATGTCGTCTTCGACCATGATCGTGTTGAGCGCGGTGCCACCGGCGCGGCTCCAGTAACTGGCGAAACGACCGGCTTCGTTGGACTGGCGAGCCGCGTCATTGGCGAACTCGCTGTCCTTGCCGTCCAGCCCGTTGGGTTCGAACGCCAGCCAGATCCCCAACACTTTGCTGTTGCGCTCGAAGGCGGTTTTCAGGCTCTGGTTCAATTCTTCACGCAGGGCGCCGGCCTCAAGCGAGCGCTTGGCGGCCAGGGTGCGCATGTCCTTGATCTGGTCCGCCAGGGCGGTCACCACCAGCAGGCTTTCGCCAAAGGTTTTCTGCACCCGCACCGCTTGCTCGGCGGCCTTGGCCTGAAGCAGGTCTTGCACGCTGTCGGTGAGCATTTTGCTGCTGGAGACGCTGACCAGCTCATCGTTCTGGTTGGTCTGGTAGAAGTTCATGCTGACGATCAGGACGACCACGCCCAGCAGGCATAGACCGGAGAGCAGAACGATTTTCAGGCGGATGGACAGAGAGTCGAACATAGGACGAACTCGCGAAGGGATGAAGTGTTGGCTGCGAGTCGAGGTCGACCCGGTTCGCCAAATCCATTCAGCGCCAATCTCTGCGCATCGGCGTGGGGCGAGGATGCATGATGGTGGCTCCGACGAACGGTCATGGTTGAACGTTTGCGCGGAAAAATGTGCCGAAAAGCGCTTTAAAACGGGGATAAATCGCGGAGTGTGTCAGGTGGTTTGCGGCAGTGATTCCGGTCTCGACCAGATCCACAGATTGCCCAGGCTCATGCCGGCAATGGCGAGGTAAACCGGCCAACCGTGATCGAGCATGACCAGCATCAACCCGGCGCACAGCAGCATGCTCACGGTGGCACTGACCTTGGCTCGACGTGCAACGATTTTGCCGTTGCGCCAGTTGCAGAGGATCGGACCGAACAGCCGATGGTTTTCCAGCCAGGCACTCAGGCGCGGCGAACTCTTGGTCGCGGCCCAGGCGGCGAGCAGGACGAACTCGGTGGTCGGCAGGCCTGGCACGACGATGGCGATCAGGCCGATGGCTAGGCTGATGTAGGCGAGTGCGCCGAACAGGAAACGGGCGAGTTTGGAGGAGGAGCGAGTCATAAGATCGATTTATGACCTGTAGGAGCCGGCTTGCTGGCGATGGCGTCTTTGGAATCGCCATCGCCAGCAAGCCGGCTCCTACAAGGGCAGGGTTATCAGGCGAGTTCGGGGGTGGTGGCGTAGGCGTGTTCCAGCAACACGGTGAAGCGGTTGAACGCATTAATTGCGCCTTTATCCAGCTCCGCTTCTTCCTGCTCAGTGAGTGCCAGACCGTCCAGCGTTTTGACGAAGCTTTTCCAGCCTTCGGCGCGGCCACCGGCCGGTTCGCCGAGGTGACGGGCACCGAAGGTCTCGCTCAGGCCCAAGCCGACAGCCCGTTTGATCAGGAACGCTGCACCGAGCTTCGAGCCTTCGGACACAAACAGCCAACCCAGCGCTTCGGCTTTGCTCGGGGAGTTCACTGCGCCCGCGACAGGCGCCGGCACTTCGGTGTCCAGATCGGCCAGGTCAGCCTTGGCCGCCTCGGCACGGCAGCGCGCCGCCAGATCGGGAACGATGGTGATCAGTTCGGCATCGTTGTACAGCGCCACCAGCTCTGACTGGAACAGATACTGCGCCACCACGAAACGGGCGAAATTGGCCTGGGTTTCGAACGGCGCGTGGGCTTTGACCAGCGCATCGAGTTTGGTGTGGGGCTCATGGGTGATCTGGTTCAAGCGTTGCGAGCGCAAAGCCGGGCGTTGGGACGTGTCCTGGTTAGTCATGAGAAATCCTTGAAGAAAAGAGGCGCTTGGTAACGAGACGAACAAGAAGACGCCTGACAGTAAAAAAACCTCACTGTGCGGCTCTATAAAAAGCCGCGCAGCGAGCGTGCAGGATCAGATGTCCCAGACCAGATTGACCGCGAAGTTGCGACCCGGCTGAGTCAGGCGATCAAGGTTGGCCGGGCTGAGGACCGAAGCCTCGCCGACGCCGTCGTAACCGCGCACGTCATCCCACAGCCAGTACTTTTTGTCGGTCAGGTTGTAGACCCCGGCGCTGACAGTCACGTCGTCCGTCACTTTGTAGAAACCGGTCAGGTCCAGTACGCCGAAGCCCGGCGATTTGAACTGGCTGCTGACGCCGTCCGGCGACTTGAATTTGGTGTCGTCGACACGATCCTTCTTTTTCACCAGCGTCCAGCTGAGCAAGCCACCGTAGTTGTCCTGGTCGTAACCGAGGCCGAACACACCGGTCAGCGGGTTGACGCTGTTGATCGGTTCGCCGTTGTCGTTGTTGCGACCGTAGGCGTAGGCCACCGAGCCCTGGGTGTACAGGCCTTGTGGCGCGCCGAACGCGTCGAGGTTCAGACGTCCCTTGACCTCTGCGCCCTTGATTGTGGCGCGCTTGATGTTGGCGCTCTGGAAGGTCAGCTCGTTGTAACCGGGGGAGATGGCATCCTCTTCGATGAAGTCGCGGTACTTGTTGTAGAACACGGCCACATCGAAGGAGCCCGATTCGAATTGACCGCGCAGACCGGTTTCAAAACCTTTGCTGGTTTCCGGGTCGAGGTTCGGGTTGGGTTCCACGCGATAACCGGTGGTGGTGTTCTCGAAGCGCCCGTACAACGCCTTGGCGGTCGGTGTGCGGAAACCTTCGGCGTACTGGCCATACCAGGTGTACTGGTCGGTCAGGGCGTAGGTCAGGCCGAATTTCGGCGACACACGATGCCAGTTTTTGGAGTCGTTGCTGACAGTGCCGCGGCCATCGGCCGCCACGGTGTTCAAGAACTCCTGGGTGATGTGCGGCTTGAGCTCGGTGTAGTCGTAGCGCAGCCCCGGCAGGAAGGTCCATTTGTCCCAGCTGATCTGATCCTGGGCGAACAGGCTGTAGGTGTTGACGGTCGGGTCGGGGAAGTCGCTGGATTTTTTCAGCACGTCTGCGGTGCTGACGGCGCCGAGGGTTCGGCAGGAACCAAAGACCGCGAGGCAGGTGCCGTTGCCGCTGCGCGAACCGGTGACTTTCTGCTGCTTGATCGTGGTGCCGTAGGTCAGCAGGTGCTCGGTGTCGGCAAGACTGAAAGCCTTGTCCAGTTGCGCGTCAAACACCCACTGCTTTTCTTCATAAAGGGTTTCGCGGGTGCGCAGCACTTTGCGTGAGATCGGGTAGTAGAACTCTTCGGTGCTCTGGTCGGTCTTGGCGACCTGGTGGTTCAGGCTCCACTTGACGTTGTCTGCCAGCAGACTGTCGAGGGCGAAGCTGTGTTCCAGGCCGAAACGCTCGCGGGTGACGGTGTCGTTACCGGTGCGCCATTGGTACATGCCGCCCGGCAGGACGCTGGCCGGAATCGCCGGCTGGCCTTTGTCGAACGGACCGCCGTAGGCACTTTTCTGATCGGTGTCGCGGTCGTCCTTGTACTTTTCATACGTCAGGCCCAGGCGCGAATCTTCGTTGTAGTTCCAGCCGATCTTGGCCAATACGTTGTAGGTACGCACGTCCTCCGGGTTGGCCGCAGTGCGCGCCAGGCCGGTGCCGTTGTTGCTGCCGTAGGATTCGGTTTCATGACCGTCGCGCTGGCTGTAATGCAGCAAGCCATCGAACTGATCGGCGCGGCCGGCCACAGTCGCAGACTTCAGCCAGCTCTCGTCGGCGGAGCTGTAGCCGGTTTTCAGGCGGGCGCCGACGTCTTTGCCGGGTTTGATGATGTCGTCCGGGTCGAGGGTGAAGTAACTGACCGCACCGCCGATGGCGTTGCTGCCGTACAGCACCGAGGCCGGCCCGCGCAGGATCTCGACGCGTTTGATGATCTCCGGGTCGACGTAGTTTCGCTGGGTCTTGGCGTAGGGGCCGTTGAAGAAATCGTTGGGCACTTCGACGCCGTCGACCTGGGTCAGGATCCGGTCGCCGTCGATGCCGCGGATGTTGTAGCCGCTGATCCCGCCACGCTGGCCGGCACCACCGACCGAAACGCCCGGTTCGTAACGCACCAGGTTCTTGATGGTGTTGACGTTGTTGCGGTCCAGCTCTTCGCGGGTGTGAACGGTGACGGTGCCCGGCACGCTTTCGACGGTTTGTTCCTGGCGGGTGGCGCTGATGGTCACCTGTTGCAGGTTGAGGGCGCCGCTGCTCGGGCGCTTTTCCAGGACGATGTTGTTGTTGCCCAGCTTGCGATAGCTCAGGTTGGTCCCCACCAACAGGCGATCCAGTGCTTTCTCAGGCGACAAGGACCCGCGCACACCCGGCGAGGCCACGCCTTGCCCAAGTTCTGCCGGCAAGCCGACCTGCCAGCCCGTCACCGCAGTAAAGGCATTGAGTGCCGAGACCAGCGACTGTTGCGGGATCGCAAACGCGTAATCGCCCATGTTGCGCGTCGATTGTTCGGCTGCGGTGGCGGCCATCAGCGGCGCGCTACCAGCCATGAGGATGGCGGCGGTCAGCAGCGAGAGCACGCGGGACGGTGAAGAGGAGTGGCGGGTAAGGCGAGAGGACATCGATAGCGCTCCGAGTCGCACGAATCTTTATAGGTGCTGATTGGCATATGAAGATGCGAATCAATTGCATTGGCTATAACGAGACGTACGAGCTTCAGCTATCGAGTAAAAATAATTCTCATTTAGTTCAGGATCACCAGCGCCGGATATTCCTGGAGCCGCGCCGAGGTGATGTGCGCCAGCGAGCGGACCACGTCCAGCGGCTGGTCGAGACGGTAATTGCCGGTCACGGCGACGTCGGCCAACCGCTCGTTGTTGTTGATGATCCAGCCTGGATAGTAGCGACGCAGCTCCGCCAGCACCTGGCTCATCGGGCAGTTTTCAAACACCAGTCGGCCCTGGACCCAGGCCAGGTCAGTCGCGGCATCGAGCCTGGCCGGCCGGTCGAAACCGTTGGGGCCGATGCGGATGCTTTCGCCGGCAGACAGGCGAATCCGTGCGTCGTCGCGGGTCGCCCGCAAGTCGACATCACCACGCTGCACTTGAACCTGCGTCACGCCATCGAGGTACCGCACCGCAAACGCCGTGTCGTGCACGCTGGCCTTCACTGGTCCGGCGTCGATTTCCAGCGGCTGGCCGCGATGGGCCTGCACTTCGAAAAACGCTTCGCCCTGATAAAGCCGGGCGACGCGCTGCTGATCGTTGATGGTGCTGGAAAACGCCGAGTTGGTATTGAGCAGGACTTTCGAGCCGTCCTCCAGTTGCAGGCGCTGACGCTCACCGACCACCGTCAGGTGATCAGCCTGGAGACGCAGGGGCAGGTTGCTGAAACTGAACAGGCCGAGGATCAACACGGCAGCAGTGGCCAACGGTTTCCAGTGCGGGCGCAGGCGCGACAACACGGTGACTTTGGGTGGCAGCGCGGCCAGGTGTTGCGCGCATTGCACGACTTGCGGGCCGTCCCAGATGGCCTGGGCCTTGGCGAACGCTTGCGCATGCAAAGGGTCGGCGTCCAGCCAAGCCTGGAACTGGCGAGACTGTTCTTCGCTCGGACTGCCCAGCACGATCAGCCAGTCCAGGGCCTGGTCCATCGCACTTGCGGAGTCCCGCGCCGGGGAGGGCGGAGGGGAGCGGTGGGTGTCCGTCACGGTGTTTCCTCGGCAGTGTCTGTGCACGGCTGTTTTTTTAGTGGAGCTTGAAAGTGGGCAAGGGTAGCAAAGCCTTGCTTGCTCAGTCGCCGTTTAACCGTTCGGCGACACCGATGCAGATAGCCATGATCAGCTTCAACTCCTTTTGCACCGTGCTCAATGACACGCCGAGCTTCTCGGAAATCTCCAGATAGCTGTGCCCATGCAAACGGCTGAGAATGAAAATCTGCTGCTGACGGGCGCTGAGTTCACTGAGGCTCACGTTCAAACGCTCCAGCAATTGTTTGGCATGGGCGGCGTCCTCGGCACTGCTGGCCGGCGCGGCAATGCTTTCCACCACGTCCATCGGCACGTCGTCGAGCATCGTCCGGGACTGAATGCGCCGCGCACGCAAATGGTCCAGCGCCAGGTTGCGTGCGGTCTGGAAAACAAAGGGTTCAAGGTGGTCGATGGCCCGTTCGCTGAGCGCACGGGTCACGCGCAGGTAGGTCTCCTGCAAGAGGTCTTCGGCGGTGCTGTGATTGTTGACCATCCGCTCCAGCGTGCGCAGCAGAGAGACGCGCTGGGCGATGAAGACGTGATTGAAGCGCGATTGACTCACGGGAGGACCTGATCCATTTCGATCAAATGATAATGCTTATCATCCGCTGCAGTGGTCAAGTCCTGATTTGTGAAGGTTTATGCGCGGCCCAGCAAATAGGTCGCGTAATCGGGAATGCGATGTGCGTGTGCCTGATCCATCAACGGGCTGCTGAGCAGGTAGTCGGCGCTGCATTCATTGCAGGCGACGGGAATGTTCCAGACTGCCGCGACCCGCAGCAATGCCTTGATGTCCGGGTCATGGGGTTGCGGTTCGAACGGGTCCCAGAAGAACACCAGCATGTCGACGCGCTGTTCGGCGATTCGCGCGCCGAGTTGTTGGTCGCCGCCCAATGGGCCGCTGATCATGCTTTCCACGGGCAGGTCGAGGCGTTGTTGCAATAACAAACCCGTGGTGCCGGTGGCGACCAGTTCATGTTGCGCGAGCTTGTCTTTGTGCCGCTCGGCCCAGTCCAGCAGGAACACCTTGCAGTGGTCATGGGCGACCAGGGCGATGCGTTTGCGCGCGGCGACGGTTTTTTGCGTGAAGCTGATACCGATCATGGGGTATTCCGTAGGCAGGTTACCGACGATGGTGTTCATGAGGCCGCCATCGCCGGCAAGCCGGCTCCTACAGGGATCGGGTACGCCGCAACCTTGTAGGAGCCAGGCTTGCCGGCGATAGCGATCTCGAGGCCGCCATCGCCAGCAAGCCGGCTCCTACAGGGATCGGGTGCGACGCGACTTTGTAGGAGCCGGCTTGCTGGCGATAGCGGTGTCACGGACGCCAACTTACTCGGCGTTGCAAAGCGCCAGGCAGTTATCGAGCATGCGGTTGGAGAAGCCCCATTCGTTGTCGTACCAGGCCAGCACCTTCAGCAGCTTGCCGCTGGACTTGGTGTGGTTGGCGTCAAAGATCGACGACAGCGGGTTGTGGTTGAAGTCGCTCGAGACCAGCGGCAACGTGTTGTAGCCCAGAATCTTCGAATGCTGGCTGGCTTCCTTGAGCAGCGCATTCACTTCATCGGCCGACGCCTCGCGCTTCAGTTGCACGGTCAGGTCCACCAGCGACACGTTGATCACCGGCACACGCACGGCCATGCCGGTCAGCTTGCCCGCCAGTTCCGGCAACACCAGGCCGACCGCTTCGGCCGCACCGGTCTTGCTCGGGATCATGTTCTGGGTGGCCGAACGGGCGCGGTACGGGTCGGTGTGGTAGACGTCGGTCAGGTTTTGATCGTTGGTGTAGGCGTGGATGGTGGTCATCAAACCACTTTCGATGCCCAGCTCGCGGTGCAGCACCTGGGCCACCGGGGCCAGGCAGTTGGTGGTGCACGACGCGTTGGAAATAATCTGGTGCGATTGGCGCAGAATGTCGTGGTTCACCCCATACACCACGGTGGCGTCGGCGCCTTTGGCCGGTGCGGAGATGATCACTTTGCGCGCGCCGGCCGTAATATGCGCGGCGGCTTTGGCCCGGTCGGTGAACAAACCGGTGCATTCGAACACGACATCAATCTTTTCCGCGGCCCAGGGCAGCTCGGCCGGGTTACGAATGGCGCTGACGGAAATCCGGTCGCCGTTGACGGTCAGGCTTTCCTGATCATGCTGGACATCGGCGTCGAACGTGCCGTGAACAGTGTCGTACTTGAGCAGATGAGCGTTCATCGCGCTGTCGCCCAGATCATTGATTGCAACGATCTGCAAATCCTGACGGTAGCCTTGGGTATACAGTGCGCGAAGGACGTTGCGGCCGATACGGCCAAAACCATTGATTGCGATTCGAAGAGTCATTTAACAGGGCCGCCGTCGTTTTGTTGTTGGAATTACAAGATTATTCGCATAAAAATAGAAAACAAGCCTTTTTAGTGGCAATATTTTGTTCAATCTACAACGAGTGACCTGAATCAACTGGTCCGAATGATCAAGAAAGCCGTTTGTCATCCCATCGACAACGGCTCTTGATCAGCATAGACAATCAGGTCGCCACATCCGTTAGCCTGGAGTTCTACACATGCATCCCCGCGTCCTTGAGGTCACCGAACGGCTTATCGCCCGCAGCCGCGCAACCCGCGAGGCTTACCTTGCGCTCATTCGCGGTGCGGCCAGCGACGGTCCGATGCGCGGCAAGCTGCAATGCGCCAACTTCGCCCATGGCGTGGCCGGTTGCGGCACCGAAGACAAGAACAGCCTGCGAATGATGAACTCCGCGAACATCGCGATTGTTTCGTCATATAACGACATGCTCTCGGCGCATCAGCCGTACGAAGTCTTTCCTGAACTGATCAAAAAATCCCTGCGCGAAATCGGCTCCGTCGGCCAGTTCGCCGGCGGCACCCCGGCGATGTGCGATGGCGTGACCCAAGGCGAGCCGGGCATGGAACTGAGCCTGCCAAGCCGTGAAGTGATCGCGCTGTCCACCGCTGTTGCCCTTTCCCACAACATGTTCGATGGCGCGCTGATGCTCGGCATCTGCGACAAGATCGTGCCGGGCCTGATGATGGGCGCGTTGCGCTTCGGTCATCTGCCGATGATTTTCGTACCAGGCGGGCCGATGGTCTCGGGCATTTCCAACAAGCAGAAAGCCGATGTGCGTCAGCGCTATGCCGAAGGCAAGGCCTCGCGCGAAGAGCTGCTGGAATCGGAAATGAACTCCTACCACAGCCCCGGCACCTGCACCTTCTACGGCACCGCCAACACCAACCAGTTGCTGATGGAAGTCATGGGGCTGCACTTGCCGGGCGCCTCTTTCGTCAACCCGAACACGCCGTTGCGCGATGCCCTGACCCGCGAAGCGGCGCATCAGGTCACGCGCCTGACCAAGCAGAATGGCAACTTCATGCCGATCGGCGAAATCGTCGATGAGCGTTCGCTGGTCAACTCCATCGTGGCGCTGCACGCCACCGGCGGTTCGACCAACCACACGTTGCACATGCCGGCGATTGCCATGGCGGCGGGCATTCAACTGACCTGGCAGGACATGGCCGACCTCTCCGAAGTCGTGCCGACCCTGAGCCACGTCTACCCGAACGGCAAAGCCGACATCAACCACTTCCAGGCGGCGGGCGGCATGTCGTTCCTGATCCGCGAACTGCTGGAAGCCGGCCTGCTCCACGAAAACGTCAACACGGTTCTGGGCCACGGCCTGAGCCGCTACACCAAGGAACCGTTCCTCGATAACGGTGAGCTGGTATGGCGCGAAGGCGTCACCGACAGCCTCGATGAAACCATCCTGCGTCCAGTCGCTCGAGCGTTCTCGCCCGAGGGCGGCTTGCGCGTGATGGAAGGCAACCTCGGCCGTGGCGTGATGAAAGTCTCGGCAGTCGCCTTGGAAAACCAGATCGTCGAAGCACCGGCGATGGTGTTCCAGGATCAGCAGGATCTGGCCGATGCGTTCAAGGCCGGTTTACTGGAGAAGGACTTTGTCGCGGTGATGCGCTTCCAGGGCCCGCGCTCCAACGGCATGCCGGAACTGCACAAGATGACGCCGTTCCTTGGCGTGCTGCAGGATCGCGGCTTCAAAGTCGCGCTGGTCACCGACGGACGCATGTCCGGCGCCTCGGGGAAAATCCCGGCGGCGATTCACGTCAGCCCCGAAGCTTATGTGGGCGGCGCTTTGGCGCGAGTCCAAGAGGGCGATATCATCCGCGTCGATGGCGTCAAAGGCACCCTGGAGCTTAAGGTGGACGCCGCCGAATTTGCTGCGCGCGAACCTGCCAAAGGCCTGTTGGGCAACAACATTGGCACCGGTCGCGAACTGTTTGGTTTCATGCGCATGGCCTTCAGCTCCGCAGAGCAGGGCGCCAGCGCCTTTACTTCTGCCCTGGAGACGCTTAATTGAAACTGGCTTTGGTCGGTGACATCGGTGGGACCAACGCACGTTTCGCGTTGTGGAAAAACCAGCAGCTGGAATCGGTCCAGGTGCTGGCAACGGCAGATTTTCCCAGCCCGGAAGAGGCGATCAGCGTCTATCTGAACGGGCAGGAGCTGGCGCCGGGCTCGATTGGTTCCGTGTGTCTGTCAGTGGCCGGCCCGGTAAGCGGTGATGAATTCAAGTTCACCAACAATCACTGGCGCCTCAGCCGCAAGGCGTTCTGCCAGACCTTGCAAGTGGAGCAACTGCTGCTGGTCAACGACTTCTCGGCGATGGCGCTGGGCATGACCCGTTTGCAGCCAGGCGAATTCCGCGTGGTTTGCGAAGGCACGCCGGAACCGTTGCGCCCGGCGGTGGTGATTGGTCCGGGCACGGGGTTGGGCGTCGGTACTTTGCTCGATCTCGGCGAAGGGCGTTTTGCTGCATTGCCGGGCGAGGGTGGCCACGTCGATTTGCCGTTGAGCAGTCCGCGTGAAACTCAGTTGTGGCAGCACATCTTCAACGAGATCGGGCATGTCAGCGCGGAAACGGCGTTGAGTGGCAGCGGCTTGCCGCGCGTCTATCGGGCGATTTGCGCGGTGGACGGGCACACGCCTGTGCTCGAAACGCCGGAAGCGATTACCGCCGCCGGCCTGGCGGGTGATCCGATTGCGCTGGAAGTGCTGGAACAGTTCTGTTGCTGGCTCGGTCGCGTGGCGGGCAACAACGTGCTCACCACGGGCGCGCGCGGTGGTGTGTTTATCGTCGGTGGGGTGATTCCACGGTTTGCCGATTTCTTTCTCGAAAGCGGTTTTGCACGGTGCTTCGCCGACAAGGGTTGCATGAGCGATTACTTCAAGGGGATTCCGGTGTGGCTGGTGACGGCGCCGTATTCCGGGCTGATGGGGGCGGGTGTGGCGCTCGATCAATCAATCCCCGCTTGAAATGCAATCAAAATGTAGGAGTGAGCCTGCTCGCGATGACGGCGTATCAATCGACAGAAATGTTGAATGTGAAACCGCAATCGCGAGCAGGCTCACTCCTACAGTGGTTTTGTGGTGTTTGTAAAATCGGTGCTTAAGGCATAATCCGCCCAATTCAAACAACAAGGACGCCGCCCCGTGAGCTCAGTCAACAAGTCGATTTTGTTGGTCGATGACGATCAAGAGATACGCGAGTTGCTGGACACCTACCTGACCCGCGCGGGTTTCCAGGTACGTACCACGCCCGACGGCGCCGGTTTTCGCCAGGCGTTGAACGATGCGCCGAGCGATCTGGTGATCCTCGACGTGATGCTGCCCGACGAAGACGGCTTCAGCCTCTGCCGCTGGATCCGCCAGCACCCGCGTCAGGCGCAAGTACCGATCATCATGCTCACCGCCAGCTCCGACGAAGCCGACCGCGTCATCGGCCTGGAACTGGGCGCCGACGACTACCTTGGCAAACCCTTCAGCCCCCGTGAATTGCAGGCGCGGATCAAAGCCTTGTTGCGTCGTGCGCAATTCGGCCAGGAACGTTCCGGCAGTGAAGTGCTGGCCTTTGATGACTGGCGACTGGACATGGTCAGCCATCGGCTGTTCCACATCGATGGCGAAGAAGTGATTCTCTCCGGCGCCGATTTCGCCCTGCTGAAACTATTCCTCGATCACCCCCAGGAAATCCTCGACCGCGACACCATCGGCAACGCCACCCGTGGCCGCGACCTGATGCCGCTGGACCGGATCGTCGACATGGCCGTCAGCCGTTTGCGCCAACGCCTGCGCGATACCGAAAAACCGCCGCGACTGATTCGCACCGTGCGCGGCAGCGGTTATCAGTTGGCGGCCAATGTGGTTGCCAGCAATGGTCACTGAGGTGTTGCGCAAGCTCGCGGCAAAGGTTCCGGTCCCGCGTTCGCTGCTCGGGCGGATGTTGCTGCTGACCTTGCTGGCGGTGTTGTTCGCGCAGACGTTGTCGAGCGTGATCTGGGTCTCGCAATTGCGCGCCACGCAGTTGGAAGGCCTGGTCACCAGCGCCCGCAGCCTTGCCCATTCGATGACCGCCAGTGTCAGTTACTTTCGCTCGTTGCCGGTGGCGTTCAGGCCGCTGGTGCTCGACCAGTTGCGCAGCATGGGCGGCACCCGTTTCGTGGTGACCCTCAACGACAAACCGCTGGGCATGGAAGTGCTGCCGATCACCCCGCGCAAAGCAGCGGTGCTCAAAGCGGTGGACGAAGTGCTGCGCCAGTCGCTTGGCCAGGACACCGATATCTCGGTGACCTTTGTCAGCCCCGAAGACCTGCGGATCTTCAACGGTGGCCTGAAACTGGATGAGCTGCCGCGTTCCTGGGCGCATTACGCACTGACCCTTGAACCGGTGAATCCACCGGTGCTGGTTACGCAAATCCAGATGGCACCGGGCGAGTGGCTGTACATCGCCTCGCTGTTGCCCGAGCCGTACACCAGTCTTGAAGAGCAAGGCCTGCCCGCGCAGCAAGTCTGGTTCATCGTCCTCACCAGCGGCTTTTTGCTGTTGTTCATCGGCCTGCTGGTGCACTGGCAGAGCCGGCCGCTCAAGCGTTTGGCACGGGCGGCGCGGGACATGTCCCTCGGGGCGGAAGTCGAACCGGTGGCCGAAGGCGGCGGCAGTGAAGTGGTCGAAGTGGGTCGCGCCTTCAACGCGATGCGCGAACGTATCAGCCGTTACCTGACTGAACGCAGCCAGTTGTTCAGCGCGATTTCCCACGATTTGCGCACGCCGATTACCCGCTTGCGCCTGCGTGTCGAACTGCTGGAAGACGAAAAGCTGCAAGCCAAATTCGGTCGTGATCTCGATGAATTGGAGCTGCTGGTCAAAGGCGCGCTGCAATGCGTGAAAGACACCGACATCCACGAAAACATCGAGCAGGTGGACCTCAATCATGTACTCGATTGCCTGGTGGAGCCGTATCTGGCGCCCAATGGCAATGGTCGCGTGACCCAGCAGGGTCGGGCGCTGGCGGCGTATCCGGGCAAACCGCTGGCGCTCAAGCGCTGCATCGGCAACCTGATCGACAACGCCTTGAAGTACGGTCAGAACGCGCACCTGCACATCGATGACGACGAGAACGCGTTTGTCCTGCATGTCGATGACGAAGGGCCGGGTGTACCGGAGCAGCGGCTGGAGCAGGTGTTCGAGCCGCACTTTCGCCTGGCCGGGCAGCAGCAGGGTTATGGGTTGGGGTTGGGCATTGCGCGCAACATTGCCCATAGCCATGGCGGGGAAGTCAGCCTGCAAAACCTGCGTGAAGGTGGGTTGCGGGTGACGCTCCAATTGCCTCGATCAATCGACTGACACACAACCCTGTAGGAGCCGGCTTGCTGGCGATAGCGGCGTGTCTGACACGCAGCGTTATCGTTGATCGCCAGCAAGCCGGCTCCTACAAAAGCAAATAGACGCCACGCCCTGCAATTGTCACCACTCGGTGACATAACTCGCCCCCTTCGTTACAAGCCCGCCACCGCCCGTTGTTTAGACTGCCCGCAGTCATAACAACAAAAAAGGCACCCCATGGACACCTTCCAACCCGCCTTCAGCAGTTGGCTGAACGCACCGTCCCATCAGCAATGGCTCGCTTCCGAAGGCTTGCGCCTGCTGGCATTCGCCAAGGCGTCGAAGCTCCCCGAGGGTTTCGGCAATCTCGACGAAAAGGGCTGTCTGCCGGCCAGCGCCCATGCCGAAACCATGAACACCGCGCGCATGACCCACAGCTTCGCCATGGCGCACATCCAGGGCTTGCCGGGTTTTGCCGAGCTGGTGGATCACGGCATCAATGCCCTTCGCGGGCCGTTGCGTGATGCCGAGCATGGTGGCTGGTTCGCCACCGCGCATCCCCTTGAAGACAACACCGGCAAGGCCGCTTACCTGCACGCTTTCGTTGCTCTGGCCGCCAGTTCCGCCGTGGTGGCGCGGCGTCCCGGCGCACAGGCCTTGCTCGATGACGCGATCCACATCATCGACTCGTATTTCTGGAGTGAGGAGGAGGGCGCAATGCGCGAATCCTTCAATCGCGACTGGCGTGAAGAGGAAAGTTATCGCGGCGCCAACAGCAACATGCACGCCACCGAAGCCTTCCTCGCGTTGGCCGATGTCACGCAAGACAATCGCTGGTTGTGCCGCGCGCAACGGATCGTCGAGCGCGTGATCCATGGTCACGCAGCCGCCAACGATTACCTGGTGGTCGAGCATTTCGACCGCGACTGGCAGCCGTTGCGCGACTACAACCACGACAACCCGGCCGACGGTTTTCGTCCTTACGGCACCACGCCGGGTCACGGCTTCGAATGGGCCCGGCTGTTGCTGCACCTCGAAGCTGCGCGAGTACAGGCCGGGATGCTGACGCCCGGTTGGCTCGCCACTGACGCGCAAAAACTCTTCGAGCACAACTGCCGCCACGGCTGGGATGTCGATGGGCTACCCGGGATTGTCTACACCCTCGATTGGGATAACCGCGCGGTGGTTCGCCATCGTTTGCACTGGACCCATTGCGAAGCCAGCGCCGCCGCCAGTGCGTTGCTTAAACGTACGGGCGAGGCGCAATACGAAAGCTGGTACCGACTGTTCTGGGAATTTTGTGACAGTCATTTCATCGACCGCTGCGAGGGCAGTTGGTATCACGAGCTCGATCCGCAGAACCGTCCGAGCGCCGATATCTGGGCCGGCAAACCCGATCTCTATCATGCCTGGCAAGCCGTGTTGATTCCGCGCCTGCCGCTGGCACCGAGCATGGCCAGTGCCTTGGCGAGTCTGTCCCAGAGCGGTTCTATGTAACCATGCGGTGACATTCACGCGTCCCTTCGTTACCTGCGAGGGGATGACTCCTGTTTAAAATCCTATGCAGCGCAAGCACCAGACTTGCATGCATAACAACAAGAAAGGTACTACTAGATGAATGCGATTTCTCGCCTCGCTACTGTCATTTCTCTCGCGTCGCTGCTTCCCCTCAGTGCATTTCCTCTCAGTGGCCTTGCCGCCGATTCCAAAGGTTCGGTGGAAGTTGTTCACTGGTGGACGTCGGGTGGTGAAAAAGCAGCGGTCGATGTCCTCAAGGCTCAAGTCGAAAAAGACGGCTTCACCTGGAAGGACGGCGCAGTCGCCGGTGGTGGCGGTTCCACGGCCATGACCGTACTGAAAAGCCGCGCAGTCGCCGGTAACCCGCCAGGCGTTGCCCAGATCAAGGGGCCGGACATCCAGGAGTGGGGCAGCACTGGCCTGCTCAGCACCGACACCCTGAAAGACGTTTCCAAGTCCGAAGGCTGGGATAACCTGCTGATCAAGAAAGTCTCCGACACCGTCAAATACGAAGGCGATTACGTGGCCGTTCCGGTGAACATTCACCGTGTGAACTGGCTGTGGATCAATCCTGAAGTGTTCAAGAAAGCCGGGATCGACAAAGCCCCGACCACCCTCGAAGAATTCTACGCCGCCGGCGACAAACTCAAAGCCGCCGGCTTCATCGCGCTCGCCCACGGTGGTCAGCCTTGGCAAGACAGCACCGTGTTTGAAGACGTGGTGCTCTCGGTCATGGGCGCCGATGGTTACAAAAAAGCGTTGGTAGACCTGGATCAGAAAACCCTGTCCGGGCCGGAAATGACCAAGTCGTTCACCGAGCTGAAAAAACTCACCGGCTACATGGACCCGAACCGCGCCGGTCGTGACTGGAACATCGCTGCCGCCGACGTCATCAACGGCAAGGCCGGTATGCAGATGATGGGCGACTGGGCGAAAAGCGAATGGACTGCGGCGAAGAAAGTCGCCGGCAAGGACTACCAGTGCGTGCCGTTCCCTGGCACCGAAAAAGCCTTCACCTACAACATCGACTCGATGGCTGTATTCAAGTTGAAAGCTGATCGCAAGGGTGACATCGCCGCCCAGCAAGACCTGGCCAAGGTTGCTCTGGGTACCGACTTCCAGAAAGTCTTCAGCATCAACAAAGGTTCGATCCCGGTCCGTACCGACATGCTGAACGAGATGGACAAGCTCGGTTTCGACGCCTGCGCTCAAACCGCTGCCAAGGACTTCCTGGCGGACGAGAAAACCGGCGGCCTGCAACCAAGCATGGCGCACAACATGGCCACTTCCCTGGCCGTGCAAGGCGCGATCTTCGACGTGGTCACCAACTTCATGAACGACAAGGACGCTGACCCGGCCAAGGCCAGCGCCCAACTGGCATCGGCTGTCAAAGCCGCCCAGTAATCCCTGAGGCCGCGGGCTCGCCTGCGGCAATTTTCTGGGACCGTTCCCCTTGTAGGAGCGAGGCTTGCCCGCGAAAGCAGTCTGACATTCAACAGAGTTGTCGACAGTTACGCCGCCTTCGCGGGCAAGCCTCGCTCCTACAGATACTCACTTCTCCAATGGATTATCCCGATGAGCTCTGTGGCGGTTTTCAGCAAAGCCTCACCGTTCGATGCGCTGCAACGCTGGTTACCCAAGTTGGTACTCGCGCCAAGCATGCTCATCGTGTTGGTTGGTTTCTACGGTTACATCATCTGGACATTCGTACTGTCCTTCACCAATTCCAGCTTCATGCCGAGCTACAAATGGGTCGGCCTGCAGCAATACATGCGCTTGATGGACAACGATCGCTGGTGGGTCGCGAGCAAGAACCTCGCGCTCTTCGGCGGCATGTTCATCGGCATCAGCCTGGTATTGGGCGTGTTCCTCGCGGTGTTGCTGGACCAGCGCATTCGCAAGGAAGGCTTCATTCGCACCGTTTACCTGTACCCGATGGCGCTGTCGATGATCGTCACCGGTACCGCCTGGAAATGGCTGCTCAACCCAGGCCTGGGCCTGGACAAAATGCTGCGTGACTGGGGCTGGGAAGGCTTCCGTCTCGACTGGCTGGTGGATCAGGATCGCGTCGTTTACTGCCTGGTGATCGCTGCCGTGTGGCAAGCCTCCGGGTTTGTGATGGCGATGTTCCTGGCCGGTCTGCGCGGTGTCGATCAGTCGATCATCCGTGCCGCGCAAGTCGACGGTGCGAGCCTGCCGACCATCTATTTGAAGATCGTCCTGCCGAGCCTGCGCCCGGTGTTTTTCAGCGCCTTCATGATCCTCGCGCACATCGCAATCAAGAGCTTTGACCTGGTGGCGGCGATGACGGCGGGCGGTCCCGGCTACTCGTCCGACCTGCCGGCGATGTTCATGTATTCCTTCACCTTCAGCCGTGGCCAGATGGGCATCGGTTCGGCCAGCGCCATGCTGATGCTCGGTGCCGTGCTGACCATCCTCGTGCCGTACCTGTACTCCGAGCTGCGAGGCAAACGCCATGACTAATCAACTCGGAAAACCGACGCTGAGTTTCAGCCGCATCGCGATTTACGCCACGCTTCTGCTGGCTGCTGCGGTGTACCTGATTCCGCTGATCGTGATGCTGCTGACCAGCTTCAAATCCCCGGAAGACATCCGTACCGGCAACCTGCTGAGCTGGCCGACCGTCATTGACGGCATCGGCTGGATCAAGGCCTGGGACGTGGTCGGCGGGTACTTCTGGAACTCGGTGAAAATCACCGTGCCGGCGGTTTTTATCTCGACCTTCATCGGTGCCATGAACGGCTACGTGCTGTCGATGTGGCGCTTCCGTGGCTCACAGTTGTTCTTCGGCCTGCTGCTGTTTGGCTGCTTCCTGCCATTCCAGACCGTGTTGCTGCCGGCTTCGTTCACCCTCGGCAAGTTCGGCCTGGCCAACACCACCACCGGTCTGGTGCTGGTGCACGTGGTCTACGGGCTGGCGTTCACCACGCTGTTCTTCCGTAACTACTACGTGAGCATTCCGGATGCGCTGGTCAAGGCTGCACGCCTGGATGGCGCAGGCTTCTTCACGATTTTCTGGAAGATCCTGCTGCCGATGTCGATCCCGATCGTGATGGTTTGCCTTATCTGGCAGTTCACCCAGATCTGGAATGACTTCCTGTTCGGCGTGGTCTTCGCCAGTGGCGATGCCCAGCCAATTACCGTGGCCCTGAACAACCTGGTCAACACCAGCACCGGGGCCAAGGAATACAACGTTGATATGGCCGCCGCGATGATCGCCGGGCTGCCGACACTGCTGGTCTACATATTCGCTGGCAAGTATTTCCTGCGTGGGCTGACGTCCGGCGCGGTCAAGGGGTAGAAACATGGCAACTCTCGAATTACGCAACGTCAACAAGACCTACGGCGCCGGTTTGCCGGACACCCTGAAAAACATCGAACTGAAGATCGATGACGGGGAATTCCTGATCCTGGTCGGCCCGTCGGGCTGCGGTAAATCCACGCTGATGAACTGCATCGCCGGCCTGGAAACCATCAGCGGCGGCGCGATCCTGGTGGATGACGCCGACATCAGCGGCATGAGCCCCAAGGATCGCGACATCGCCATGGTGTTCCAGTCCTACGCGCTGTACCCGACCATGAGCGTGCGCGACAACATCGCCTTCGGCCTGAAGATTCGCAAAATGCCCGCCGCCGAAATCGACGAAGAAGTCGCTCGCGTCTCCAAGCTGTTGCAGATCGAGCACCTGCTGAGCCGCAAGCCCGGCCAGCTCTCCGGCGGTCAGCAACAGCGTGTGGCGATGGGTCGTGCCCTGGCGCGGCGGCCGAAGATTTACTTGTTCGACGAACCGCTGTCCAACCTCGACGCCAAGCTGCGCGTCGAGATGCGCACCGAAATGAAACTGATGCACCAGCGCCTGAAAACCACCACGGTCTACGTGACCCACGACCAGATCGAAGCGATGACGCTGGGCGACAAAGTGGCGGTGATGAAGGACGGGATCATTCAGCAGTTCGGCACGCCGAAAGACATCTACAACAACCCGGCCAACCTGTTCGTGGCGAGCTTCATCGGTTCGCCGCCGATGAACTTCATTCCCCTGCGTTTGCAACGCAAGGACGGTCGTCTGTTGGCGCTGCTCGACAGCGGTCAGGCGCGCTGCGAATTGCCGTTGGGCATGCAGGACGCCGGTCTGGAAGATCGCGAAGTGATCCTCGGCATGCGCCCTGAGCAGATCGTCCTGGCGGGCAGCGAGCCGAATGGTTTGCCGACCATTCGCGCCGAAGTGCAGGTCACCGAACCGACCGGTCCGGACACGCTGGTGTTCGTCAATCTCAACGACACCAAAGTCTGCTGCCGCCTGGCACCGGACGTTGCGCCGGCCGTGGGCGAGACCCTGACCCTGCAATTCGATCCATCGAAAGTGCTGCTGTTCGATGCCAAGACCGGGGAGCGCCTGGGGGTGGCCGGTCTGCCAAAAACCGAAGTTCACAGCGCCAACGTAACCCAATTTAAAGGCCGCTGAAGATCAAATGTAGGAGCCGGCTTGCTGGCGATGGCGGTGTGTCATTCAACGCAAATTTCGACTGACACACCGCCATCGCCAGCAAGCCGGCTCCTACAGGGGGGATATGCGGTGGATGGCCTGTTATCCGCCGCAACCGATGTAACCGCGTTAGATAAAAACAGTTAATAACAATAAAACGAGGATGTAGGGATGAAGAAGAACAACAACGCTCAGCTTATCTGCCAGTTGTCGGCAATTGCGGCAATGATGCTGGCCGGTAGTGTGCACGCGGCTGACGCGTTCAGCGCCGATTCCGAATGGATGACCGGTGATTGGGGTGGTGAGCGGACCAAGCTGATCGAGCAAGGCATCGACATCAAGATGGACTACGTCGGTGAAGTGGGCAGCAACCTTCACGGCGGCTTCAACGACGACAAGACAGCGCGTTATGCCGACCAGTTTGGTTTGGGCGTGGCACTGGACCTGCAAAAACTGTGGGGCTGGGATAACACCCAGGCGAAGATCCAGCTGACCAACCGTAACGGCGAGAACATCTCCAATGACCGTGTCGGCGACCCGCGTGCCGGCACCTTGAGTTCTTCCCAGGAAGTCTACGGGCGTGGCCATATGGTCCGTCTGACCCAGTTGTGGATCAAACACCAGTTCCTCGACGGCAAACTGGACGTCAAGGCCGGTTACTTCGGCGAAGGCGAAGACTTCAACACCTTCCCTTGCGAGTTCCAGAACCTGGCGTTCTGCGGTTCCCAGGTGGGTAACTGGGCGACCAACATCTGGTACAACTGGCCGGTCATGCAGGCTGCGGTTCGCGTGAAGTACAACATCTCGCCTGAGTTCTATGCGCAGATCGGCGCGTACAACCAGAACACGTCGCAACTGGAGCACGGTAACGGCTTCAAGCTCAGCGGTAGTGGTACCAACGGCACCGTCCTGCCGGTGGAGTTGGTCTGGTTGCCTAACCCTAACAACCTGCCGGGCGAATACCGTGTCGGTTACTACAAAAGCACGGCTGATGCCAATGACGTTCGTGAAGACGACAACGGTGCTGATGCTGCCACCAGCGGCAACGCTTACCGCAGCCACGACAGCAAGTCCGGCTACTGGTTCGTGGCGCAGCAACAGCTGACCGACCACAACGGTGACAAGAGCCGCGGCCTGACCGTTTCGGCCAACGCCACGTTCCACGACAAGGACACCAACTTCGTCGACAACTACCAGTCGTTGATGTTTGTGTACAAAGGCCCGTTCGATGCTCGTCCGAAAGATGACGTCGGTATCGGTTTTGCGCGTATCCATGTCAACGATGACGTGAAGAAAAACGCCGAGCTGGTCAACGCCGCCAACAATGTCACGGACTACAACGATCCACGGTTCTCGCCACTGCGTACCACCGAGTACAACTACGAGATCAACTACGGCTTCCACGTTACCAACTGGCTGACCGTGCGTCCTAACCTGCAATACATCACTCACCCGGGCGGTGTGGATGAAGTCGATAACGCGCTGGTCGCCGGCCTGAAAATTCAGTCGGTGTTCTAACGCTGTTGCGATAAGCTCCTCTCTATGTGCGCATTTTTGCGGACAGCCCAGGCTGTCCGCTTTTTTTTGGGGGGCGGCACACCCCGGTGACAGCTGATTTTCAGGACCGTGGCACATGCATGAGCATCCGCTACAACGCTTCTTCAAATCCTTGCGCGAACGTCCGGTGTTTGCGTGGGAGCGCTATCAGATGCGCGACGTTCTGGTGATCGATCACCCGCTGTGTCAGGCGGTGTTCAGTCGTCAGGGCGCGCAGTTGCTGCACTTTCAGCCCAAAGGCCAGAAGCCCTGGCTCTGGTGCGCGGCGAAGTGGCCGCATGTCGGTGCGATTCGCGGCGGCGTGCCGGTGTGCTGGCCGTGGTATGGCCGCCATCCGAGCGAAAACGCCTGGCCGTCCCATGGCTGGGCACGCTTGCTGGACTGGAAGCTGCTCGACAGCAGTCATGACGAAGACGGCGTGCGCCTGCACTGGCAATTGCAGTTGTGTGACTGGCAAGTGGACCTGCACGCCCACCTTGGCGAGCGCATGGAGTTGCGCCTGAGCACCGAGCATCAGGACAGCCTGCCGTGCCAATTGAGCCAGGCATTGCACGCCTATTGGCGTATTGGTGATGTCGGTGAGATAGCGCTGTCTGGGCTCGACGGGGCGCAAGGTTACGACCAGTTGAACCGCCAGGTTTGCCAGCAGGAAGGCGAGTTGCGGGTAGAGGGCGGCTGCCAGCGGGTGTTCCAGCATGACGGCGAATTGCAACTCAAGGACCACGCCTGGCAGCGGCAATTGTGCATCGATACCGGGGATGATGCGGACACGGTGGTCTGGCATCCGGGGACGCGTCCATTGCTGGGGGTGAGCTGGAATGAGATTTCCGAGTTTGTGTGTGTGG
This sequence comes from Pseudomonas sp. PDM03, assembly GCF_014852385.1. NCBI lineage: Bacteria > Pseudomonadati > Pseudomonadota > Gammaproteobacteria > Pseudomonadales > Pseudomonadaceae > Pseudomonas > Pseudomonas sp. PDM03. The sequence goes on along the minus strand of NZ_JACVBM010000004.1, from coordinate 104,287 downwards.
AAGCGGCGAGCGGCGGGACCGATAGCTTGAGCCTGGCGCCGGGGCAGAAGGCGCATTTGAGTTTGCAGGCGCGGGTCGGGGTTTAGATCAGGATCCGCGGTGTTTTGGCGGCCGCCATCGCGAGCAGGCTCACTCCCACAAGGATTTGTGGTGGTCACAAATGTTGCGACCAATGGAGATCCACTGTGGGAGCGAGCCTGCTCGCGATGAGGCCGGGTCAGACAACGAAGGTGTTAATTAAACTCATCCCCAATCGGATACCGGCTCGCATTCAAACTCTCTTTGATCTTGCGCAAATGCGGCTGGAAATCCACGCCACGGCGCAAGGTCATGCCGGTCGCCAGCACGTCCAGCACGGTGAGCTGAATGATCCGCGAAGTCATCGGCATGTAGATGTCGGTGTCTTCCGGCAGCGGAATGTTCAGGCTCAAGGTACTGGCCTTGGCCAGCGGCGAACCTTCAGCGGTCAAGCCGAGCACTGATGCACCGTTTTCCCGGGCGATACGCGCCACTTCCACCAGCTCGCGGGTGCGACCGGTGTAGGAAATGATCACGAACAACTCGCCGGTGTGGGCCACGGAGGCAATCATGCGCTGCATCAGTACGTCCGCATGGGCGGTGACGGCCAGGTTGAAGCGGAAGAATTTGTGTTGCGCATCCAGCGCCACCGGGGCTGAGGCGCCGAGGCCGAAGAAGTGGATCTGCCGGGCCTGGATCAGCAAGTCGACGGCGCGGCTGATCAGGTTCGGGTCAAGCGCCTGCAAGGCACTGTCCAGCGACGCGATGGCGCTGCCGAAAATCTTCTTGGTATAGGCTTCCGGATTGTCGTCGGCCTCGACCGCACGGCTGACATACGCCGCGCCGCTGGCCAGGCTCTGGGCGAGCTGAAGCTTGAGTTCCGGGTAGCCGCTGACGCCGAACGAACGGCAGAAACGGTTGACCGTCGGCTCGCTGACCTTGGAGGCCTGGGCGAGGGCGGCGATGCTGAACCGGGTGGCCTGCTGTGGGTTGAGCAGGATCACTTCGGCGACTTTGCGTTCCGCCTTGTTCAGGTCTTCAAGGCGATTCTGGATCTGTTCCAGTAAATTTCGCACGCGGTCCATATGATTTCCTTGGTGCACCTACACGAGTGCACTGCGATGCAAATAAGGGTGTTGCTATGCAAATTTGGCCTTTGTTAGGGCCCCAAGCGGTGGCCTATCCTACTTATGGCACCAACCGACCACCACTCGGAATCTGTATTTTGCGAAAATGTTGTGGTTATTACTACATTTTCTCTTGAGCGATGCCTTGAAAAAAGGTATTTGTAGCTTAACTTGATAAAAGAACAAACATCATGCCTTCGATTACGGTTGAACCGTGCACCTTTGCCTTGTTCGGCGCGCTTGGCGATCTGGCCCTGCGCAAGCTGTTTCCTGCCCTCTATCAACTCGATGGCGCAGGCCTGCTGCATGAGGACACGCGCATCATCGCGCTGGCCCGTGAGCCCGGTAGCGAACAGGAGCATCTGGCGTTCATCGCTTCCGAGCTGCGCCGCTACGTCGGTGCCAAAGAGCTGGACGAGGCGGTGGTCGAGCGCTTCCTGTCTCGTTTGAGCTATCTGCACGTCGATTTCCTCAAGGCTGACGATTACCTCGCCCTGGCCGAACTGGCCGGCAGCGCCCAGCGGGTGATTGCCTATTTCGCCACGCCGGCCGCCGTTTATGGCGCGATCTGCGAGAACCTGGCGAAGGTCGGTCTGGCCGAGAACACCCGCGTAGTGCTGGAAAAGCCGATCGGTTCGGACCTCGAATCCTCGCGCAAGGTCAACGACGCCGTGGCGCAGTTCTTCCCGGAGAACCGCACCTACCGCATCGACCACTACCTGGGCAAAGAGACCGTTCAAAACCTCATCGCCCTGCGTTTCGCCAACAGCCTGTTCGAAACCCAGTGGAACCAGAATTACATTTCCCACGTGGAAATCACCGTGGCCGAGAAGGTCGGGATCGAAGGTCGCTGGGGCTACTTCGACAAGGCCGGTCAGCTGCGGGACATGATCCAGAATCACCTGCTGCAACTGCTCTGCCTGATCGCCATGGACCCGCCGGCCGACCTGTCCGCCGACAGCATCCGTGACGAGAAAGTCAAAGTGCTCAAGGCGCTGGCGCCGATCAGCCCGGAAGGCCTGACCACGCAAGTGGTGCGCGGCCAGTACATCGCCGGTTACAGCGAAGGCAAATCAGTTCCCGGCTACCTGGAAGAACCGAATTCCAACACCCAGAGCGACACCGAAACCTTCGTCGCCCTGCGTGCCGACATCCGCAACTGGCGTTGGGCCGGCGTGCCGTTCTACCTGCGTACCGGCAAGCGCATGCCGCAAAAGCTGTCGCAGATCGTCATCCACTTCAAGGAACCGTCGCACTACATCTTCGCTCCGGAGCAGCGCCTGCAGATCAGCAACAAGCTGATTATCCGCCTGCAACCGGACGAAGGCATTTCCTTGCGTGTGATGACCAAAGAACAAGGCCTGGACAAGGGTATGCAGCTGCGCAGCGGTCCGTTGCAGCTGAATTTTTCCGACACCTGGCGCAGCGCACGGATCCCCGATGCCTACGAGCGGTTGTTGCTGGAAGTGATGCGTGGCAATCAGAACCTGTTTGTCCGTAAAGATGAAATCGAAGCCGCGTGGAAGTGGTGTGACCAGTTGATCGCCGGGTGGAAAAAATCCGGTGATGCGCCCAAGCCGTACGCGGCCGGGTCCTGGGGACCAATGAGCTCCATTGCTCTGATCACGCGGGACGGGAGGTCGTGGTATGGCGATATCTGATTTGAAACTGCCGCAGGGCGTCAGCGCCCATGCGTTCAAAAGCCCGGTGCTGCTGGCCGAAGGCCTGGCACTGCAGGTGGCCAGGCAACTGAGCGAGGCGATCGATGCTCGAGGCACGGCCACGCTGGTGGTGTCCGGCGGGCGCAGTCCGGTGGCGTTTTTCCAGCACCTGGCCAAGCAGACGCTGGACTGGTCGAACGTGGTGGTCAGTCTGGCGGACGAGCGCTGGGTGCCGGTTGAACATGCCGACAGCAATGCCGGTCTGCTCAAGCGTTACCTGTTGCAAGGCCCGGCGGCCAAGGCTCAGTTCCTGAGCCTGTACAGCGCCACCGCGAACCTGGAGCAAGCGTCCGAACAGGCTGATCGCCTGCTCGCCGAGCTGCCGACGATTGACGTGCTGGTGCTGGGCATGGGCGACGACGGCCACACCGCGTCGCTGTTCCCGAATAGCCCGAACCTGACCGATGCCTTGAAAACCGACGGCAAGCGTCGTTGCTACCCGATGCTGGCGCCAACTGTGCCGCATCAGCGCCTGACCATGAGTCGTGCGCTGCTGGCCTCGGCCAAACACAAGATTCTGTCGATTTCCGGTCAGTCCAAGCTGACCACCCTGAGTTTCGCGCTGGCCGGTGACGATGTCGCCGAAATGCCGGTGCGCGCCTTTCTGCAACCCACGTTAGAGATTTACTGGTGCCCATGAGCCAAGGAACAGCCGCTATGACAACCCCATCCCCGACCGTTTCCATGGCGGACAAAGTTGCCCTGATCGACAGCCTCTGCGCCAAGGCGCGGATTCTGCCGGTGATCACCATTGCTCGCGAACAGGACGTGCTGCCATTGGCCGACGCCCTGGCCGCCGGTGGTCTTACAGCCCTGGAAGTGACCCTGCGTTCGCAGTTCGGCCTCAAGGCCATCCAGATCCTGCGCGAGCAGCGTCCGGAACTGGTGACCGGTGCCGGCACTGTGCTCGATCGCCAGATGCTGGCCGCTGCCGAAGCCGCCGGTTCGCAATTCATCGTGACGCCGGGCATCACCCGTGACCTGCTCGAAGCCAGTGTCGCCAGCCCGATTCCACTGCTGCCAGGCATCAGCAACGCCTCGGGCATCATGGAAGGCTACGGTCTGGGCTATCGCCGCTTCAAGCTGTTTCCGGCGGAAGTCAGCGGCGGCGTTGCGGCAATCAAAGCCTTGGGCGGCCCGTTTGGCGAAGTGAAATTCTGCCCGACTGGCGGCGTCGGCCCGGCCAACATCAAGAGCTACATGGCGTTGAAAAACGTGATGTGCGTGGGCGGTAGCTGGATGCTTGATCCGGAGTGGATCAAGAACGGCGACTGGGCCCGCATTCAGGAATGCACCGCCGAGGCCTTGGCGCTGCTGGACTGACCTGCTTTTACCCAACACTTCGTTGTGTGTTCTACGGCTTTACGGTGCGCTTGGTCGGTGCACCGTTTTTTTTTGCCCAATGGAAAACCATTTTCCGTAGGAGCCGGCTTGCTGGCGATGGTATCGACGCGGTCTGTCAGATGCACCGAGTCGATACCATCGTCGGAACGCCGCCCGCAGCAAGCCGGCTCCTACAGGACATCATGCGATACATAGTTACCGCATCTCGCCACTGGTCCCGCGTTAACCTGCGTTCATCTTATGGAAGAGAGAACGTCATGGACGACAACACCTCAGTGACATCCGCACAACCGGCTTACCTGCTGTCACCCGAACAGATCGCCGGTCCGTATTTTCGCAACCCGAAACTGATCAGACGAAACATCAGCGAAGGCCTGGACGGTATTCCGCTGGTGCTGCGGTTGACGATCATCGATGCAATGACCCGTGAGCCTGTCAACGGGGCCATCGTCGATATCTGGCATTGCAATGCCCGAGGCGCCTATTCGGGGTGGAGCAAGGTCAACCCGGACAAGGAAGTCGATGTCGGCGATATCGGCGCGATCCCGCGTACCGACGACGACACTTATCTGCGCGGCGGGCAATTCACCGACCAGAAGGGCATCGTGCGTTTCACCACGATCTATCCGGGGTTCTATGCCGGTCGCGCGCTGCACATACACGTCGCGATTCGAGTGACCGCCGGCAACAACTATCTCGAAGAGCGCCACGTTGCCTGGGTCGGCCAACTGTACTTCCCCGAAGTGGCCTCGCGTTCGGTGCTCAATGCCAGGGAATACAGCGGCCGAACCGTCACCGCGCTGACCAACGACGAGGACTATTTCTACACCAGCATGGGCGGCGAAGCCTCGACCCTGAACGTTCACACCCTCGGTCGAGATTCGAAAGAAGACGGTTTTTTCGGGCAGATGACCATTGGCATCGACACGTTCGCGATTTCATCACAGCTCAAGCCGGAGGATTTCGACAAGTACACCGTGTGACGTCAGCGCAGCTCGTTCAGTGCCTCGCTCAGCGCATCCATGTCTGCTGCAGTGGTGGTCAGCCCCGGCGTGATGCGGATGCACGGACCACTCGCTGCGCCGCTGCGCGCCACGGTAAACAGGTTGAAGTCCTTGAGTAGCCTCCCGGCCATTGCTTGTTGGTCGGCATGCCGGGTAAAGCGCATCGACGTGATGCCGCAATACAGTCGCGGATCGTCCGGAGTCATGACGTCGATGCCCGGCAAGTCACGTACGGCGCTGACCCAGCGGTTGCGCAGGTAATTGAGCCGGGCGCCCTTGGCAGCGGAACCGCCCATCGCCCGATGTTCTTCGAACACCAGTGGCAGGGTCAGCAATGCCGGGATGTTGGGCGTGCTGTACGGCGTACGGGCGCGAATGTCGGTGATCGGGAAATGCATCTCGCCCATGTCCGGGTCGATGTCGGCGAGGCGCTCCGGGGCGATGTAGATGAAGCCCAGGGTCAGCGGCGCACCGATCCATTTGTGCAGGTTGAAACCGGCGAACGCGATGCCGAGGTCATCGAGATTGAACTCGATCTGGCCGAGCGCATGGGCGCCGTCGAGAATCACGTCGATCCCGTGCTCCCTGGCGGCGGCCGCAATCGCCTGCACCGGCATCACCAGGCCGGTGCGGTGAGTGACGTGAGTCAGTGCCATCAATTTGAGCTTTGGGTAACGCACGAAGGCGTCGCGGTAAGTCGCCAACAGGCTGTCGAAACTGGCGGGGTGGGCGTGTTCGATCTCGATCACTTCCACGCCGCGATGCCGGGCCAGCCAACGCATGGCACCTTTGACCGTGTCGTATTCCAGGTCGCAGATCAGCACCTGATCACCGGGTTGCAGGCGATTGTAATTGCGGATCAGCGATTGCAAACCGTCCGAGGCGTTGCGGGTGAAGGCGACGGATTCGGGTGTTACGCCCATCAGGTCGGCGAGACGTTCCACGATCGCCAGGTTTTCACCCTGTTCGAAACGCTGGCGCACATGCACCGAGTTGCCGCGGTTGATGAGTTCGATGTTGCGCTGGTATTCCTCGATCACCGTGCGCGACATGCGGCCGAAGTAACCGTTCTCGAGGTTGATCGGGCCGGGTTCGACGGCATAGCGGTCGGCAAAGGTTTGCCAGAACATTTCATCACGGGCACGGCGGGTGTTATCGGGCATGGGGACGGCTCAGTGGCGAGGGGCGGGTTTGCCGTGTTTGGCGCGCAGCGGTTCAAGCAGTTCCGACAAGCCGTTGTGATCGATTTCCTGCATCAGGGCCAGCAGTCCGCCCAGTTCGCCATGGGGGAAACCTTCCCGGGCAAACCAGTTCAGGTAGGGGCCGGGCAGGTCGGCAATGATGCGGCCCTTGTATTTGCCGAAGGGCATTTCGCGGGTAATCAGCAGTTCGAGTTTTTCAGGGTTCATCAATCGATCGTCTTGATTCAACAGCCTTGGAAAATACAGGCATTCTGCATGCAGGCCAATTGACAGATCATGCAAAAAAAACGGATACAGATTTTCTCATTAAAGTTAAGTTGTTGAAAATTAACAAATAAATTATCAGTTCAAGGCTGGCATGCAGGGTGCAATACCTATTGCATCTTTCATCAACCCGCAAGGAATTGAAAAATGACCGACGTTAATAAAGAAGCGATCTCTGTACTCAACGACCTGATTGAAACCAGCAAAGACGGTCAGGAAGGGTTCAAGACCTGCGCTGAAGACATCAAGCATCCAGAACTGAAAACACTGTTCATCACTCGCTCCGCCGACTGCGCCACTGCGGCTTCCGAACTGCAGGCTGCGGTGCGTTCGATGGGCGGCGATCCGGAAACTTCCACCAGCGTCAGTGGTGACCTGCACCGCCGCTGGGTCGACGTGAAATCAGTATTCACCGGCAAGGACGAAGAAGCCGTGCTGAACGAAGCCGAACGCGGTGAAGACCATGCACTGAAGGCTTACCGAGAAGCCATCGAGAAAATCAACAAGCACAACCTGGTGGGCATTCGTGACCTGGTTGAACGTCAGTATCACGGCGTGCAACGCAATCACGATCAGGTGAAAGCCCTGCGTAACCAGGCTCGCGCACGCTCGTAAGCACGCAAAGCCTGTCAAAAACGCCAGCCAGCCTGGCGTTTTTTTGTGCCTGGGTTTTAGTGCTGGACGCCTGATAGATAGCTAGCTAATAATTTGATTTACCGGTCACTTCGATGAACCCGACTATCGTTAAATCGTCCTTTCAAGAGTGCTTTACGTGCCTATCACTTTGCAGGCTTTATTCGCGCCTGACCGCCGCGCCTTGCAGTTCGCGATCAAGACGTTACTCGGTGGCGGCCTGGCATTGTGGCTGGCATTGCGCTGGGGCCTGGAGCAACCGGCCTGGGCGTTGATGACAGCGTTCATCGTCGCTCAGCCGTTGTCCGGGATGGTGGTGCAAAAGGGATTGGCGCGGCTGCTGGGGACGCTGATCGGGACGTTCATGTCGGTAGTGTTCATGGGCCTGTTCGCCCAGACGCCGTGGCTGTTTCTGCTGGCATTGGCGTTGTGGCTCGGGTTGTGTACGGCGAGTTCGACGCTGCTGCGCAGTGCCTGGTCCTATTCGTTTGTGCTGGCCGGTTACACGGTGGCGATCATCGCATTACCCGCCATCAGCCACCCGCTGACGGTGTTTGACCAAGCCGTGGCGCGCTGCACGGAAATCTGTCTGGGCATTCTCTGCGCCACCGCCGCCAGCGCGCTGCTATGGCCGATGCGCGTCGAACGGCAATTGGCGGATCAGGCGCGAACGGCGTGGCAGAGTGGGATGAACGCCGCACGCGCAACCCTGGCCGGCGACGGTCAGGCGCGCAAAGGACTGCTGGAAATCCTTGGCCGCATCGTCGCGGTGGATGCCCAGCGCGAACATGCCTGGTTCGAAGGCGGGCTGGGTCGGCAGCGTGCGCGGGCTATCAGCGGATTGAGCCAGAAACTGTTGATGTTGCTGCGCATTGCTCGTTCGGTGCGCCGGCAATGGAAGCAGCTTGAACCGCAGGAAGCCGAGCAATTGATGCCGTGGATGACGGAGGTTCAGCAAGCGCTCGCCAGCCCGGACACCGCAATGTTGCAAACCTTGCGCCCGCGCTTGCTCGACGCCAGCCATGACCCGCAGATCAGCTCTGCGCAGAGTTACTGTCTGGTCCGTTTCACCTTGCTGATGGATACCGCGATGGCGGCGAGCGCGGCATTGACGGCGGTGGAGGAGGGCAAGGAAACCGTCGACCCGCCGCGTACCCTGACACCGCACCGCGACCTGTCGTTGGCGCTGGTGTTCGGCGCGCGCAGTGCCTTGGCGTTTCTGGTGGTGTCGTGTTTCTGGCTGGCCACTGCATGGCCCGCCGCATCGGGCGCATTGGTGCTGACGTGTGTGGTGTGCAGCCTGTTCGCCAGTCGCGAAAACGGCGCGCAAATCGGCATGAGTTTCATGCGCGGGATATTTCTGGCAATCCCGGCGGCGTTTTTCGTCGGGCAGATTCTGCTGCCGCAATGGAGTGGTTTTGCGCTGCTCTGCATGGGCATGGGCGTGCCGTTGTTTTTCGGTGCGCTGGGCATGGCCAGGCCGCAGATCGGCGCCACGGCCACGTCGTTCTGTCTGCATTTCATCGTGCTGGTATCACCGCTCAACGCGATGAAGTTTGATGTCGCGACGTTCTTCAACAGCGCTCAAGCCATGGTGGTGGGCGTCGGGGCGGCGGTGCTGGCCTTCCACTTGCTGATCCTGCGCAACCCGACGTGGCATGGTCGGCGTTTGCTGGCGGCGACCCTCGACGACCTGGTGCGCCTGACCCGGCGCAACCTGCGCGGCGCCGAAAGCTGGTTCGGCGGACGCATGGCCGACCGCTTGCTGCAACTGGCGCGGCACTACCCGGAGCTGCCGGAGCCGGCGCGCAGCCGCTGGGACGACGGCTTGCTCGGTCTCGACATTGGCGACGAGCTGCTGCATTTGCGCTTGAGCCTGGCGGCGGCGCAGGCACCGGTCAATGCAGCGCAGCGACGTTATCTCGAACAACTGGAGAGCATCCTCGAACAAGGCCCGGCCGGCCACTGCGCGGATGCGCTGGAACAACCCAGCGAAGAATTCCTGAAAACCTTGTACGCGTTGCCACCCAGCGATCCGGTGAAACTGGCCCAGGGCGCGGTGCTGCAATTGCAGAACAGCTGGCGCGCCTGGTGCCATCAACAGGAGCAAAGCCATGGGCTTGCGTGAATGGTCGGTGGGCGGCGTGCTGCTCAGCCCGTTTCTGATTTATGTGGTGCTGGCGCTGCTGGTCACCGGGGTCTTGCGCCTGCTGTTGCGCCTGACCCCGGCCGGTCGCAGGATCTGGCACGAAGCGTTATTCGATTGCGCCTTGTACGTCTGTGTATTGACCCTGATCACCGTCGTCCTCGGACCTTTATAAGGAGTTGAACATGCGTACACCCGTGCGTGTCGCGGTAACCCTGTGCCTGGTGGCGCTGGCGATTTTTGCCGGTTTCCATTTGTGGCAGTACTACATGCTCACGCCGTGGACCCGGGACGCGCGGATTCGTGCCGACGTGGTGGTCATCGCCCCGGATGTGTCGGGCTGGGTGCGTGAACTCAAGGCCTTCGACAACCAGCCGGTGAAGGCCGGCGATCTGTTGCTGAGCATCGACCGCGACCGTTTCGAAGCGGCGCTGGAGAAGGCGCAAGCGGTGGTGCAAACCCGTCAGCAGCAACTCAACCTGCGCGAACGCGAAGCCAGCCGTCGTGCCAGCCTCGGCCCGCAAGCGATCAGTGCCGAGCTGCGCGAGAATGCGCAAATCAACGCCGGTATCGCTCGTGGCGAACTGCGTGAAGCCCAGGCCGAAGCCAAGGTCGCCGAACTCAATCTTGCCCGCAGTCAGGTCCACGCGCCCCGCAGCGGCCACATCACCAACCTGCGTCTGGCCCAGGGCAATTACGTGAATGCCGGGCAACCGGTGATGGCGTTGATCGATGATTCAACGTTTTATGTGCAGGCGTATTTCGAAGAAACCAAACTGCCGCGGATTCGCGTCGGCGATCCGGTGAAGGTCTGGTTGATGAGCGCGGGAGAGGCGCTGGAAGGGCAGGTGGAAAGCATCAGTCGCGGCATTACCGATCGCAACACCACACCGGATGGGCAGTTGTTGGCGGAGGTGGAACCGACATTCAACTGGGTGAGACTGGCGCAGCGGATTCCGGTGCGAATCAAACTGGACAAGGTGCCCGAGGGGATCAATTTGAGTTCGGGGATGACAGCGAGTGTGCAGGTGCAGGAGGGGCGATAAAATCAAAAGATCGCAGCCACTGTAGGAGCCGGCTTGCTGGCGATGGGATCAACGCGGTTTCCTTGAGATACCGAGGCGTACGCATCGCCAGCAAGCCGGCTCCTACAGTTAAGCGCCGTACTCAGCCGATGCTGATCGCCGGCAGACTAGTCAACGTCACGGTCTGCTGCTTACGCGGCGCCAGAATCTCCGCCTCGCCATCCACCACCAACTCATCGCGCTGGTTGAACACGCGGGTGGCAATGCGCACACGGAATTTCGGCAACTTCTCCAGAATCTCCAGGCGCACCGTCAGCGTGTCGCCAAGCTTCACCGGCTTCTGAAAGCTCATCTGCTGACCGATATAAATAGTCCCCGGCCCAGGCAACTCGCAGGCAACTGCAGCGCTGATCAACGCGCCACTGAACATGCCGTGCGCGATGCGTTCCTTGAACATGGTGCCGGCGGCGAATTCGGCGTCCAGATGCACCGGGTTGTGGTCACCCGACATGGCGGCGAACAGCTGAATGTCACGCTCTTCGACCGTCTTGCTGTAGCTGGCGGTCTGGCCGACTTCGAGGGCTTCGTACGGGGTGTTGGTAACCTGGGTCATCTGTTTCAATTCCTGTGACAAATAAAAAAACCACAAAAAAACTATTCGGATCGGGGCGGGCGGCGGTGGCTCAGGGCTTGTGCGATCCAGCCCAGCACATCGGCCGTCACCTCATCGCGGTTGCTCTCGTTGAACAGTTCGTGCCGTGCCTGCGGATAAATCGTCAGTTGCAGGCTCTGGCTGCCCGCGGCGCGTAGCGCATCGGCCAGATCTTTCAGACGCTTGCCTTCGCTCACCGGATCACATTCACCGCCAATCACCAGCAACGGCAGGCCCGGATCGATCTGAGCGAGATTGGACGCTTTGCTGATTTGCTGCAAGCCGCCGAGCAAATCGATCCACAGTTGGTTGGTGCAGCGAAATCCGCAGAGCGGGTCGTTGGCGTACAGATCGACCTCCGTCGGGTCGCGGCTGAGCCAGTCGAACCGGGTGCGGGCTGGTTTGAAGGCCTTGTTGAACGAGCCGAACGACAGCCATTCGATCAGCGCACTACGGCCCTTCGGCCCTTGGCGCAGTCGTTCCAGGCGGGCAATCTGCCGCGCCGCGCGATAAAGCGCCACAGGCTGGAAGTTCGAACCGCTGAGCACCGCGCCGTGCAGACTGGCGCTGTGATGCAGCAGATAAGCCTGGGCGATGTAGCTGCCCATGCTGTGGCCGAGCAGCACAATCGGCACGCCGGGATGATGCTGGCCAATGTGCTGATTGAGGCTGGCGAGGTCGCCGACCACCTTGCACCAGCCATCGTCGTCGGCGAAATGACCGAGTGTCCCGTTTTCGGCAGTTTTGCCATGTCCACGCTGGTCCGGCGCGTACACACCGTAGTCCTGTTCGCAGCACTTTTCTGCCAGGCGCGCATAGCGACCGCTGTGTTCGGCCATGCCGTGGGCCAGCAGGATCACCGCTTTCAACGGCGCTGCGGGCAGCCACTGGTTGACGAAGAGGCGGCTGCGGTCACTCGCGGTCAGCCAGAAGGTGTCGTGGATCATGGCGATTCCTTTGCATGGGCTCGGCCCATTGTATAGCGCATCCTGCGCTTGCCGTCTGATCAGGCCGCACCACGGCACCGAGATTCACACGGTCAATGACGGTTGTTGGCATATTTGCCTGATTCGCCATAGCTGCTAGTGTCCGTGAAGCTCCGCTTTTTCAAAGGTGACACAAAAGCGGCCCCGGATAGGTTCAGGTAAAGAGGACAAGAACAATGCAACCTGATTTCTGGAATGACAAACGCCCGGCCGGCGTACCCCTGGACATCGATCAAGGGGCTTACAAGTCGGTGATCGAGGTGTTCGAGCGTTCCTGCAAAAAATTTGCTGACCGCCCGGCCTTCAGCAACATGGGCGTCACCCTGACCTACGCCGAACTGGAACGCTACAGCGCCGCGTTCGCCGGTTACCTGCAAGCCCATACCGACCTGGAGCCCGGCGATCGCATCGCGGTGCAGATGCCCAACGTCCTGCATTACCCGATTGCCGTGTTCGGCGCGTTGCGCGCCGGGCTGATCGTGGTTAACACCAACCCGCTGTACACCGCGCGGGAAATGCGTCATCAGTTCAAGGATTCCGGTGCCCGGGCACTGGTTTACCTGAACGTATTCGGGCAGAAGGTCCAGGAAGTGCTGGCCGACACCGACATCCAGTACCTGATCGAAGCGAAGATGGGCGACCTGATGCCTGCCGCCAAGGGCTGGCTGGTCAACACGCTGGTCAGCAAGGTCAAGAAAATGGTCCCGGACTACGCCTTGCCGCAGGCCATTTCCTTCAGGAGCGCGCTGCGTCTGGGCCGGGGCCTGGGCATCAAGCCGTTGAACGCCGGCCTCAACGATATCGCCGTGCTGCAATACACCGGCGGCACCACCGGGCTGGCCAAGGGCGCGATGCTGACCCACGGCAACCTGGTGGCGAACATGCAGCAGGCACGCGCCTGCCTCAGCCAGTTCGGTGACGACGGCCAGCCGTTGTTGCGCGAAGGGCAGGAAGTGATGATCGCGCCGCTGCCGCTGTACCACATCTATGCATTCACGGCGAATTGCATGTGCATGATGGTGACCGGCAACCACAACGTGCTGATCACCAATCCACGAGACATCAAGGGCTTCATCAAGGAGCTGAAAAACTGGCGGTTCTCGGCGTTGCTGGGGCTCAACACGCTGTTCGTCGCGTTGATGGACCACCCGGATTTCAAGACCCTGGATTTCTCCAGCCTCAAGCTCACCAACTCCGGCGGCACTGCGCTGGTCAAGGCCACCGCCGAGCGCTGGGAGCAACTGACCGGTTGCCGCATCACCGAAGGTTACGGCCTGACTGAAACCTCACCGGTGGCGTGCACCAACCCGTACGGCGACAAATCGCGGATCGGCACGGTCGGCCTGCCGGTGCCGGGCACCACGCTGAAAGTCATCAACGACGAGGGCGTTGAGCAACCGTTGGGCGAGCGCGGCGAACTGTGCATCAAGGGCCCGCAGATCATGAAGGGCTACTGGCAGAAACCCGAAGCCACCGCCGAAGTGCTGGATGCCGAAGGCTGGTTCAAGTCCGGCGACATCGCGGTGATCGACCCGGACGGTTTTGTGCGCATCGTCGATCGCAAGAAAGACATGATCATCGTCTCGGGTTTCAACGTGTACCCGAACGAGATCGAAGACGTGGTGATGGCTCACCCGAAAGTCGCCAACTGCGCCGTCATCGGTGTGCCGGACGAACGTTCGGGCGAGGCGGTGAAGTTGTTTGTGGTGGCGCGTGAGTCGGGGGTCAGCCTTGAAGAGCTGAAGGCCTACTGCAAGGAAAACTTCACCGCGTACAAAGTGCCCAAGCACATCGTGTTGCGTGAGTCGCTGCCGATGACGCCGGTGGGCAAAATTCTGCGGCGGGAGTTGCGGGATATCGCTTAGTCGATAAATGGCCGCGCTTCGCGCGGTTCGCGGGCAAGCCTCGCTCCTACAAGGTCAGTGTTGTTCATAAGGTAATGAACGACACAAAACCTGTAGGAACGAGGCTTGCCCGCGATGCTTTTAAGGCGGAGGCCCCGATTTTCGGGGCTTTCAGCGACATATAGGTTTTTTGCTCTAAAATGACCGCTTGTCATTCTTGAGTCACTAATGTGACTGTAGAGGCCGCTTTTGGCTCTAGTCGGCCCTTGGCAAAGCTGCTACTCTCGGCGCGCTTTGTGACCTCTCGGCCTCTGTAAAAAGCCAGACTCACCAATAATCAAACACCAATAATAATCGCATCAAATGCGGTATTTGAATTCGCGTTGCTGAGGAGTGGGCTTCCATGATCGAAGACTTCTGGAAGGATAAGTACCCTGCCGGGATTGCTGCCGACATCAATCCGGACGAGTATCCGAATATTCAGGCAGTGTTGAAACAGTCCTGCCAACGCTTCGCCGACAAGCCGGCATTCAGTAACCTGGGCAAGACAATCACCTACGGTGAACTGTACGAATTGTCGGGTGCCTTTGCCGCTTACCTGCAACAGCATACCGACTTGCAGCCGGGCGATCGAATCGCCGTGCAACTGCCCAACGTCTTGCAGTACCCGGTCGCTGTGTTCGGTGCCATCCGCGCCGGGCTGATCGTGGTCAACACCAACCCGCTGTACACCGCGCGGGAAATGGAACACCAGTTCAACGACTCCGGCGCCAAAGCCCTGGTCTGCCTGGCCAACATGGCGCATCTGGCCGAGGCCGTCGTGCCGAAAACCGGCGTCAAGCACGTCATCGTCACCGAAGTCGCCGACCTGCTGCCGCCGCTCAAACGCCTGCTGATCAACAGCGTCATCAAGTACGTGAAGAAGATGGTCCCGGCGTATCACTTGCCCAAAGCCATCAAGTTCAACGACGTGTTGAGCAAGGGCCATGGCCAGCCAGTGGCTGAAGCCAACCCGGCCAGCAGCGACGTGGCAGTGCTGCAATACACCGGCGGCACCACCGGCGTGGCCAAGGGCGCAATGCTGACCCATCGCAATCTCGTCGCCAACATGTTGCAGTGCAAGGCGCTGATGGGTTCCAACCTGAATGAAGGTTGCGAGATCCTGATCACGCCGCTGCCGCTTTACCACATCTATGCCTTCACCTTTCATTGCATGGCGATGATGCTGATCGGCAACCACAACATCCTGATCAGCAACCCGCGCGACCTGACGGCGATGGTCAAGGAACTGTCGAAGTGGAAGTTCAGCGGCTTCGTCGGCCTGAACACGCTGTTCGTGGCCCTGTGCAACAACGAAGGCTTCCGCAAACTGGATTTCTCGGCGCTGAAAGTCACTCTGTCGGGCGGCATGGCCCTGCAACTGGCCGCGGCCGAACGCTGGAAAGCGGTCACCGGTTGCGCCATCTGCGAAGGTTACGGCATGACCGAAACCAGCCCGGTGGCCACCGTGAACCCGATCCAGAATATCCAGATCGGCACCATCGGCATTCCGGTGCCGTCGACCCTGTGCAAAGTCATCGACGATGCCGGCGTTGAACAGCCGTTGGGCGAAATCGGCGAACTGTGCGTGAAAGGTCCGCAGGTGATGAAGGGCTACTGGCAGCGTCAGGAAGCCACCGACGAAATGCTCGACAGCGAAGGCTGGTTGAAGACCGGTGACATCGCGCTGATCCAGCCTGACGGCTACATGCGCATTGTCGATCGCAAGAAAGACATGATCCTGGTGTCCGGTTTCAACGTGTACCCAAATGAGCTCGAAGACGTGCTCGCGACCCTGCCGGGCGTGCTGCAATGCGCGGCCATCGGCGTGCCGGACGAGAAGTCGGGCGAGGCGATCAAGATTTTCATCGTCGCCAAACCGGGCGTGACCCTCACCAAAGAGCAAGTGATGGAGCACATGCGTGCGAACGTCACCGGCTACAAAGTGCCGAAAGCCGTCGAGTTCCGCGATGCGCTGCCGACGACCAACGTTGGCAAGATCCTGCGTCGGGAATTGCGTGATGAAGAGCTGAAGAAGATCAACGCGAAGAAAGTAGGCGCGTAACAAACAAAAGCCCCGCAGATGCGGGGCTTTTTTTTGCGCCTGACACAGGTCTATGACCTGTAGGAGCCGGCTTGCTGGCGATTGCGGCGCATCAGTCCACATTGATGTGTCAGATAGACCGCCATCGTCGGAACGCCGCCCGCAGCAAGCCGGCTCCTACAATGTTATTGGCGGAACGGCGCGAAATTGACGTTGGTGCCCGCCGGGCGCATGTCCTGCAGGTACGAATCCTTGTCCGCACTCAGTTCCAGGCTCAGCGCAGCCTTGCGCTTGCCCTGGTTACGCACCACCAGCCCTTCGAGTTTCTCGCGCAGGAACACCGTCGGCACTTTCAGGTGCAGCAGTTCGTCGGTGTCCGGCGTGTGCATCAGCAGGTGAATCCATTCGTACTGACCAATGGCCAGGCGCGCCACCGGGAGATCGAACCACCAGATGTTGCGGTTACGGTTCAATTCGGCGAAATGGCAGTTGTTGACGCCAAGCACAGCACCGCCGAGTTCCTGGTTTCTGCGGGCAATGGCCTGCTTTTTATCGAGTTTCATAACATTCCTACGGGATTGGATCTTCAGGGCCGTGGCCTGAATACGTTGCGCATTCTCGGGGGTTGGTCGGCAAACATAAAGCCCAACCTGCACGGAACGATGAAATGTCGCGCTGAAAATAAATGAAACTCCGCGCAAACGCCCCCGGTCAATCCTTGTGTAACGACTTATCTCATTGATTTGTTCACAGGAGAAACACCATGAGCAGCACTGGCGATAAAGTAAAAGGCCTGGCTAACGAAGCCGTCGGCAACGTCAAGCAAGGTGTCGGCAAGGCAACTGACAACACCAGACTGCAAGCTGAAGGCAAACTGCAGGAAAAGAAAGGCGAAGCTCAGCAAGCAGTGGGCAAAGCCAAGGACGCAATCAAGAAAGGCGTCGATAAGGCTTGATTGGGTTGTTGGTCAAAATCAGAAACGGCCATCCACGGATGGCCGTTTTTGTGTCAGCCTGAACTTGCGCACAGAAATTGTTTCAAAGTCGCCAATTGGGCTACTTTGATGTAGAAAACGGCCCCTGAGTCGCCACGACTTCAACCCCATTGCGGCGAAAGGAGACGCTAATGATTTTCCCGGACATGAAAGGTGTGCCCCTCCATCGCGTGATGGTGCGCACAGTCACCGAGTTCGTCGCCGACGAGATGTCGACCTATGCCTCGGCGTTGGCCTATCAGATGCTGTTTTCGTTGTTTCCCTTCATTCTTTTTCTGATTGCCCTGATCGGTTTCCTGCACTTGCCGGACTTCTTCTCATGGCTGCGCCTGCAATCGGAACTGGTCCTGCCGCCCCAGGCGCTGGAGCAGGTGAACCCGGTGATCGACCAGCTCCAGCAATCCAAGGGTGGCTTGCTCTCGGTCGGTATCGTCATCGCGCTGTATACGGCCTCGGCCGGCGTGCGACTGATGATGAGCGCGATGAACGCCGCGTATGACGTGGTCGAAGGCCGGCCGTTCTGGAAGCGTTTTCCGCTGTCGGTTTTCTACACGATCGGTATTGCCGGGATGTTGCTGATTGCCGCCGCGCTGATGGTGCTCGGGCCGCAAGTGATGGGCTGGATCGCCGCGCAGGTCGGCCTTGAAGACTTTATTGTCACGGTCTGGACCATCGCTCGCTGGCCGGTCATCGTGATCCTGATGATGATTGCCGTGGCGCTGATCTATTACGTCATGCCCGACGTAAAACAGGAGTTTCGTTTCATCACCCCAGGCTCGGTGCTGGCGGTGGTGGTGTGGATCATCGCGTCGTTGGGCTTTGCGTTTTACGTCAAGACCTTCGCCAACTACAACGCCATGTATGGCAGTATCGGCGCGATCATCGTGCTGTTGCTGTACTTCTATATTTCCGCGGCGGTGTTGTTGCTCGGTGCGGAGATGAATGCGGTGATCGAACACATGTCGCGCGAAGGCAAAGACCCTGGCGAAAAAGTCGCCGGTGAACACGGTCCTGTCCACGAAGAGAAACACCACGTTTCCGGGCTGGGCCGGGATCACTCGGTGAAACCACCCACTGACGAAGTCATCAAATGATCCGTGAAATCCTGAAAATGGGCGACGAGCGCCTGCTGCGCATTGCGCCGCCGGTTCCCGCCGAGATGTTCGACAGCCCCGAGCTGTGGCAACTGATCGACGACATGTTCCAGACCATGGAAAGCGTCGGCGGGGTGGGCCTGGCCGCGCCGCAGATCGGCGTCGACCTGCAACTGGTGATCTTCGGCTTCGAGCACAGCGAGCGTTATCCGGACGCTGAAGCGGTGCCGCAGACGATCCTGATCAATCCGCTGATCACGCCGTTGAGCCCGGTGATGGAAGAGGGGTTTGAAGGCTGCCTGTCGGTGCCGGGATTACGCGGCGCGGTGAGTCGGTACCAGCAAATTCGCTATGAAGGTTTCGACCCGAAAGGCGAGCCGATCGTGCGCATCGCTTCAGGGTTTCACGCCCGTGTAGTGCAGCACGAATGTGATCACCTGATCGGCCGGTTATACCCGTCGCGGATTACCGACTTCAGCAAATTCGGGTTCACCGAAGTGATGTTTCCGGACCTCGATCCCAACGCCGACGATTGACCTCACCGTCAAACCCTGTAGGAGCGAGCCTGCTCGCGATGGGGCCGTGACAGTAAATACTGTTGGTGACTGACCCACCGCAATCGCCGGCAAGCCGGTCTCACTCCTACAGTTGATCTCCATGTCTACCTGACCGGCCCCAGCCCCATCGCAATCATCGGTTTGCTGCGCGCATAGCGGCTCAAGCGTTCGACCATCGCGTAAGGCATGGGCGGATCGAAGGTAAACCCGCGACGCTCATAAAAACCCCGCAAGTCCGGGTGGCAGAACAGCCACACCGGTTGGTCAAGACCGCTCACCGCTTCGGCAATCAGCGTCGCTGCGATTCCTTGTTCACGACAGGCCGGATCGACAAACAAACCGGTCAACCAATGCCCGCCCGAGACCGGACGCAAGCACAGCGCCGCAATGATCTCGTTGCGCCTGGCCACCCACAATTGAGCGTCGCGGACCGCTTTCATCGACGATTGGTGGGCGCGATAAAACTTGTTCATCAGGGGCCATAACGGCTCGTCGAGCAACGTGTACTGGGTGTCGGGCATGGGTTGGGTCTGTGTGTGCGCAAAGCGGGCGATTATAAAAGAACAGGCGGCCGGGGATAGGTGTATACCTGATCTCACATCCTGTATGTGTGGAGTACGTATCATGGCCAAAGGCATGGATTCAAAAAAAGCAGCGAAGAAGAAACCGGCGAAAACCGCCGATGAAAAACGCGCGGACAAGAAGGCCAAGAAGGTGGGTGTGTTCGGCCATTAAGCGGTAAGCCTGAAACGCACTTCCCCCTGTAGGAGCCGGCTTGCTGGCGATTCAGACCACTCGGTGTGTCAGGCAGACCGCGTTGCCTGAATCGCCAGCAAGCCGGCTCCTACAGACAGCGAAAAAATAATCTGCAAGATTTCCCGATGCCATTGCACAGAAGGGGACTGGTCCCCGATCTGAGCAACGCCATGCCCCATTACTTCGATAGTGCCCACCGAGAAGAAATCGAAACGTTGCGCCAACGCCTGACCGCTCGCACCGAGTGGCCGACCTGGTTGCTGCTGATCGGCGTGTACGGCGGCTGGTTCAGCATCATGCTGGCCAGCGATCGGTTGGGCGTCTGGTGGAGCACGTTGCTGCTGATTCCGCTGGTGGTGCTGTGGTTGTCGGTGCAGCACGAATTGCTCCACGGTCATCCCACCCGCTGGACCACGCTGAACAAAATCCTCGGCTACGCACCGTTCGCCGTCTGGTATCCCTACACGTTGTATCGCGACAGCCATCTGCTGCATCACCGCGACGAAGACCTGACCTTGCCGGGCATCGATCCGGAAAGCCGTTACCTGAGTGCCGAGCGGTGGCAGGGCAGTTCCGTGTTCGAACAGAGCCTGCATTGGTTGAACAAAACCGTACTCGGACGCTTCATCATCGGTGCGCCGCTGGCCTTGCTGGCGCTGGCGCGCGAAGAACTGCAGCGCCTGAGATCGGGTGATCGACAGGCCTGGTTGATGTGGCTGACCCACGGCGCACTGACCGTGTCGATGTTGCTGTTCATCGCCCATTACAGCGTGGTGCCGGTGTGGCATTACCTGTTGCTGATCAGCGTGCCGGCGCTGTCGATTGCAATGATCCGCTCCTACTATGAGCACCGTCCCCATGCTCAACCCGAGCAACGCACCGTGCTCAATGAAGCCGGCTGGCCATGGCGCTGGCTGTTCCTGAACCTGAATTTTCATCTGGTGCATCACGACTTGCCGGGTCTGCCCTGGTACGACTTGCCCCGCGCCTACCATGCGCGCCGCGAGCAATGGGTGGCGCGCAGCGGCGGGTTTCTGGTGCAGGGTTATGCTCAGTTGTGGCGTGAGAACGGGATAAAGGCGATCGACAGCCCGAAACACCCCTTCCACTGATTGCCAATGCATCCCCTTGTAGGAGCCGGCTTGCTGGCGATAGCGGTGTATCAGTCCCATTGATACAACATGACACAACGCCATCGCCAGCAAGCCGGCTCCTACAGTAGATTTTCGTTGTATGGAAGATTTTGATGACTCAACACATCACCGAATTACTGATGTACGTCGCCCCCGAACCCATCCGCGAGGCCAACGAGCGTTGGCTGACGCGAATCCTCGAACGTCTGGGCGCCACCCGCCGCAACGCCGAAGGGCTGTCGCTGATGGACCTGTGGCTGTCCCCGCAGTTGCTGCTGACCCAAACCTGCGGCTATCCGTTGATGACCGCATTGCGCGGCCAGGTTCGGGTTATCGGCCGGCCTCGTTACGAACTGCCGGACAGCAGCGGCGGCAACCATTGCAGCCTGCTGCTGAGTCGTGCCGATGATTCACGCCGGACCTTGCCCGCGTTTTTCGGCAGCCGTGGCGTGATCAACGGCGAAGACTCCAACAGCGGCATGAACCTGCTGCGTCAACGACTCGCGCCGTTGCACCGCGACGGGCAGTTCTTCGCCAGCGTCGGCATCAGCGGCAGCCACCGCGAGAGCCTGCGCTGGCTGCGTGAAGATCAAGCCGACCTCGCCGCCATCGACAGCGTGACCTTCGCCTACCTGGCGCGGCACGCCGAAGAGGAAGTGGCGGGATTGCGCGTGGTGGTGCGTAGCGCGTTCAGTCCGACCTTGCCGTATATCACCGTTGCGACGGCGACCGATGAACAGGTGGAGGCGCTGCGGCAGGTGATGAACGAGACATTGCGGGAGTTGCCCGATGTTGCCGAAGTCCTCGGGTTACACGAGGTGTTGCCGGCCAGCGAGAGTGACTATCAAATCGTTCTCGACTATCAGCAGGAAGCCGAGGCGTTGGGGTTTGGGCGGTTGCGTTGACTGGAGATCGCCTTCGCGGGCAAGTCGGACCGCCGCACCGCTCGCCCCTACAGGTCTAGCGCTGCACCTGTAGGAGCGAGGCTTGCCCGCGAAGGCGATCCATCAAATACCACTTTAATTCCTTAATGGAATATAAAAATGCATTTTAAGTATTATTAAAGAATAAGGCTCCTTGCTAGGATTCGCCTCACCGGACCACCGGACATTCAGCGACCCTAACCCTTGGAGCCTCTATGTCCGGCACCGACGTATCCCATCGAAACGACGTGGGCGGATTGTTCCGCGCCCATTACCCCTGGCTGTGCGCTCGGTTGCGCCAGTTTCTCGGGGCCAGTTCCAGCGTTGAAGACATCGCCGCCGAGACCTTCGCGCAACTGCTCGAATCGCCGGGTCTGACCCCGATCCGCGAGCCCCGCGCCTTGCTCACCACCATCGCCCGCCGGTTGATTTATCAACTCTGGCGCCGCCGCGATCTGGAGCGTCAGCACCTCGATCAACTGCAACACCTCGATCAGCCCCAAGCGTCCTCGCCCGAGGAATTGCTGCAACTGACCCAGGCGTTGCACCGCCTCGACCGAACGCTTGAGCGTTTGCCGGGCAAAGTCCGGGCGACGTTCCTGTTGTCGCGCATCGATGGCCTGACGTACCCGCAAATCGCTGCCGAACTGGGCATTTCCCAGCGTTCCGTCAGCGTCTACATGACCCGCTCCCAAGCGTTGTGCGCCCAGCACAGCGCCAATGAACCCTTGCACCAGAGGTCCGCATGAAATCGATCAAAACCCTGCTCGGCAGTTCGCTGCTGGCCCTGAGCCTTGTGGCGACCCACGTTCCCGCTGCGGAACAAACCAAGCCGATCCATTTCGGTGACATCACCTGGGAAAGCGGCAGCCTGATCACCGAGATCCTGCGGCTGATCGTCGAAAAAGGTTACGGTTACCCGACCGACACTTTGCCGGGCAGCACCGTCAGCCTCGAAGCGGCATTGGCCAAGAACGACATTCAAGTGATCGGCGAAGAGTGGGCCGGGCGCAGTCCGGCGTGGGTCAAGGCGGCGTCGGAAGGCAAAGTGTTCGGGCTGGGCGACACCGTCAAAGGCGCCACCGAAGGCTGGTGGGTGCCGGAATACGTGATCAAGGGCGACCCGGAGCGCGGGATCAAACCGCTGGCGCCGGAGCTGAAATCCGTCGCCGATCTGGCGCGCTACAAAGACGTGTTCCGCGACCCCGAAGACCCGAGTCGCGGACGCTTCCTCAACAGCCCGACCGGCTGGACTTCGGAGATCGTCAACAGTCAGAAACTCAAGGCCTACGACCTGACCACCAGCTTCGTCAACTTCCGCACCGGCTCCGGCGCGGCGCTGGATGCCGAAGTGGCCTCGTCGATCCGTCGCGGCAAACCGGTGTTGTTCTACTACTGGTCGCCGACGCCGCTATTGGGTCGCTTCAAACTGGTGAAACTCGAAGAGCCGCCGTTCGACGCCGAAGCCTGGAAGACCCTGGCCGACGCCAACAACCCAAACCCCAAAGGCACGCGCTCGATGCCGGCGAGCCTGGCGATCGGCGTGTCTGCACCGTTCAAGACGCAGTATCCGGACTTGGTATCGTTCTTCGAGAAAGTCGATTTCCCGATCGATCTGCTGAACCAGACGCTGGCGCAGATGAGCGAAAAACGCCAACAACCGCGTCAGGTGGCGGAAGCGTTTTTGCGCGATCAGCCGCAGATCTGGAAGGGTTGGGTGCCGGGTGAGGTGGCTACCAAGGTGAGTGCGAGCCTGTAAATTCTCTAGTGCCTGTTCCACCGCTATCGCGAGCAGGCTCGCTCCCACAATGGATCTGCGGCAGGACACAGAACCCTGTGGGAGCGAGCCTGCTCGCGATGGTCTCAAGACCTACACCAACTCCACGGCCAACGCCGCTTTCACCGCCGGACGCAAATCAACCCGCGCCTGAAACCGCGCCAACACCGGCCACTGATCCAAATCAATCGCAAACAACGGCGCCCACCGCAACACCGTAAACAAATACGCATCGGCAACGCTGAACCCACCCACCAGCAGATAATCCTGGCGCTCCAGCGTCTGACACAACACCGCAAAGCGCTTGAACAACTTCTCCTTGATCAGCGCTTTCACCTCCTCGGGGAACTGCGCGTTGAACAGCCAACCCAGCCCGCCATGAATCTCCGTCGAAACGAAATTCAGCCACTCCTGCAACCGCACTCGCTCGAACGTCCCGTTCACGGGCGCCAGGTTCGCCTCGGGTCGCAGGTCCGCCAGGTATTGCAGGATCGCCGGGCCTTCAGTCAGCACGTCACCGTTGTCGAGTTGCAGCGCTGCGACGTAACCCTTCGGGTTGATGGTGAGGAAATCGGCACCGCTCGCGGTCCGTTTGGTGCGGTTATCGACGCGGATCAACTCGAACGGCAGGTCCAGTTCACGCAGCACAATGTGCGGTGCCAGCGAGCAGGCTTGGGGGGCGTAATACAACTTCATCGGCAGGGCTCTGGTTGAGGATTTGTGCCAGTGTCATAGTGCGCGACGCCCTCGGTAAAATTAATCTTTCAGAAAACTGCCATAAGGAATGCTACTGCCATGATGAATCTGATGCACTGGCGAATGGTGGTGGCAGTGGCCGATACGGGCAACATTACCCGCGCTGCCGAACGGGTCGGCATGACCCAGTCAGGCGCGAGCCAGGCGTTGGCGTTGATCGAAGAAACCCTCGGCGTGCAGCTGTTCACTCGGGAGAATCGCCAAACACTGCCGACCGCTATCGGCCTGTCGGTCATCGAGCAGGCCCGGACCATGCTCGGCGCCCTGGAAAACATCCGCAGCACCGTCGATGCCGCGAAAGACATCCAGCGCGGGACGATTCGCCTGGCGAGTTTCCCCATGGTGCTGGCAACCTTTCTGCCGCCGCTGCTGCGCACATTCAGCCGGCTTTACCCCGGCATTCAGGTGGTCGCGCTGGAAGTCAGCGACGATGAAGTGGAAGCACTGCTCGGCGCCGGCCTGGTGGATGTGGGTGTGGTGCTGAACCCGGCGCCGGAGCGCAATGCCGGGCGTTTGGGGCGCGATGCCTGGGTCGCGGTGTTGCCCGGCGGCCATCCCTTGGCACGCCGCTCGATTGAACAAGGCGTCACCCTCGCGGAGTTGGCAGACCAGCCGTTTGTGCTGGCCACGGGCGGCTGTTCGACCAACGCCCGTAGCCTGGCCGCCGATGCCGGTCTGCAACTGCGTGACGTTCGTGTCGAGGTCCGCGAGTGGAGCAGTGCGTTCACGCTGGTGCGCGAAAACATCGGAGTCACCCTGGTGCCGGAAATGACCTTGCCCAGCCATCTCCAGGGGCTGCGTGTGGTGCCGGTCAAACCGCGTATCGATCGTGAGTTTGCCTTGGTGGTCGCTGCAAACAAACAACCCTCTGCGGCGGTGCAGGCATTGTTGAGCATGTTGGCTGAACAATAAATCAAGCGTTTGCTGAACCGTTTTTGTCCCCAATACTGGCCGACTAGTGGCCTTGCAAGCCTATTGCGGCTGGCTATGCTCAGTCCTGACGAACCATGTCGGTCGCCATGTGAAGGCCGGCATGCACGCTTCCAGAGTGCGCAACCCAAGGCACCGATGCGAGCGGCAAGGAGTTTTACGGCAAAGGGAGTTACTTATGAAAACGTTAGGGCTGGCCCGGTCCCGGGCTATCAAGAGACGGATGTCTTGATAAGAGCGTTGCCACATGGACTCTCCGATTCAACATCATTGATCACCTGACAATTCCTCCCGTGGAGGAATGCGTGTGCCTGTTCCATGGAACGTTGTGGTGGATACGTTGAAAGACCGAAGAACTTTCATCAATCAAACGAGCGCGCTTAGGGTGATACGACCATGTTTAACCTACATCACAAGGCTGACCTGCAGGAAATCGAGTGCTACAGCTGTGCGCTGACCGAGGCCAACGCCAAGTTGGCGGCCGTCAGTCGTTCGATGGCGATGATTGAATTCACCCCTGACGGCATCGTGCTCGATGCCAACGACAACTTCTGCAAAGCCATGGGTTACAGCGCCGAAGAAGTGCGCGGCAAACATCACCGGATCTTTTGCGAGGAAACGTTTTATCGCAGCGAAGCCTACGCCAAATTGTGGCGTGACCTGGCCCGTGGCGAGTCGCTCAGCGGGACTTTCCTGCGCTTGAACAAGGGCGGCAAGGAGATCTGGCTCGAAGCCAGTTACATGCCGGTTTTCGGTGTCGACCGGCAAGTCAGCAGTGTGATCAAAGTCGCCACCGATATTACGGACAGGGTGAACAAGGAACACGAAAACGAAAGCATGCTCGCGGCAATCAGTCGTTCGATGGCGGTGATCGAATTCACCCCCGCTGGCAATGTGATCACCGCCAATGAAAACTTCCTGAAGACCACGCATTACGCGCTCAACGAAATTGTCGGCCAGCATCACAGTCTGTTTTGCCACCGCGCCGAAGCCGAATCGCCGTCTTACAAAGGGTTTTGGGCTTCACTGAATCGTGGCGAATATCACTCGCACCGTTTCGAACGCAGAGACAAGCACGGTCATACGATTTTTCTCGAAGCGTCCTACAACCCGTTGTTCGACGCCAAGGGCCGTTTGTACAAAGTGGTGAAGTTCGCCAGCGATATCACGCAGCAAGTGACCACGCTGCAAACGGCTGCGGAGTCGGCCCACAGCACTTCAGTGCAGAACGACGCCTGCGCGCAGAAGGGGTCTCAGGTGGTGCAGCAGACGGTGCAGATCATCCAGGACATTTCCAGGGATTTGAACGAAGCGGCGCTGAGCATCGATGCGGTAAGCAAACAGTCCGACATCATCGGCACCATCGTTCAGACCATTCGCGGCATTGCCGACCAGACCAACCTGCTGGCGCTCAACGCGGCCATCGAGGCGGCGCGGGCCGGGGAGCACGGCCGAGGGTTTGCCGTGGTGGCGGATGAGGTTCGCAGCCTCGCTGCACGCACGAGCCAGGCGACGCTGGAGATTGTCGACGTGGTGCGCAAAAACCACGATTTGTCGTTGAGCGCGGTGTCGAGCATGCAGTCGAGTTTGAGCCGCACCGGCCTTGGGGTGGAACTGGCGAACGAGGCGGGGGAGGTGATCCTGGAAATCCAGCAAGGCTCGCGGCATGTGGTGGACGCGATCAGCCAGTTCAATTCAACGCTGCAATTGAATTGAAACGCCCCTACAGGGAATCGTAACGGATTCTGGATTGTGGGTTCACCCATGAACTGTAGGAGCGAGGCTTGCCCGCGAAAGCGGTGCGTCAGTCGACATTAATGTTGAATGTGACGGCCTCTTCGCGGGCAAGCCTCGCTCCTACAGAAGCATCCGCGTGGTCAGAGCGATGCGAGGAACTTGTCGACCACCTGGGCGCCGCTTTTCTCACTGCTGCTGCCGTTTTCTTTCTCGGCCTGCGCCAGTTTTATCTTGTCTTGCAGACGCTCGGCAATCTCTTTACCGACCGCCAGTTGTTTCTCCGGCGGCATGGCTTTCAGGTCTTCTTCGGTAATCCCCATCTCCTTCAGAATACTGTCGCGCAACCGCTGTTCCGGGGTTTTGCTCATGTAGTCCTTGAAGTCGGCCATGGCGGTGCTTTCACCGGCCTTTGGCACTGTCGAAGCATCGGTGGCTTGCAGCGCGACGCGGGTCTTGGCGAACGCTTCATCGACGTTGTCGCTGATTTTATTGGCGGCGTTGACCTGTTCCGTGGCGAGCCTGGAGGCAGACGCCAGGACCTTCCCATCGTTCTTCACGTTTTGCAGCTGGATATTGTTTTGCACGCTCTGCATCAACACGGCTTGCAGGCCACCTTGAAGACCCGCGGCGGCATCCGCAGTCGGTTCGTCGCCCGGCTTTTTGGGAAGCGGCGTCATTAGGTTTTGCTTTGCACTGACCAACATGATGAGTAGACCTTGTAGGTGTTTGCGGTGCAGCGACTTGAGCAATTAGCGTGCCCAAGCAATAAAGCCCAATATTTTCAATGAGTTGTATTTTTTCTTGAGCAGGAAACGAAAGAGTTGCGGTCAACCTTTGCCGCCCGACGGCAGAGGTCGACCGATCAAGGCAGGCCGTTGCAGCCGTGTTTGAGGAACCCGGGGCGTTGCGCCAGGCGTTGGAAATATTCGTCGATGGCCGGGAAGTCCGGTCGATCCATCGGCGTCATCAGCCAACGGTTGACTGACAGCCCGATGACGATATCGGCCAGCGTGAACCGTGGTCCGGCAACATAGGCTTTGGTGGTCGCGAGCTGATGCTCGAGGATGCCCATCTTCTGATTCCAGCCGCGCAAGCCCGTGGCGATCCGGTGCGCGTCCTGGAACTCCGGGTCTTTGCGTACCAGCGCCGTGAATGCGTAGCTCCAGGACGAATTGAGATCGGTGGCTTGCCAATCCATCCACTGCTCCACCCGGGCGCGCGCCGCCGGTTCATGTGGCAGCAATTCTGCGTGCGGGTGTTTGCCGGCCAGGTAACGGCAGATGGTATTGGACTCCCACAGCACGCCGGCTTCATCGATGATCACCGGCACCTGTGCGTTGGGGTTGAGCCGGACAAATTCGGGACTGTGGGTCGACGCATACCCGCTACCCCAGTCCTCGCGTTCGTAGGAAAGGCCCAGCTCGTCGCAGGTCCACAGGACTTTTCTGACGTTGATGGACGAGGCCTTACCCAGGATCTTCAGTGCATGTTCCATTGAGATACTCCTACAGCGGTCAGACGCTTTTGGAATGGTCAGAATACCCCTGTAGGAGCCGGCTTGCTGCGGGCGGCGTTCCGACGATCGCATCACCTCGGTTCATAAGATACAACGCGGTGATGCCATCGTCGGAACGCCGCCCGCAGCAAGCCGGCTCCTACAGGGTTACGTGCTTTCGCGCACCTTCAATTCGAACCCCATGTCCTGCACCGGTTTCGCCACGGTGTTGCCCGCCATCAACGTCAGCATCTGCTCTGCCGCGCGCCGGCCAATTGCCTCGCGCGGGGTATTGATGCTGCTCAGGCGCGGGACCATGTGCGCCGAGGCCGGCAAGTCGTTGAAACCGAGGACCGCCACTTGTTCGGGGATTTTGATCCCGCAGCGCATCGCTTCCAGCAGCGCGCCCTGGGCCAGGTCGTCGTTGCCGAAGAAGATTGCGTCGACATCGGGATGACTGGCGATCAGTTGCAGGAACAGCTCGCCACCCAGGCCGACGGAGGAGGCGCGGGGCGTCAGCACTTCCAGGTCCGGGTCATAGCGACCAGCCTTTTGCAGGGCTTTGCGAAATCCTTCGCCACGCAGCAATGTGCGCTGATCCAGTTGCGCACCGATGTACGCCAGACGCTTGCGACCGCGGGACAGCAAATGCTCCGCCGCCGTTTCGCCGGCCGCCAGTTGCGAGAAACCCACGCAATTGAGACCCGCAGCGCTGTCGAGTTCCATCATGTACACGCAGGGAATATTGCTCGCCTCGATCATCCGCCGCGAACTTTCGGTGCGATCAAACCCGGTCAGCAGCAAACCGCGCGGCTGATAGGCCATGTAATTGCGCAGCAGGTTTTCTTCTTCATCACGCGAGTAATGGAAGTTGCCGATCAGCACTTCGAAGCCCTTCGGTCGTAAAACCTGATGAATGGCTTCCAGGGTGTCGATGAACAGCAAGTTGGACAGCGACGGCACCAAAACCACCACGGAATGGCTCTGGGCCGAGGCTAACGCTCGGGCGGCGGGGTTGACCACGTAGTTGAGTTCAAGCGCGGCTTTCTGGACTTTTTCCACCAGTTCGGTGGCCACCGTGCTCACGCCGCGCAAGGCGCGGGAGGCGGTAATGGGGCTGACGCCGGCCAGTCGGGCTACTTCATTGAGGGTAGGACGGCCAGTGGTTCGCGTATTTTTATCGTTTTTAGAAGAGGTCATCGGGCGGCTTGCCAAACAAAATTCAAGGCACTAAGGTAGCGCTGTCCCGATGCAGCTGCAAATGCGTAAGCGAGTTTTGCCTGAACCTCGCTTTTCGGCGTCCGGAACGAACATGCTGCAACCCACAAAAATGACAAGAAGGCGTCGGCAACTTCTACTTTTCGTCTAGTGTCATAACTGGCAAAGGTAGCGCTGTCTGCGCGCTGAGGTGTTACATGAATCATCCCATCACCGCCCTGGTCATCATGGGCGTTGCCGGTTGCGGCAAGACCTGCGTCAGCGAAGCCTTGTGCCAGCTCAGCGGCGCGACTGCCATTGAAGGCGATACTTTCCACCCTGCCGCCAATATCGAAAAGATGAGCGCGGGTATCCCCCTGAACGACGACGACCGTGCTGGCTGGCTCGACAGCCTGTGCGATGAATTGCGCCGCGTCGACGCCACGGGCCAGCGCCCGGTGTTGACCTGCTCGGCCCTCAAACACAGTTACCGCGAAGTTTTGCGCAGCGCCTTGCCGGGCCTGGGTTTTGTGTTCCTTGAGCTCACGCCTGAAGTGGCGGCCGATCGTGTCTCCCATCGGCCGGGCCATTTCATGCCGTCGACCCTGATCGACAGCCAGTTCGCCACCCTTGAATCCCCGGTTGGCGAGCCGCTGACCCTGGCCCTCGACGCCTCGAACCACAGCGTCGACCAGTTGGCGAAGCAAGCCCACGCCTGGTGGCTGGAACACGGCCTGAAACGCGCCGGTTAAATTTTGCTTGAAGAGATAGCGCTGTCCTTATGGCTTTCGAATTACCCGTTTTAATAACAACAACAACCAGGAGACACCCCTAATGTTTGGCATGTCCCACGAGACGTTCCTGCTGCTCGATGCAGTGGTCACGGTGATCGGGCTTATCGTCCTGATCACCAAGTTCAAATTTCACCCGTTCATTGCCCTGATCATTGCCGCAGCCTTTCTCGGGCTGACTTCCGGCATGCCGATCGGCACCATCATCAAGGCGTTCCAGGACGGCTTCGGTGGCGTGCTCGGTTTCGTCGGCATCATCCTCGCGCTGGGCACCATGCTCGGCAAAATGATGGCCGAGTCGGGCGGGGCGGATCAGATTGCCCAGACGCTGATTCGTGCGTTCGGCAAGGACAAAGTGCAGTGGGCAATGATGTTCGCCGCGTTCCTGGTCGGCATTCCGCTGTTCTTCGAAATCGGTTTTGTGCTGCTGATCCCGCTGGTGTTCATCGTCGCCCGGCGTACCGGCGTGTCGATCATCAAGATCGGTATCCCGCTGCTGGCCGGTCTGTCCGCCGTGCACGGTCTTGTTCCGCCGCACCCGGGTCCGCTGCTGGCCATCGGCGTGTTTGGCGCCGACATCGGTAAAACCATTCTGTACGGCCTGATCGTCGCACTGCCGACGGCCATCATCGCTGGCCCGATCTACGGCACCTTCATTGCCAAGTACATTCCCGGCCATCCGAACCAGGAGCTGGTGGATCAACTGGCGCGTGAGAACGATTCTGCCGATCTCCCGAGCTTCTCCATCACCTTGATCACCGTGCTGTCGCCGGTGTTCCTGATGCTGCTCAAGACCTTCGCCGACGTGGTGCTGCCGGACGGCAACTTCTTCCGCACCTTCATGGACCTGATCGGTCACCCGATCTCGGCCCTGCTGCTGGCGTTGCTACTGTCGCTGTACACCTTCGGTTACAAGCAGGGCATTGGTTCCAACCAGATGCTCAAATGGCTGGATGCGAGTCTCGCGCCAACCGCCGCGATCATCCTGATCATCGGTGCCGGTGGTGGCTTCAAGCAGATGCTGGTGACCAGCGGCGTGGGTAATGTCATCGGCAACATGGCGGTGGCCGCGCAAATCTCGCCGATCCTGCTGGCCTGGCTGGTGGCGGCGGTGATCCGTATTGCGACCGGTTCGGCAACCGTGGCGACCATTACTGGCGCAGGCATCGTGGTGCCGGTGGTGGGGATGATTCCGGGTGTGAACCGTGAGCTGCTGGTGCTGGCGACCGGCGCCGGTTCGTTGATTCTCTCTCACGTCAACGACGCGGGTTTCTGGCTGGTGAAGCAGTACTTCAACATGACCGTAGCGGAAACCTTCAAGACCTGGACGGCGATGGAAACCATCCTGTCGGTGGTTGGCCTGGGCTTTATCCTGCTGCTGTCGTTGTTCGTCTAAGCAACACTATTGTAGGAGCCGGCTTGCTGGCGATGGCATCGACTCGGTCAAGAAGTTAAACCGAGTCGCCTGCATCGCCAGCAAGCCGGCTCCTACAGGTCAGGCGTTGGTTTTTGCGACCAAACCATCCGCCCTGAACATCCCGCGAATCCCGCGCACGGCCTGACGAATCCGGTCCTGGTTTTCGATCAGCGCGAAGCGCACATGATCATCCCCATATTCCCCGAACCCGACACCCGGCGAGACGCAGACCTTGGCCTCGGCGAGCAGTTTCTTGGCGAATTCCAACGAGCCAAGATGCGAATACGCTTCGGGAATCTTCGCCCAGACGTACATCGACGCTTTCGGGTTTTCCACCATCCAGCCCAGTTCATGCAGGCCTTTGACCAGCACGTTGCGCCGCTGCCGATACTGCTCGGCGATGTCTTTCACGCATTGCTGATCGCCTTCCAGTGCGGCAATCGCCGCGACTTGCAGCGGTGTGAAGGTGCCGTAGTCGTGGTAGCTCTTGATCCGCGCCAGGGCGTTGACCAGTTCCGGGTTGCCGACCATGAAGCCGATGCGCCAGCCCGCCATGTTGTAGCTCTTGGACAGGGTGAAAAACTCCACCGCAATGTCCTTGGCGCCGGGCACTTGCATGATCGACGGGGCTTTCCAGCCGTCGTAGACGATGTCGGCGTAGGCCAGGTCATGTACCACCAGTACGTCGTACTGTTTGGCGAGGGCGATGACGCGCTCGAAGAAATCCAGCTCAACGCACTGCGCGGTGGGGTTGGACGGGAAGCCGAGGATCATCATCTTCGGTTTCGGGATCGAGCCGCGAATCGCCCGTTCCAGTTCGGCGAAGAAGTCCACGCCCGGAATCAGCGGCACCGAACGCACCTGGGCGCCGGCAATCACGGCACCGTAGATGTGAATCGGGTAGCTCGGGTTCGGCACCAGCACGGTGTCGCCCTGGTCCAGGGTGGCGAGCATCAAGTGCGCCAGGCCTTCCTTGGAACCGATGGTCACGATGGCTTCGCTTTCCGGGTCGATGTCGACCTCGTAGCGTTCCTTGTACCAGTTGGAAATCGCCCGGCGCAGACGTGGAATGCCCTTGGACGTGGAATAACCGTGGGTGTCTTCGCGCTGGGCGACGGTGACGAGTTTTTCGACAATGTGCGGCGGCGTCGGGCCGTCGGGATTGCCCATGCTCAAGTCGATGATGTCTTCGCCACGACGACGGGCGGCCATCTTCAGTTCGGCGGTGATGTTGAATACGTAAGGGGGGAGTCGATCTATGCGCGCAAAGCGGCGCGGCGAACCTTGTTCGGCCATTGTTGCCTCGGATAACGTAAGCGCCCGGAACCGTCCGAGCGACGCTGGTCACTGCGGTGACCTGTGGCGGAATGTAAGGGCAGCTGTGGCAGACTGTCCAGCCTCCACGTAAATAATTTTTTTTCCGAAGGAAATCGGTCGATGGAATTTAGCAGCGGCTTTCTGCTGAGCCTTTCTCTGTGCCTGGACATCGGCGTAGCCAACATCGCGATGATCACGCTGGCCATGCAGCGCGGCTATTTTCAAGGCTTTGCGCTGGGGTTGGGCACCTGCGTCGGCGACCTGATCTACGCCGTACTGGCCTTGGCCGGCATGACCGTTTTGCTGCAATACGAAACCGTGCGCTGGGTGTTGTGGATTGGTGGTTCGGCGTTGCTGATCTATTTCGCGGCGAAGATGATCTATTCGGCGATCCACCATGAAGCGCTGTTGGCCGAGACCGCCGACGTGGGCCACAACTCGCACCGCAAGGAGTTCTTTCGCGGAATCTTCCTCGCCATGTCGTCACCCAGCGCCATTCTCTGGTTCGCGGCGGTAGGCGGCACGCTGATCGCGCGGTCCGGCGGTGGCGGGGCGCTCAGCTCGGCATTGTTCCTCGGCGGATTTCTCTGTGCCGGACTGTTGTGGTCGGCAGGCCTGTGCTTTGCCGCGAGCCATGGCGGCAAGTTGCTGGGCGACAAGCTGCTGCGTTATTCGTACATGGCATCGGCGGCGATCTTCTGCTATTTCGCGGTGTACGTGATCCTATCGGGGTACAACGAGTTTGTTGGCGCTGGCGCGGTCGAGGCGTTGCATACGCTGTAATTGGGCGAATCGGGTTTGGCTTCTATACTCCCAGCCGAACCCACTTTTTGTACCAAGGAGTCGAGTCATGGATGAGCAGACACGCGGCGAAATGCCGGAACCACGTTTCGAACATGGGCACTTCCTGCTCATTGCGGGGTTTGGTGGACGATTTACCCAGCAGACCACGCAAGGCATTCCCAAACTCTGGGAGAAATTCGTTCCCGAGATTGGCAAAATTCCCGGTCAAAAAAGCGAAGTGACCTACGGCATCTGCTGCAATCCGGATGGCAAGGGCGGCTTCGAATACATCGCCGGCGTCGAGATCGACAAACTCGACGACCTGCCCGAGAAGTACCGCTGGGTTGAGGTCCAACCCCAGCATTACGCGGTGTTCGAGCACAAAGGCGCGCTGGACCAGTTGCCCGCGACGTTTCAGTACATCTGGAAAACCTGGTTGCCGCAGTCCGGTAAAGAGGCGGCGGACGC
Source organism: Pseudomonas sp. PDM03 (assembly GCF_014852385.1). Classification (NCBI taxonomy): domain Bacteria; kingdom Pseudomonadati; phylum Pseudomonadota; class Gammaproteobacteria; order Pseudomonadales; family Pseudomonadaceae; genus Pseudomonas; species Pseudomonas sp. PDM03. Next base: position 70,113 of record NZ_JACVBM010000004.1, on the reverse strand, counting down.
CCCGGAATTCGAACGCTACAGCGAAGACTTCAACCCGAAGCTCAACACCGGCGTGCTGGAAATCTGGCTACCGCTCAAGGCGTAATGCCTGATTGAGAGGCGGATCAGCGATTCGCCTCTCGATGTCGTCCTGACGCTGATTTATGATCCCCAGCCTTTCCCCGCTGATTCCGAGCCGCCATGAACACCGTCATCCGCCACGTCACCCCCGCTGACCTGGACCGCTGCTACGCCATCGAAACCGTTGCCTACGAAGGTGACGAAGCTGCCACCCGAGAAAAAATCGCTACGCGCATCGCCACCTGGCCTGAAGGTTTCATCGTCGCCGAAGTGGATGGCGTTGTAGCCGGTTTCATCAACTCCGGTGCGGCGTTTCAGGTGGAAATGTCGGACGAAGCGTTCAAGGAACTGATCGGCCACGACCCGGCCGGCCCGCACGTGGTGATCATGTCGGTGGTGGTGCATCCGGATTATCAGGGGAAGGGTTTGGCGAAACGTCTGATGGGCGAGTTCATCGAGCGCACGGGTGGGCTGGGCAAGACCAGCATCAACCTGATGTGCAAGGAGCGGCACATTCCGTTGTATGCCGGGTTCGGATTTGCCTACGTCAAACCTTCCGCGTCGGACCATGGCGGAATGGCGTGGCATGAGATGGTGTTGGCGTTGTAACCCCATCTACCAAACGCAGAAGATCCCCTGTAGGAGCCGGCTTGCCGGCGATAGCGGTGTGTCAGGCACCGTCAATGTTGATTGATACGCCGCCATCGCCGGCAAGCCGGCTCCTACAATGGTCAGGATTCGTGTCAGTAGAGGCTGTCCCGCACCCTCACCGGCGCTTCCCGGTCATACGTCTCGGCATCAAACTGCCCATCATTCAACCGCTTGTGAAACGCTCCCGCCGTCGGCAGCGCCGAGCGATCCAGGTGCTTCTGCGGGTTCCACAAATCCGAACGCACAATCGCTTTCGAGCAGTGAAAAAACGCCGCCTCCACCGTCACCAGCATCACCGTGCGCGCCGATTTGCCGTTGACCGCGAAGCTTTCCAGCAAGGCCGGCTCATTGCTGATCTGCGCTGTGCCGTTGACCCGTAACGTCTCGCCGATCCCCGGGATGATGAACAACAGCGACACCCGCGGATCGAACACCACATTGCGTAGCGTGTCGATGCGGTTGTTGCCCGGGCGATCCGGGATCGCCAGGGTGCGCTCATCGATGATTCGCACGAAACCCGGCGTGTCGCCGCGAGGTGAGCCGTCCAAGCCGTCGGGGCCAACCGAGCTGATGATCACCAGCGGCGAGGCGCGGACCATCGCTTGATAGTCCTCGTTCAAAAAGGCGATTTGCTTGCGCACGGCGCGGTCGTGGGGATGGCCGTAAATTGCTTCCAGTGCTTCGATGCTGTCGAGCATAACCACCTCAGAAAACCAGACCCATGCGCCGTTCGTAACCGATCCGGCCCTTGTAGGCCTCGCCGCTGTCGACCCAGCCGAATTTTGCATACAGCGCGATGGCCGCTTCGTTGTCCGCATCCACCGACAACTCCAGCCCCCGTATTTCCGGAAACGCCTGACGCGCGACTTCCGGCAAGGCTTGCAGGCAGGCCTTGCCATAACCTTTGCCCTGTTGACGCTGATCGACTTGCAACGCATGCAGGGTGGCGCTGTGTTCGTCGGCCCAGGCCGGCAGCACTGGCGGGCGTTTGAGCAGCAGGAAAGCCACCGGGACATCCTCGACCAGCAGGGCAAATCCTTTGACGCCGGGGCCGGGTTTGGACAGCAGGGTGTGCAACGCACCGTGGATGTCGCCGGAGAACTTGATCTGTTCCTGATGAACTTCGATGGCCTCCACCTCTTGGCGCTGCTTCGCGTTCAGGCTTTCGTAAGGCACGAGTCGGGTTGTCACTGGAGTGTCCTTTTTCCAACAGAAATGAGCCTCGGATTCTAGCGAGTTTGCGCCCATGGATTATTTTTAATTTGACTGTCGATCTGGCGTCTTGCCGGACGACTAAGGGTGTCTTCACAACAAAAAACACGGAGAACCACCATGAACGCTACCCACGAAATCCAGGCCCTGATCGACACCTATCGTCAGGCGGTCATCACCAAGGATCTCGAGAAAATCATGGCGTTGTATGCCGAGGACATCGTCTCCTACGACGCGGTCAAGGCCCTGCAGTTTCGCGGCAAGGCGGCCTACCGCGCGCATTGGCTGGAATGCATGGAAATGTGCCAGGGCCCGCACACCTTTGATTTTGACCAGATGAACATCGTGGCCGACGAGCACATCGCCTTCGCCCATTGGCTGGCCCATTGCGGCGGCACCAACGAGAAGGGCGAAACCCAGGCCTGCTGGATGCGCGTGACCGGCTGCTATCGGCGCGAGGCCGGGCAATGGCGCATCGTCCATGAACACTGGTCGGCGCCGTTCGACATGACGAGCGGTACCGCGTTGTTCGGTCTGCAGCCCTGATCGTCGGGAAGTGCCCCCCACGCGCCAAACTGCAGCCATAGTTGATCAGTTCGATCCGGAGAGCCCCATGAAGTATTTATGCCTGGTCTACAGCAACGAACAGGAGTTGCACTCGCTGCCCGAAAGTCCCAACGACGCCGAGTGCATGGCCTACGCCGAATCGATCCAGGGCAGCGGCCGCATGCTCGCCGCCGAAGCGCTGGAGTCGGTGCAGACCGCGACCACCGTGCGCATGCGCAACGGCAAAGTGTCGATCACCGACGGCCCGTTCGCCGAAACCAAGGAGCAGTTGGCCGGCTTCTACCTGATCGACGCCAAGGACCTCAATGAAGCCCTCCAGGTCGCAGGCAATATTCCGGCGGCCCGGGTCGGCTGTGTCGAGGTGCGACCGGTTCGTCAATTGAATCCCTGATAAGGAGGTTTGCGTGGTGATGTGGGTGATTGAAGGCCATCGGCACTGATGGCTGACGTGTCGGTCAAGGCTCGGGTCGAGCAGGTTTACCGCGAAGACTCGCGGCGAATCCTCGCGACCCTGATCCGTTTGCTCGGTGATTTCGATCTGGCCGAGGAGGCTCTGCACGAGGCTTTTTTCATCGCGGTCGAGCGTTGGCAGCGTGACGGTGTGCCGGACAATCCGCGTGCCTGGCTGGTGTCCACCGGGCGCTTCAAGGCCATCGACGGCTTGCGTCGGCGCGCGCGGTTTGCCGCGTCCCGGCCGATGCTGATCGCGCAACTGGAAGCGCTGGAGCAGGCCGACTGGAGTGACGAAGACGTGGAAGACGATCGCCTGCGTTTGATCTTCACCTGCTGTCACCCGGCACTCGCGGCGGATGCTCAAGTGCCGCTGACGTTGCGCGAAGTCTGCGACCTGACCACCGAGGAAATCGCCCGGGCGTTTCTCTCGGCACCGGCCACCATTGCCCAGCGCATCGTGCGCGCCAAGGCGAAAATCCGCGACGCGAAAATCCCTTATCAGGTGCCGACCCTGGCGGAATTGCCCGAGCGTCTCGACAGCGTGCTGCGGGTGATTTACCTGGTGTTCAACGAAGGTTACTCGGCGTCCATCGGTGCTGAACTGACTCGCGAGGATCTGACCCGCGAGGCCATCCGGCTCGGCCGATTGGTCATGGAATTGCTTCCCGAACCCGAAGTGATGGGTCTGCTGGCGCTGATGCTGTTGCATGAGTCACGACGCCCGGCGCGAACGTCGGCGAGTGGCGAGCTGATTGTGCTGGATGAGCAGGACCGTACGCTGTGGGATGCCGCGTTGATTGCCGAAGGGTGCGCGCTGATTGCGCGGGCGTTGACCTCGCGGCGATTCGGGCCTTACTGCCTGCAAGCGGCGATTGCGGCGGTGCATGCCGAAGCGCCGACGGCGGGGGAGACGGACTGGGCGCAGATTGCGGGTTTGTATGATGTGCTGTTGGCGGCGGTGCCTTCGCCGGTGATTGAGCTGAATCGCGCGGCAGCGATCTCCAAGCGCGATGGACCGTTGGCGGGGTTGACGTTGGTTGAAGGGATTCTGAATCGCGGCGAATTGCTGGATTACCACCTGGCACATTCGGCGCGGGCGGAGTTTTGTCGGCAGTTGGGCAGGGTTGAGGAGGCGCGGGCGGCGTATGAGCGGGCGTTTGAATTGACGCAGCAGATGCCGGAGCGGCGGTTTATCGAGGCGCGGATCAGGGCGTTAAAGTGAGGTGAATTCGCCGGCCCCATCGCCGGCAAGCCGGCTCCTACAGGTTCAGCGCTGCCCTTTGTAGGAGCCGGCTTGCCGGCGATAAGGTCCGCAGGACCTTCATTCCAACATCTTGCCCAACAACCAACTCCCCGCCGGCCCCGGCGGATGCAGCCGCGACCACAACGCATCGACGAACAGCGGCTTCGGCCACCCTCGCACGTTCAACTCCTGCAACGTCCCGGCACCAAACCGCCCCACCAGCCATCGCGGCAACGGCGCCCAGCCGAATCCACCCTGAGCCATTTCCAGCAGCATCAAGTAACTCGGTGCCGACCACACGCGCCCCTTCGCCCGGCTTTCATACGGATTGACGATGGTCGCCAGACGCAGCTCCCGATGCTGCTGCAACAGCTCCTGATCGATTCCGGTCAGGGTCGCCAGCGGATGCTCACGCGACACGAACAAAGCGATTTCCGTGCGTTCCTGCACCGTCGAACTGACCAGGTCCGGCGGGTAACTGTCCTGTTGCTCGGCGAACGCCACATGCGCCCGACCGCTTTGCACCAGCGCCACCAGGTCATCGCATTCGGCGATCAGGCATTCGAGTTCCAGGTCCGGGTAACGCTGCTCGAACGCACTGAGCGCCGCTTCGAAACGGTCGGACTGATAGGTGTCGGAAATCGCCACGGTCAGCTTCGGTTCGACACCCTGAGAGAGTTGGCCGGCGGTCATTTCCAGGCGGCTGGTGGCCGCGAGGATTTCCTCGGCCCGTTGCAACATCACGTGCCCGGCCGGCGTCAGCGTGGGCTTGCGGCTGCTGCGGTCGAACAACACCAGATTCAGATCGATCTCCAGGCTTGCCACCGCAGCACTAATGGTCGACTGACTGCGCCCCAGTTTGCGCGCCGCCGCTGAAAACGAGCCTTGGGTCGCCGCTTGCACAAACGCTTGCAACACTTCCTGAGAGGCCATGAACTATCGCCTTGATCGATGGTTATTGGTTATGAAGTATCGGTGCGAGGATGGATCATGGCAACCACAGTCACTCAGGGAGTTCTGCTCATGAACGCCAACAAATCCATCACTGAACGTATTTTCCAGGCCATCGGCTTTGAACTGCTGGCCATCGTGATCTGCACCCCGTTGCTGGCGTGGATCATGGACAAGCCGATGCTCGACATGGGCGTCGTCACCGTTGTCATTGCGGCGCTGGCCCTGGCCTGGAACGTGATTTTCAACGGGATTTTTGACCGCGTGCTGACGCGATTCGAGATTGCGCACAACGCCTGGACGCGAGTCGTTCATGCGCTGCTGTTTGAAGGCGGGTTGGTGGCGGTCGGCGTACCGCTGATTGCCTGGTGGCTCAACGTCAGCCTGTGGCAGGCGTTCTTGCTGGATATCGGGGTGTTGCTGTTTTTCCTGCCGTACACCTACGTTTACCACTGGGTGTATGACGTAGTGCGCGAGCGAATGGTGATGCGTATACCTCTGTAGGAGCCGGCTTGCTGGCGATTCAGGCAACGCGGTGTGTCTGTTTCACCGAGTCGTCTGGATCGCCAGCAAGCCGGCTCCTACAAGGGAGCGTTAGACGTGGAAGTAGCCTACGCAGCTGTCGAACGGCAGACGCTTGAGCTCGATCTTGTTCAGGTCGAGCACTTCACGCAGGGCTTTGGTTTCGCCCGGGAAGTTGCGGTAAGCGACTTCGTCCAGCACCACGATGGCGCCTTTTGGCATGTACGGCAGGAAGGTTTCCAGCGCGACTTTGGTCGACTCGTACAGGTCGGTGTCGAGGATCAGCATGGCCACGACCAGGTCCGGACGGGTCTTGACCCACTCCGGTACGGTCTTGACGATGTCGCCCTTGACCAGTTCGCAACGCGGGATGCGGTTGACCGGGCGCAGCAGGTCGTTGGCGTCGATCATGTCCTGGATCAGCGACTGGTCGGTGTCGGCGAACATGGTCTCGTTGACGTCGGCCGGGTCTTCTTTCTTGTCGATGCTCTGGAAGCCTTCGAAGGTGTCGAAGCCCACGATCGAACGGTTGATCGCGTACGGTTCCAGGATCATCGACAAGTGCATGTACAGCATCAGCGAATTGCCCTTGTACACGCCGCACTCGATGATCGCGCCCGGTACTTCAGCGACTTTCTTGAACAGTTCCATACGCGACAGTGCAGCGGTCACGCCGATGCGGTTGGCGAAGACGAACGGTGCGTCGGCCACGTACTCGGCATCGACCCGTTTCAGAACGTTGGTACGGGTTTCGTTGTACTGGGCCTCGGCAGGCGTGATGCGACGCTTGGTCATGCTTCGATTCCTTGGAAATTAGAAAAGTCGTGGGCGTGGAAATAGTCTTTGAAACCTGCGCCGACATCAGGGCAGGCGCTGTCGACGTTGATCGCGCCGCGCTTGTGCTTGAGGTCGTCGAGGTGCATCAGGCGGAAATCCACGCTGAAACGGGTTTGTTGCGTGTAGTTGGGCACCGTGCCGTGCAGGTGTGAACCCGAGAAAACCAGCATCTCGGCGGTGTTGCCGGCGATGCGAATTTCGGACGCGGTGTTGATCGCTTCGGTGGGCACCGGGTGCTGGCGTGCCTCTTCCTTGACGTTGTCCTTGGCGCGTTGACGTTGTACGCCAATCCAGTCCGACAGGCTCCATTGCGCCGAGGTGTTTTTCACCGGGGCATCGAAGTAGGCCGGGTTGATCATCATGGTCTGGTCAGGCTGGATCGTGTAGACCGGCATCCAGGTATTGATCTGGCAATCGACGCCGCCGTACCAGGTATCGCGATGCGGCTTGTAGGCATAGCTGACGCCCGCATGCAGGTAGTCGTAGTTGGGCACGACGCGGATACGCGGTACGTCGAAGATGAATTCTTCGGGGGCGGCACCGATCTCTTCGGTGAAGCTGCGAATCAGTTCTTTGGCACGCAGGCTGTTGGTGAACTGGCCCTTGAGGCGCGTCACCAGTACGACGAATTCTTCCACCGGCATCAGCGTGTGCAGCGCCTGGTGGTTGGTCTCGCCGTCGAAGGCAGCGGTGATGCTTTCCTGGGCGAACGCGCACAGCTCTTTGGCGGCGCGCAGTTGTGTGTTCAGGAAGATGTCACCGCCATAGATGGCTTCTTTGAAGTCAGCTTTGTGTTGAAGCTGATTGATGTACAGATTCACGGTTCCTCTCCTGAATACATCGAGTCTCTTAAGAGTCGGCCACACGTTAGCAAACTGAAGAGCAATCCGGTGGGCGGAGGATCAATAAAAACGCAATCCCCTGAATTTGCGACGAAAAGCATTCTCCAGACGAAAAAATTCCCCTGTAGGAGCGAGTGGTGCGGCATTCCGACTTGCCCGCGAAGAACGATAACGCGGTCATTCGGCTAGACCTCGTTATCGTTCTTCGCGGGCAAGCCTCGCTCCCACAGGGGTTGTGTTGGGACTAGAAGATTTGGGTGAACAACCAATACAAACTGCCCGACAGCACAATCGCCGCCGGCAAGGTCAACACCCACGCCATCAGCAGATTGCGGATGGTCTTCATCTGCAAGCCGCCGCCGTTGGCGACCATGGTCCCGGCCACTCCTGAAGACAACACGTGGGTGGTCGACACCGGTAATCCGAACATATCCGCAGCACCGATGGTCAGCATGGCCACGGTTTCCGCCGAGGCGCCTTGCGCGTAGGTCAGGTGGGACTTGCCGATCTTTTCGCCGACCGTCACCACGATGCGTTTCCAGCCGACCATCGTGCCCAGGCCCAGCGCAATCGCCACCGCGATTTTCACCCACAGCGGGATAAACCGCGTCGAATTGTCGATCTGCTGTTTGAACAGTTGCAGCTTGCCGCTGGTGTCGGCGTCGAAGTTGCCGACTTTGTTCTTGTCCATCAGGCGAATGGTTTCGCTGGCCAGGTACATGTCGTTACGCACGTTGCCCACGGCTTCGGCGGGCACTTTGGACAACGAGCCGTAACCCTTGACCTCGGCGCCGATACGGCCGGTGAGCGCGGCGAGGGCCGGGATAAGTTGCGGCGCGGCCTCCTTGCTGCGCACGTAGTCGGACAACACCGCACGCGGGTCGGCCGGTGCCGGCAGCGGCGAATTTTTCACCAGCGCTTGCTGGGTGACTTCGGCGACGGCGGCGAACTGCAAAGCCTGATCGGCCGGCATGGTGCGGTTCAGCGCATAAGCCATGGGCAGCGTGCCGACCAGAATCAGCATGATCAGACCCATGCCTTTCTGGCCATCGTTGGAGCCGTGGGCAAACGACACGCCGGTGCAGGTCACGATCAGCATGCCGCGAATCCACCACGGTGGCGGCGTGTTGCCTTTTGGCGCCTTGTACAACGCACGATTCTTGACGAAGGCGCGCAAGGCCAGCAGCAACAGCGCGGCAAAACCAAAGCCGACCAGCGGCGAGAGCAACAGCGCATAACCGATTTTGGTGGCCTGCGCCCAGTCCACGCCGCTGGTGCCGTCGCGGCCATGCATCAGGGCATTGGCCACACCGACACCAATGATCGAACCGATCAGCGTGTGTGACGACGACGCCGGCAAGCCCAGCCACCAGGTGCCGAGGTTCCACAGGATCGCGGCGATCAGCAGGGCGAAAATCATCGCGAACCCGGCGGACGAACCGACTTGCAGAATCAGCTCCACCGGCAGCAGGGCGATGATGCCGAACGCCACCGCGCCGCTGGACAGCAACACCCCCAGGAAGTTGAAGAACCCGGACCAGGCCACCGCGAAATTCGGTGGCATCGAGTTGGTGTAAATCACCGTGGCCACCGCGTTGGCGGTGTCGTGGAAACCGTTGACGAACTCAAAGCCCAGCGCGATCAGCAGCGCCACGCCCAGCAACAGAAACGGCGTCCAGGTGGTGACCACCGTGCCGAGTTCGCTCATGTCGTGCATCAGGCTGTACGCGGTGAACAACAGTCCACTGGCCAGCACACCGAAGAAAATCACCAGGGTGAACAGGTTGGGTTTCTTGTCGAGCTGCGGTCTGGCACTGCTGGCGGGCGCCTGGGCAGCGGAAAAGGAAGGAGTAGCCATGCCGGACAATCCTGAGGAGGGAAGTGTGTCGGTCATGATCGTTGCTAAATATTACAGGGAGGCTGCGTTGGGTCAGTGTTTGGGTTTTTTGCTGATACCACCGATCCGAACTTGACACCGTCCCTGTAGGAGCGAGGCTTGCCCGCGAAGAACGATAACGCGGTGTATCAGGCATACCGCGGCGCCTCATTCGCGGGCAAGCCTCGCTCCTACAGGGCAGGGTGGTTGCTTAATAATCCTGGCGCTTGCGAAACGCCCAACGCCCTGCAATCACCGTAAACGTCGCAACCAAGGCCACCAGGATCCAGAACCCCTCCGGGTCCTGGGATAGCGGCACGCCCCCCACGTTCATGCCGAAGAAACCGGCAATGATGTTGATCGGCAACGCCAGCACCGTGACCACGGTCAGGGTGAACAGCGTGCGGTTGCTTTGCTCGTTGAGGTTGGCGGCAATTTCTTCCTGCAACAGCTTGATCCGCTCACCCAGCGCCGTGAGGTCGTTGATGATCAGCGCAAACTCCTCGGTGGACTTGCGCAGCTCCTTCACGTCTTCCTTCTGCAACCATTGCGGCGGGCGATTGAGCAGGCGCAGCAACGAGCCCGGCTCCAGCGCCAGCAGCCGTTGCAAGCGCACCAGCACCCGGCGATTGGCGCCCAGCTCCGCGCGATTGGTCGACAGTCGCGAGGACAGCAATTCATCTTCTATCTGATCGACGCTGAGGCTGGTCTTGCGCACGATCTGCGTCAGCACTTCGCCCTGGTCGCGCAGCAAATGCACGAGCAATTCCAGCGGCGAGCGAAAACGCTCACCGGCCTTCACCGAGGAACGCAACTTGTCCACCGAGTGCAGCGGTTGCAGGCGTGCGCTGATGATCAGCCGACTGCGCGCACACACCCACAGCGTCGACACGTCCGAGGAGACCATGCTGCTGAGGTTGAACACCACGTCGTTGACCACCGCCAGCAACGCCGAATCGACATGCTCGATGCGCGTCGAACGCGAGCCTTCATGCAAGGCTTCGAAAAACTCGTCGGGCAATTCCAGATGACTTTTCATCCAGCGCTCGCACGCGGCATGAGCGAGGTTCAGGTGCAGCCAGAGAAATTCGTCGCTGTCGTCCGGTTGTTGCAGGGACCGCAACGCCATGGCCGAATCGATTTCCCGACCGCGCTCGCCGGGGCGAAAACTGAAACCGTACAGCAGACCGAACAGGTCCGGGTCGCGATGGCTTTGGTCGATGCTGTGGTTCATGAGGTCTCGCTGTGAGGAGGCGGCCTGTCGCGGGTTTCACAGGTTCACTTGAGCCGCATCATCGCAAGGCGTGATGACGTTTTTGTGACGGTTTTTCGTGGCGAGAGAGCGCTTGTATCGGCTGGATACAGACGCAAAAAAGCCGCACGATCCGAAAATCGTGCGGCTTTCTTATGTGACATGAATCAGGTGTCTTGTTTGTTGCTCAGGACTTTACCGGTGGTGGCGTCGAAGTCCACGTCAAACTCCTTGCCATCAGCAGTGCGCAGTTCAACTTCGTACTCGTAGCCGTTGAAGTGGTTGTCCAAGTCGGTGTCGGTAATCGTCGCACCCGGATGCAACTTCAGGGCCTCCTGGTTCATTTCTTCAAGTGGCTTGATCTTGCCGCTCTTGACTAGCTCAGGGATCTGGTCGACGCGAACATCAGCTTGCGCCAGGCCAGCGGTGAGGGTCAGGGCGGCAGCGGTGAACAGGGCAGTCAAAGTCTTCATGAGGTTCTTTCCTTGGTGAGCTGTTTAAGTGGGGCCAGATTAACTGGGGCAACTTAATTCACCCTTAATTCCAAGAGCATCGCCAGCAAGCCGGCTCCTACAAGATTGAGTCGTTCACACAATTCGCGAACGACCCTAACTTGTAGGAGCCGGCTTGCTGGCGATGCGTTCACCACGGTCTGGGATCAATACCCATTGTTCTGCAACAACTGCGCAACCGTGCCCGCCGCCGGACGTTTATAGAACTTCAACAATTCGCTGGCACGGTTGGTGAAGATGCCATCAACCCCGGCGTCCATGACCTTCTGGTAATCCACCGCATCATCGATGGTGTAGACGTGCACCAGCAAACCCTGATCGTGGGTGTACTGGTTCATCCATGGTTTTACCAGGTCCGAGTAGCTCTGGTCGCCACCCTTGGTCAGCGCGGCAGAAGGGCCGGTGCCGATTGCGCCTTGAGCCTTGGCGTACTCGACCCATTGCTGGAATTCGGCTTTGTCCTTCGGTTCCTGTTTGGCGTAGTACGTGGCTTTGTCCTTGTCGCCGGACTCGGCGAACGTCACCTTGGACTTGGGCTCGATGCTGCCTTCGCCGACCCACAACAGCAGGATCTTCGGCACTTGCGGCATTTCCTTTTCCAGCAGTTCGAGGCTGCTCTTCTCGAAGGTTTGCAGCACCACCTTACCTTTGCCCTGGCCGACGGCGAGTTCGCTCTTCGCCAGTTTCGAACCCGCCGGGCTCAGCCATCCGCGATCCTGCAATTTATCCTTGAGGTCACGCTCGAGACCGGGGAATTGCTTCGGCTCCTTGGTTTCGATGTACAGGCCGGGCTTGTGCAGCGGATTGCCCTGGGCGATGTCGATGATTTCGTCGAGGGTCAGGATTTTCAGACCGACAAAAGAAGGACGCGCGCGATCCGGGTAAGCGGCGTTGAACCAGCTGCCGGCGTCGAGGGTTTTCAGCTCGGCGATGGTGAACGCGTTGGCCGGGCTGTCCTTGCGCTCAGGGAATTTGCTGGCGACGTCGGTGGTGCGTTGCAGGTTGTTGTCGTGCAGGGCAAACAGCACGCCGTCCTTGCTGCGTTGCAGGTCGAGTTCCAGGTAATCGGCACCCAGGTCGCGCGCCAGTTTGTAGGCGGCGGCGGTGGATTCCGGTGCATCGAAGGACGCGCCACGGTGGGCAATCACCGCCGGGTGTGGAATGCCTGCATGGGTGGCCAGTGAAGTAGGGCTTGGCTCGCTGGCGGCCTGCGCCTGGCCGAGGCCGAGCAGCACGCTCAGCAGCAGGGCGCTCTTGGTGAAAGTTACAGGCATGGTCGAGATCCTTTCGCAGAGTGTTTTCAAAGACGTCCCTTTTAACAACTGAACGCTGCTTGCGCTATCGCGAGACCGACATAAACGTGTTTAAAGCGGATTTTTTCAGCGCATTTGTGCGGTTCTTTGCAGTACTCTTGGCCCCGGAAGCTTCCCCGGCAGAGGGAACGCCCTTCATCTTGCCCTGCGTGTAAACCATCGATCACTTGTGTGAGGTTTATATGCGCATCACTTCCGAACTCATCTGCCAGGCCGCCGACCAACTCAAAGGCTTCGTCGGTCTCAATCGCAAGACCGGCCAATACATCGTGCGTTTCAGCGAAGACTCCTTCGGCATGGACGTGGCGGATGACGGCATCATTCCTGTGAGTGAATTCGTCTGGGCGTCGGGGCCGGAGCAGGTCATGACGCTGAAGCGCGAGTTGATTCAGTTGTTGCTGGACCAGAACATCGATGACCGGATCAACATTACCGAGCCGTTGCGGGTGTATATGAATCGGCGGGAAGTGCCGGAGATTTCGGCGGTGCGGAGTTTGGTGCGGGGCTGAATTTTTGTGGTGTTTGTGATGGCCTCATCGCTGGCAGGCCAGCTCCCACAGTGGTTTTGCGTCGCACACAAAACCACTGTGGGAGCGAGACCGGCTTGCCGGCGATGGCGGCTTAAAGGACACCACAACTGTTACTGCTTGAACTCATAGGCCCGCTCAACCCTGCACACCCGCGTACTGCACGCCGCATACCAGGTCGAGCGCCCACGCTCACGAATCGCGCTGTGCTCGGGATGATGTTTCCACGCCACAATCGCCGCCTCACTGGCCCAATAGGAAACCGTAATCCCGAGCCCGTCCTCACCCCGCGCCGACTCCACACCGAGAAACCCCGGCTGCTCACGCGCCAGCTCAACCATGCGCTCGGCAGCCTCGGCGTAACCCTGATCGCCGTCGGTGCGCCGCGACGTAAAAATCACCGCGTAGTAGGGCGGTTCCGGTGTCTGGGCAATCATGATTTCTGCCTCACACACGCTTCGATCAATGCACTCACCAGCGGCGGCACAATTCCTTTGAGCGCGGCACGTTCAGGTTGAAACAGCGTGGCGACAAAAAACGGATGCCCGCGTAATTCCACCGCTCGCAAATCCCCCGTCGAATCGTGTCCCACAGCGGATAATTCCTGGCTTAGCAGATCCCGTTCAAACTCGGGATTCACACCATAACGGCAGCGATAGCCTTCACGAATCACCGTGTTTTCGTACGCCTTGGCGATCAACGAACCTTCAACCAGATGAATGCTGTCGATGGCTTCCACTAGCGAGCAAGTCAGTGGCGTGAGCAACGCTCGCGTGGCATCGGGTGATGTCTCGCCGTGCTCGGCATCTCCCCATCCCAGAACGTTGCGGGCATATTCGAGAACCGCGTGCTGAAAACCGCCACACGTACCGAGGAAAGGTCGCTGTTGTTCGCGGGCAAAGCGAATCGCCCGCAGCGCTCCGTCTTCATTGCGGTAAGGGCTGGCGGGTACGCACCAAAAACCGTCGAAATCTTGCAGCGACGAATCGTCGTTGATGCCGTCGGTGGCGAGCCACTGGAACTGCACGTCCAGTCCGGCGTGTTCGGTAGCCATGCCGAGGGCGACGGGAATCGCCTGGTGGGCGGTGACTTGCGGGTCGTAATCGCCGATCAGGGCGATGTGGATGGTGCTGTTTTCCATGAGGGCTCTCGACGCTTGTTGATTCCTGGGACCCACTATAGATTGGCGTTCACGCACTCAATATTGGCGTTATCCCAAGTGATCAATGCAGCGACGCACTATCGATTGGACTACCCCGACCTGTCCCTGATCCTCGCCCTCGTGCGCGGCGGCTCGCTGGCCCGGGCCTCGGCACTGTTGAAGGTCGACGTTTCGACCGTGTTCCGCGCCGTGCGCCGACTGGAAGCCGCGCTGGGCCAGCAACTGTTCGAAAAAAGCCGCGCCGGCTACTTGCCCACCAGTCTTGCGCAGACCTTGGCCGAACAAGCTGAGCGCGCCGAGCAGGCGCTGGAGGCTGCGCGCATCGGCGTGGAGCAGGGCGGTGAAGTCATCAGCGGCACCGTGCGCCTGACCTGCACCGATTCGGTTTTACAAGGTTTGTTGCTGCCGGCGCTGGCGCAGTTCATGCCCGGCTATCCGGCGCTGACGATCGAGTTGAGCACGTCCAACGACTTCGCCAATCTCAGCCGCCGAGACGCGGACATCGCCTTGCGCCTGACCCGGAATCCGCCGGAACACTTGGTGGGCCGATGCCTGGCGCAGGTGTCGTATCGCGTCTGTGCGAGCACGGCGTATCTGAAATCGGTCGATGCCGAAGACTTGGCCGCGCTGACATGGATCGCCCCGGACGACTTCCTCCCCGATCACCCCACCGTCGCTTGGCGTCGTCAGCAATTGCCCGGCGTCACACCGGGTTATCGTTGCAACAGCATGTTGTCGGTGACCGAACTGGTGCGCGCCGGGTTGGGTGTCGCGGCATTGCCGGACTTTCTGATCGATGACGGGCTGCAACCGTTGAGTGAGCCGTTGCACGGTTACGACACCGCGCTGTGGTTGCTGACTCGCCCGGACTGTCGCGCCTTGCGCTCGGTGGTGACGTTGTTCGATGAGTTGGGGCGGGCGTTGAAATTGCTGTAATGCTTGTAGGCGCTGGATTCAGAGCTGGTAGCAGGCGAGGAACATGTCCAGCGCAGAGTCCACGACGGTGGTCTGCATTTCAGGCGACAGGCCGGGTAGCCCCATGGAAATCTGCGGCCAGAATGCAAAGGATTTGAGCATCCCCTGAATCTGTTGAGCGGCAAACTCCGGGTCGACCGGCTTCAATCGCCCATCGGCCTGAGCGGCGCGAATCCACACGGTCAAACCTTCTTCGCGCTCGCCCATTCGCGCGACCATGTTCTGCGCGCGCTCGGGGGAGTGGATGGTGGCCGCGATGGCGACCCGCGCCAGGTCGAGAAAATTGTCATCGCCCAGCATCTGCAATTTCGCCATCAGCATGCGGCGCATCTGCTCGCGCAGCGGCCGGTCAGGGCGGTAGGCCGTTTCTTGTTCGGCCGTCACCCTGGCCCATAATTGATTGAGGATTTCGGCGAACAACTCTTCCTTGCTGGGGAAGTGGTTGTACACCGTGCGCTTCGACACGCCAGCGGTGGCGGCGATCTTGT
Source organism: Pseudomonas sp. PDM03 (assembly GCF_014852385.1). Classification (NCBI taxonomy): domain Bacteria; kingdom Pseudomonadati; phylum Pseudomonadota; class Gammaproteobacteria; order Pseudomonadales; family Pseudomonadaceae; genus Pseudomonas; species Pseudomonas sp. PDM03. The sequence goes on along the minus strand of NZ_JACVBM010000004.1, from coordinate 54,670 downwards.
CCATGCTGGTGATGTCGAAACCGTTGGCCCGGAATTCGGCAATCGCCGCTTGAATGATCGCTTCGCGTTTTCGGTCGGTCAGGCGCTGTGGAGCTGTCATAAGTACGCTTCGGCAGAAGAAATGAAGAATTACACTTGGCAGTTTACTTGTGATCAGCTTTGATGCAACCTAGAAACTACACTGTGCAGTGTAATGTTTCGTTAATCCTGCGCAGCCAAAAATAGAGTGTTCGGCTGATGCGTGCGTGCCTTGGCCATTTATCGTCCCACCGTAGAAACTGCACCTCGTGCGGTTTCCTGGAGTCATTCAGTCATGGCCAATTCCACTAACGTTTCTGCACCTGAAGCGTCCCGTCAGGCCGAAGGGCACTTCCGCAACCATGCGCCCGTGCAACGAGAAGGCTTGCGCAAAATGGTGCGCATCATGTGGAACATGATCTTCCACAAACCGCGCAACACCCGCCCGACGGCGGCCGTTCCGGTGCAACGCCTGACCCACGACGCGTTGATCGCCGCGCCCAACCACAGCGTCTATCGCCTCGGTCATTCCACGGTATTGCTGAAACTGCGGGACAAATTCTGGATCACCGACCCGGTCTTCGCCGAACGCGCTTCGCCGGTGCAATGGGCCGGCCCGAAACGCTTTCACCAACCACCGATCAGCCTCGAAGAACTGCCGCCGATTGAAGCGGTAATCCTGTCCCACGATCACTACGACCACCTCGACTATCAGGCCGTGCTCAAACTGGCGGACAAAACCAAATACTTCCTCACGCCGCTGGGCGTCGGCGACACCCTGATCAAGTGGGGCATCGACGCCAGCAAAGTGCGCCAACTCGACTGGTGGCAAGGCACCGAAGTCGACGGCATCCAATTCGTCGCCACCCCGTCGCAACACTTTTCCGGCCGAGGCCTGTTCGATGGCAACAGCACATTGTGGGCCTCGTGGGTGATGATCGACGCCGACACACGAATCTTCTTCAGCGGCGACAGCGGCTACTTCGATGGCTTCAAACGCATCGGCGAACAGTACGGCCCGTTCGACCTGACACTGATGGAAACCGGCGCCTACAACGTCGAGTGGCCGCATGTGCACATGCAACCCGAGCAAACCCTGCAAGCGCACATCGACCTGAAAGGCCGCTGGTTACTGCCGATTCACAACGGCACCTTCGATCTGTCGATGCACGCCTGGTTCGAACCGTTTGACCGGATATTGGCATTGGCCTGGGAGCGCAGTGTTTCGATTACCACGCCGCAGATGGGTGAGGCGTTTAACGTGATGTATCCGCAGCGGGGGAGTGCTTGGTGGTTGGGGATGGAAAACGTCGGCGATCAGGTGGAAATCCAGAACGCATGACGTATTGAAGCCTGGCCGCTTGTGATGCAAGCGGCTCGTGCCGACACCTCACTCAACCATCGCAAAATCCGTCCGCCCCACCGAATTCGACTCAGTCCCTTTAACGCTCATCCCCCGCCCCGGCGCAAACCCCGGGAAGAACACCAACCCCTGCGACTCAAACCGATACGCCAACGCCAGTCGATCAGCATCCGGCACATCGCGCCGGGCCTCAAATCGCTCAATCACATCAACCAAAACGCCAGACTCCCGAGACAGCTCATCAACGCTCCAACCCAACATCGCCCGGGCCTGGGCGCAATGGGCAGGGGTGAATTGGAAGAGGGCGATACGTTCCAGGGTGATTTTCATCGCATAAGAGGCCATGGTGTTCTCCGGGCTCGAGAGTGCTGATTCAAAATGTACTGTGTTTTTGTACAGTTGTTTTGCGCCCGGATCAAACTCATTTTTTGAATTCTGCTATTTCGCCCCTGCCAACCAGACGGACGGCGCCTGACCCAACACACGACGAAACATCGTCGAAAACGCCGCCGGGCTGTCATAACCGAAATCCAGCGCAATCCGCGTCACCGGCTCACCCACCGCCAATCGCGCCAAGGCCAGCACCACGCAGGCGCGCTGGCGCCACTGGCTGAAACTCAGGTCGGTCTGCTGGCGGAACAGCCGATTGAACGTGCGCAGACTGACGTGCATCTGATCCGCCCATTGCTGCGGCGATTGATGAACATCGGGTCGCTGCAAGAAGCCCTGGCACAACCCAAGCAGCCGCGCATCCACCGGCAGCGGAATGTGCAACGGCAAGTGAGCACTGCGCGCCAGCTCATGCAGCAGCAATTCGATCAACGCGCCATCGCGCCCGGCCTCGTCGTACGTCAGCGGAACCTCCACCGCCTCCATCAGCAAATGCCGCATCAACGGCGAAACACTGATCACCTGACAACGCCCGCCCAAATCCACCGCACCCGGCTCGATGTACAAACTGCGAGTGCTCACCCCCAGCATCAACACCTCATGCGCCATCCCCGCCGGAATCCACACCGCCCGCTGCGGCGGCACCACCCAGTTGCCGTCATGCGTGCCGACCTGCATCACCCCGGTCGCGCCGTACAACAACTGCGCCCGTCGGTGTGTATGACTAGGCAGCACATGCCCGTAGGAATAATCCGTACCGATCGCCACCACCGACCGTGGCGTGTCATCCAGCACATTAATCGAAACATTGCGCATCAAGCGGCTTCCAGCAGTTGGCGTAAACACAAACATTATTGGCTGACTTGCTGAAGCAGGCCAAGCCACATCGCTCTATCGTCGACCACTCTCAACCAACGGACGACGCACAATGTTCTACCTCCTGCTGACACTCTTCGGCTGCATGACCGGCATCACCGCCGTGCTGTTCGGCTTCGGCGGCGGCTTCGTCGTCGTGCCATTGCTGTACCGCATGCTCATGGCCAGCCACGGTGCCGACGACCCCATCGGCCAATCGGCGATGCACATCGCCGTCGCCACCTCGACCTGCGTGATGATCATCAACGCCCTGGTCGCCACCGGAAAACATCACCGCGCCGGTAATCTGATTCGCCATTACCTGTGGCCGTTGGGTGGGTTTATCGGGCTGGGCGCGGTGGTCGGTGCCGTGGCGGCGATGTGGGTGAGTGGCGAGGTGATTCGGTATGCGTTCATTGCCTATCTGGGCGTGACCATTGTGGATTGCCTGTTCAGACGCGGTTTTCTTACACACGCAGATAACGCAATCCCACGGCGATTGGAGGGGGTGGAAGTGTCCGGTGGCGGCGTAGGAATCGGCACCATCGCCACGTTTCTCGGCGTAGGCGGCAGTGTTATGACCGTGCCATTGTTGCGTCGATGCGGGTTGAGCATGTCGCAGGCAACATCCATGGCTAATCCACTAAGCCTGCCCGTGGCGTTGGCCGGGACGGTGACTTACATGGCGATGGCGGGGTTTACTGATTTTGATTTGGGAGCGTGGTTTGTCGGTTATGTGGATATGTTGGCGTTTGCGGTTTTGACGATGGGGTCGTTGGTGGGGATTCGATTGGCCACGCCGTGGATCGGGCGGATTCCGGATCGGACGCATGCGCGGGTGTACATCGGTTTGCTGGTCGTGGTGATGCTCAGCATGTGCCTGAATTGAACGCCGTCACTTCGCCTCCAACCCCGGCGCCTCACGAATAATGAAGTGATCCAGGTTCTCGATATTCGCACTGAACACCCCGAACGTCTGCTCGGGGTTTTTCTTGCTCGGCACCTGCTTCAACTCCGGCGTCACACCATAAAAGAAGCAATACAACTCCGCTTCACTCTCGATGGCATGCTTGATCTCCTCCAGAAACGCTTTGCGCTTGCGGTAGTTCTCGATCAACTTCTTGCTCAGGTAAACGTTGACCGAATAAGGCTTCTTCTTCGCCTCATCCGCTTGCTTGAACCAGACCTTCTGCTCGAAATCGATGCGAAAGCTCTGCGTGTAATCCTTGATCTCCTTGATCTTGCCCCAGTAAATCAGCCCCTTGTTGTCTGTCAGGTATTCGATCTTCTTGAAGAACGACCCATAAGGCGCCGTGTGCTCGCCAATCTTCAGCTGCACACGCTTGAGCAGCTCCTTGTCATCGAAGTTCGACACAAAACACTCCACCGGGTGGGCGAAGACGCTGGTCTTGTCCGGCGCTGATTCGTGGCTTGGGTACTCGGTATCGCTGGGCGTTGTAAGAGATTTCGGATCGTCCCGCGTTACATCCGCCGCCACCGCCGGGTTCGCCGGCTTACGCACATACTGACGCCGAGTCAGCAACAACTCCGACGGAAAATGCTCCTCGCGACTGTCATCCGTTTCCGCACCGTCCGCATCCACACCGGATGCAGGTGCCTTGAAACTGACATAAGGACAATCCGCCACATGCCGGGTGCTGGGCGTGTTCTTGAAGTGCGGGGTGCGGACGTAATTCACGTTTTTGGCGTTGAATGTCGTCAGCACGTTCGTCGCATCGAAGGCCGCCCGGCATGCGTCATTGGGGCATTGGAAGTGTTCCTTGGCGGAATCGAAATCCATGGTCTCGTCGAAATTCAAATCGCGCACGTCATAGATCGACAGCTTGTCGTCGAGGCTGAGGCAGTAGGCGAGATCGAATTTCATGGTGGGCTCGGGTCCTTGAGTGGGAAGGGTATTAATAGCGGGAGGCGAGGCGGGTTGCACTGACTGTTTTCAGGATGATGCAGGATTTGTGGGAGTGCCCCTGCTCGTGATTGGTGGCGTCAACTCAATCCCGGATCCCAACACCAACCCCGCAGCAATAAATCCCCTGTGGCGAGGGGATTTATCCCCGTTGGGCTGTGAAGCAGCCCCAAAACTCGCAAATGCGAAAATTTGGACGGAGCAAGTTATTCGCTTGGCGACCGCTCCGCAGCTGATCGAGGATAGATACCCTCGCTACAGGACCAATGCAATCTCATGGTTCTCGCTTCAACCGCTTCACGTTTTGATAAAGCGATTCGGTAAACTCCTTGCTGTCGTTTGAATGGTGACAGCGCCGATGACAGTTCGGACAAAGCGCCACAGCATTGCTAGTTCGATCAGAGCCTTTATTCGCCAAGTGTTTAACATGGTGAACTTCAAGGTAGGGTGATTCATCTTTGATGAACGGCGCCGGTTGAGCACACCCTTCACATATCCCCTTAGCGTTCTTACGAACCCAGGCTCGAACGCTGGGATCGCGGATAAAAGCCTTGCCTTGAGTAGGAACACGCTTCGGCTTCAAAATCCCTACAGGCTCCTCCTGGAGAGGCATCTGTTCCAATGCCGCTGCCCTACGATCCAGCGCTTCTTCATCCGCGGTTGGAACAGTGGGATCGCCAGGCGTGACGCCCTTTGCAATCAATACGGCTCGGATTGCTGGCTCAACGTTGGCTCCCCCAACATTTCTGGCAGGCATGTATCCTTTGATGAACTCTCGGTGCATCTTCATTAAAACAGCAGAGATATTCTGCATCCGAAATTCAACTGAGCTTTCGGTGCGGTCGGATAAGGCTGACGCACGTAGAACGCGATTCTCGTGTGCCTTGTTGTATTTATGACCGGCCAGCTCTAGCTCAAGCATTTTTAGATAGGCGTCAACCGCTGCCTCAATCTCAGCAACTGTCCAGACAGTGTTTTTTTTCTTGTCGCTCATAAAATCGCCGAGGGTTGGAAACCCTCGGACGATACTGAGTGGCCACTACGACTGTCTACGAAAATTCCTACAGAAAAAACCGACTCATCGTTCAATGGGTCCTACAAGATGCTGCTGCTCTAACCCACCGATTGCTTCGAAGATTGAAATGCCTCCACAACCTTCCGCCACCAAGGCTTAACCATCGGCACCCGGCGTCGAGTGCGATTGAGCAACAGATAAGGCATGTCCCGCAGCCGAATCCAGCCTTCATCCTGCCAATGCAACAGGCTCAATGACATCTCTGGCCAGTCCAACAAACTTAACATCGGTCGATCTGTATTCATCGACTGCCCCGCATCGCGCAAGGTCGGGACCACTTGATGGGTCAACCACTCACGCAATAACCGATTCCCGGGCGCGTAGTGATAAACCAACAACGCATACACGCCTGATTCGCTGAGCATCAGCCGCTTTTCCGGTTGGCCGTGGTAGTCGATCAGCAACGTGTGCCGCTGATCCTCATCCAGTTTGCTGACCACGCGATCACTCAGATGGAAGCCCATCAAACGACCCAGATCGCGGGCACAGAACCATGGCTGGTTTTCTAGGAGGAGGGCGTGAAGGTCGAGGTTTTGGCGAATGAAGACGGTAGGGATGTATGGATCAGACATGACAAGCCTCCAGGGATGGAAGCGCATAGAAAATGAAGCACCTAACGCGGATTTCCTTCGGAGAGAAGGAGAGAATTTTAGGCATATCCTTTACCTCTGTGTGATGTCAGCTTTCTTAGGGCTGGGTGCCGGGAGTTAAGAAACCCCACACAGAGGGCCGGACATATTCCCCTTTCGGGTCTTGTATTAGCCCACTCCCGGCATAACAGAGATTTTTGATGCGCACGGGGAAACCGTAGGCACAAAAAAGCCGCTACTGTCGGGTGCGGTCAGTCCGCTGTGTGAGGTGTTTCTTAGGCACCGGCTTCAGAGGCTATGGTGTCTGGTGACGATGGTCAAGGTTGAATTTGCTTTCAAGAAAATTCGTGCGCGTCAGTAGCTTTACCTACAACTTCATAAGTTTCAGAGTTTTCTATCAGCGGAAATGCGGGATAAACATTAAATTATATGTCGCATAAATGTAAGTTGTATTTTGTGCTGTTGACTGCACGATTAGTTTGTTTTTAATTGATGTTTTTCGATAAAAAAATTGTTTAATTAAGTTTTGAGGATATTTTGTCGACTATGTGTGTGAACAGGTTTTTGTGATTGATGGAGACACTGCTGCAAAACATAAATATTGAATGTTCAATACTAACGCCAAGTAATTTTGCTACTTCATAGAATTCTTTGTGTTTTCCCGCACGTATGCCAGCATCTATAATCTGTATTAACTGGGTTTTTTCAGTGTTTGAGATGGCCGCAAGCGTGTCTGGAGTTTCTCGACATTTTTGCATGATCCAAAGCTCAGGCCATAAATCGCCGGGCAAATACTCCGTCCTAGCATCAAACCAAGCTTCAAATTCCTTGTCGGATTTTTCGGATGTTTTGAGGGTGAGATTTCGATTATGAGCTTCTTTGGGGCGTTGATCACCATCGAAGATAATAACCGTCTTGTCACTTTTTGAGCGCCGATGTAAAGCTGCTAGTTGTATGCAAAGTGCAGAGGCTGATCCTATAAATTCAATATTGATTCTTGAGCGAATATCGCTAGGGATCACTGCGGAAAGCAACGCCTGTGCAATATTGTCCTCAACAAAAACATCAATTTCACCGGTGTTTTCAGAACTGAGTTTTGAAAAAGCGTATTCTGCGGATGCACCCATTTTTGCCATGGTTTGATTGTTGGTGGTTTCTATAAAAAATCTTGCGTCATCGGGGAAACACTCAAATACTTCCTTGGAGTGAGTGGTGCAAATTATCTGAATTTTTCTATCCATACATACATTTTTTAACTCGGAGATAAAACGCTTCTGTGCCTCTATGTGAAGACCTAATTCGATTTCATCGATCACAAATAGTGCCCCTTCTGGGCAACTAAATATGGTAGAAAATATTTCGAATAGAGCATTTTCTCCGGCTCCCATGTTAAAGCCAGAGAATGAAATGCCCGACGATTTAGCCAGTGGAAGTCTATATTTGGAATGAGATGTGAGCCGGAACTCTTCATAGTCTTTGTTAAGTATTCGTCCAACTATTTCTTTGACAGATGTCTCCCATCCTTTTAGCGTTGTGCTGAGAAAGCGTCTTCGATAACTTCTGGATTGGCTTTTTTCGCTATGAGGAACTATCCGTTCAATTCCAATAAATATGCAGTTCCGTTCCACGCGCGAGGCGTAATCACTCCATTTTCCTCCTTTGTTTTTTCGCCGAAACTGTGTGCCAATTAATGTTGAGTTTTTATTGGTGCTGGTTATCCTCCAGTTGTCATGAGCTATGTTATAGACAACGGTTATCCCTTCTGGAGAAACTTCTTCGCTGTGTTGAATGAAGAAATCAGCGAAAGTGTAATATGGGCGTCTGCGGTTGGAAGATTTGAAGCCGTCTTTTGTGTTGTGGTAAGCACAGCAGGCGATTGCGAGGATAGTAGACTTGCCGGATCCATTTTTTCCTGCGATTACAGTTAGGGGGAAATCTATAGGAAGGTCTAATTTAGAAACGCCTCTTAGGTTTCCTTGTTGGACTTTAATACGTCTGAGATGCGCATGCTTATAGTCATTGACAAACCATTTTCGCAGTTTTCGATCTTTTTCGCTTTCACTGTACTTCACTTTTTATATCCCTAGTGCGACAGGTTTTTTAGTTGGAGTCAATGATTTTCTGAGGTGGCGTAAGTATTGAAGTTTAAGCAATGCCATTCAATTTTTAAGATAGTGGCACATTGGCTTTCTGTCTAGTTTGGTTATTGTTTTTTTAAAAAAAAGGCGCTACTCGAATCAGTAGCGCCCCTTTTAACTTAGATAAAAATCAATCCCAGCTAAGCGCACCACCAGTTTGGTATTCGATCACGCGAGTCTCAAAGAAATTCTTCTCTTTCTTCAAGTCCATAATCTCGCTCATCCAAGGGAACGGGTTGGTCGTCCCCGGATACTCTTCCTTCAAACCAATCTGCGACAAACGACGATTCGCGATGAACTTCAGATAGTCCTCCATCATCGCCGCATTCATGCCCAACACACCGCGAGGCATGGTATCCCGCGCATATTCGATCTCCAGCTGAGTGCCCTGCAGAATCATCTGCGAAGCCTCTTCCTTCATCTCGGCATCCCACAAGTGCGGGTTTTCGATTTTGATCTGGTTGATCACGTCGATGCCGAAGTTCAGGTGCATGGATTCGTCGCGCAGGATGTATTGGAACTGCTCGGCGACGCCGGTCATTTTGTTGCGGCGGCCCATGGAGAGGATTTGGGTGAAGCCGCAGTAGAAGAAGATGCCTTCCAGGACGCAGTAGTAGGCGATCAGGTTGCGCAGCAGTTCTTTGTCGGTTTCGACGGTGCCGGTTTCGAACTTCGGATCGGAGATCGAACGGGTGTATTTCAGGCCCCAGGTGGCTTTTTTCGCGACCGATGGGATCTCGTGGTACATGTTGAAGATTTCGCCTTCATCCATGGCCAGCGATTCGATGCAGTACTGGTAGGCGTGGGTGTGGATCGCTTCTTCGAAAGCCTGGCGCAGGATGTACTGGCGGCATTCCGGGTTGGTGATCAGGCGGTACACGGCCAGGACCAGGTTGTTGGCAACCAGGGAGTCGGCGGTGGAGAAGAAGCCGAGGTTGCGCATGACGATGCGGCGCTCGTCGTCGGTCAGGCCTTCCGGGTCTTTCCAGAGGGCGATGTCGGCGGTCATGTTGACTTCTTGCGGCATCCAGTGGTTTGCGCAACCGTCCAGATACTTCTGCCAGGCCCAGTCGTACTTGAACGGTACGAGTTGGTTGAGGTCGGCGCGGCAGTTGATCATGCGCTTTTCGTCAACGGCGACACGGGCGGAGGCGCCTTCGAGTTCGGCGAGGCCTTCGGCGATGTCGAGGTTGTCGAGGGCAGCCTTGGCGCGAGCGATGGCGGCGGAGTCGGACGCGGTTACAGCGCGAGCTTCTTGAGCGGCAACACCACCGGCGGTGTCGAGGCGGTCCATGTTTGCTTCAGTCGCGTGGCCGGCGTTGGCGCCTTTTACCACGGTCTCGCCGCTGTCTTCTTTGTCGAATTCGTCCCAGCTCAGCATGACGTGTCGTCTCCTGCGTGAGGGCCAGATGCCCGTGTGAAAACTGATTGGTTGGTTTTTCACACGACCGGTCTGGCCGCGTTTGATAGCGTTTTTTGCAGCGGTACACGCAGGCAAATAAACATAATTTTGTACGGGGTTCCGAGAGCCGCTGATGGCGCTGCAGTCGTTGACGACGTCGGCCTGGGCTTCGGACTGGCTGTCATCCCTGTAAGGGAATATTGCAGGCCCGTTTAAGGCGGCATTATAGGGAAATTTTTGCGGCCGTGGTGGGGCGAATCCGCGCATGGAGCGGTCGAGAAGGAGGGTTTTTCGGTCGGAGCGAGGGTTTACAGGGCTTTGGCTGGAGATCGCGGGCGCAGATTTTTTTTCTTAAATTTTGACGTGCTACTTTTTTGTTCAAAAAATAGCCAAAAAATCGGGTTTTTCACTACATGTTGTGTTTTGAGTCGGTTTTCGCTGGCCTCAGACACAACTAAGCCCGACCGAAGTCGGGCTGTCAGTCACGCTCGATGATCAGCTCAGGCGAGCGGCACCGACGTGGTCTGCGCCATCAGCGGCGAGTTTGCCTGCACCGACGTGGTCGGCGCCATCGGCAGCGACTTTGGCGGCGCCAGTGTGATCGAAGCCATCGGAAGCGAGTTTGCCTGCACCGACGTGATCGGCACCATCGGCGGCGACTTTGGCCGAGCCGGTGTGGTCGTAACCGTCAGAAGCGACAGCGGCTTCGCTGGTGAAAGTGGCCGAGCCCGTGCGGTCGTAGCCGTCGGCGGCGAAGGTGTTGGCGGCCAGTACAGACAGGGTCAGGGCGAGGATCAGTTTGGTTTTCATGGTCGTTGCTCCAGGTTCGTTGGCGTTGTGTGCCTTGGTGTGGAAGTCATACTACGCCGATGGATTCGATTAAAAAGCGCAAATAAATGCTGAAAGCTATCGTATAAATCGATCTGTACGGTTCGGCGCATTGACTGCCTGGAACATTGCGTCGACTGCTATCGCCAGCAAGCCGGCTCCTACAGGTCGGTGTAACGATCGGGCATTTGGGTCGAACCGTTTAGGGGAGTGCGGGTGATTAGCCGTTGGAGCAGCCGTTACCCATGATGCTGTAGCGCAGGATGTGGCGTTGGCCTTTGGAGTCGTCGTATTCCATTTTCATGGGGACAACTTCGCACACGTTGGGGATTTCACTCATGGAGACAACTTTGGCGATATCGAGGTGAGTGGAGTAAGTGTATTCCTCGATGACCGGTTGTTGCTGGGCGACATCAGTCGGGACCTCGTCTGCCATGGCGGTTGCGCACAGGCTGGAGAGGGCCAGAACTAATAAAGCTTTCATTTCGGTTTTACCTTTTAGAGGTCGAGTGGGGTCACGCAACCTTTTTGGGGTTGCGTGTGGAACTTGGTTACCGGTGTTTTGATTAACTGCCTTCGTGGGGGCTGCAACTTGGTTAATCAGGGTTTGCCTTGTTGGCGAGGTGGATTTTAGGCGTGGGGGTGGCATTCATATAGGTGGGGTTTTGATAAACACCTTTGACAGATTTCGTAACAATCACCGAATAACCTGTTGGCGGAACGATCATCACCTTGTAGGAGCCGGCTTGCTGGCGATAAACCTGAGAGCGCATCGGGGTGTCAGGATGGGTGCGTAATCGTTGATGACCATCGCCAGCAAGCCGGCTCCTACAGGGTTTGTGTGTGTCTGGGAGGGCTTATCACGATAATTTGTAGGGGCTTGTTACTACCATCGTCGAATGGTTCTATAGGCCCGGCCCGGGCTACAACAGGGCCATACAAAAACAACTATTCCACCGAGGTAAGAAAGATGAGTGCGGCTTCTCTGTATCCCGTTCGTCCCGAGGTAGCGGCCAACACGCTGACCGACGAGGCAACCTACAAAGCCATGTACCAGCAGTCGGTCGTCAACCCTGACGGTTTCTGGCGCGAGCAAGCCAAGCGCCTCGACTGGATCAAGCCTTTCACCACGGTGAAGCAGACGTCCTTCGACGATCACCATGTCGACATCAAATGGTTCGCCGATGGCACCCTGAACGTTTCCTACAACTGCCTCGACCGTCATCTGGCCGAGCGCGGCGATCAAATCGCGATCATTTGGGAAGGGGATGACCCTTCCGAAAGCCGCAACATCACCTACCGCGAGCTGCACGAACAAGTCTGCAAGTTCGCCAACGCCTTGCGTGGCCAGGATGTGCACCGCGGCGACGTGGTGACTATCTATATGCCGATGATTCCCGAAGCCGTGGTCGCCATGCTGGCCTGTACCCGGATCGGCGCGATTCACTCGGTGGTGTTCGGTGGTTTCTCGCCGGAAGCCCTGGCCGGTCGCATCATCGACTGCCGCTCGAAAGTGGTGATCACCGCTGACGAAGGCATTCGTGCCGGCAAGAAAATCCCGCTCAAGTCCAACGTCGACGACGCGCTGACCAACCCGGAAACCAGCAGCATCCAAAAAGTCATCGTGTGCAAGCGCACCGGTGGCGATATCAAGTGGAACCAGCATCGCGACATCTGGTTTGAAGACCTGATGAAAGTGGCGGGCAGTGTCTGCGCGCCGAAAGAGATGGGCGCCGAAGAAGCGCTGTTCATCCTTTACACCTCCGGTTCCACCGGCAAGCCAAAGGGCGTGCAGCACACCACCGCCGGCTACTTGCTGTATGCGGCCATGACCCATGAGCGCGTGTTCGACTACCGCCCGGGCGAAATCTACTGGTGCACCGCCGACGTCGGCTGGGTCACCGGCCACAGCTACATCGTCTACGGCCCGCTGGCCAACGGCGCGACCACGCTGCTGTTCGAAGGCGTGCCGAACTACCCGGATATCACCCGCGTGGCGAAGATCGTCGACAAGCACAAGGTCAACATCCTCTACACCGCGCCGACCGCGATCCGCGCGATGATGGCGTCGGGCAAGGCCGCTGTGGAAGGCGCTGACGGCTCCAGCTTGCGTCTGCTGGGTTCGGTCGGTGAGCCGATCAACCCGGAAGCGTGGGACTGGTACTACAAGAACGTCGGTCAATCCCGTTGCCCGATCGTCGATACCTGGTGGCAGACCGAAACCGGCGGCAACATGATGAGCCCGTTGCCAGGCGCTCACGCACTGAAACCGGGTTCGGCGGCGCGTCCGTTCTTCGGCGTGGTGCCGGCGCTGGTGGACAACCTGGGCAACATCATCGAAGGCGTTGCCGAGGGCAACCTGGTGATTCTCGATTCGTGGCCAGGCCAGGCGCGCACGCTGTATGGCGACCATGACCGTTTTGTCGACACCTACTTCAAGACCTTCCGCGGCATGTACTTCACCGGTGACGGTGCGCGTCGTGACGAGGACGGTTACTACTGGATCACCGGTCGTGTGGACGACGTGCTCAACGTGTCCGGCCACCGCATGGGCACCGCCGAGATCGAGAGCGCGATGGTTGCGCACCCGAAAGTCGCTGAAGCAGCCGTGGTCGGTGTGCCGCACGACATCAAGGGGCAGGGCATTTATGTCTACGTCACGTTGATCGCTGGCGAAGAGACGAGCGAGCAATTGCGTCTGGAACTGAAGAACTGGGTGCGTAAAGAGATCGGCCCGATTGCTTCGCCGGATGTGATCCAGTGGGCGCCGGGGCTGCCGAAGACGCGTTCGGGCAAGATCATGCGCCGGATTCTGCGCAAGATTGCGACCGCTGAATATGATGGGTTGGGGGATATTTCGACCCTGGCGGATCCGGGTGTGGTGCAGCATTTGATTGATACGCACAAGACGATGAATGTTGCGTAAGTAGCGTTTGGTGTCATTGAGGCCCTGCCAGGTGTTGAGTCTGGTGGGGCTTTTTTATGTCTGATGGTTTTGTGTTGGTGGCTCGGGCCTCATCGCGAGCAGGCTCGCTCCCACAGGGATCTTCAGTGATCTCGGAATTTGCCTACGACAAAGATCCAATGTGGGAGCGAGCCTGCTCGCGATGAGGCCCGCAACACCAGCCAATAATTATCGGCTTCCCCTGTAGTCCATTTCCCACTGTTACCCACGACCCTTCAAGTAACTGAATGTGTAACCGCCCGCGCCGATACGGGGCATTGCGAAACGCCATAACCCCGCATCCGTGCATTTCAGCCCCGCAAAAAAATAAGAACCCACGCTGCGCTTGCCGGATTAGAAGGGTTTGCCAATAATAGGCCCGCAATTTGCAATATAGATCGGTTCACTGTCTTTTGCTCTTGCATGAAATTGCAAGGCTGTCAACGTGCCCAAACGGCTTTCTCGGTGCTTCTGTAATTTGTTGTCGCATTGAAGAAATATCGGCTTCGGGCCTGTCGTTAGAATGCCGATCACTCGCTCGTCGTTGCTCGCGTTGAAAACAACGCCGGTTTCCCAGGACGCAGCAACCGCTTTCCGGTTTTACTCATTCGCATAATGGGCTGTTGCTCACTCTGCCGTTTTAGCCCTTTACCGATGGAGTCCCAAGATGAAGAAACTCGTGCTGCTTGGCGCCCTGGCACTGTCCGTGCTGTCCCTGCCAACCTTCGCCGATGAAAAGCCTCTGAAAATTGGCATCGAAGCGGCTTACCCTCCGTTTGCTTCCAAGGCTCCGGACGGCAGCATCGTTGGTTTCGACTACGACATCGGCAACGCACTGTGCGAAGAGATGAAGGTCAAGTGCGTCTGGGTCGAGCAAGAGTTCGACGGTCTGATCCCGGCACTCAAAGTGCGCAAGATCGACGCCATCCTGTCGTCGATGTCGATCACTGAAGACCGCAAGAAATCCGTGGACTTCACCAACAAGTACTACAACACCCCGGCTCGCCTGGTCATGAAGGCCGGCACTCAAGTCAGCGAAGGCCTGACCGAGCTGAAGGGCAAGAACATCGGCGTGCAGCGTGGTTCGATCCACGAGCGTTTCGCCCGCGAAGTCCTGGCCCCGCTGGGTGTCGAGGTCAAGCCGTACGGTTCGCAGAACGAAATTTACCTCGACGTCGCTGCCGGTCGCCTCGACGGCACCGTGGCAGACGCTACGCTGCTGAATGACGGTTTCCTGAAAACCGACGCCGGCAAAGGTTTTGCTTTCGTGGGCCCGGCCTTCACCGACGTCAAATACTTCGGCGACGGCGTAGGTATTGCTGTTCGCAAGGGTGATGCGCTGAAAGACAAGGTCAACACCGCGATCACTGCCATTCGCGAGAACGGCAAGTACAAGCAGATCCAGGACAAGTACTTCGACTTCGATATCTACGGCAAGTAACACGTCCCGGCGACAAGTCCGAATGGCGCAAGCAGCAGGATCTCTGAGGTTTGCGCCATTTTTTCATCCCAACTTTCGAGGATCTGAATCATGTTGAAAGGCTACGGGGCTGTCATCCTCGATGGCGCATGGCTGACGCTTCAGCTCGCCTTGTCGTCCATGGCCCTGGCCATCGTCCTGGGGCTGATCGGCGTTGCGCTGCGTCTGTCGCCGGTGCGTTGGCTGGCCTGGCTGGGCGATCTGTATTCCACGGTGATCCGCGGGATTCCCGATCTGGTGCTGATCCTGCTGATTTTCTACGGCGGTCAGGACCTGCTCAACCGCGTCGCACCGATGCTCGGCTATGACGATTACATCGACCTGAACCCGTTGGCCGCCGGTATCGGCACCCTGGGTTTCATCTTCGGTGCGTACCTGTCGGAAACCTTCCGTGGCGCCTTCATGGCGATTCCGAAGGGGCAGGCCGAAGCCGGTATGGCGTACGGCATGAGCAGCTTTCAGGTGTTCTTCCGGGTGTTGGTGCCGCAGATGATTCGCCTGGCGATTCCGGGCTTCACCAACAACTGGCTGGTACTGACCAAGGCCACCGCGCTGATTTCGGTGGTGGGTCTGCAAGACATGATGTTCAAGGCCAAGCAGGCGGCAGATGCCACCCGCGAGCCTTTCACCTTCTTCCTCGCAGTGGCGGCGATGTACCTGGTGATCACCAGTGTCTCGTTGCTGGCATTGCGTCACCTTGAGAAGCGCTACTCGGTAGGCGTAAGGGCGGCTGATCTATGATCTTCGACTACAACGTCATTTGGGAGGCCTTGCCGCTGTACCTCGGCGGCCTGGTGACCACCCTCAAATTGCTCGCGCTGTCGCTGTTTTTCGGTCTGCTGGCGGCCTTGCCGCTGGGGCTGATGCGCGTCTCGAAGAACGCGGCCGTCAACATGACTGCCTGGCTCTTCACCTACGTGATCCGTGGCACGCCGATGCTGGTGCAGCTGTTTTTGATCTACTACGGTCTGGCGCAATTCCAGGCGGTGCGGGAAAGCTTCATGTGGCCGTGGCTGTCCAGCGCAACGTTCTGTGCGTGCCTGGCTTTCGCGATCAACACCAGCGCCTACACCGCAGAAATCATCGCCGGCAGCCTGCGCGCTACGCCGAACGGTGAGATCGAAGCGGCCAAGGCCATGGGCATGTCGCGCTTCAAGATGTACAAGCGGATTCTGCTGCCATCGGCCCTGCGCCGGGCGCTGCCGCAGTACAGCAACGAAGTGATCATGATGCTGCAGACCACCAGTCTGGCGTCCATCGTGACTTTGATCGACATCACCGGTGCCGCGCGCACGGTCAACGCTCAGTTTTACTTGCCGTTCGAAGCGTACATCACTGCGGGTGTGTTCTACCTCTGCCTGACCTTCATTCTGGTGAAACTGTTCAAACTGGCCGAGCGTCGCTGGCTGGGCTACCTGGCCCCGCGGAAGCACTGATATGGAACGCATCGATCATTCATTGCCGTGGAGCCACCTTGGCAGCGAACGCCAGATTTCGGTGTTCCGCTTCGGTAGCGGCGAGCGCAAGGCCTACATCCAGGCCAGCCTGCACGCCGATGAGTTGCCGGGGATGCGCACGGCCTGGGAGCTGAAAAAGCGCCTGACCGAACTCGAAGCCCAGGGCTTGCTTAACGGTGTGGTTGAACTGGTGCCGGTGGCCAACCCACTGGGCCTCGGTCAGCTGTTGCAAGGCAGTCATCAAGGGCGTTTCGAAGCGGGCAGCGGCAAGAACTTCAACCGCGATTTCGTCGAGCTGAGCGCGCCAGTGGCCGCCCAACTCGAAGGGCATCTGGGTGACGATCCGCACGCCAACATCCGCTTGATCCGTCAGGCCATGAGCGATCACCTGGCGGCATTGCCGGAGGCGAGCAGCCAGTTGCAAGGCATGCAGCGCGTGTTGCTCAGTCATGCCTGCACTGCCGATGTGGTGCTCGATTTGCACTGCGATGCCGAAGCCGCGCTGCACATGTACGCGTTGCCGCAACACTGGCCGCAGTGGCGTTCGCTCGCCGCGCACCTGAATGTGAAAGTGGGCCTGCTGGCGGAAGACTCCGGCGGCAGCTCCTTCGACGAAGCCTGCTCGCTGCCATGGTTGCGTCTGTCGCGTCTGTTTCCTGAGGCGCAGATTCCACTGGCATGCCTGGCGACTACTATTGAATTAGGGGGGCAAGCCGATACCGCTCGCGCTGACGCCGAGGCTTATGCCGAAGGCATTCTCGCGTTCCTCGCCGAGCAAGGCTTGATCAGCGGCGAATGGCCGAAACCTGCGCAGGACGCGTGTGAAGGCATGCCGTTCGAAGGCACTGAGTTGCTGTTTGCGCCGCATCCGGGCGTGATCAGTTTTCTGCGTAAACCCGGTGAGTGGATCGAAGCCGGCGACGAGATTTTTGAAGTGATCGATCCGTTATCGGATCGGGTCAGCACGGTGTGTGCTGGTACGTCCGGGGTGCTGTTTGCCATTGAACGGCTGCGTTATGCCCAACCCGGTTTCTGGCTGGCCAAGGTGGCGGGGCGCGAAGCGCTGCGTCACGGGCGCTTGCTCAACGACTGACTGACTGTTTTTGTGAGAACCGACCGCATGTACAAACTTGAAGTCCAAGACCTGCATAAACGCTATGGCAGTCACGAAGTGCTCAAGGGCGTGTCCCTGAAAGCGGCGGCTGGCGATGTGATCAGCATCATCGGCTCCAGTGGCTCCGGCAAAAGTACCTTCCTGCGCTGCATCAACCTGCTGGAGCAGCCGCACGCGGGCAAGATCCTGCTCAACAACGAAGAGCTGAAACTGGTTGCCAACAAGGACGGCGCGCTGAAAGCCGCTGACCCGAAACAGCTGCAACGCATGCGTTCGCGTCTGTCGATGGTGTTCCAGCACTTCAACCTGTGGTCGCACATGACCGCAATGGAAAACATCATGGAAGCGCCGGTCCACGTGCTCGGCATGTCCAAGGCCGAAGCCCGCGAGAAAGCCGAGCACTACCTGAACAAGGTCGGCGTGGCACATCGTAAAGACGCTTACCCTGGCCACATGTCCGGTGGCGAGCAGCAGCGCGTGGCGATTGCCCGTGCACTGGCGATGGAACCTGAGGTGATGCTGTTCGACGAACCGACCTCGGCCCTCGACCCGGAACTGGTCGGTGACGTGCTGAAGGTGATGCAGGCCCTGGCCCAGGAAGGCCGGACCATGGTGGTGGTGACCCACGAAATGGGCTTCGCCCGTGAAGTGTCGAACCAGCTGGTGTTCCTGCACAAAGGTGTCGTCGAAGAAAGCGGCAACCCGCGTGAGGTGCTGGTCAATCCACAGTCCGAACGTCTGCAACAATTCCTCTCTGGCAGCCTGAAATAATCAAGACTGCCGTTGTGCACCGGGATAGTGCATGCTTCGCAATTTAGAGGCCGGCCCCGATTTGTAGGAGCCGGCTTGCTGGCGATAGCGGTGGGTCAGTTTAAATATCTGGCACAGACATACCGCATCGCCAGCAAGCCGGCTCCTACAGGGGATCGCTGTTGGTTTTGAGATTTGCGTTCATTTACGGGCTAGCATTGGCCCATGCCTTCATCACTGTTTCGTTTCGGATTGCCCGCCATGACTGCCCATCGAATTGGTTTCCTGATTTGGCCCAGCACTAAAGCACTGACGCTTGCGCTGGCTGAGGAGGCCTTGCGTGTTGCCCAGCGTGTGCATCCGGACGTGGTCTACGAACTGTCGTTCCTGCAGGCCGAACCGTCGACCGAAGGCGCCTGGCAATTGCCGGGTGAACCTTGGGCCGGCAAGCTCGAAAACCTGCAGAAACTGTTCCTGCTCGCCGATGAGCCGCCGACCACTCTCGCGCCGGCGCTCAGCAGTGCGCTGAAACAACTGGTGCGTGCCGGTTGCGTGATCGGTGGTTTGTCCGCCGGTGTTTATCCGTTGGCGCAACTCGGTTTGCTCGACGGTTATCGCGCTGCCGTGCATTGGCGCTGGCAGGACGATTTTGCCGAACGTTTCCCGAAAGTCATCGCCACCAGCCATCTGTTTGACTGGGATCGCGATCGCCTGACGGCGTGCGGTGGCCTGTCGGTTCTCGATCTGTTGCTGGCGGTGCTGGCCCGTGATCACGGCGCCGAACTCGCTGGCGCCGTATCCGAAGAACTGGTGGTCGAGCGCATCCGCGAAGGCGGCGAGCGCCAACGCATTCCGCTGCAGAACCGCCTCGGTTCCAGCCATCCGAAGCTCACCCAGGCGGTGTTGCTGATGGAAGCCAACATCGAAGAGCCGCTGACCACCGACGAAATCGCCCAGCACGTGTGCGTGTCCCGTCGCCAGTTGGAGCGGATCTTCAAGCAATACCTCAACCGTGTGCCGAGCCAGTACTACCTGGAACTGCGCCTGAACAAGGCCCGGCAGATGTTGATGCAAACCAGCAAGTCGATCATCCAGATCGGCCTGTCGTGCGGCTTCTCCTCGGGGCCGCATTTCTCCAGCGCCTACCGCAACTTCTTCGGCGCCACGCCGCGGGAAGATCGCAACCAGCGGCGCAGCAGCAGTCCGTTTGAGTTGTCGTCGGTGCCGTCCGAGCGCGGTTGATCTATTCGTCGATCTCGGAACCCTCAGAGGTGGATACGTTCATTTCACCTCGATTGATCACCTCTTCCACGCCAAAGTCGGCACGTGTGCGTTCGAAGTAACTGATCAGCCGTAACAGGCTTTCCTCCGTAAACGGATTGCCCCTGAGCGTAATGTTCTCAGCCACTTCCGCAGGTAACTCCAGCAGGTCGCTGGGCACGTCGGTGATTGCATTGCCGCTCAAGTCTGCCCAGTCCAGTTCGGTCATTTGTAACAGGCCATCGGGTATGTCGGTGATGCCGGTGTCGTTGAGCAGAATGCTCGCCAGGTCCGGCATCTGACTCAGGTCAGGTGTCAGCCCCAAGGGGTTGAGGGCCAGATCGAGGTATTCGAGCTGTTCCATTCCCGCCAATGCGCCGACCGACTGCACTGACAGACTGACGCGGCAGTTGGGGATCGACAGTGACCTGAGTTGCCCCATCTTGAACACCGCATCGGGAATGTCACCGAGGTTGCAGTCGCGCAGCCTCAGGCTTCTCAGGTTCGGGAAGGATTCCAGAAAACGCCCGATGCGCGTCACGCCATCAACACTGTGCAGCTCCAGCGCCGAGACATGGCTGAAGTCAGCGCTGAGGGTCGGCAGTTCCCCGGTGATGACCGGGCGGATGGAGAGTTCATACGACGGCTCAAGCGACTCGTTGAAATCATCCAGGTCTGCGTCATGCCGCCAGCAGCGTTCCATTGCATCTTTGAATTCATCGCGATTGGCGTGTTCGACAAACTGTTGCATGTCACTGAAGGGTTCACCCGTTAGCGGATGGTGCGGCGGCAGATCGGCTGTCCATGTCGTCAGATCGTTGCTCAATTGAGCCAGTTCTGCCTCCAGTTGGGCCAGCGCCTCTCGACCCTCTTCCAGTGTGCCGGGCAGTTCGTAGACGAAGTCGCTGGCCTGCTCGACTTCCATGTTTGGGTAGAGCGCCCTGGCTCGTTCGATATCCGCCTCGGGGGCATAGACGCCCAGATCGTATGAGGTTTCGAAGTATTGAAGCTTGACGAGTTGTCGAGCGCTGTCGACGAGCGGGTTGTCCGACAGGTGCACGCCGCGCTTGTCGTAGACCACGCTGTCGAACAACCCGGCAGGCAGCTCGGTGATCCGGTTATTGATCAGCATGAGCGTATCGAGTCTGGGGTGCGTGATAGCGCTGACGGGGATTTCAGTCAGACCGGTTGCGCTCAGGTCCAGGTGCACGAGCTCGGGAAATGCGCCTACATCGGGAGCCACGTCAATCGGATTACGGAACAGGTCCAGCATTATCAGTTTGTTCAACGAGGACAGTTTCGACCACGCGTCAGCATCAATCCTGATCGCGCATTCGTTCAGCACCAATGTGTCGAGGTTGGTCATCCGTGGGATGGCGTCGGGCAGGGTGGTCAGGGAGAAGCGCCGCAAGTCGAGGCGACGAAGGCCGCTGAAGTTTTGCAGGAAACCGTGAACACCTTGCTCTGCGTGACTGCCTTCGAGGGCGATCAGTGAGACGTGACTGAAGTTAGCCGTCAGCACCGGCAGCTCACCCAGAATCGGCTCATCGAATCGCAACACATAATGGTCACTGTGCTCCGGCGATTCGAGATCCCGTGGCGTTTGCCGACGCCAGCTCTGCTGGATTTCCTGAGCCAGCAACCGGCGGTTGTGCTGCTGGGCCTGTTGTTCCAGCTCGCTCAATGGCTGTCCGGTTTCGGGGTGGACGGTGGGGGCTTCCTTTATCCAGATATCCAGGTCTTCATGCAGTCGTTCGAGTTCATTGCTCAGGCGCGAAAGCTCCACGCGAGCGCCATCGGGGTGGCTTTGCAGGCGGGCGACGACGGCGCGGAGTTCATCCTGGGGCAGGCCTGGATAGACCTCGCGAACCCTGTCATTCAGTGTGGGGGTGGGGCGACCTATTCGGTTGTACCCCTCCGATCCGCCGGGCAGACGCATGGTCGCCGGGTCGTAGAAGGGTTTTCGGTTGGGATCCTTCATCAATAGTGTGCGCAGCGCCGGCGTGTTCTGTGCCTGCCGGACTATGCGTTGTTTGAGTACAGGGCCGTCTTCGGCAGAAAGACCCAGTGTGGAGCGCTCATCGTCGGGCAGTGCGCGCAGGATCGCTTGATAAAAGTCGCCCGGCAGAGCCGTGTTTTCATGGACCCGATACGTGCCGTCCTCGGCGTACACCAGTGTCCTGAGGATGGGGGCGCCCGGCTGACCGATGCTGTCGCGCAACGTCCCCTCTTGGGAAAATTCCCTGACTTCGATGCGCAGGCGAGCAGGCCAGCCAGGCATTGATTCAAGGCTATGAAGGGCCAGGCGATGAGTGTCCGCCGTTTCCATGCCCTCCAGATAAAACCCTTCATAGGCTCTGGCGACACGCACCGCGTCCATGGCTTTCAGTGCCACATCCTTGAGCCGTTGCGGCAAACGCCCGCTGTGCATTTGCTTCAGTTCGGTGCCGCTTGCGTTGTTCACCAATTCTTGCGCGATGTCTGTTGGCAGTCCCTGTACTTCGCCTTGCAGTAGCAGAACGTGGCGATTATCGGTTTTTTCAAGTTCGCGGTAGCGGGACTGGAACAGCGATCTGCGCTGGTTCAGCGCCTGATAGCGGTCGGGATGGTCACTGCCGGTCTTCTCGACCAGCGCCTGAATGTCGCGGTCGATCTTGAAGCGCTTGATTGTGTCGGTCAGCAGCGAAGGCGGGCGCTGATTCTCGACATGGATCTCGCGCAACACGTTGTCGTGAAAACCGCTGATCTGCAGGAGTTGCTCGCGCTCGGCAGTATTGAGCGATTCGACGCTCTGGCCGAGACGGCGCAGCACGGTTTCCCGGTCCCACGTCAGCGGTCGCTCCAGTATGGTCTGCCAGGCACCATGGCTGTTGTGGCGCAGAGCCGGCTGATAGGCGTCGGCACGGCGCGGGTGCTGAATCTGAAAACGGCCAGTCTTGCTGTCCGGTTTTACCGAGTAGACCTTGCCATCAACGCGCACCAGTGTTTTGCCCTCATGCTGATACAAGCCGAGAGGGTTGGGGGTGGCAGCGTCCGGCAGATCAACGGATTGTTCGTAAGGTGCGAGATCCGGTTTCCAGTATCGGGTTTTGCCTGTGGCTGTCTTGATGGGTTTAAGCGGGGAAATCAGCGTCACCGCCTCGCGAGACATGAGGCCATTGAACGCACCGGCCGCCATGACGCCGCCCACTGCGAATGTCCCGAGTTCAACCACCGTTTCGGCGATTGTCATCAAGTGTCCGAACGCTTCGGTTTTCAGACCTTCAGCCCAGTCGATGACGCCTTCGAACGTGTCGTCGAGCACTTGGTAGGCCATGTAGGCGAGCATCAATTCGCCCAGAAACGGAACAAAGGGCAGGGCCACGAACGACGCCACTTCAAGGATCTTTTTGGCGACATTGCTGAAGGCGTCCCACGCCGCCCATCGTGCCGCTCGGTCGGCGCTGGCGGTTGAGACCGCAAGGGTGCGTGCATCATTGAGCAGTTTGTTCAATTGCTGCTGGTAGAGGTGAGTCCACAGATCGTTTCTGATCGGGCTCACCGAGAACTGCAGCTTGGGCTTGTCGATGGGGGTGTCGCGCCAGCTCGGCAGCGGGTCACCATGCTGGTGTTCATGCCAGGTCACTGCACGGAGGCGGCTGTTGAGGTCGGCAAAAAAGTGGCCGCGCTCCTGATGATCGATGAACCGGCTGAAGAACGCCTGATAAGCAGGCGAGCGCAGTTTGCGGGTCAGCTCGGTCATGAACGCCAGGGTGTCGGGGTACTGTTTGAGCGGGTGTTCCGGATCATCGGGGATGTAGACGATGATTCGTGAGCGTTGGGAGGTGAGGTCAAGTCGCGGCGCGAAAATGACGATGCCGGTCAGCAATGAAGACATCAGGCTCAGGTCGTGACAGTGCAGTCGCCAGTTGTCCAGCCCCACGTTTTCGCGGCCCTCGATAATGTCGAGAATCGATTGCCCTGCATCCAGCGGCAGGTCGCCACGGACCTGGGCCAGGTGCAGGGCTGAAAGCAGGGCGGCCTTGTGCGTCTTGATCACGCTCGACTTCAACACGGCAGCGGCGACCGGGTTGGTAAACCCCAGGTTTTCCTTGAGGTGGGTCTCGTATCGACCTCCGATATCCAGCTCCCTGCACAACCGGGTGAACTCTTGAATGGAGAGTTGGCGCTTGATCGCCGGCAATGTATCGAATTGCCCGGTGGACGAGGGTTCGGTGATGAACGTCGAGGAAGATTCGTAAGCCTGCGCTTCGGTTTCCGAATCCTGAAAGTTGTGCAGGGCGGCGTCGAGCAGCGAGACCGTCCAGGTTCGCGCAGCACCGGTCTTGATCGGGAGCCACGGAATGGTCTGCGGGATGTACAGGCGCAGGAAGGTCGTCTTGACGTCCAGTTCCAGGCCGTACCGGGTTTTCAATGCGTCACGCAGAAGCGGTTCGGCAAAGTCCCGGGCGTTCTGCAATTTATCCAGCATGGATTCCAGGTGGTTACGCTGGGCCAGATAGTGCGTGCTGGCCGCTTTCAATGACTGGTGCTGCTGGCGGGTTGCCTGGGCGTGCCATTCCGGGAGGTCCAGCCGCGCGCTTTTCAGTGCACTGCGCGTAGCGGGCGATGCTGTTAATAGCCAGTTGGGCAGATTGTGGAACGCATGCTGGAAATGCGCGTCTGGCTGAGCCGTAAGCTCGGGGTCATGCTGAATCATGGCGCTAGTCCGTTAGCGTTTGGATGGAGCCCAAGGAAAACAAACGATGAAGCACGGTGTGCGGTACATATTTACCGCACCGTTCGACAAGCCTGCCTATAACCTGTGCCGCCGGTTTAAACTGCGCCTTTGCGACGCTATATGTCGCATTGCCGTAAACCCGGCTGAAACCGGGGTTTGCGCTATAAGAAGTTGTCGCTTGGCGGCAAGGCCGGGCTGAAAACTGTCCTTACAATCCCCCCATCGCTCGCCAGTTTCCGGCGAGTGTTCCTCTTCAGGAGACTCCGATGTCCGTTGAGCACGCTGCGGTAGAACGCGCCGATTTCGACCAGGTAATGGTTCCCAACTATGCGCCTGCCGCCTTCATTCCTGTGCGTGGCGCCGGTTCCCGCGTATGGGACCAGTCAGGCCGCGAGCTGATCGACTTCGCCGGCGGGATTGCCGTTAACGTATTGGGCCATGCGCACCCGGCGCTGGTCGGTGCCTTGACCGAGCAGGCGAACAAGCTGTGGCACGTGTCCAACGTGTTCACCAACGAGCCTGCCCTGCGCCTGGCGCACAAGCTGATCGACGCAACCTTTGCCGAGCGTGCGTTCTTCTGCAACTCCGGCGCCGAAGCCAACGAGGCCGCGTTCAAGCTGGCCCGTCGTGTCGGCCATGATCGGTTTGGCAGCGAGAAGTACGAAATCATCGCCGCGCTCAACAGCTTCCACGGCCGTACCCTGTTCACCGTGAACGTCGGTGGCCAGTCGAAGTATTCCGACGGTTTCGGTCCGAAAATCACCGGCATCACCCACGTGCCGTACAACGATCTGGCTGCGTTGAAAGCCGCCATTTCCGACAAGACCTGCGCCGTGGTCCTGGAACCGATCCAGGGCGAGAGCGGTGTTATCCCGGCCGAACTCGAATACCTGCAAGGCGCCCGTGACCTGTGCACCGCGCACAACGCGCTGCTGATCTTCGACGAAGTACAGACCGGCATGGGCCGTACTGGCCATCTGTTCGCCTACCAGCATTACGGCGTGATCCCGGACATCCTGACCAGCGCGAAGAGCCTGGGCGGCGGTTTCCCGATTGCAGCCATGCTGACCACCGAAGACCTGGCCAAACACCTGGTCGTCGGCACCCACGGCACCACCTACGGCGGCAACCCGCTGGCGTGCGCCGTCGCCGAAGCGGTGATCGACGTGATCAACACCCCTGAAGTGCTGGCCGGCGTTAACGCCAAGCACGACAAGTTCAAGGCTCGCCTGGAGCAGATCGGCGAGAAATACGGCCTGTTCACCAAGGTTCGTGGCATGGGCCTGTTGATCGGTTGCGTGCTGAGCGAGGCCTGGAAAGGCAAGGCGAAGGACATCTTCAACGCCGCCGAGCGCGAAGGCCTGATGGTCCTGCAAGCCGGCCCGGACGTGGTGCGTTTTGCGCCAAGCCTGGTGGTTGAAGACGCCGATATCGATGCCGGCCTGGATCGTTTCGAGCGCGCTGCGGCAAAACTGACGCAAGCCTGATAGACCCTTCGACGCCTGAGGATTTCAGGCGTCGAACCCAATTTTTGTTCCGGGTTCGTTCAAATGTGGGAGCTAGCCTGCTAGCGATGAGGGCCTGACAGCCAACATCATTGTTGTCTGACAGGACGCGATCGCTAGCAGGCTAGCTCCCACAATTGACTCTGAGTTGATTCAGGGAGAGCCCGGGATTTTTTTCCGTGAATTGATAAGAGAAAGGAGTGACACCATGCTGGTGATGCGCCCCGCGCAAATGGCTGATCTGGGCGAGGTACAGCGTCTGGCTGCGGACAGCCCGATTGGTGTCACTTCCTTGCCGGATGACGTTGAACGCCTGAGCGACAAGATCGCCGCGAGCGAAGCCTCGTTTGCTGCCGAAGTCAGCTTCAACGGTGAAGAGAGCTATTTCTTCGTCCTCGAAGACACTGCCACCGGCAAACTGGCCGGTTGCTCGGCCATCGTTGCCTCGGCCGGTTATTCCGAGCCGTTCTACAGCTTCCGCAATGAAACCTTCGTGCACGCCTCCCGCGAGCTGAAGATTCATAACAAGATTCACGTGCTCTCCCAGTGCCACGACCTGACCGGCAACAGCTTGCTGACCAGTTTCTACGTGCAGCGCGAGTTGGTGGGTTCGCCGTGGGCCGAGCTCAACTCCCGTGGCCGTTTGCTGTTCGTGGCCAGCCATCCGGAGCGCTTTGCCGATTCCGTGGTGACCGAGATCGTCGGTTACAGCGATGAAAATGGCGACTCGCCGTTCTGGGACGCCATCGGTCGCAACTTCTTCGACCTCAACTACGCCGAAGCCGAGCGTCTGTGCGGTCTGAAGAGCCGCACGTTCCTCGCCGAGCTGATGCCGCATTACCCGATCTACGTGCCGTTGCTGCCGGACTCCGCGCAAGAAGCGATGGGCCAGGTGCACCCACGGGCGCAGATCACTTTCGACATCCTGATGCGCGAAGGCTTCGAGACCGATCACTACATCGACATTTTCGACGGCGGCCCGACGTTGCATGCGCGTGTTTCGGGGATCCGTTCGATCGCCCAGAGCCGTGTAGTGCCGGTGAAAATCGGCGAGCCGATCAAAGGCGCCGGTCGTCAGTACCTGGTGGCCAATGCGCAGTTGCAGGATTACCGCGCCGTGTTGCTCGAGCTCGATTACGCGCCGGGCAAACCCGTGACCCTGGATCTGGAAGCGGCCGAAGCCCTGGGCGTCGGTGAAGGTGCAAGCGTGCGCCTGGTGGCGGTTTAACGCCTGCTTTTCAACCTAGAAAGCAGCAAGTGTTTCGCGGGTGGCGCAAGCGGCCCGTTTGAGGAGATAGCATGATCGTTCGTCCCGTACGCAGCAGCGATTTACCCGCTCTGATCGACCTGGCCCGCAGCACCGGCACCGGCCTGACCACCTTGCCGGCCAACGAAGAGCGTCTGGCCCATCGGGTCGGCTGGGCCGAGAAGACCTTTCGCGGCGAGGCCGGGCGCGGCGATGCGGACTATCTGTTCGTCCTCGAAGACGACAACAGTCGTGTGGTGGGCATTTCCGCCATTGCCGGCGCCGTCGGCCTGCGTGAGCCCTGGTACAACTTCCGGGTCGGCCTGACGGTCAGCGCTTCGCAAGAGCTGAACATCTACCGCGAAATCCCGACGCTGTTTCTGGCCAACGACCTGACCGGCAACTCGGAATTGTGCTCGTTGTTCCTGCACGCCGACTTCCGCACCGGCCTCAACGGCCGCATGTTGTCCAAGGCGCGAATGCTGTTCATCGCCGAGTTCCCGCAATTGTTCGGCAACAAGATCATTGCCGAAATGCGCGGTGTCTCCGACGAAGCAGGGCGTTCGCCGTTCTGGGAAAGCCTGGGTCGACACTTCTTCAAAATGGAATTCAGCCAGGCCGATTACCTGACCGGCGTGGGCAACAAGGCGTTCATCGCCGAACTGATGCCGAAGTTCCCGCTGTACACCTGCTTCCTGTCGCCGGATGCGCGTAACGTGATCGGTCAGGTTCACCCGGACACCGAGCCGGCGCTGGCCATGCTCAAGAGCGAAGGTTTCAGCTACCAGGGCTACGTCGACATTTTCGACGCCGGCCCGGCCATCGAATGCGAAACCGGCAAGATCCGCGCCGTGCGAGACAGTCAGGCGCTGGTGTTGGCCGTTGGCACGCCGGGTGACGACGCCACGCCATTCATCATTCACAACCGCAAGCGCGAAGACTGCCGGATCACTGCCGCTCCCGCACGTCTTGCCGCCGGTACGCTGGTAGTCGATCCGCTGACCGCCAAACGTCTTCAACTCAACGCCGGCGATCAAGTGCGCGCCGTTCCGTTGTCTGCTGCTCGGGAGTCGAAATAATGAATTCGCTATACATCGCAGGTGAGTGGCTGGCCGGTCAGGGTGAAGCCTTCCAATCGTTGAACCCGGTGACCCAGCAAGTGCTGTGGGCCGGCGAGGGCGCTACCGCCGCTCAGGTTGAGTCCGCCGTGCAAGCCGCGCGTCAGGCGTTTCCAGGTTGGGCTCGCCGTACTTTGGAAGAACGTATCTCGGTGCTGGAAGCCTTTGCTGGCGCGCTGAAAAACAACGCTGACGAACTGGCGCGTTGCATCGGTGAAGAAACCGGTAAACCGTTGTGGGAAGCGGCGACTGAAGTGACCAGCATGGTCAACAAGATTGCGATTTCGGTGCAGAGCTACCGCGAACGCACCGGCGAGAAGAGCGGCCCGCTGGGCGACGCCACCGCCGTATTGCGCCACAAGCCGCATGGTGTGGTCGCGGTGTTCGGTCCTTACAACTTCCCGGGTCACTTGCCCAACGGTCACATCGTGCCGGCGCTGCTGGCCGGTAACAGCGTGCTGTTCAAACCGAGCGAGCTGACCCCGAAAGTCGCCGAATTGACGGTCAAGTGCTGGATCGAAGCCGGTCTGCCGGCAGGCGTGTTGAACCTGCTGCAAGGTGCTCGCGAAACCGGTATCGCCCTGGCGGCGAACCCGGGTATCGACGGTCTGTTCTTCACCGGTTCGAGCCGCACCGGCAATCATCTGCACCAGCAGTTTGCCGGTCGTCCGGACAAGATACTCGCGCTGGAGATGGGTGGTAATAACCCGCTGGTGGTCGATGAGGTCGCTGATCTGGATGCCGCGGTGTACACCATCATTCAGTCCGCTTTCATTTCTGCCGGTCAACGTTGCACCTGTGCCCGCCGCTTGCTGGTGCCGCAGGGCGCCTGGGGCGACACGTTGCTGGCGCGTCTGGTGGCGGTCAGCTCGACGATTGAAGTCGGTGCGTTCGATCAGCAGCCCGCGCCGTTCATGGGCTCGGTGATTTCCCTTGGCGCTGCGAAAGCGCTGATGGATGCGCAGGAACATCTGCTGGCCAATGGCGCCGTGGCGTTGCTGGAAATGACTCAGCCTGAGGCACAAGCCGCGTTGCTGACCCCGGGTATTCTGGACGTGACCGCCGTTGCCGATCGTCCTGACGAAGAGCTGTTCGGCCCGTTGCTGCAAGTGATCCGCTACGCTGATTTTGAAGCGGCGATCGCTGAAGCCAACGACACCGACTATGGCCTGGCGGCCGGTTTGCTGTCGGATTCCGAAGCGCGTTATCAGCAGTTCTGGCTGGAAAGCCGTGCCGGTATCGTCAACTGGAACAAACAGCTGACCGGTGCTGCGAGCAGCGCACCGTTCGGCGGCGTCGGCGCCTCGGGCAACCACCGCGCCAGCGCCTATTACGCGGCAGATTACTGCGCGTACCCGGTGGCCTCGCTGGAAACGCCGAGCCTGACGTTGCCAGCGGCCCTCACGCCTGGCGTGAAGATGGCGTGATGCCCATCGCCAGCAGGCTGGCTCCCACAGGTTTAGAGGCGTTCACACATTTTGTGTACGACGCAATCACTGTGGGAGCCAGCCTGCTGGCGATGGCCGCAACGCGGTCGTACTGAATAGTTACTGAAGCCTATAAAAACAGATTCTCGTGGAGCCTCGCTGATGAAATCCTATGAAGTCAATTTTGACGGTCTAGTGGGGCCGACCCATAACTACGGCGGCCTGTCCTACGGCAACGTCGCGTCCCAGAGCAACAGCCAGCAGTCTTCGAACCCGAAGGAAGCTGCGCTGCAAGGCCTGGCGAAAATGAAAGCGCTGATGGAAATGGGCTTTCAACAAGGCGTTCTGGCCCCGCAAGAGCGTCCTGATGTCGCCGCCCTGCGTCGCCTGGGCTTCAGCGGCACCGACGCGCAAGTGATCGAGCAAGCGGCGAAAGACGCGATGCCGTTGCTGGTCGCCAGTTGCTCGGCGTCGAGCATGTGGGTGGCCAACGCCGCCACGGTCAGCCCGAGCGCCGACACCGCCGACGGTCGCGTGCATTTCACCGCCGCCAACCTCAACTGCAAATACCACCGCAGCATCGAGCACCCGACCACTAGCCGTGTGCTGGGTGCAATGTTCGCTGATCAGAAGCACTTTGCTCACCACGCGGCGTTGCCGGCCGTAGCGCAATTCGGTGACGAAGGCGCAGCGAACCACACGCGTTTCTGCCGTGAATACGGTGAGGCCGGCGTCGAGTTCTTTGTGTTCGGTCGCAGCGCGTTCGATAACCGCTACCCGGCACCGCAGAAATACCCGGCGCGCCAGACCCTCGAAGCCTCGCAAGCCGTCGCTCGTCTGCACGGTTTGAGTGATGACGGCGTGGTCTACGCCCAGCAGAATCCTGCGGTGATCGATCAGGGCGTGTTCCACAACGACGTGATCGCGGTGGGTAACGGCGAGGTGCTGTTCTATCACGAGGATGCGTTCCTCGACACCGAACAGATGCTGGCCGAGCTGCAAAGCAAACTCGCCAAGGTCGGCGGCAAATTCCAGTCGGTGTGCGTACCCCGTTCGGCGGTTACCGTGGAAGACGCGGTGCGTTCCTACCTGTTCAACAGCCAGTTGCTGTCGCGTCCTGACGGCTCGATGCTGTTGATCGTGCCGGAAGAGTGCCGTGGCAACGAACGCGTCTGGCAGTACCTGCAAAGCCTGACCAGTTCTGGCGGCCTGATCCGCGAAGTCAAAGTCTTCGATCTGAAGCAAAGCATGCAGAACGGCGGTGGCCCGGCGTGCCTGCGTTTGCGCGTGGCGCTGAATGAAACCGAACTGGCGGCCGTCAACCCAGGGGTTATCATGACGGCACCGTTGTACGGCACGCTGACCGAATGGGTCGAAAAGCACTACCGCGACCGCATGGCCGAAACCGACCTTGCGGACCCGCAATTGCTGCTTGAGTGCCGGACGGCACTGGATGAACTGACGCAAATCCTTAAACTGGGCGCGGTTTATCCATTCCAGATCAATTGAACGTCGAGAGCGTAAAACACATGAGCGATACCCTGCAGCTGATCCTTGAAGACACCGACGGCACGCAACTGGAAACTTCCTGCACCCGCGTCGCTGTCATTTGGCAAGGCAAAGAGCTGTGGATTCAGCACGATGGCCGCGGCCAATTGCTGATCGGCGTGGACGTCGAAGAAGGTGACGCTGAATACGCCAACCTGCTGCTGCGCCCATTGGCGACTAATCTGGTAAGTCTGCAACTGGAAATGGAACCGGCTGAAGTCGGCGACGAAGACCACGTGCACGGCCCGGATTGCGCCCACGACCACTAAGGAAACCGCTCTATGCTCGCCCTCGGCAAACTGCTTGAACTGACCCTCGCCGGCCGC
Source organism: Pseudomonas sp. PDM03 (assembly GCF_014852385.1). NCBI lineage: Bacteria > Pseudomonadati > Pseudomonadota > Gammaproteobacteria > Pseudomonadales > Pseudomonadaceae > Pseudomonas > Pseudomonas sp. PDM03. The sequence goes on along the minus strand of NZ_JACVBM010000004.1, from coordinate 23,192 downwards.
GAACCGGCGGAGAAGACTCAACTGACTGTCGAAGGCGTGCGCATGCGCTGGTTGAGCGAAGGTGCGCTGGAAGTCCGGCCACCTGAAGCTCGCGACAATGGCCTGGACCTGCTGCTGTCAGCCGGGATCCATGGCAACGAAACAGCGCCGATCGAGTTGCTCGATCGCCTGTTGCATGACATCGCTCGCGGCGACTTGAAGCCGCGCGCACGTATTCTGTTCCTGTTCGGCAACCCGGAAGCGATTCGCAAGGGCGAGCGCTTTATCGAGCAGGACGTCAATCGGCTGTTCAACGGCCGTCACGAACAAACCAGCGGCTCCGAAGCCCTGCGCGCCTGTGAGCTGGAGCGGCTGGCGGCCAGTTTCTTCAGCCTGCCGGATCGCGATCGTCTGCATTACGACCTGCACACCGCGATTCGAGGCTCGAAGATCGAGCAGTTTGCGTTGTATCCGTGGAAAGAGGATCGCCAGCATTCCCGTCAGGAACTGGCTCGCCTGCGCGCCGCCGGCATGGAAGCGGTACTGTTGCAGAACAAGCCGTCCATCGTTTTCAGTTCCTACACCTACGACAAGCTGGGTGCCGAGTCTTTCACCCTGGAGTTGGGCAAGGCGCGGCCGTTCGGGCAGAACGACGGGGTCAACGTCTCCCTGCTGGAAACCCGCCTTAAACAGATCATCGAAGGCACCGAACCGGAACTGACCGAAGAGGCGCTGAATGGGTTGCAGTTGTTCAGCGTGGCACGGGAAATCATCAAGCACAGCGATAGCTTCCGCTTGAACCTGCCGGCAGACATCGAGAATTTTTCGGAACTGGAAGTGGGTTATCTGCTGGCCGAAGACATCGCCCAGACGCGCTGGATCATCGAAGAAGAGGGCGCGCGGATTATCTTCCCGAACCCCAAGGTCAAGAACGGCCTGCGCGCCGGCATCCTGATCGTGCCGACCACCGACGAAAACCTTGCCTGACCGGTCTCAGACCCAACACAAATCCCCTGTGGGAGCGAGCCTGCTCGCGATAGCGGAGTGTCAGCCGACGGCTATGTTGACTGATACACCGCCATCGCGAGCAGGCCCGCTCCCACATTAGGTTTGGGTGAGGTCATAAAGCCGCACCCAAGCAGCAGGTTCCGGGTTTAGACGGCTACTGCGCGCGGCTCGCTGCGACGCAACGCCCGAATCTTGCTCAGCGTATCCGCACACGTCTTCGCCGCTTCCTGGCCTTTGTGCACGAAATGCTCGAAGAAGAACTTCTGATGCTCTTCGCCGGCATGGAAGTGGTGCGGGGTCAGGGACACCGAGAACACCGGCACTTCGGTTTCCAATTGAACCTGCATCAGGCCGCTGACCACAGACTGGGCGACGAATTCGTGACGGTAGATCCCGCCGTCCACCACCAGGGCGGCCGCGACAATACCGGCATAACGGCCGGTCTTGGCCAGCAACTTGGCGTGCAGGGGCATTTCAAAGGCGCCGCCGACTTCGAAGAAGTCGATGTCGGATTCCTGATAACCCTGAGCAATCATTTCTGCGACGAAGCCCTTACGGCTCTGATCGACGATTTCCTTGTGCCAGCAGGCCTGGATGAACGCAACGCGCTCGCCCTGATGGTGTTTGCTTTTGCTGTCGATTGCGGTGGGTTGCATGTTCTGACTCCTGTTTATGTAAAAAACAGGGCATATGAATCGAATGGGATTTAAGGGTACGCACGCTCGCACGAATGCCTGCGGACAGCCCTTTGGCGCCAATCCCGTTCTCTCTTCATCCGGACTATGACCGTCGGCCCCGGGATCACACCGGGTCTGCTGACCTTGCCGTCAAACACCGCCGAAGCCGTGCCTGTCGCCAAGCGCTCGCGGGCTATGCGCATTGCGCGCAATTACCGCCGGTGGGGAGTTGCACCCCGCCCTGAGAACGTTTTGCCGACAGATTGTCTGGCGGCGCAGCGTTTTTAACACATATTTCTCAGCCGTGCATTGCTGCTATCTGATGATTGCTATCGACTTTTTCGCTCACTTGCTGCGTCTTTTCCTCGTCCAAGGGTTGATTATTCGTCGACATGACCGCAGTAATTCCATTCCGAAAGGGATTTTCCCCTGCTTACCGAGGCCAGATTCATGAGCGTTATCGATCTTCGCAGCGACACCGTCACTCAGCCGACTCCAGGGATGCTCGACGCGATGGCCAACGCGGCCACCGGTGACGACGTCTACGGTGAAGATCCGACGGTCAATCGTCTGGAAGCCGAGTTGGCGAAACGCCTGGGCTTTGCCGCGGCGCTGTTCGTGCCGACCGGCACCATGAGCAACCTGCTGGGCCTGATGGCGCACTGCGAGCGCGGTGATGAATACATCGTTGGCCAACAGGCGCACACGTATAAGTACGAAGGTGGCGGCGCGGCGGTGCTTGGTTCGATCCAGCCGCAACCGCTGGAAGTGCAGGCCGACGGCTCGCTGGACTTGGCTCAGGTGGCAGCGGCGATCAAACCGGACGATTTCCATTTCGCCCGCACCCGCTTGCTGGCGCTGGAAAACACCATGCAGGGCAAGGTGCTGCCGCTGGAATATCTGGCCCGGGCGCGCAGCTTTACTCGCGAACACGGCTTGCAACTGCACCTCGACGGCGCTCGCCTGTACAACGCGGCAGTCAAACTGGGTGTCGATGCCCGGGAGATCACCCAGCATTTCGATTCGGTGTCAGTTTGCCTATCCAAGGGGCTGGGCGCGCCGATCGGTTCGGTGTTGTGCGGCTCGGTCGAGTTGATCGGCAAGGCGCGCCGTCTGCGCAAGATGGTTGGCGGCGGTATGCGTCAGGCCGGGATTCTGGCGGCGGCGGGGCTGTACGCACTGGACAATAACGTCCAGCGTCTGGCCGACGACCATGCCAACGCGCAATTCCTCGCGGACGGACTGCGCAAAGCCGGTTACGAAGTCGAACCGGTGCAAACCAACATGGTTTATGTGCAGATGGGCGACAAGGCCGAGGCGATCAAGGCGTTTGCCGCTGAGCGCGGGATCAAGCTCAGCGCCGCCGGTCGTCTTAGAATGGTCACGCACATGGACGTGAGCCGCGCGCAAATCGAGCAAGTCGTCGCGGCATTCGTCGAGTTTTCGCGCAACTGACAGCGTTAGCCGTCCAATTGACCGTTTCTATCGTATAAACACGCTGTACCCCGCGCGCTGGGCCGATATAATGCGGCCCTTTGCCGTCGCTTCGTCTGTTGACGTTTCGCACAGGCCTTTGGCCGCAGCCTCCGTGGAAGAACCTAATGAAAAGCGCAGAAATCCGTGAAGCCTTCCTTCGCTTCTTCGAAGAGCAAGGCCACACTCGTGTAGCCTCCAGCTCTTTGATTCCGGGCAACGACCCAACCCTGCTGTTCACTAACGCGGGGATGAACCAGTTCAAGGACTGTTTCCTGGGCCAGGAAAAACGTGCGTACACCCGTGCGACCAGCAGCCAGAAATGCGTGCGTGCCGGTGGCAAGAACAGTGACCTGGAAAATGTCGGTTATACCGCTCGTCACCACACCTTCTTCGAAATGCTGGGTAACTTCAGCTTCGGTGACTATTTCAAGCACGACGCAATCACCTACGCCTGGACCTTCCTGACCGGCGTCCTGAAGCTGCCCAAGGAAAAACTCTGGGTAACGGTCTACGCCTCGGATGACGAAGCCTATGACATCTGGACCCAGCAGATCGGTGTGCCGGTCGAGCGCATGATCCGCATCGGCGACAACAAGGGCGCGCCGTACGCCTCCGACAACTTCTGGACCATGGGCGATACCGGCCCGTGCGGTCCTTGCACCGAGATTTTCTACGATCACGGCGCCGACATCTGGGGCGGCCCACCGGGCTCGCCGGAAGAAGACGGCGACCGTTACATCGAGATCTGGAACAACGTGTTCATGCAGTTCAACCGCACCGCCGATGGCGTGTTGCATCCGCTGCCAGCACCGTCGGTCGACACCGGCATGGGCCTGGAGCGGATCAGTGCGGTGATGCAGCACGTTCATTCCAACTATGAAATCGACCTGTTCAAGAACCTGCTGAGCGCATCGGCCAAGGCCATTGGCTGCACCAATGACGATCAGTCTTCGCTGAAGGTCGTGTCCGATCACATCCGTTCGTGCGGTTTCCTGATTGCCGACGGCGTGCTGCCGTCCAACGAAGGTCGCGGCTACGTGCTGCGCCGGATCATTCGTCGTGCGTGCCGTCACGGTAACAAGCTGGGCGCGACCGGCAGCTTCTTCTACAAGATCGTCGCGGCGCTGGTTGCCGAGATGGGCGAAGCCTTCCCGGAACTCAAGCAGCAACAGGCCAACATCGAGCGCGTGCTCAAGGCTGAAGAAGAGCAGTTCTCCAAGACCCTGGAGCACGGCCTGAAAATTCTCGAGCAGGATCTGCTGGAACTCAAAGGCACCGTGGTGCCAGGCGACGTGGTGTTCAAACTCTACGACACCTACGGTTTCCCGATGGACCTGACCGCGGACATCGCTCGCGAGCGCAACCTGACCGTCGACGAAGCCGGCTTCGAACGTGAAATGGAAGCCCAGCGCGTCCGTGCCCGTTCCGCCAGTTCGTTCGGTCTGGACTACAACACGCTGGTCAAGGTTGATGTGGCCACCGAATTCACCGGCTACAAGGCCACCAGTGGTTCGGCGAAAATTGTTGCCATCTATAAAGAAGGCAAGTCCGTCGACGTCTTGAGTGAAGGCGAAGAGGGCGTGATCGTTCTCGATCAGACCCCGTTCTACGCTGAATCCGGCGGTCAGATTGGCGACTGCGGTTACCTGCAATCGAACATCGGCCGTTTCGACGTGCGCGACACCACCAAGACCGGTGGCGCGTTCCTGCACCACGGTGTGCAGGCATTGGGCAGCCTGACTATCGGTTCGCCGGTCGAGACCCACGTCGAAGCCGACGTGCGCCACGCGACTTCGCTGAACCACTCGGCCACTCACTTGCTGCACGCTGCATTGCGTCAGGTGCTGGGCGATCACGTTCAGCAGAAAGGTTCGTTGGTCGACAGTCAGCGCCTGCGCTTTGACTTCAGCCACTTCGAAGCCATCAAGCCTGAGCAATTGAAGGCGCTGGAAGACATCGTCAACGCCGAGATTCGCAAGAACACGGCAGTTGAAACCGAAGAAACCGATATCGAAACCGCCAAGCAAAAAGGCGCCATGGCGCTGTTTGGCGAGAAGTATGGCGACAACGTGCGCGTACTGAGCATGGGCGGCGATTTCTCCGTCGAGCTGTGCGGCGGGATCCACGCCAACCGTACCGGCGACATCGGCCTGCTGAAAATCATCAGCGAAGGCGGTGTGGCTTCCGGTGTGCGTCGTATCGAAGCAGTCACCGGCGCTGCGGCGCTGGCATACTTGAACGCTGCCGAAGAACAACTCAAGGAAGCGGCCAACCTGGTCAAGGGCAGCCGCGACAACCTGATCGACAAGCTGTCGGCTGTGCTGGAGCGCAACCGTCTGCTGGAGAAGCAACTCGAGCAGTTGCAGGCCAAGGCTGCCAGCGCGGCGGGCGACGATCTGTCGGCTTCCGCCCTGGACGTCAAAGGCGTGAAAGTACTGGCCGTGCGTCTGGACGGTCAGGATGGCAAGGCGCTGCTGGCACTGGTCGATCAACTGAAAAACAAACTCGGCCGCGCAGTGATCCTGCTCGGCAGTGTCCATGAGGAAAAGGTCGTTCTGGTTGCAGGCGTAACCAAAGACCTGACTGGCCAACTCAAAGCCGGTGATTTGATGAAGCAAGCCGCTGCGGCAGTGGGCGGGAAGGGCGGTGGTCGTCCAGACATGGCGCAGGGCGGTGGTACTGACGCTGGCGCACTGGATGCGGCATTGGCCCTGACTGTTCCATTTGTAGAGCAGGGTTTATAAGGCAGTGTCTGCGGCCCACAGTCTAGTGGTGGGCCGGAACGCTGTTTGAGTGATTATTTGGGCGCCCTTCATGGGCAGAGGCGGCTTTGAAATGGCTTTGATCGTACAGAAATTTGGAGGCACCTCGGTCGGCACTGTCGAGAGAATCGAGCAGGTCGCCGACAAGGTTAAGAAATTCCGCGATGCCGGCGATGACCTGGTGGTTGTGCTGTCTGCAATGAGCGGCGAAACCAACCGTCTGATCGATCTGGCCAAGCAAATCAGTGGCGACGGCCAGCCGGTTCCGCGTGAGCTGGACGTGATCGTCTCCACCGGTGAGCAGGTGACGATTGCCCTGTTGGCCATGGCGCTGATCAAGCGCGGCGTGCCAGCGGTGTCCTACACCGGCAACCAGGTACGGATTCTGACGGATAGCGCGCACAATAAAGCGCGTATCTTGCAGATTGATGACCAGAAGATTCGCGGTGATCTGAAAGCAGGTCGTGTGGTGGTTGTCGCCGGTTTCCAGGGCGTCGACGAGCACGGCAACATCACCACCCTCGGTCGTGGCGGTTCCGACACCACCGGCGTGGCGCTGGCGGCAGCCTTGAAGGCTGACGAATGCCAGATCTACACCGACGTCGACGGCGTCTACACCACCGACCCGCGTGTGGTGTCCGTGGCCCAGCGCCTGGACAAGATTACCTTCGAAGAGATGCTGGAAATGGCCAGCCTCGGTTCCAAGGTGTTGCAGATCCGTGCGGTGGAATTCGCCGGCAAGTACAACGTTCCGCTGCGCGTACTGCACAGCTTCAAGGAGGGTCCGGGCACCCTCATTACTATTGATGAAGAGGAAACCATGGAACAGCCGATCATTTCCGGCATCGCTTTCAACCGCGATGAAGCCAAGCTGACCATCCGTGGCGTGCCAGACACCCCGGGCGTTGCATTCAAGATTCTCGGCCCGATCAGCGCCGCGAACATCGAAGTCGACATGATCGTGCAGAACGTTGCGCACGATAACACCACCGACTTCACCTTCACCGTACACCGCAACGACTTCCAGGCCGCGCAAACCGTGCTGGAAAACACCGCTCGCGAGATCGGTGCCCGTGAAGTCGTTGGCGACATCAAGATCGCCAAGGTCTCGATCGTCGGTGTCGGCATGCGCTCCCACGCAGGTGTGGCCAGCCGCATGTTCGAATCCCTGGCGAAAGAAAGCATCAACATCCAGATGATCTCGACCTCGGAAATCAAGGTTTCCGTGGTGATCGAAGAGAAGTACCTGGAACTTGCTGTGCGCGCCCTGCACACGGCTTTCGAACTGGACGCGCCGGCCCGAACGGGCGAGTGATGCGTTTGCCGAAGGGCGCGGTCTGACCGCGCCCTTTTGTTTTTTTGAATGGTGTGGCCCGAAGCTGTTCTTTTGCCCGCGCTAGTCAATACTCAGGCATGTAGGGCTGCGATCTTTCAGGTTGTAGGTCGAGTGCCTTTTTTTTGCAGACTGTTGTCCCTGAAATGAAATGCGTGAGGAGAAAGGTATGCTGATTCTGACTCGTCGGTGCGCAGAAAGCCTGATTATTGGTGATGGAGAAATCACCGTGACCGTGCTCGGCGTTAAAGGAAATCAAGTGCGTATCGGTGTCAACGCCCCGAAAGAGGTTGCGGTCCACCGTGAGGAAATTTACCTGCGTATAAAGAAAGAGAAGGACGAAGAACCAAGCCATTAATTTTTATCGTTTTTTATGTTTGCAAACGGGGAAGAAGCTGGTTAATATACGCCCCGTGTTGCGGAGAGCTGGCCGAGTGGCCGAAGGCGCTCCCCTGCTAAGGGAGTACACCTCAAAAGGGTGTCGGGGGTTCGAATCCCCCGTTCTCCGCCATTATTTGCGTAGTACGTTGTAATCTGGCTTCTTCGGTAAGTTGTTGAAATTACTAGAAAAAAGCGCTTTACAAAAAGATTTGACGGCCTATAATGCGCGGCAACAAATGCACTCGTAGCTCAGCTGGATAGAGTACTCGGCTACGAACCGAGCGGTCACAGGTTCGAATCCTGTCGAGTGCACCATTTAAGAGTTGTTTGCAGTGATGTGAGCTACTCTGTTTCAACCAGTTGTGATCTGGTCTAAAAACACAAATTGCACTCGTAGCTCAGCTGGATAGAGTACTCGGCTACGAACCGAGCGGTCACAGGTTCGAATCCTGTCGAGTGCACCAAACAACAAAAAGCCCGCGTTTAACGCGGGCTTTTTGCCGTCTGGGATTTGGCTTTTCCTCTGGTACATCCTCTCTCATCGAATTCGACGTGTGCGCTACGACCTCGCTTGGTGTCGTATCGGTAACTCGTGGCTGAATTGCGAATACTGATCTTGTCTGGCTTGCCGAGGGCGCTTTCGACGTCTTGCCGGGTCATGCCGGCGACAATTCGTTGATTGATGATTGCTTCCCTGCGTTCCCTGGCATCGATCTGGTTTCCACAGTTGTCCTCTGCCTGGCCGACGACTGTCGGCTCCCTCCTTTTGATATTCATACGTGATGTTTCACGAAAGTCCGCTTCCGGCATAAGCGACACCGTGTTGCCGGGGGTAAACGTGCGCACTTCCTGGAGCGAAAGGCTTTCTCCGGCCGTACAACTCAGCGTGGTGAAGGTGATGCGGCCGTTTGCTGCCTCGCAGCGGTGAACGGTTGAGGCAAGTGCCACGGGCGGCAGGCAGAGCAGGGTGATCAGCAGAAAATAATAGGCATTCAATGGCATCAAACGTCCTCCATGACGGTCTGACTCAAGGGTAGCCGCTACATTTTTCAGCGCTGGTGTGTTTTCTTTTCAGAATGAGTCGTCGCATTTTCACGGATCAGGACGGTGCTCAGGTTTGTCTCGCAAGCGCTTGTTTCAGCCGCGATTTTTTAACATTTAAAACCGTTGGGCGGTGTATCATTGCGCCCGTCAGCCCCGCCGGGGCTTGTGGAATACCTCCATGGACTTACCCAGTAGTAATTCAGTAAACCGCTTTTCCAATCATGAATTGACTGATTGATCCTTCCGGCGTGCCCCGCTGCTGGGAGTGGAGTTCGCCTATGTCCGAAGTTGAAGTAAAGAAAACGCAAGAAAGCCTGCAGGACCGCCTCGCTCAAGTGATTGAGCTGCTGCAGCGTCAGCGGGTGGTCGAAGACCTGACTCATCGCCAGGAAGGTCCGCATCACGACCGGGTTGAAAACCTGGTTCACCGGCAAAACCTCGTCGAGTTGCAACGCAAGCTCGATGACCTGCACTCCGCCGACGTTGCCTACATCCTTGAAGCCTTGCCGCTGGACGATCGTCTGACGCTCTGGCAATTGGTCAAGGCTGACCGCGACGGCGACATCCTGCTCGAAGTGTCCGACTCGGTACGTGAAACCCTGATCGCCGACATGGACGATCACGAGCTCCTGGCGGCGGCCAAGGACATGGATGCCGACGAACTGGCTGACCTGGCCTCCGAGCTGCCGCGAGACGTCGTCCACGAGCTGATGGAAACCCTCGACGGTCAACAGCGTGAGCGCGTTCGCTCCGCGTTGTCCTATGACGAGGAGCAGGTCGGTGCGTTGATGGACTTCGAGATGGTGACGATCCGTGAGGATGTCAGTCTCGAAGTGGTCTTGCGTTACCTGCGTCGGCTCAAGGAGCTGCCGGGCCACACCGACAAACTGTTTGTGGTCGATTACGACGGCGTGCTCAAGGGCGTGCTGCCGATCAAGCGTTTGCTGGTCAACGACCCGGAAAAACAGGTTTCGGAAGTCATGGCCAGCGACCCGGTGAGTTTTCACCCGGACGAAGACGCCTACGATGCCGCACAAGCGTTCGAACGTTACGACTTGATCTCGGCCCCGGTGGTCGACAAGAACGGCAAGCTGATCGGCCGTCTGACCATCGATGAAATGGTCGACCTGATTCGTGAAGAGAGCGAAAACGAAGTTCTCAACATGGCGGGTCTGCGTGAAGAGGAAGATATTTTCGCGTCAGTCTGGAAATCCCTGCGCAACCGCTGGGCCTGGCTGGCAATCAACCTGATCACCGCCTTCATTGCCTCTCGCGTGATCGGGTTGTTCGAAGGTTCGATCGAGAAACTGGTGGCGCTCGCGGCATTGATGCCGATCGTAGCGGGCATCGGTGGCAACTCGGGTAATCAGACCATCACCATGATCGTTCGCGCGATGGCGCTGGACCAGGTGAGTACCGGCAATACCTCGCGCCTGATGCGCAAGGAGCTGGCCGTCGGTTTGATCAACGGTTTGGTGTGGGGTGGGGTGATTGGTGTGGTGGCCTACCTGCTTTACGGCAGTTGGTCCCTCGGCGTGGTGATGACCGCCGCCATGACGCTTAACCTGTTGCTCGCGGCGTTGATGGGGGTGTTGATCCCCATGACCCTGGCGAAGATGGGTCGCGATCCGGCGATGGGCGCCAGCGTGATGATTACGGCCATGACCGACAGCGGTGGTTTCTTCATCTTCCTCGGGCTGGCGACCATCTTCCTGCTCTGATTACCATCTGCCTGCAACTCGCGAATCAGCTCGTAGGAGCCAGGCTTGCCGGCGAAGGCGATCTCAGGGCCGCCTTCGCCGGCAAGCCTGGCTCCTACAAGAGCAATTAACCCGCCAATCGGCGGGTTTTTTTGTGGCTGAATTTCAGGCAAAAAAAAGCCAGCGATTAAGCTGGCTTGAGCGTTCGGATGAATTAGGAGGCGTCTGCGGCCATTTCGGCGTCATGGGCGATCAGCGAAACGAGTGCGTTCTGCTGACGGTGGGAGAGTTGGCGGAAGCGCTGCAGCAGTTCGCGTTCGTGCAGTGACAGCTCCGGGCTGTCCAGTCGCATGCTCAACTCTTCACCCAGTGCGCCTTCCTGAATGAGACTCTGCTCAAGGCGCGCAATGATTTCGGAGTTCATGCTGCGATGATGATTGCGAGCCACCTCGGCAATGCGTTCACGCATTCCGTCTGGCAGACGTACGACGAACTTGTCAGCCGTACGGCTGGAATAAATTGCCTGTTTCAATGGGCGCATATATTTAACCGGTTAGTTCAGGGGAGCGGTTCTCGGGATTGGCCGCGCGATGTCTGATAGGACAAGGACTCTGGCCAAATGTTCAACCTGAATTGATAGAGGCTCGCATCATGCCTCAAAGAAGCCAGATCATTGGCGTCAATTCTGTGACAAATATTGAACTGGATAAAGGCGTTATGCCAGCACCAATTATCAGAAATGCGGACTGGTTTGAAAAGACTACCCACATCCGTATCGCTGGCCGCGTCCTATTGCACGACAGCAGATGTCCTGGGACGCCTGAAGGTGCATGCTGTGCGGATTTCGATCACGATTCCTTACTTCGTACAGAATAGTGGCAATTGGCCGATTTACTAGTGGCAACCACGACATGGGGGGCTAATTCAGGATGGATGGCAGACTGATTTACCTGATGGGGCCTTCCGGATCCGGCAAGGACAGTCTCATCGAGGCTGCTCGTGAACCTTTGCAGGCGATCAACTGCGAAGTGGTGCGTCGGGTCATTACGCGTTCAGCCGAATCCTTGGGCGAGGATGCCATCGGTGTTTCCCGTGAAGAGTTCGCACGCCGCAAAGAAGAGGGCGACTTTGCGCTGTGCTGGCATGCCAATGGCCTGGATTACGGTATTCCCATCGTGATCGATCAATGGCTCAAGGAGGGCAGGGATGTCCTGATCAACGGCTCCCGCGGGCACTTGGCCCAGGCGCTACGCCGTTATCCGGCGCTGGTGCCGATTCTGTTAACGGTCAAGGAGGATGTGCTGCGAGAGCGCTTGCTGCGGCGGGGGCGTGAAAGTCTGGCGGAGATTGAGGCGAGATTGCGCAGAAATGAACTGTTCACGGCGGACGCCTCAGTCGGTGAGACGCTTATCCACCGACTCGACAATTCAGGCGAACTTTCGGACACAGTGGCTGGCCTGTTGAAGCTGCTACAAGTCAGCGCAACACCGGATCAAACTTGATCTTGCGGCCAGCGACCAGCGCCAGTACGAACAACGCACTGAAAACGCCGCAGGCAATCAACGGCAGGGTGACGATTGCGTCTTCTACCAGTGATAAATGAAGAATGCCGCTGAGCAGGGCGAGGACGAAAAATCCTGCGGCTGATTTGGACATGCTGTGCTCCTGATGGGTTGTTCAAAATGCCAGGCGTTCTGAAGGCTGCGCTGGCAGCAGGACATTTTCCTGACTCACTTCTTGACCGACAAAACCCTGCTGATTACCCAACACCGCCAATTGAGGTGCCTTCTGTACCTGGAGGTAATGAGGCATTCGTTGGGCAACCGGCTCGGCACCGCTCTGCGGGGCAAAATGAAAACCCAAAAAAACCGCCAGAGCGATCGCGTTCGAGAGTAAAAGGGCGCGGTTCATGAGGGCTGACCTCCGTTGTTCTTTGGGAACAGTTGAAGCAGCCGACGTGCCAAGAGTCTAACGGCTATTAAATCCTTTAAAAACAAACAATTAAGATAATCGCGCAAGGTCGTCTCATTGCAATTTGCAATGATGGCTTTTTGAGGCGATGCAATTTGCACGGTTAACAAATCCCGTGCTGTCGAGGGGCATCTGCCTACACTTAAAAAGCCTACGGACGACATGACAAAACCAGACCCGCCCGTTAACATGCACGCCGTCCATCGCATCGCATTTCTCGCGTGCGACTTGTGTCTCAGTAGCTCAATTGGATAGAGCATCCCCCTCCTAAGGGGAAGGTTGGCAGTTCGAACCTGCCCTGGGACACCATCAATTTCCAGCCCTGTGGCTGTCAAAAAAGCCCCGCCAGGATCTCGTATCCGGCGGGGCTTTTTCGTGTGCGATCACCTGACGACCAACATTTGATAGACGCTCATTGCTGTGCCTTACTCCAAAGACCACTCAAGGAGCGAAATCGATGCGACGCAGGGGCGCCCAATTCTGGTTGTGGACCAACACGCGATTGCCTCTGCACACCCACGAAGAAGTGCTGGGCAGTGGCGTGCAAATCGAGGTGCATGCGCGGATCAGTGTTGAAGGGGTTACCCAGATTTTTGTAGGTGTCTACGGCGCTGATGGCTGGCCGATTCGCGAGGAGCATCATGACCTCAAGGATGGTGAGCATTACTGCGCCGCATTGAAGTGGGGTACCCAGCGGGCGAGGGAGATTGTGGCGGACACTCAGGAGTTCGTCGCGCCGCACCGGGTGCAACTGACGTTGAGTCCGGTGATTACCGATGAGTCGGTCGTCGCGTTGCGCCGGATGGAGATGACCGAGCGTGAACGCTTGAAGCTCAGGTCTGCTGATGCCTGGTCAGAGTACCTGGACGCCAAGGAGGCCATGCTCGTCTTGATGCGTTCCACCAAGGTTGACCCTATGGTCTGGGCCGATCACAAGGAGCGGCTCAGGCAGGCGATCGATCGGCGCGCCTGCGTGCAGCGCGACTATCTGAACTGAGCGCGCTTCAGCGCTGGTTGCGCAGCGTCTCGATTGTCTGGATCAGATCATCGTAGGACACCGGTTTGCCAACATGCTGGTCAAAGCCCGACTGTCGTGATTTCTGAATGTCGCTGTGAGCCCCGTAGCCGGTCAGGGCGATGGCCGGCACATCCTTCGCGAGAGGCAACTCACGCAGTGCGCTCATCAACTCGTGGCCGTTCATGACCGGCATGCCGAGGTCGGAAATGATCAGGTCGAATCGAGTGTTTTTTGCTGCGTCCAGCGCCGCCACCGGGCGGTCAAAGGCAATCACTTGCGCATCTTCCATCTCCAGCAGCATTTTCAGGGTTTCCAGCACGTCCGCGGAATCGTCCACCAACAGAATCGTCAGTCCGCTCAGTCTGCCGCAGGCCTCTTCGGTCTGGGCAGCGGCTTGCGCTTCGCCGGCGGTTTTGGCCAATGGCAGGTAGACGGTGAACGTGCAGCCTGTGCCTACGCCGGCAGAACTCACCTCGACTGCACCGCGTTGCGCCTCGGTCAACTGACGGACCAGTGACAAACCAATCCCGAGCCCTTCGCGGTTATGGGTGGCATGTTGTTTTTCAGCCTGGCCGAACAGGTCGAACACGTGATCGAGGTTTTCCGGGGCAATGCCGACGCCATTGTCCTTGATGTCGAGCCGCGCCATGTCCCCAGCCTGGCTGGCGATCAATTGCACACGCCCCTTGGCCGGGGTGAATTTCAGTGCGTTGTTCACCAGGTTCCAGATGATTTGTTCCAGCCGTGTCGGGTCGGCCTGGACCATCAACGCATCGGACGGCACGAGCAGTTCGACGGTGACGTCATGCTGGTCATTGAGCACGACAGTGTGGACATCGCGCAGCACACTGGCGAGGTCGACGGCGACCGTTTGCAGCTTGAGCTTGCCGGTGCGGACCCGGGCCACATCCAGCAGATCGTCGATTATCCGTGCCTGGCTGGTGACCGCGTCGCAGATGGTATTTACCGCCCTGGCCGCTGGCGCCAGCGATTTGGTCACCGGCAAGCGCCGCAGCAATTCTGCGTTGAGCTGGATCAGGTTCAGCGGATGCTTGAGCTCGTGGGACATGACCGCAAAGAACTCGTCCTTGAGGTTGTTGGTGTTACGAGTCTCGGCCAGCTCCTGACTCTGTTCTTCGTGCTGGCGTTTATGGCCGGTCAGGTCGCGGGCAATTTTCACGTAGCCCTGCAGGTTATCGCCGCTGAGCAGAGTCACTTCGCCGCTGCAAAAGAAGCGGCTGCCATCCTTGCGCAAATGCCAGCGTTCATCGTCGCTGCGGCCGTGGTTGCGCACCGTCAGCAGCTCGTTTTCCGGCACGCCCGCCGCGCGGTCCTGCGCAGAGAAAATGAAGTCATAGTAGGCACCCTCGGCCTCAGCCTTGCTGTAGCCGAAAATCAACTCCGCGCCTTTGTTCCAAGTGGTGATCACCCCTTGTTCATCGAGCGTGATGATCGCGTAGTCGCGGGTGCTTTCAGCGACCAGGCGCATGCGCTCCTCGCCCAGGCGCAGCTCTTCTTCGGCCGCCCGACGCTTGGTGATGTCGATGAAGGTCAACACGGTGCCGTCGATGTGGTCTTCGCTGGAGCGGTAGGGCAGCAGGCGGGCGATGTACCAGCGATTGTCGGTGCTGCTGACTTCACGCTCGATCATGTTCAGCGATTCGAACACCAGCGCGGCGTCACCGGCCAGGTTGTCGTAATGCAGGCGATGGGTGATGTCTAGCAGGGAGCGCCCGGTGTCCACCGGCAGCATGCTGAAAATGTCGGTGGCACGCGGGGTGAACCACTTGATGCGCATGCAGCGGTCGACAAACACCGTGGCGATGTCGGTGGAGGCGATCAGGTTGGTCAGGTAGTCGTTGATCTTGTCGGTTTCTTCGACCTTGGTTTTCAGTTCGAAATTGACTGTCAGCAACTCTTCGTTGATGGATTGCAGCTCTTCTTTACTGGTCTCCAGCTCTTCGGTGGCCGAGCGCAGTTCTTCGTTGATCGCCTGCATTTCTTCGTTGGAGGCCTTGAGCTCTTCGCTGGAGACTTCCGATTGTTCGATGGTGTCCTGCAAATGCAGCTTGGTGCGTTGCAGTTCGCGTTCGAGGTTGGACAGCACCTGGTTTTCGTTCTGCAGCACGGTGGTCGCCGCCAGTTCTGAAGGATCGACTTCGACCTCCTCGAAAATCACCAGCACGTACTCGCTGTCCGAGCCTTCATCCTTGTAGGGATGAGCGACCAGGTCGATCAGATAACGCCGCTCATCACGCTTGATCGACACCTCGCGGGATTTGACCGACAGACTGCTCTGCTGAACCTGGAACAACGTGGTGCGCAGTTCCAGGCGCAGCTCTGGAAGGATCAACGTCAGTAAATTGCGCGACATCTCACCACCGACGTGCCGCAGGAAACGCCCGGCACTTTCACTCATGTGCAGAATGTCGGCGTTGGCGTCGATGATCACGCTGGGTGGCGCAGACTGTTCGAGGGCGCGTTGATGGATGTCGGCGAAAGAGGTTTTGCGCTGTGCACCGCTGTGCGTCGGTTGCTGGGAAATGTTGGTCCGCACGTAGCCTCCACGCGGCATGGTCGGCGTACGACGGCTGTTGGCCGTACCGGTTTTGGCGCGGAAGATCCGGTTGCGTTTGTCCACCGGGGCGAACAGTTCGTGGCACGCGTCCGCGCTCTCGGAGGAACCGAGAAAAAGGAACCCGCCGGGGCGCAGGGCAAAGTGGAACATTTGCAGGATTTCGCGCTGCACTTCGCGATCGAGATAGATCAGCAGGTTGCGGCACACGATCAGGTCGATCTGCGAGAACGGCGGATCGGACAGCAGGCTGTGTTTGGCGAACAGGACTTTTTCGCGGATTTCCTTGCGAATCCGGTAATGGTCATCTTCCTTGAGGAAGTAATGCCGCAGTCGCGTGGGCGGCACGTCGGTGACGATGGCTTGCGGGTACAGTCCGGCCCGGCCGACGCTGATGGCGCGCTCGTCAATGTCAGTGGCAAACAGTTGCAGCGATGCCTTGCTGGCGTCCAGTTGCAGTTGATCGCTGAGCAACATGGCCAGGCTGTAGGCTTCTTCGCCGGTGGAACAACCCGCGGACCAGACGCGAATTTCTTCTTTCTCGGGTTGCGCCGACACGGCGGCACTGACCAATTGCGGCACGACATCGCGCTCCAGCGCTTCGAAGGCCTCGCGATCGCGGAAGAAGTTGGTCACGCCGATCAGCATGTCGCCGAGCAGGGCCTTGGTTTCTTCGGGATTGTTTTGCAGGTAATGGAAATAGGACGCCAGATCCGGTTGAGACGTGACCTGCATTCGCCGTTCGATCCGGCGCAACACGGTGGCGCGTTTGTAGTGTTTGAAATCATGGCCGGTGCCGGTACGCAACTGGATCAGAATGTCGTGCAGCATTTGCTCCGCGACCAGCGCTTCGCGTTCGGAGATGGCAACAATGGTCTGCGGTTCGGGGTCGTTGGCAATGGGCAAGCTGATTTCCTGAGAGTTACGCCACAGCTCCAGCAGTTTTTGCGGCATTTCAACGACCGGCAGAACCAGATCAACCATGCGGGTATCGATGGCGGCGCGGGGCATGCCGTCGAACTCGGCGTCTTCCGGTGCCTGCGCCAGCGTGACGCCGCCCTGTTCCTTGATCCGAGAAAGACCGACGGCACCGTCGGAACCGGTGCCCGACAGCACCAGGCAGAACGCTCGTTCCCGATGGACATCGGCCAGGTCGCGGAAGAACAGATCGATCGAGGCGTGCCGGGATTCCCGTGTATCGCTGGTACTGACCTCAAGAAAACCATCGTTCATCGACAGGCGTTGTGCCGGTGAAATGACGTACACATGGTTTTTCTCGATGGACACCCTTTCAGTGACTTGCAGAACCGGCATCGCGGTCGATTCCTGGACGATCCTGTCGGCAATGCTCTGGTGATCGGGGGAGAGGTGAAGAATGATCACGAACGCCATGCCGTTGTCCTGCGGCATGTTTTCGAAGAACAGCTTGATGGCCTGCAATCCGCCTGCTGACGCGCCTATACCCACCACCGGAAAGTCCAGGGTGCTGGGAGACAGTGCCTTTCGCTCATTGGGTTTCGCTGAGCGATTGGGAGTGCTGGTCATAACTTTTGCCTGTGCCGACGACGGGAGCGTCCGGGTCTGAAAGAGGGGTAGCAGACGCGTTGCAATAAATCAGGATAATCCCGTTTTTCAATAACGCCTTCAAATATTTAGCCCGCATTCGCGGCCCTTTTAAATTTGGACTTCAGCCGCGCAAATGCATTCCAATTCTTCAAGTGAATGGCCCTGCTGGCCGATAACCCGGACAGTCATGATCTTCTTCTTAAAATTGCCTGGAAATCTTCGATGCTGTCGTATCACCAAAAGCGTTTTTTGATCGTCGATGATTTCTCGGATTTCCGCAGTTCCGTCAGGTCCATGCTGCGTGAGCTGGGCGTCAAGGACGTGGACACCGCCGACACCGGCGAGCAGGCGCTGCGCATGTGTTCGCAGAAGTCCTACGATTTCATCCTCCAGGATTTCCACCTCGGCGATGGCAAGAAGAACGGTCAGCAGGTTCTCGAAGACCTGATGGTCGAGAAGCTGATCAGCCACGAATCCGTGTTTGTCATGGTCACCGCCGAGACCAGCCAGGCGATGGTGCTCAGCGCGCTGGAACACGAGCCCGATGCTTACCTGACCAAACCCTTCAACCGTTCCGGCCTGGCCCAGCGCCTGGAGCGTCTGGAGCAGCGCAAGACCTTGCTCAAGCCGATCCTGCAGGCGCTCGATCGTGGTAAACCGGTTGAAGTGCTCAATGCCTGCATCGCCTTGTGCAAGCAGGACATCCGCTACTCGCCGCTGTGTTTGCGCTACCGCGCCGATGCCTTGCGCGACTTGAACCAGAACGAAGCGCTGGAGCGACTCTACGACAGCATCATTGCCGACCGGCCTTTGCCATGGGCGTTTGCCGGGCTGGGCCAGTTGCTGTTCAAGCGGGGTCAGGTCAGCCAGGCCAAGGGCGTCTACGAAAAAGCGTTGAAAGTGTTCCCGATGATGCCGGCGCTTTATGACGGCATGGCCGATGTGCTGGTCGCCGAGGGCGACACCAAGGCTGCGCAACAGGTGTTGGAGGAGGCGATTCGTTTGTCGCCGCTGGCCGTACGCCGGCAAGCGCTGCTGGGTAAGCTGGCGATGACCAACGAAGATTTCGAGACCGCGTCCAAAGCTTACCGTCAGGCCGTCAGCCAAGGTGCCCAGTCACGTTTCAAGGACGCCGAAAGCAACCTCGGCCTCGCCCATGCGTTGATCAGCAAGGGCAGCGAAAAGGGCCTGGACACCCGGACCCGGCTGGAAATCAACACCACGCTGAGTGCCGTGGCCAAGGAAAACCCTTCCGACCCGGGCCTGCAGATTCGTGCGCGGCTGATGAAGGCCACCAGCCTGTTGCTCAACGACGCCGAAACCGCGGAAAAGCTCACCGAGCAGGCGATGTTGCGCCTCGATGGCATGGAGCAATTCATGAGTGCCGAAGCCGCGCTGCTGGTGGCCAAGCAACTGCAAATGCTTGGGCAGGCTGACGCTGGTAAGTCGATGCTGAAAAACTGCGCAGAAATCTACGGCGACGATCCGACAGTGATGCAGGGCATCGCCAAGCTGACCGACGACCCGAGCATCCTCAACTCCGGCAACGATGCGGCGGAACTCAACCGTCAAGGCGTGCGGGTGTACAAGACCGGCAACCTGGTGGAGGCGCGGGCGGTGTTCCGCAAAGCCCTGGCGTTGCAACCGAAGAACATCAGTATTGCGTTGAACATGGCGCAATCGCTGCTGCATGGCACCGACACCAGCGTGCCATCGGCGGAGCTTGAAGAATGTCGCGCCTGCCTGAAAACGGTCGGCCTGATGCCCGACACCGATGCGCGATATGCGCGTTATCAGAAACTGAAAATCAAGGCGTTCAGCGGATGAACCAAGACAACCCGGCACTGGATTTCTCCACGGTGATTGCTTCCACCGTGCACGACATGAAGAACTCTCTGGCGATGCTGATGCAGGCACACAGCCAATGGCTGGCGCGCTTGCCCGATCCGGCGCGGCACACCCCGGAGCAGGGCGTGATCGAGTTCGAGTTCGCCCACCTCAACGGCATGCTGGTGCAGTTGCTGGGACTGTACAAACTCGGCGTCAACCAGATGCCGTTGCAGCCGGCTTACCACGAACTGGATGACTTCATCGAAGCGCAACTGGCCTGCCATCAGGACGTGTTCGCCAGTCGCGGCATCATGGCGACCTATGAAGTGGACCCGCTGAGCCCGCTGGGTTTTTTCGATCGCGAGCTGATTGCGTCGGTGCTGGCCAACAGCATCAACAACGCCATCCGTTACGCCCGTCATGCATTGTTGATCACGGTGAGCGACGAGGCCGGGCAATTGGTGTTGACCATCAACGACGATGGCGAGGGTTACCCGGCCGAGATGATCGAGCGCCAGGCCGATTACGTGCAGGGCATCAACCACAGCAGCGGCAGCACCGGCCTGGGCCTGTATTTCGCCGGACGGATTGCCGCGTTGCATCAGCGCAACGGCATCGGTGGGCGCACAGAAATCAACAACGGCGGCCCGTTGGGCGGTGGAGTGTTCAGCCTCTATCTCCCCTGAATACCCGCAATCCCTTGTAGGAGCCGGCTTGCTGGCGATGGCGTCCGTTCAGACGATAAACATATTGACTGACCCACCGCTATCGCCAGCAAGCCGGCTCCTACAAGGATTGCGGCGATGTTGAATCATTTGTACGTCGCTGCTTGATATTCCGAACACGCGGAGCCTATTTTGTACGGTCGCCGTTCGCGGCTTGCACAACTACAAAGGATTGCGTCATGACAACCGGTGGCCAGCGCTCACTCGCGCAGCGATTGACGGGCATTGATGAGATTGAATGTGTTACGCCGGATTTGAACGGCGTGCCCCGTGGCAAGGTCATGACGGCCGAAGGCTTTCTTGAGGGGCGGCGTTTGCAGATGGCGCGGGGTGTGCTGCTGCAATGCATCATGGGCGGATATCCGCCAGCGCGTTTTTACGGCAGCGATGACGGCGACCTGGCGCTGGTGCCCGACCCTGCGCAGATCCACCGCTTGCCCTGGAGCAAGCAGCCGCGTGCCTTGGCCATTTGCGATGCGGACGAGCTGACCGGCGAAAGCTCCTCTCTGTCGACTCGTGGTCAACTCAAGGCAGTTATCGCCCGTTACGCGGCCCTTGGGCTGGCGCCGGTGGTGGCCACCGAGCTTGAGTTTTTCGTCTTCGCGCCCAACACCGACCCGACGCAACCGTTCCAGGCGCCGGTGGGCCTGGACGGTCGGCGCGAGGACGGTCATTCGGCGTTCAGTGTCAGTTCCAATAACGGCTTGCGGCCGTTTTTCAGTGAAGTCTATGAGTGCATGGCGGCCCTCGGTTTGCCGCGCGATACGTTCATGCACGAGATGGGCGTGAGTCAGTTCGAGATCAACCTGCTGCACGGCGATCCCTTGTTGCTGGCCGACCAGACATTGCTGTTCAAGCATCTGCTTAAAGAAGTCGCGCTCAAGCATGGGCTGACGGTGGTCTGCATGGCCAAGCCACTGGCGCATACGCCGGGCAGCTCGATGCATATTCACCAGAGCATCGTCGAGATCGCTACCGGGCGTAACGTCTTCAGCGACGAGGCCGGTGAGCCGACGGCGACCTTCCGTCACTTCATCGGTGGCCAGCAGGCCGGCATGGCGGATTTCACGGCATTATTTGCACCGAACGTTAACTCCTATCAGCGCTTGTGCCATCCGTTCGCATCACCGAATAATGCCTGCTGGTCCCACGACAATCGGGCGGCCGGTTTGCGCATCCCGGCCAGCTCGCCGGTGGCGCGTCGGGTGGAAAATCGCCTGCCGGGGGCTGATGCCAACCCGTATCTGGCGATTGCAGCGAGCCTGGCGGCAGGGTTGTATGGCATTGAAAACAGGTTGGAGCCGAGTGAAGCGATCCAGGGCGAATTCGAGGTGCCGGATAATCTTTCGTTGCCGTGTACCTTGCATGCCGCGCTCGAGCGTCTGAAACGTAGCCAATTGGCGAAGGAACTGTTCGGCAAGGAGTTCATCGAAGGCTACGTCGCTTCGAAGACCATGGAGTTGACCAGCTTCTTTGATGAAATTACGCCCTGGGAGCGCCGTGTTTTAGCCGCCCAGGCCTGACGAACCTTCGTCTTCGGGCTATCTTTCGGATAGCCCGTTTCTTACCGCAAGGAGCCGCTCGGAACGCCGATGCGCCAAATCTGGAAACCCTTTCGAGCGCTGTATTTCGCCTCGCTGATGATGTTGATCGGCTCCGGCTTGCTGAGTACTTACCTGGGCTTGCGCCTGGCGGCCGACCATGTCGACAGCCTGTGGGTCGGTGCGTTGATGGCGGCCAACTATTTCGGCCTCGTGCTGGGGGGCAAGATCGGTCACCGGTTGATTGCCCGGGTCGGGCATATCCGGGCTTATTCGGCCTGCGCCGGGATCGTCGGCGCGGCGGTGCTGGGCCATGGTCTGGTGGACTGGCTGCCGGCATGGATATTCCTGCGGGTCATCGTCGGTCTGGGCATGATGTGCCAGTACATGGTCATCGAAAGCTGGCTCAATGAGCAGGCCGAAGCCTCGCAGCGGGGCACGGTGTTCAGCGGTTACATGATAGCTTCTTATCTTGGCCTGGTGCTGGGGCAACTGATTCTGGTCATGCACCCGGCGCTCGGTCTTGAGCTGTTGATGCTGGTCGCCCTGTGCTTCGCCCTGTGCCTGGTGCCGGTGGCCCTGACGCGGCGGATTCACCCGGCGGCGCTGCATCCGGCACCGATGGAGCCGCGGTTCTTTATCAAGCGCGTGCCGCAGTCGTTGAGTACGGTGCTGGGGGCGGGGCTGATCATTGGTTCGTTCTACGGTCTGGCGCCGCTGTATGCCTCGCAGCAAGGGTTGTCCACGGAGCAGGTCGGTCTGTTCATGGGTAGCTGCATTTTTGCCGGCCTGCTGGTGCAGTGGCCGTTGGGCTGGTTGTCCGACCGTTATGACCGGGCGCTGTTGATCCGCTGTTTTGCGCTGGTACTGGCCCTCGCCGCGTTGCCGCTGGCGGTCATGAAGCAGGTGCCGCTGGAGGTGTTGTTCATCACCGGTTTTATCTGCTCGCTGGTGAAATTTTGCCTGTACCCGTTGGCGGTCGCGTTTTCCAATGACCATGTCGAGGCTGATCGGCGGGTGTCTCTGACGGCGATGTTGCTGGTGACCTATGGTGTCGGCGCGAGTATCGGGCCGTTGGTCGCCGGGGTTCTGATGAAGATGTTTGGCAGTCAGATGCTCTATGCCTTCTTCAGTTTCTTTGCGTTGGTGCTGGTGTGGCGGATCCGTCCGAAAGCGGTGACCAACCTGCATCAGGTGGACGATGCGCCGCTGCATCACGTCGCCATGCCGGACAGCATGTCGAGTTCGCCGCTGGTGGCTTGCCTTGATCCACGGGTTGATGAGCAAGTGGTGCAGGACCAGATGCAGACCCCGGTCAATCCTGATCCGATTCCTGAGCAGGAGCCGGAGACACCAACCACTCCACCTCCGGAAGACCCTGACACGGGCCGCGAGCAAAGCTTCACCGAGGCCAGGCCTTAAACCTGGACATAAAAAAAACGGGCAGTCACCGCAAGGGACTGCCCGTTTTTTATTGACTGTCCCGTCCTGAATAAGGTTTACACCTTCTGATCTGTTTTTCAGGAGGACGTAATGGAATCAGTAAAAAGGCGTAGTCAGCGAGACTACACGCTGACCTTTAAATTGTCGGTCGTCGATCAAGTCG
>NZ_JACVBM010000049.1:0-1002 GCF_014852385.1 Pseudomonas sp. PDM03 | reverse complement strand
CCAGAGATGGATTGGTGCCTTCGGGAACATTGAGACAGGTGCTGCATGGCTGTCGTCAGCTCGTGTCGTGAGATGTTGGGTTAAGTCCCGTAACGAGCGCAACCCTTGTCCTTAGTTACCAGCACGTCATGGTGGGCACTCTAAGGAGACTGCCGGTGACAAACCGGAGGAAGGTGGGGATGACGTCAAGTCATCATGGCCCTTACGGCCTGGGCTACACACGTGCTACAATGGTCGGTACAGAGGGTTGCCAAGCCGCGAGGTGGAGCTAATCCCATAAAACCGATCGTAGTCCGGATCGCAGTCTGCAACTCGACTGCGTGAAGTCGGAATCGCTAGTAATCGCGAATCAGAATGTCGCGGTGAATACGTTCCCGGGCCTTGTACACACCGCCCGTCACACCATGGGAGTGGGTTGCACCAGAAGTAGCTAGTCTAACCTTCGGGAGGACGGTTACCACGGTGTGATTCATGACTGGGGTGAAGTCGTAACAAGGTAGCCGTAGGGGAACCTGCGGCTGGATCACCTCCTTAATCGACGACATCAGCTGCTCCATAAGTTCCCACACGAATTGCTTGATTCATTGAAGAAGACGATAAGAAGCAGCCCGAAATTGGGTCTGTAGCTCAGTTGGTTAGAGCGCACCCCTGATAAGGGTGAGGTCGGCAGTTCGAATCTGCCCAGACCCACCAATTTTTGTGTGGGATCCTGTAGCAATACGGGGCCATAGCTCAGCTGGGAGAGCGCCTGCCTTGCACGCAGGAGGTCAACGGTTCGATCCCGTTTGGCTCCACCACTACTGCTTCTGATTGTATAAAGCTTAGAAATGAGCATTCCATCGTGATGGTGGTGAATGTTGATTTCTAGTCTTTGGCTAGATCGTTCTTTAAAAATTTGGGTATGTGATAGAAAGATAGACTGGATAACACTTTCACTGGTGTTTATTCAGGCTAAGGTAAAATTTGTGAGTTTAATCGCGAATTTTCGGCGAATGTCGTCTT
>NZ_JACVBM010000047.1:0-1314 GCF_014852385.1 Pseudomonas sp. PDM03 | reverse complement strand
TGTCCCGTCCTGAATAAGGTTTACACCTTCTGATCTGTTTTTCAGGAGGACGTAATGGAATCAGTAAAAAGGCGTAGTCAGCGAGACTACACGCTGACCTTTAAATTGTCGGTCGTCGATCAAGTCGAAAAAGGCGAGCTGAGTTATAAAGAGGCTCAGGAGCGCTACGGGATTCAAGGCAAAACGACTGTTTTGACGTGGTTACGCAAGCATGGTCGGCAAGATTGGAGCCCAGGCACCTACATTGGCTCGCCGAGGATGGGATCTATGCCCGACAAAAACCGACCATTAACGCCTGAACAACGCATCAAAGAGCTCGAAGAGCAGCTGGCGCTGTCCAATCAGAAAGCGCAGTTTTTCGAGGCTGTCGTCGATGTCTTGAAAAATGACTACGGTCTTACTGTCGTAAAAAAGCGTCCCGGCAAGTCCTCGCGCAAAAACGAATCCAAAACCTGAGCATCAGCAGGGCTTGCCAGTTCATGGGGATAAGCCGACAGGCTTACTACAAACGCAATCGCGCCGATGCTGCTCGTCTCGTTCTGGATCAGAAAGTTGCCGATTTCGTTCAGCAAAAGCGTCAGCGGCAGCCACGTCTGGGCACGCGAAAGCTGCATTATTTACTGCAGTGCCAGCCGCAACTTGAGCTGCAAGTGGGTCGAGATCGGCTGTTTTCGATTCTGCGCGAAAGACGTTTATTGGTGGCTCGCAAGCGGGCTTATCACAAGACGACCGACAGCCATCATCGCTTTCGACGCCATCCGAACCTGCTCAAGCCCGGTCCTGATCAGGTCGTCCCAAGCGGCCCGGAGCAAGTCTGGGTGGCTGACATTACGTATGTGCCCACTCAGGAAGGTGTGGCCTATCTGAGCCTTGTGACGGATGCTTTTTCGCGAAAGATCGTGGGCTATCACGTCCATGAAAGCCTGCACACCGAGTCGGTAGCGCAAGCGCTACGCCGCGCGGTGAAGCGGCGCAGAACGGAACAGCCGCTGGTTCATCACTCGGACAGAGGCAGCCAGTATTGCTCGGGAATGTACCAGGCGTTGCACGCGAAGCACGGCATCAGGTGTTCGATGACGGACGGCTATGACTGCTACCAAAATGCCTTGGCAGAGCGGGTCAACGGGATCTTGAAGACGGAGCTTCTGCTTCAGAGGCCACAGGACTTGATGCAGGCGAAGAAGATGGTGAGTGAATCAATATCGATCTACAACCACGAGCGTCCGCACCAGTCTTTGAAATACAAAACGCCCGATGCGATGCATCGGGCGCTGGGATGAAACAGGTGTAAACCTATTTCAGGACTAGACACTG
>NZ_JACVBM010000046.1:0-1326 GCF_014852385.1 Pseudomonas sp. PDM03 | reverse complement strand
CGGTATGACTCACCCACATAGGTAACAAAACAGTTCAAGCACATAGGTAACAGTTTTTAACTGGCACTGGTCGATTCCGAGGATCTGACCATGCCGTGGCGAGAGCTGAAACCTATGGACCTGAAAGTGATGTTCATTGCCGACTACCTGTCCGGTCGTCTCAATTTCAGCCAACTCTGTGCGGCTCACAGCATCAGTCGCAAGACCGGTTACAAGTGGGTGGCCCGCTACAACGCGGACAGCGTTAATGGCTTGTCGGAGTTCAGTCGCAAGCGCCACTCTCAAGCTCAGGCTGTGCCATTTGCGGTCAAGGAGGCCATTCTTGAGCTGCGCGGCCAAGGGCAAACCACGCCGGGGCCGAAAAAGATTCAGACAGCCCTCAGAGAGCGGTTTCCGGATCAGCCGCCACCCTCCAAAACTACGATCTACAACGTGCTGAAAAAGGCGGGGCTGGTGGAGCCACGGCGTTTACGGCAGCGCGTTGCCATCTATCCCAAACCACTTCAAAAAGCCGATCTTCCCAACCAACTTTGGAGTGCCGATTACAAAGGCCAATACCTGACGGGAGACGGTGTCTGGTGTTACCCCTTGACGGTGATGGATCACGCCAGTCGCTTTCTACTGGCGTGTGAAAGCATGCCGAGCACGACCTTCAAGGACGCCAAGGCCACCTTCGAGCGGTTATTCAAGATGTATGGAATGCCTGAGCGGATCCGTACGGACAACGGTGTCCCTTTCGCCAGCGGTGGGCGTGCCGGGTTATCGCAGTTGTCCATCTGGTGGGCCCGCCTGGGCATCATTCACGAACGGATTCAGCCTGGTCGACCCGAGCAGAATGGACGGCATGAGCGTATGCATCGCACGCTTAAAAGTACCTTACCAAGGCCGCCGGAAATTGAGTGGGGAGCCCAGCAGAAGCATTTTGATCTGTTCATGCAGCACTATAATCATGAGCGTCTTCATGAGGCCTTGGGGCAGAAAACACCGGGTTCTAGCTACACCGGTTCTTCACGACCATTCCCGAAAAAACTGCCGGAGATGAGATACCCAAGCCATGTTGAGGCATACCGGACGGACTCCAACGGGGTGGTGAACAAAGGACGGCTCAGAATCTATGTCGGCTATGTCCTCAAACACCAGATAGTCGGATTAGAGAGCATCAGCGAGGGTGTTTGGGACATCATCTTTGGGCCGGTAGTACTGGGCCGTGTTGATGAAAGAGACGCTAAAGATGCTTATCTGACGCTCAAAGTAATCAGAAATACGTGATCAGGTGTTACCTATGTGCCTGAACTTTTCTGTTACCTATGTGGTTGACCCCTTCAT
>NZ_JACVBM010000045.1:0-1350 GCF_014852385.1 Pseudomonas sp. PDM03 | reverse complement strand
CTGCCACCCTAATGAGATGGTCAGCCCAGTACGGGAACCCCGCTAAATCTAAACTTACCGGGGTTCTCACTTACTTGAGGAGACCTCTCATGGACATCCTGGACTTGCTCGGCCTGGATATTGGAAAAAGCACCTTTCATCTCATAGGGCACGACGCCAAAGGCAAGGAAGTATTGCGCAAGAAATTCAATCGCAACCGCTTGCTTGAGTTCGCCGCAAGGCTGAAGCCCTGCACCATAGCGATGGAGTCTTGTGGCGGTTCACACTGGCTTGCCAGGAAGCTCTTGTCCTTCGGTCATCAAGTGAAATTGATCGCGCCGCAGCATGTGAAACCTTACGTCACCGGCAACAAAAACGACTACATCGACGCTGAGGCAATCTGCGAAGCCGCATCCCGTCCTAAAACACGGTACGTCGCCATCAAAACCGTTGAACAGCAGGTGCTATCAACCCAGCACCGTCTTCGGGAGGCGTTGGTAGGCCACCGTACTCAAACGATAAATCGCATTCACGGGTTCTTGCTTGAGTTCGGGATTGAATTGCCTGCAACAAAAGCGGCTATGAATCAGGCTCACCAAATTCTGGACGACCCTGCCGCCGAGTTACCGCAACAGCTGAAGTCCTTTATTGAACATCTACTGGAAGAGATGAAACGGCTCAACGACGAGATTAAGGCGATTGACCGGAGTATCAAAGAGCAAGTGGACACTGATGATGCGGGAACACGCCTGATGAGCATCCCCGGCATCGGCCCGATCATCGCTAGCGCGCTGCTGGCCGACGTCGGCGACGCTTCCAATTTTCACTCGTCACGAGACTTCGCCGCTTCGCTGGGACTGGTGCCGAGGCAGCATTCAACAGGCGACCAAACCGTCCTTTTGAACATCAGCAAGCGCGGTGATAAATACCTTCGAAAGCTTATGATTCAAGGCTCGCGTGCCGTTCTGGTGCACATAGATAAACGTACCGATGCTTTGGGGACTTGGTGCAGAGACCTGCTGATACGAAAGCACCCGAATAAAGTGGCCTGCGCTTTGGCCAATAAATTGGCAAGGATCGTATGGGCTGTTTTAGCTCGCGGAGTTAGCTACAACGCACAATCCATGGCTTGATCGAAATTCACTACCGGCTTTTGCGACGACAAGATGATGACGATAAACAGCTCAACTCCTGCTTGAAAACCTGGCAAACGAATCAGCTTTCGAAGCTGACACCCTTTTAAGGACAGGCAGGAGCGACTACTCATCAAGGGCCAGGCGGCAACACTGCCGACCATGAGCCCGGATACATTAGCGCAAGCACGCTTTACCGCTCATCGCTCGTGGTTGCAGGAGATGGGCTGACCATACA
>NZ_JACVBM010000044.1:0-1612 GCF_014852385.1 Pseudomonas sp. PDM03 | reverse complement strand
CGATTCTGTTGAAAAAGTAGCTCCCCTATCTGGCCTGCGGCAAAATATCTGCATTGGCCAGCAGGGAAGCACGCAGCATGATGGGACAGTTATCGAGTGGGCAGGAGCGACTGTTTTACTCGTTCAACCTTGAAGATCACATCCCAGCCAATCACCTTCTGCGCAGCATTGATCGGTGTCTCGATCTGAGCGATCTGCGCCATTACCTCGCCGATTTTTATAGCCCGATTGGGCGTCCGTCGATTGATCCAGAACTAATGATTCGCATGCTGATCGTGGGCTATTGCTACGGCATTCGCTCAGAGCGGCGGTTGTGCGAAGAGGCCCATTTGAACCTGGCGTATCGCTGGTTCTGCCGGTTGAGCCTTGAAGACGAAATCCCCAACCACTCGACCTTTTCCAAAAATCGACACGGCCGTTTTCGGGACAGTGATCTGTTTCGCTGGTTGTTCAATGAAGTGCTGCGTCGCTGCATGGACGCCGGTCTGGTCAAGGGCGAAGGCTTTGCCGTGGACGCCAGCATCATCAAAGCGGATGCGAGTCGGCAGCGCGGCGTACCGGGAGATGAACAGGTCACCTGGAGCGATCCATCTCTGAGCACCCGCGTCGTGCGTGAGTACCTTGAGGCACTCGATGAAGAGGCTCTGGCCGAAACGCTACCGAAGCGCCTGTCGCTGACGGATCCTCAGGCCCGCTGGACAGCTGCTCCAGGCGGCCCAGCTTTCTACGCTTACTCCACGAATTATCTGATCGATACCGAGCACGGCGTGATCATGGATGTGGAACCCACTCCGGCTCATCGAACCGCAGAAGTCGAGAGCACCAAGACCATGATCGAACGGGTCGAAGCGCAGTTCGACATCAAACCGGAGCGCCTCATCGGTGATACTGCTTACGGTACCGCGCCGATGCTGGCCTGGATGGTGGAGGAAAAAGACATCGAGCCGCATGTGCCGGTGTGGGACAAAACCGAGCGCAAGAACGACAGTTTTTCGAGCAACGATTTCCACTGGAGTGAAGAGGCCGAGGAATACCGCTGCCCGGCCGGCAACCCATTGCGCAGCGAATGGCGAGCCTTCAAAAACGAGCGTTCGCACGTCACAAAAGCCAACACCATCATCTTCCGATCCAGACAGACCGACTGCGCGACATGTCCGATGAAAGCCAAGTGCTGCCCGAACACTTCGATTCGCAAGATCGCTCGCAGCGTCCATGAAGCCGCTCGCGATGTGGCTCGGCGCATTGCAGCAACGCCGGCGTATCAGCGTTCTCGCCACGAACGTAAAAAAGTCGAAATGTTGTTTGCCCACCTCAAGCGCATCCTGAAATTGGATCGCCTGCGGCTACGTGGCATGAGTGGCGCGACGGATGAATTCACGCTGGCCGCTGCGGTGCAGAACCTGCGACGGTTGGCCAAATTTTCATCTCAAGGGCCACCAGTCACGGGATAGGTGCGCCTGCACCAAGTAAAAAACCTCAAATTAACCCAATAACAGAGCAGCAAAGGTCACCGAAGGGCCGAAAAACCACTCAATGTGGTGAGTAGGTTCTCCAGTGGTGGTCGTGCCTGAGTTCAGGTGATCTGAAAATCCGACTTTTTCAACAGAATCGG
>NZ_JACVBM010000043.1:0-1819 GCF_014852385.1 Pseudomonas sp. PDM03 | reverse complement strand
CAGCAAAGGTCACCGAAGGGCCGAAAAACCACTCAATGTGGTGAGTAGGTTCTCCAGTGGTGGTCGTGCCTGAGTTCAGGTGATCTGAAAATCCGACTTTTTCAACAGAATCGGCCAAAAGCAGACGTCCAAAAAAAACCTCAACCATGCCGTAGACAGGCCCAGCTATGGGAGGCGCACGTTCTCTTGACGTCAACACCATTTGTCTAGCAAAACTGTTGAGTGGGCTCGTCTACGAGCTGAAAGAAGCGCAAATAATTTTCCGAGCATGCTGATGTAGCTCACGTTCGTTGACAACTCTGGTTAAGAGGCGATTCCCTTGAATAAGCAAAAAAAACCAAGCGAGTTCGATATTCAAGCAGCTCTCCAAGAAGTCTGTACAGCAGATGACGTAAAGAACGCATTTGATCTGTTTAAGTCGAATTTACAGCTATTAGAAAATTGGCGAATCGTTTACGCATGCCAAGACATGCGAGGAGCATTCAAAGTCCCACGACTAGAATTTGGTAACTCAGGAGTGATCTCTTCCGCTATGGGAGGGCAATCATTAATTGTACTGGATAAAGAGTTCATAAATTCCAAAGGCCCTATTCGGTATGAAATTGGCCATGGGTTATATGCTGATTCAAACGTAGCCTCCTACTTTAGAAGGCTCTCATACAATTCCAGCTCTACAGACAATCTTGAAACGTATAAAAACAATCTCAGGAAAGCGATTGGTGTTGATGGTCTTCAAAGACTCAACCCATTTTATCACATCTGGGAATGCCAGAGAAACTGGAATGAAAAGACCCGCGAGGCATGCGTAGAGACTGTCGCTGCGATTTTGGCTTTTCATATGGATTCTGATCCGCTGGGCCCAGGCTGGAATGATAGATTTATGAATCTTTATCGAGAGACTTGCGAACAGCAGGCGGTGAGTATGATCGATGACCTTCTTACCGAGGCGTTGAGCGAAGAAACAATCAATCGGTTGGCGCTGATTGAAGCAATGATCCTACGCACAAAACTCATCGACCTCGGATCCAAGAAATCTGCTCCGCACAAACTCGAGCAATTGATTAGATTTATGTATGAAGAACTCCAAGTTGTGATGGCAAGAGAGCTTGTAATTTGCGCCGAAATTCTTTATCGGGGCAAAACCAGCCTGACAAAAAAACTGAACTCATTCGAGAGGAGCGAAAACGCAATCGATATTGTAAGAAATGCTGCCTGGGATATTTTCATGCTCAGGATTATGGATGCAATGGTGACCCCTAAAGGTCTTCCACGCGGCGAGGTTTATTTGCCCGTTCTAATCTCCACTGACAAGGACGTACGGGACCTGATCAAGCTGACGGAATTGAAAGCCATTGCGGTCTGCCGAACCTCTGGTCGAACGTTTCCATTCATCGACCTTGACTTGTTCGAATGGCTCAACACTCGCTTGGGAGCTAAACGTGTGGAGAACTTAGCCCCTTTGTTTGGACAGGAAGGATTTGAAGCGCGTGCGAAGGGGCGAAGCTTGAGGGCGGTAAAGGAGACGTTAGCTGCCGATCAAGTTCGGCTTCGAGAGCATCAAAAGTAGCCATTTTTTAGGCCACCCGTTTATGTCTCATTTTTATGTTGCGACGAGGCAGCCACTGCAATCGGCCGACAGCTTTCATCTGTGAAGGGAAGCTCTGAGTCGGTATTAGGCAACGGCGACTGGCTGCAATCGGCCGATTCTGTTGAAAAAGTAGCTCCCCTATCTGGCCTGCGGCAAAATATCTGCATTGGCCAGCAGGGAAGCACGCAGCATGATGGGACAGTTATCGAGTGGGCAGGAGCGACTGTTTTA
>NZ_JACVBM010000042.1:0-3131 GCF_014852385.1 Pseudomonas sp. PDM03 | reverse complement strand
TCTCGAACTTTCGGTTCATTGCGTCTTCACACACCGCAATCTGATGCTCTTTCGAGGAGTCAAATTGCTTGGGTGTTATATGGTCAAGCCTCACGGGCAATTAGTATTGGTTAGCTCAACGCCTCACAGCGCTTACACACCCAACCTATCAACGTCGTAGTCTTCGACGGCCCTTCAGGGGACTCAAGGTCCCAGTGAGATCTCATCTTGAGGCTAGTTTCCCGCTTAGATGCTTTCAGCGGTTATCTATTCCGAACATAGCTACCCGGCAATGCCACTGGCGTGACAACCGGAACACCAGAGGTTCGTCCACTCCGGTCCTCTCGTACTAGGAGCAGCCCCTCTCAAATCTCAAACGTCCACGGCAGATAGGGACCGAACTGTCTCACGACGTTCTAAACCCAGCTCGCGTACCACTTTAAATGGCGAACAGCCATACCCTTGGGACCGGCTTCAGCCCCAGGATGTGATGAGCCGACATCGAGGTGCCAAACACCGCCGTCGATATGAACTCTTGGGCGGTATCAGCCTGTTATCCCCGGAGTACCTTTTATCCGTTGAGCGATGGCCCTTCCATACAGAACCACCGGATCACTAAGACCTACTTTCGTACCTGCTCGACGTGTCTGTCTCGCAGTCAAGCGCGCTTTTGCCTTTATACTCTACGACCGATTTCCGACCGGTCTGAGCGCACCTTCGTACTCCTCCGTTACTCTTTAGGAGGAGACCGCCCCAGTCAAACTACCCACCATACACTGTCCTCGATCCGGATAACGGACCTGAGTTAGAACCTCAAAGTTGCCAGGGTGGTATTTCAAGGATGGCTCCACGCGAACTGGCGTCCACGCTTCAAAGCCTCCCACCTATCCTACACAAGCAAATTCAAAGTCCAGTGCAAAGCTATAGTAAAGGTTCACGGGGTCTTTCCGTCTAGCCGCGGATACACTGCATCTTCACAGCGATTTCAATTTCACTGAGTCTCGGGTGGAGACAGCGCCGCCATCGTTACGCCATTCGTGCAGGTCGGAACTTACCCGACAAGGAATTTCGCTACCTTAGGACCGTTATAGTTACGGCCGCCGTTTACCGGGGCTTCGATCAAGAGCTTCGCGTTAGCTAACCCCATCAATTAACCTTCCGGCACCGGGCAGGCGTCACACCCTATACGTCCACTTTCGTGTTTGCAGAGTGCTGTGTTTTTAATAAACAGTCGCAGCGGCCTGGTATCTTCGACCGGCATGAGCTTACGGAGCAAGTCCTTCACCCTCACCGGCGCACCTTCTCCCGAAGTTACGGTGCCATTTTGCCTAGTTCCTTCACCCGAGTTCTCTCAAGCGCCTTGGTATTCTCTACCCAACCACCTGTGTCGGTTTGGGGTACGGTTCCTGGTTACCTGAAGCTTAGAAGCTTTTCTTGGAAGCATGGCATCAACCACTTCGTGTTCTAAAAGAACACTCGTCATCAGCTCTCGGCCTTAGAATCCCGGATTTACCTAAGATTCCAGCCTACCACCTTAAACTTGGACAACCAACGCCAAGCTGGCCTAGCCTTCTCCGTCCCTCCATCGCAATAACCAGAAGTACAGGAATATTAACCTGTTTTCCATCGACTACGCTTTTCAGCCTCGCCTTAGGGACCGACTAACCCTGCGTCGATTAACGTTGCGCAGGAAACCTTGGTCTTTCGGCGTGGGTGTTTTTCACACCCATTGTCGTTACTCATGTCAGCATTCGCACTTCTGATACCTCCAGCAAGCTTCTCAACTCACCTTCACAGGCTTACAGAACGCTCCTCTACCGCATCACCCGAAGGTGATACCCGTAGCTTCGGTGTATGGTTTGAGCCCCGTTACATCTTCCGCGCAGGCCGACTCGACTAGTGAGCTATTACGCTTTCTTTAAAGGGTGGCTGCTTCTAAGCCAACCTCCTAGCTGTCTAAGCCTTCCCACATCGTTTCCCACTTAACCATAACTTTGGGACCTTAGCTGACGGTCTGGGTTGTTTCCCTTTTCACGACGGACGTTAGCACCCGCCGTGTGTCTCCCATGCTCGGCACTTGTAGGTATTCGGAGTTTGCATCGGTTTGGTAAGTCGGGATGACCCCCTAGCCGAAACAGTGCTCTACCCCCTACAGTGATACATGAGGCGCTACCTAAATAGCTTTCGAGGAGAACCAGCTATCTCCGAGCTTGATTAGCCTTTCACTCCGATCCACAGGTCATCCGCTAACTTTTCAACGGTAGTCGGTTCGGTCCTCCAGTTAGTGTTACCCAACCTTCAACCTGCCCATGGATAGATCGCCCGGTTTCGGGTCTATTCCCAGCGACTAGACGCCCTATTAAGACTCGCTTTCGCTACGCCTCCCCTATTCGGTTAAGCTCGCCACTGAAAATAAGTCGCTGACCCATTATACAAAAGGTACGCAGTCACCCAACAAAGTGGGCTCCCACTGCTTGTACGCATACGGTTTCAGGATCTATTTCACTCCCCTCTCCGGGGTTCTTTTCGCCTTTCCCTCACGGTACTAGTTCACTATCGGTCAGTCAGTAGTATTTAGCCTTGGAGGATGGTCCCCCCATATTCAGACAAAGTTTCTCGTGCTCCGTCCTACTCGATTTCATGACTAAGAGATTTTCGCGTACAGGGCTATCACCCACTATGGCCGCACTTTCCAGAGCGTTCCGCTAATCTCAAAGCCACTTAAGGGCTAGTCCCCGTTCGCTCGCCACTACTAAGGGAATCTCGGTTGATTTCTTTTCCTCAGGGTACTTAGATGTTTCAGTTCCCCTGGTTCGCTTCTTAAGCCTATGTATTCAGCTTAAGATACCTAACTTATGTTAGGTGGGTTCCCCCATTCAGACATCTCCGGATCAAAGTCTGTTTGCCGACTCCCCGAAGCTTTTCGCAGGCTACCACGTCTTTCATCGCCTCTGACTGCCAAGGCATCCACCGTATGCGCTTCTTCACTTGACCATATAACCCCAAGCAATCTGGTTATACTGTGAAGACGACATTCGCCGAAAATTCGCGATTAAACTCACAAATTTTACCTTAGCCTGAATAAACACCAGTGAAAGTGTTATCCAGTCTATCTTTCTATCACATACCCAAATTTTTAAAGAACGATCTAG
>NZ_JACVBM010000041.1:0-3516 GCF_014852385.1 Pseudomonas sp. PDM03 | reverse complement strand
GCGGCGCGGTGCATCTGATCCACCGCGTCGCCTGGATCGCCAGCAAGCCGGCTCCTACAGAAACGCGCACCGCGTTGTGGCGATAGATATGGGACAATACCCGCCACTTTCAGCCATACCCGAATCGACAACGCCCATGACCGCCCCCCGCACACCCCGCCCTGCGCGCAAGAAGCCTGACCCCGCCACCCCGGCCAAAGCCGTGGAACCGCGTGAAAAGGCCAGCTTGCACCCGCGCAATCGCCATCAGGGTCGTTACGACTTCCCGGCGCTGATCAAAACCACGCCGGAACTGGCGAAGTTCGTGATCATCAACCCGTATGGCAAGGAAAGCATCGACTTCGCCAGCCCGGACGCGGTGCGGGTGTTCAACCGGGCGCTGCTGAAATCGTTCTATGGGATCGCCCATTGGGACATTCCGGCCGATTACCTCTGCCCGCCGGTGCCGGGCCGTGCTGATTACGTGCACTTTCTGGCCGACCTGCTGGCCAGCGTCAATGACGGCGAAATCCCGCGTGGCGCGCCGGTCAAGGTGCTCGACATCGGCATGGGCGCCAACTGCGTCTATCCGCTGATCGGCTACAGCGACTACCGCTGGCACTTCCTCGGTTCGGAAATCGACCCGACGGCCGTGGCCGCCGCCAAAGCCATCGTCCAGTCCAATGGTCTGAACAAGGCCATCCAGTTACGCCAGCAGACCAATCCCAAGCACATTCTGCTGGGCTTGCTCGAACCCGGCGAACGCTTCGACCTGACCATGTGCAACCCGCCGTTCCACGCGTCGATGGACGAAGCGACCAAAGGCAGCGAGCGCAAATGGCGCGCCTTGGGCCGCGCCGACCCGAAACGCAAACTGCCGGTGCTGAACTTCGGCGGTCAGTCGGCCGAATTGTGGTGCGAAGGCGGCGAAGCCCGTTTTGTGACACAGCTGATTGCCGAGAGCGCGCACTTTCAGCACAAAGTGCTGTGGTTCAGCACCCTGGTCTCGAAAGCTTCGAACCTGCCGGCGATTGAGACGGCGCTGAAAAAGGCCGGGGTTCTGGAAAGCCAGGTCGTGGAAATGTCCCAAGGCCAGAAGCAAAGCCGCTTCGTTGCGTGGACCTTCCAGACCAAGAGCGAACAGCAAGTCTGGCGCCAGCGTTGGGTTAAAAAAAGCTGAGTAATTGACCACCGCAGATCAACTGTAGGAGTGAGCCTGCTCGCGATGGCTGCGTGTCAGTCAACGATGATGTCAACTGATGCGACGCTATCGCGAGCAGGCTCGCTCCTACAGGGGATTAGTGGTGCCTGTGGCTCAGTCGCCAAATCGCAGGCACAAAAAAACCGTGCCCGGATCACTCCGGAGCACGGTTTTTTTTACTGCGTCTTACTTGTTAACAGCGTCGGTCAGGCCTTTGGCCACAACCAGCTTGATAACTTTCTTGGCAGCGATTTCGATGGCAGCGCCAGTCGAAGGGTTACGGCCGGTACGGGCAGGACGCTCAGTCACTTTCAGCTTGCCGATACCTGGCAGAGTGATTTCGCCGCCGTTTTCCAGCTGATCGGCAACGATTTGGCCCAGTTGGTCCAGAGCGTTACGCGCGGTGGTTTTTGGCGCGTCGATAGCTTCAGCGATGTCGGCGATCAGTTGGTCTTTAGTAAGAGCCATGTAGTGTTCCTTCCCTATCAAATTCATATGGATTGCAGAGTGCAGTGTCAGCCATCGAGCCCGATCTTCTGGATCTGGCACCCTCGGCCAATAACCACGGGATCGGGGTTATAGATACCGAAATCAGGGTTTGGTTCGACCTGACAAATGCTGAATGCACGCTTAACGCAGTGACTTCGCGTAAGACCGGGCAAAACTAGCACAGAGACGGGGAAATATCCGCCTCTTGCTACCCATTTGGTCAGCTTTATTGCTCTAAAACAGGAAAAAACTGCATAAGGGCCGTCGGTCGGCTACGAATTGCCCTTCGCACCGCGCCAAAACCAGTGGTTGCGGTACACTTGGCACTTTTTCGGGAGCCTGCCCTGCTCTCTCCAACAAGCCGTATCAAACAGCCGAGAAGCCCATGCCGATCCGTCATTGCATCGTCCACCTGATCGACAAAAAACCCGACGGCACGCCCGCAGTTCTCCACGCTCGCGACTCTGAACTGGCCGAGTCGAGCGCCATCGAGAACATGCTTGCCGACCTCAACGAGAGCTACAACGCCAAACAAGGCAAGGCCTGGGGTTTCTTCCATGCCGAATCCGGGGCGCACCCGTTCAGCGGCTGGCTGAAGGAATACCTCGACGGCGGCAAGGACTTCACGGCATTCAGCCGCGTGGCGGTGGAACACCTGCAGAAGCTGATGGAAGAGTCGAACCTCTCCGTGGGCGGCCACGTGCTGTTTGCGCATTACCAGCAGGGCATGACCGATTACCTGGCGATCGCGCTGCTGCACCACAGTGAAGGCGTTGCCGTGACCGATCAGCTGGACGTGACCCCGTCCCGCCACCTCGATCTGGGCCAGTTGCACCTGGCAGCGCGAATCAACGTCTCAGAGTGGCAGAACAACAAACAGTCCAAGCAGTACATTTCGTTCATCAAAGGCAAGAACGGCAAAAAGGTTTCGGAGTATTTCCGCGACTTCATCGGCTGCCAGGAAGGCGTCGACGGCCCGGGAGAAACACGCACGCTGCTCAAGGCGTTCAGCGACTTCGTGGAAAGCGAAGATTTGCCGGAAGAGTCCGCCCGCGAAAAAACCAAGACCCTGGTGGATTACGCCAGCAGCCAGGCAAAAATGGGTGAACCCATGGGCCTGGAAGAACTCTCCGAGCTGATCGACGAAGAGCGCCCAAAAGCCTTCTACGATCACATTCGCAACAAGGACTACGGGCTTTCGCCAGAGATCCCGGCGGACAAACGCACCCTGAACCAGTTCCGCCGCTTCACCGGTCGCGCGGAGGGTCTGTCGATCAGCTTCGAAGCGCACCTGCTGGGCTCGAAGATCGAATACGACGAAGAAGCCGGCACGCTGATCATCAAAGGCCTGCCGACTCAGCTGACTGACCAGCTCAAGCGACGCAACTGATGATTGGCAGTGTGCTGAAGAAATTCCTGCTGATCCTGCTGGTGGTTGTGGTTTATCAGAACTGGGGCAAGATCGAGCGGGTGTTCAACCCCTCGCAGGTGGTGTCGGAACAGACTCAGGCCAAGGCTAACGTCGTGCTCTACGTCACTGAATGGTGCGGTTACTGCAAACTGACCCGGCGCTTTCTTGATCAGAAAGGCATTCCGTACAAGGAGTTCGACATCGAGAAAGACGCCGTGGCGCGCAAGGCTTATGAAGCGTTGGGTGGCGGCGGGATTCCGATCATCGACGTCAACGGAACGCTGATTCGCGGGTATGACCCGGATACCATCCTCGCGGCCTTGAAGTAACTCCTGAACACAACACAATCCCTTGTAGGAGCCGGCTTGCTGCGGGCGGCGTTCCGACGATAGCGGTGGGTCAGTCGATGAATATGTTGACTGATACACCGCTATCG
>NZ_JACVBM010000040.1:0-3922 GCF_014852385.1 Pseudomonas sp. PDM03 | reverse complement strand
ACCCACCGCTATCGCCAGCAAGCCGGCTCCTACAGTTGATCGTATTCATCCAGACACCTATGCATTTCCCCTGTAGGAGCCAGCTTGCTGGCGATGGCGTCCGTCCAGTCAATAAACAGGTGACTGATCAACCGCTATCGCCGGCAAGCCGGCTCCTACAGTTGATCGTATTCATCCAGACACCTATGCATTTCCCCTGTAGGAGCCAGCTTGCTGGCGATGACGTCCGTCCAGTCAATAAACAGGTTGACTGACCCACCGCTATCGCCGGCAAGCCGGCTCCTACAGTTGATCGTATTCATTCAGACACCTATGCATTTCCCCTGTAGGAGCCAGCTTGCTGGCGATAGCGTCCGTCCAGTCAATAAACAGGTGACTGACCCACCGCCATCGCCGGCAAGCCGGCTCCTACAGTTGATCGTATTCATCCAAACACATTTGCATTTCCCCTGTAGGAGCCAGCTTGCTGGCGATGGCGTCCGTCCAGTCAATAAACAGGTGACTGACCCACCGCTATCGCCAGCAAGCCGGCTCCTACAGTTGATCGTATTCATCCAGACACCTATGCATTTCCCCTGTAGGAGCCAGCTTGCTGGCGATGGCGTCTGTCCAATCAATAAACAGGTGACGGACCTACCGCTATCGCCGGCAAGCCGGCTCCTACAGTTGATCGTATTCATCCAGACACCTATGCATTTCCCCTGTAGGAGCCAGCTTGCTGGCGATGGCGTCCGTCCAGTCAATAAACAGGTGACGGACCTACCGCTATCGCCGGCGAGCCGGCTCCTACAGTTGATCGTATTCATCCAGACACCTATGCATTTCCCCTGTAGGAGCCAGCTTGCTGGCGATGGCGTCTGTCCAATCAATAAACAGGTGACGGACCTACCGCTATCGCCAGCAAGCCGGCTCCTACAGTTGATCGTATTCATCCAGACACCTATGCATTTCCCCTGTAGGAGCCGGCTTGCTGGCGATAGCGTCCGTCCAGTCAATAAACAGGTGACTGACCCACCGCTATCGCCGGCAAGCCGGCTCCTACAGGGGGGATGTGTAAATATCCGAAATTAGTGCGGCCACCACAGTGCGGAAGTGTGCGCACGACCGTAGAGACAGGTCGGCTTTCAGGCCGCCTCGGCGGCTGTGGTGGTAGTCGCCCCCTCGAGAGGCCGAGTGGAGGTTCTGCGCAGTGGGCAACCCGGCATGGATGCCGGGTTAGCCGCCCCCGGCCATGGATGGCCGATGGCGGCGGGTCCACGGAGCAGGACCGGAGCGAGGGCATGCCGAGCCACAGCGAGGCACCGAACGAAAGGGGCAAAAGCGCTTTGGTTACTTTCGCGCTTTTCGAAAGTGACTCGCCGTAAGGGCGAAACCATAAGCCGCCGTGACCGCAGAAACGGATATGACCACACCCAACTTACAAAAATCTGAAAGACTTTATTGTGTTTCCGAATATGCGCTACACAAAATTTTCACAAAGCCTCCAAGACAATTCGCCCGCGCCAGCCGTGCGGATCAGTAATCAATGGCAATGCCGCGGTTGATCGTGCAACATTTGCGCACCGCGCAAACCCCGGGGCCGAGAACTGGCCAACAGAGGGCAGGGCGCAGCTGTAATTTTGAAACTTCAACTTCCAATGGGTCCTAAAACGACATGGCAATCCCGGACGCCCTGAGTCAGCAGCGAGCTTCTAGTCGCCTGCTGCAACCGACCGTCAAATCGCATCTGGCCTACACGCTGCTGTGTGCCCTGGTCATGATGGTCATGTTCAGCCTGCTGCGCGTCGCGCTGCTGGTCTACAACCGCGAGATGATCCTCGACACCCCGGCCTCGACCTTCTTCGAAGCGTTCGCCAACGGTCTGCGCTTCGATCTGCGCCTGGTGGTCTACCTCAGCATTCCGCTGTTGCTGGCGCTGTTCAGCGCCCGGGCCATGGCGGCCCGCGGGTTCTTCCGTTTCTGGCTGACCATCGCGTCGAGCATCGCGCTGTTCCTCGGTCTGATGGAAATGGACTTCTACCGCGAGTTCCACCAGCGCCTCAACGGCCTGGTCTTCCAGTACGTGAAGGAAGACCCGAAAACCGTAATGAGCATGCTTTGGTACGGATTCCCGGTGGTTCGCTACCTGCTGGCCTGGGCCGTGGGCACGTTGATCCT
Organism: Pseudomonas sp. PDM03; assembly: GCF_014852385.1. Lineage (NCBI taxonomy): Bacteria > Pseudomonadati > Pseudomonadota > Gammaproteobacteria > Pseudomonadales > Pseudomonadaceae > Pseudomonas > Pseudomonas sp. PDM03. The sequence continues at coordinate 1,765 of NZ_JACVBM010000040.1, read as the reverse complement.
GACCCTGGCGTTCAAGGGCGCCGATCGCGCGACCCGCCCTCGCGGTCCGTTCAGCGGCGGCAGCATAGGCACGCGCCAGATCGCCCCGTGGTACGCGCGCATTGTCGTGTTCGTGGTGTGCCTGCTGGTCTGCGTGGTCGCGGCTCGCGGCACTCTGCGCCAAGGCCCGCCACTGCGTTGGGGTGACGTCTACACTACCGACTCCAACTTCGCCAACCAGCTGGGCCTCAACGGCACATTGTCGCTGGTCGCGGCGGCCAAGAGCCGGATGTCCGAAGATCGCGACAACATCTGGAAAGCCACGCTGCCGCAGCCGCAAGCTCAGCAAATCGTGCGTGACATGCTGGTGATGCCGAACGACAAACTGGTGGATGCCGAGACCGCAGCGGTGCGTCGCGATTACACGCCGCCGGCCGACAAGACTCTGCCGATCAAGAACGTCGTCGTGATCCTGATGGAAAGCATGGCCGGTCACTCGGTCGGCGCCCTCGGTGCACCGGGCAACATCACGCCGTACCTCGACAAACTGTCGAAGGAAGGCCTGCTGTTCGACCGCTTCTTCTCCAACGGCACCCACACCCACCAGGGTATGTTCGCCACCATGGCCTGCTTCCCGAACCTGCCGGGTTTCGAATACCTGATGCAGACCCCGGAAGGCAGTCACAAACTGTCCGGCCTCCCGCAATTGCTCAGCGCCCGCGACTATGACGACGTGTACGTCTATAACGGCGACTTCGCCTGGGATAACCAGTCGGGTTTCTTCAGCAGCCAGGGCATGACCAACTTCATTGGTCGTAACGACTTCGTCAACCCGGTGTTCTCCGATCCAACCTGGGGTGTGTCCGACCAGGACATGTTCGACCGTGGTCTGGTCGAGCTCAAGGCACGGGAAAACGGCAAGCCGTTCTATGCGTTGCTGCAAACCTTGTCCAACCACACGCCATACGCCTTGCCGACGCCATTGCCGGTCGAGCGCGTGACCGATCGTGGCAGCCTGAACGAGCATTTGACCGCCATGCGTTACGCAGACTGGGCGCTCGGTCAGTTCTTTGAAAAGGCCCGCAAGGAGCCTTACTTCAAGGAAACCCTGTTTGTCATCGTCGGTGACCACGGTTTCGGCAACGAGCGCCAGATCACCGAAATGGACCTGGGCCGTTTCAACGTGCCGATGCTGATGATCGCACCGGGCATCCAGGACAAATTCGGCAAACTTGACCACACGGTGGGCACACAGATCGACATCGTACCGACCATCATGGGTCGCATCGGTGGCGAAGTGCGTCATCAGTGCTGGGGGCGTGACCTGCTTGACCTGCCGGAAGGCGACACCGGTTTTGGCGTGATCAAACCGTCGGGCAGCGAGCAGACCACGGCCATTGTCACGGCGGATCAGATTCTGGTCTTGCCGAAAGAAAAGGAAATGGAGCCGAAGATGTATCAGTACGAACTGGGCGCGACACCTCACGCCGAGATCGTACCGAATGCACCTCGCACTGCCGAACTGAAACTCAAGCTCGAAGCGTTCCTGCAAACGGCGACCAAGAGCCTGATCGACAACACCGCCGGTGTCGTTGACGGCAAGCCGGACTAAGCGTTGACGCAATAAAAAAGAGGCCCTTCAAGGGCCTCTTTTTTTTACCTGTGTCCCGTCCTGAATAAGGTTTACACCTTCTGATCTGTTTTTCAGGAGGACGTAATGGAATCAGTAAAAAGGCGTAGTCAGCGAGACTACACGCTGACCTTTAAATTGTCGGTCGTCGATCAA
>NZ_JACVBM010000003.1:0-371809 GCF_014852385.1 Pseudomonas sp. PDM03 | reverse complement strand
ACTGGGCCGTGTTGATGAAAGAGACGCTAAAGATGCTTATCTGACGCTCAAAGTAATCAGAAATACGTGATCAGGTGTTACCTATGTGCCTGAACTTTTCTGTTACCTATGTGGTTGACCCCTTCATCACCCCGAGCGTCCGGCCCCTCGCTCAGGCTCGGCGTTCCTTCGCTCCGGCATTCATCCGGGGGCATCGCCCTCCGGTTGGCTTCGCTGGCACCTACATGCGATGAGTTCGACTGCGTCGAACGGCGCTGCGCGCCAATCCCCGGATGAACACCTCTACTCAGCCTTCCGAAGGGGCGGGTGAGTCAAGATCAAAAGCCAAAGCAACAGCAAAATCAACGACCGGAGTGAGTTCCCTCTGTAGGAGCGAGCTTGTTCGCGAAAAACGCCCGGACAGCGCGCTCATCCAGACAATCCGCGCCATCGTTGACGTCCATCGCTGGCAAGCCGGCTCCTACACTGGATTGGTGTACGTATCCTGAATGAGGTAGCGCAGCTGAGAAGGGCAGCGCGGTCGACCAAAGAGCCAGGCCGGCTTTCAGGCCGCCTCGGCGGCTGTGGCGGTGGTCGCCCCCTCGAGAGGCCGAGTGGAGGTTCTGTGCAGTGGGCAACCCGGCATGGATGCCGGGTTAGCCGCCCCCGGCCATGGATGGCCGATGGCGGCGGGCCCACGGAGCAGGACCGGAGCGAGGGCATGGCGAGCATTAGCGAGCCACCGAACGACAGGGGCAAGAGCCCTTGGTTACTTGGGGCTCTTCCAAGTGACTCGCCGTAAGGGCGAAACCATTAGTGGCCGTTACCGCAGAAACGGATACGCACACAACCCAAGGCGCACAAACAAAAACGGCCTCTATATAAATAGAGGCCGTTCCCGGTACAACTCAACACGCTATCGCAAGAAAGATCTTACTTGCGGTCTTCCAGCTTGGTGATGTCACGCGACTCGTAGCCGGTGTACAGCTGGCGTGGACGGCCAATCTTGTACGGGCTGGAGAGCATTTCTTTCCAGTGGGAGATCCAGCCGACAGTCCGCGCCAGAGCGAAGATCACGGTGAACATGCTGGTTGGAATGCCGATCGCCTTGAGGATGATCCCCGAGTAGAAGTCGACGTTCGGGTACAACGAGCGCTCGATGAAGTACGGGTCGGTCAGGGCGATCTCTTCCAGGCGCATGGCCAGTTCGAGTTGCGGATCGTTCTGGATGCCCAGTTCCTTCAGCACTTCGTCGCAGGTCTTCTTCATCACGGTGGCGCGTGGGTCGCGGTTTTTGTAAACCCGGTGACCGAAGCCCATCAGCTTGAACGGATCGTTCTTGTCCTTGGCCTTGGCGATGAACTTGTCGATGTTCGACACATCGCCAATCTCGTCAAGCATGGTCAGGACAGCCTCGTTCGCGCCGCCGTGGGCAGGGCCCCACAGTGCAGCGATGCCGGCGGCGATACAGGCGAACGGGTTGGCACCCGAAGAGCCGGCCAGGCGTACGGTGGAGGTCGATGCGTTCTGCTCGTGGTCGGCATGGAGGATGAAAATCCGGTCCATGGCCTTGGCGAGTACCGGGCTGATCGGTTTGATCTCGCACGGGGTGTTGAACATCATGTGCAGGAAGTTTTCCGCGTACGTCAGGTCGTTGCGCGGGTACATCATGGGTTGGCCCATGGAGTACTTGTAAACCATCGCTGCCAGGGTCGGCATCTTGGCAACCAGGCGGATCGCGGAAATTTCGCGATGCTGCGGGTTATTGATGTCCAGGGAGTCGTGGTAGAAGGCCGAGAGGGCGCCAACTACGCCGCACATGACAGCCATCGGGTGGGCGTCGCGACGGAAGCCGTTGAAGAAGGTCTTCAACTGCTCGTGAACCATGGTGTGGTTCTTCACGGTGCTGACGAACTGGGCCTTCTGTTCTGCGGTCGGCAGTTCGCCGTTGAGCAGCAGATAGCAGGTTTCCAGGTAGTCCGACTTTTCAGCCAGCTGTTCGATCGGGTAGCCGCGGTGCAGCAGAATGCCGTTGTCGCCGTCGATATAGGTGATCTTCGACTCGCAGGAAGCGGTCGACATGAAACCAGGGTCAAAGGTGAAACGGCCCGTGGCCGTCAGGCCCCGAACATCGATAACATCGGGACCAACGGTGCCGGTTAAAATGGGCAGCTCGACGGGGGCTGCGCCCTCGATGATCAACTGCGCTTTTTTGTCAGCCATGTGGCCTCCTATTTATGCTTGAAATCATCAGACAGACCCCCCACGCAGGGCCCGCACCACTATAGTGAGATAAATTCGAATGTCAATTTGCCTAAAGTCTTGCTCCAGAAGGCTTTAACCGGACTTTTTCCTCGAAATTGACTGCCATTTACGCCTTTTATCCAACTTGTGCAATGCGCTATTAGGGGAAGGTGAACGCGTTGTCATTAGTAGCCTAACTGTCTATACTCGGCCACCGACCGCCAAGGGCTTTTGGGCTTGCTTTCATTGGGGGTCGCATCCCTGGGTGGTGGTTACCTGACCAGTGCACTCCCCAACAACTTTGCCCTGATTGTTAGGGGCTCTTCAGTGTGAAAAAAAAGCCGTGAAAAGCCAACGACCTGTAAACCTAGACCTAAGGACCATCAAACTCCCAGTCACTGCTTACACGTCCATTCTTCACCGTATCTCCGGTGTCATCCTCTTTGTCAGCCTGGCCATCATGCTTTACGCATTGGACAAGTCGCTGAGCTCCGAGGAAGGCTTCGGTCAGGTGAAAGCGTGTCTGACCAGTCCGCTAGCCAAGCTAGTGATTTGGGGCATCCTGTCCGCTCTGCTGTATCACTTGGTAGCCGGTGTGCGCCATTTGATCATGGACATGGGCATCGGTGAGACGCTGGAAGGCGGCAAGCTGGGCTCGAAAATCGTTATCGCCGTTTCCGTGGTGGTAATCGTTCTGGCAGGAGTTTGGATATGGTAACTAACGTCACGAACCTGTCGCGTTCGGGCCTCTATGACTGGATGGCGCAACGTGTGTCTGCGGTCGTTCTCGCGGCTTACTTCATCTTCCTGATCGGATACGTCGTTGCCAACCCAGGCATCGGCTACGCCCAATGGCATGAACTGTTCGCCAACAACTGGATGCGTATCTTCAGTCTCCTGGCCCTCGTTGCCCTCGGCGCTCACGCCTGGGTCGGCATGTGGACCATCGCGACCGACTACCTGACGCCAATGGCGTTCGGCAAGTCCGCGACCACTGTACGTTTCCTCTTCCAGGCAGTATGCGGCGTTGCGATGTTCGCTTACTTCGTCTGGGGTGTGCAGATTCTTTGGGGTATCTGATTCATGTCTACTACAGTTAATACGCTTTCGTTCGACGCCATCATCATTGGCGGCGGCGGTGCTGGCATGCGCGCTGCTCTGCAGCTGGCACAGGGCGGTCACAAGACTGCCGTTGTCACCAAGGTTTTCCCGACTCGTTCGCACACTGTATCCGCCCAGGGTGGCATCACCTGCGCCATCGCGTCTGCTGATCCGAACGATGACTGGCGCTGGCACATGTACGATACCGTCAAGGGTTCCGACTACATCGGTGACCAGGACGCTATCGAATACATGTGTTCCGTAGGCCCGGAAGCGGTCTTCGAGCTCGAGCACATGGGCTTGCCGTTCTCCCGCACCGAACAAGGCCGCATCTACCAGCGTCCGTTCGGCGGTCAGTCGAAAGACTTCGGTAAAGGTGGCCAGGCTGCGCGTACGTGCGCCGCTGCCGACCGTACCGGTCACGCACTGCTGCACACCCTGTACCAGGCCAACCTGAAGGCCGGCACCGTATTCCTCAACGAATACTACGGCGTCGACCTGGTTAAGAACGAAGACGGTGCCTTTGTCGGCATGATCGTCATCTGCATCGAAACCGGTGAAACCTCCTACGTTCGCGCTAACGCGACCGTATTGGCGACTGGCGGTGCAGGCCGTATCTACTCGTCCACCACCAATGCCCTGATCAACACCGGTGACGGCGTCGGCATGGCTCTGCGTGCTGGCGTGCCGGTACAAGACATTGAAATGTGGCAGTTCCACCCGACCGGCATCGCCGGCGCCGGTGTACTGGTTACAGAAGGTTGCCGCGGTGAAGGCGGTTACCTGATCAACAAGCACGGCGAGCGTTTCATGGAGCGTTATGCTCCGAACGCCAAAGACCTTGCTGGTCGTGACGTTGTTGCTCGTTCGATGGTTAAAGAAATCATCGCCGGCAACGGTTGCGGTCCGGATGGCGACCACGTAATGCTGAAACTCGATCACCTCGGTGAAGAAGTTCTGCACAGCCGTCTGCCAGGCATCATGGAGCTGTCCAAGACCTTCGCCCACGTCGATCCAGCCGTGGCGCCGATTCCGGTCGTTCCAACCTGCCACTATATGATGGGCGGCGTTGCTACCAACATTCATGGCCAGGCAATCACTCAGGACGCTGACGGCGTTGACCAGATCATCCCTGGTCTGTTCGCAGTAGGCGAAGTGGCGTGCGTATCGGTTCACGGTGCCAACCGTCTGGGCGGCAACTCGCTGCTCGACCTGGTGGTATTCGGCCGTGCGGCCGGTCTGTTCCTGGAGCAGACCCTGAAAGAAGGCGTTGATTACGCCCGTCCACGCCAGTCCGACATCGACGCTGCCCTGGCACGTCTCGATGGCCTGAACTCGCGTACCGAAGGCGAAGACGTCGCTACCCTGCGTAAAGAACTGCAAAGCTGCATGCAGAACTACTTCGGTGTATTCCGTACCGGCGAATACATGCAGAAGGGTATTGCTCAGCTGGCTGATCTGCGTGGCCGTATCGCCAACGTCAAGATCAACGACAAGAGCCAGGCGTTCAACACTGCTCGAATCGAAGCCCTGGAACTGCAGAACCTGCTGGAAGTGGCCGAAGCCACCGCCATCGCTGCAGAGATCCGCAAAGAGTCCCGCGGCGCTCACGCCCGTGAAGACTACGAAGATCGCGACGACGAAAACTGGCTGTGCCACACCCTGTACTTCCCGGGTGACAAGCGCGTGACCAAGCGTGCTGTGAACTTCTCGCCGAAGACTGTTCCGACTTTTGAACCTAAGATTCGGACTTATTAAGGGTGGCCGCCATGTTGCAAGTCAGTGTTTATCGCTACAACCCTGATCAGGACGCCGCGCCGTTCATGCAGGAATTCCAGGTCGATACCGGTGGTAAAGACCTGATGGTCCTGGACGTGCTGGCCCTGATCAAAGAGCAGGACGAAGGTTTCTCCTATCGTCGCTCTTGCCGTGAAGGCGTTTGCGGTTCCGACGGCATGAACATCAACGGCAAAAACGCTCTGGCATGCGTCACGCCGCTGTCTTCTGTCGTAAAAGGTAACAAGCTGATCGTTCGTCCGCTGCCAGGTTTGCCGGTTATCCGTGACCTGGTCGTCGATATGAGCATCTTCTACAAGCAATACGAAAAGGTTAAGCCATACCTGCAGAACGACACGCCGGCTCCGGCCATCGAACGTCTGCAGACCCCTGAAGAGCGTGAAAAGCTCGACGGTCTGTACGAGTGCATCCTGTGCGCTTGCTGCTCGACCTCTTGCCCGTCCTTCTGGTGGAACCCGGACAAGTTCCTGGGTCCAGCTGCCCTGCTGCAAGCGTATCGCTTCCTGGCAGACAGCCGCGACACCAAGACAGCCGAGCGTCTGGCTGCGCTGGATGACCCGTTCAGCGTATTCCGCTGCCGCGGGATCATGAACTGTGTAAACGTTTGTCCGAAAGGCCTGAACCCGACTAAGGCCATCGGTCACGTACGTCACATGTTGCTGCAAAGCGGCGTGTGATTCAGCAGTACCCGTAGGACCGCTGTACCCGTAGATGCTACGGCGCAGGCTTCAACCGGCGCCGTAGTTTTAACCTGAGCAGCAGCTCACAAAGCTGCCGCTCTTATTTTGAAGAAATGAGACAAGCAGGGGCATCCGGGCTGGTACCCGGACTATCAGCGTGATCCTAAGTGGCTTGTTTTGGTCGCTGCATTCGGACTTCTGCAAGTTTGCTCGGTGTCGACGCCGATGGTGTTCCCCTAACCGAGGGTGACCAAGCATGCAAGAAAGCGTGATGCAGCGCATGTGGAACAGCGCCTACCTTTCCGGAGGTAACGCTGCCTATGTGGAAGAGCTTTATGAGCTCTACCTGCACGACCCTAACGCTGTGCCAGAAGAGTGGCGCACCTACTTTCAGAAGTTGCCGACCGAAGGCAACTCTGCCACCGATGTTTCGCACTCCACAATTCGCGATCATTTCGTCTTGCTGGCAAAGAACCAGCGCCGCGCCCAACCGGTTTCCGCCGGCAGCGTGAGCAGTGAGCACGAGAAGAAGCAAGTTGAAGTGCTGCGATTGATCCAGGCCTACCGTATGCGTGGCCACCAGGCAGCTCAGCTTGACCCGCTGGGACTGTGGCAGCGTCCTGCACCTGCAGACCTGTCAATCAATCATTACGGCTTGACCAATGCCGATCTTGATACGACCTTCCGTGCCGGCGACCTGTTCATCGGCAAAGAGGAGGCGAGCCTACGCGAAATTCACGAAGCGTTGCAGCAGACATATTGCCGCACCATCGGCGCTGAATTCACGCATATCACCGATTCCGAGCAGCGCCAGTGGTTCCAGCAGCGTCTGGAAAGCGTGCGTGGTCGTCCGACGTACTCCGCCGACATCAAGAGCCACCTGCTCGAGCGCGTCACTGCCGGTGAAGGCCTGGAAAAATACCTGGGCACCAAATACCCGGGCACCAAGCGTTTCGGTCTGGAAGGCGGCGAAAGCCTGATTCCGATGCTCGACGAACTGATCCAGCGTTCCGGTTCCTACGGCACCAAGGAAATCGTGATCGGCATGGCCCACCGTGGTCGTCTGAACGTGCTGGTCAACACCTTCGGCAAGAACCCGCGCGAGCTGTTCGACGAGTTCGAAGGCAAGAAGAAGGTCGAGCTGGGTTCCGGTGACGTTAAATACCACCAGGGCTTCTCGTCCAACGTGATGACCGCCGGCGGTGAAGTTCACCTGGCCATGGCGTTCAACCCGTCCCACCTGGAAATCGTATCTCCAGTGGTCGAAGGTTCGGTTCGCGCCCGTCAGGATCGTCGTAACGACCCTACCGGTGAGAAGGTTCTGCCGATCTCCATCCACGGTGACGCGGCATTCGCCGGTCAAGGCGTGGTGATGGAAACCTTCCAGATGTCGCAGACCCGCGGTTTCAAGACCGGCGGCACCGTGCACATCGTGATCAACAACCAGGTCGGTTTCACCATCAGCAACCCGCTGGACTCGCGTTCCACCGAGTACGCGACCGACGTTGCGAAGATGATCCAGGCGCCGATCCTCCATGTGAATGGTGATGATCCGGAAGCCGTGTTGTTCGTGACCCAGCTGGCCATCGACTACCGCATGCAATTCAAGCGTGACGTGGTGATCGACCTGGTCTGCTACCGTCGTCGCGGCCACAACGAGGCCGACGAGCCTAGCGGCACTCAGCCTCTGATGTACCAGCAGATCACCAAACAGCGCACCACCCGTGAACTGTATGCCGATCGCCTGACTCAGAGCGGTGTGCTGGACGTTGAGCGTGTTCAGTCGAAAGTCGACGAATACCGCAACGCGCTGGACAACGGTCTGCATGTTGTAAAAAGCCTGGTCAAAGAGCCGAACAAAGAGTTGTTCGTGGACTGGCGTCCGTACCTGGGCCACGCCTGGACTGCACGTCACGACACGCGTTTCGATCTGAAGACCTTGCAGGAACTGTCCGCCAAGCTGCTGGAAATTCCAGAAGGCTTCGTGGTTCAGCGCCAGGTTTCGAAAATCTACGAAGACCGTCAGAAGATGCAAGCCGGCGGCCTGCCGATCAACTGGGGTTACGCCGAAACCATGGCGTACGCGACCCTGGCGTTCGAAGGTCACCCGATTCGCATGACGGGTCAGGACATCGGTCGCGGTACGTTCTCGCACCGTCACGCTGTCTTGCACAACCAGAAAGACGCGGGTACCTACATCCCGTTGCAGAACCTGTACAACGGCCAGCCACGTTTCGACCTGTACGATTCGTTCCTGTCCGAAGAAGCGGTTCTGGCGTTCGAGTACGGTTATTCGACCACCACGCCTGAAGCGCTGGTGATCTGGGAAGCCCAGTTCGGCGACTTCGCCAACGGTGCCCAGGTGGTTATCGACCAGTTCATCACCAGTGGCGAGCACAAGTGGGGCCGTCTCTGCGGTCTGACCATGCTGCTGCCGCACGGTTATGAAGGTCAGGGTCCGGAGCACTCGTCGGCTCGTCTGGAGCGTTACCTGCAACTGTGCGCCGAGCACAACATTCAGGTAGCCGTACCGACTACGCCGGCTCAGATCTACCACTTGCTGCGTCGTCAGGTGATTCGCCCGCTGCGCAAGCCATTGATCGTTCTGACTCCGAAGTCGCTGCTGCGTCACAAGTTGGCCATCTCGACTCTGGAAGATCTGGCCGAAGGTTCGTTCCAGACCGTTATCCCGGAAATCGATGCACTGGACCCGAAAAAGGTCGAGCGCGTTGTTCTGTGTAGCGGCAAGGTCTACTACGACCTGCTGGAAAAACGCCGTGCCGAAGGTCGTGATGACATCGCCATCGTGCGTATCGAGCAACTGTACCCATTCCCTGAGGACGACTTGAAAGAAGTCCTGGCTCCTTACACCAACGTCAAAAATGCCGTGTGGTGCCAGGAAGAGCCGATGAACCAGGGTGCGTGGTACTGCAGCCAACACCACATGCGTCGTAGCATCAGCAATCTCAACAAGTCTCTCGTACTTGAGTACGCGGGCCGTGAGGCTTCTGCTGCACCTGCATGCGGTTACGCATCGATGCACGCTGAGCAGCAGGAAAAACTGCTGCAAGACGCCTTTACTGTTTAACGCCTTCGCGCACCTGAAACCGAATTTAAGGACTCACAGATAATGGCTATCGAAATCAAAGCCCCCACTTTCCCGGAATCGGTTGCCGATGGCACCGTTGCCACCTGGCACAAGCAACCGGGCGACGCTGTAAAGCGTGACGACCTGATCGTCGATATCGAAACCGACAAGGTTGTGCTGGAAGTGTTGGCCACTGCTGACGGCGTGCTGGGCGCTATCGTCAAGAACGAAGGCGACACCGTTCTGTCCGACGAAGTCCTGGGCTCCATCGTTGAAGGCGGCGCCGCTGCCGCTGCTCCGGCTGCCGCTGCTGCTCCGGCCGCTGCACAGGCTGCTGCTCCAGCCGCCGAAGGCGAAGACGATCCTGTTGCTGCACCGGCTGCTCGCAAGCTGGCTGAAGAAAACGGCATCAACATCGCTTCCGTTGCCGGCACCGGCAAAGGCGGTCGTGTGACCAAGGAAGACGTGGTTGCAGCCGTTGCTGCCAAGAAAGCCGCTCCGGCTGCCGCGCCTGCCAAGGCTGCCGCTCCTGCTGGCGCTGCTCCTGTGTTCGCCGCTGGCGACCGCATCGAGAAGCGCGTACCGATGACCCGCGTTCGCGCTACCGTGGCCAAGCGCCTGGTAGAAGCTCAGTCGAACATGGCGATGCTGACCACCTTCAACGAAGTCGACATGACCGAAGTCATGGCCCTGCGTTCGAAGTACAAGGACCTGTTCGAGAAGTCCCACAACGGCGTACGCCTGGGCTTCATGTCGTTCTTCGTCAAGGCTGCCACCGAAGCGCTGAAACGCTTCCCGGCTGTCAACGCATCGATCGACGGTGGCGACATCGTTTACCACGGCTACGCTGACGTCGGCGTTGCAGTTTCCAGCGACCGCGGCCTGGTTGTACCGGTTCTGCGTAACGCCGAACTGATGAGCCTGGCTGAAATCGAAGGCGGCATCGCCACCTTCGGCAAGAAGGCTCGCGACGGCAAACTGTCGATGGACGAAATGACCGGCGGTACGTTCACCATCACCAACGGTGGTACCTTCGGTTCGATGATGTCGACTCCGATCGTCAACCCGCCGCAAGCGGCCATCCTGGGCATGCACAACATTCTGCAGCGTCCTATGGCGATCAACGGTCAGGTCGTAATCCGTCCGATGATGTACCTGGCTCTGTCCTACGATCACCGTCTGATCGATGGCAAAGAAGCTGTGACCTTCCTGGTTACCATCAAGAACCTGCTGGAAGACCCGGCTCGTTTGCTGCTGGATATCTGATTTCGTTGCATGGGCCGTGCAGGATGGCGGCCCGTCTGTAATGACCAGCTTCGTCCCACGACGGTCCCCATAAGGGGCCGTCCGGTTTGATTCGAGAAGGAATGACACATGACTCAGAAATTCGACGTGGTAGTGATTGGCGCGGGCCCTGGCGGTTACGTGGCTGCCATTAAAGCAGCGCAACTGGGCCTCTCCACTGCCTGCATCGAGAAATACACTGACGGCGAAGGCAAACTGGCCCTCGGCGGTACTTGCCTGAACGTCGGCTGCATTCCATCCAAGGCGCTGCTGGACAGCTCCTGGAAATACAAGGAAGCCAAAGAAGGCTTCGCGATCCACGGTATCAATCACGCTGGCGTGACCATGGACGTGTCGGCAATGGTTGGCCGTAAAGCCAACATCGTCAAAGGCCTGACCTCTGGCGTTGCTACCCTGTTCAAGGCGAACGGCGTCACTTCCCTGCAAGGTCACGGCAAACTGCTGGCCGGCAAGAAAGTCGAACTGACCAAGCCAGACGGCAGCGTTGAAATCATCGAAGCCGAGAACGTGATTCTGGCTTCGGGTTCGCGTCCGATCGACATTCCACCGGCTCCGGTTGACCAGAAAGTGATCGTCGATTCGACCGGCGCACTGGAATTCCAATCCGTACCTAAGCGTCTGGGCGTTATCGGCGCTGGCGTGATCGGTCTGGAACTGGGTTCGGTATGGTCGCGCCTGGGCGCTGAAGTGGTTGTTCTGGAAGCGCTGGAGAAGTTCCTGCCGGCTGCTGACGACGCCGTTTCCAAAGAAGCCTACAAAACCCTGACCAAACAAGGTCTGGACATCAAGCTGGGCGCTCGCGTCACCGGTTCCAAAGTGAACGGCGACGAAGTCGTTGTGAACTACACCGACGCCAACGGCGAACAGAGCATTACCTTTGACAAGCTGATCGTTGCCGTTGGTCGCCGTCCAGTGACCACCGAACTGTTGGCTGCCGACAGCGGTGTGACCATCGACGAGCGCGGTTTCGTATTCGTTGACGACCAGTGCGCCACCAGCGTACCGGGCGTTTACGCGATCGGTGACGTGGTTCGCGGCATGATGCTGGCGCACAAGGCGTCCGAAGAAGGCATCATGGTTGTTGAGCGCATCAAGGGCCACAAAGCGCAAATCAACTATGACCTGATCCCTTCGGTTATTTATACTCACCCGGAAATCGCATGGGTCGGCAAAACCGAGCAGACCTTGAAGGCTGAAGGCGTTGAAGTTAACGTTGGCACCTTCCCGTTCGCAGCCAGTGGCCGTGCCATGGCAGCCAACGACACCGGCGGTTTCGTGAAAGTCATTGCCGATGCCAAGACTGACCGCGTATTGGGCGTCCACGTGATTGGCCCGAGCGCTGCAGAACTGGTTCAGCAGGGCGCGATCGGCATGGAATTCGGCACCAGCGCTGAAGACCTGGGCATGATGGTTTTCTCCCATCCGACCCTGTCTGAAGCCTTGCACGAAGCAGCTCTGGCTGTGAATGGCGGCGCCATCCACATCGCCAACCGCAAGAAGCGTTAAGACAATAAGAAACCACGGCGGTATGGCCCGTCGTGAGCCTTGCATGCAAGACTCACCGCGGAATATCCGCTGGACGCAGTCTTGCGTGGCTGCACCGGGTATCCGGAAAGGCTACGCAAGCAGCAGTCACAGGTGGTGCGGCACTTGAACAAGTGCAGCACCGAATGCGCAGTACCTAACGAAGACGGTAATAAGCATGAATCTTCACGAGTATCAGGGTAAGCAGCTGTTCGCTGAATACGGCCTGCCAGTTTCCACCGGTTATGCGGTAGACACCCCGGAAGCAGCAGCAGAAGCTTGCGACAAAATCGGCGGCACCGAGTGGGTTGTCAAAGCCCAGGTCCACGCTGGTGGTCGCGGTAAAGCGGGCGGCGTAAAGCTGGTTCGCAGCAAAGAAGACGCCAAAGCCTTCGCACAGCAGTGGCTGGGCAAGCGTCTGGTGACTTACCAGACTGACGCCAATGGTCAGCCAGTCACCAAGATCCTGGTTGAATCGTGCACTGATATCGCTAAAGAGCTGTACCTGGGCGCTGTCGTTGACCGTTCGAGCCGTCGCATCGTGTTCATGGCTTCCACCGAAGGTGGCGTGGACATCGAGAAAATCGCTCACGACACTCCAGAAAAAATTCTGAAAGCCACTATCGATCCACTGGTTGGCGCTCAGCCATTCCAGGGTCGCGAGCTGGCATTCCAGCTGGGTCTGGAAGGCAAGCAGGTTGCTCAGTTCGCCAAGATCTTCGTAGGTCTGGCCAAGCTGTTCAAGGATCACGACCTGGCTCTGCTGGAAGTGAACCCGCTGGTGATCAAGGCTGACGGCGATCTGCATTGCCTCGACGCCAAGATCAACATCGACGCCAACGCCATGTACCGTCAGCCTAAGCTGAAGACTTTCCACGATCCGTCGCAAGACGATCCGCGCGAAGCGCACGCTGCCAAGTTCGAACTGAACTACGTAGCGCTGGAAGGCAACATCGGTTGCATGGTCAACGGTGCTGGCCTGGCCATGGGTACCATGGACATCGTCAACCTGCATGGCGGCAAACCAGCCAACTTCCTCGACGTGGGCGGCGGTGCTACCAAAGAACGCGTTACCGAAGCGTTCAAGATCATCCTGTCCGACACTAACGTCGCTGCAGTACTGGTCAACATCTTCGGCGGCATCGTTCGTTGCGACATGATTGCCGAAGGCATCATCGGCGCTGTGAAAGAAGTCGGCGTGAAAATCCCGGTTGTTGTTCGCCTTGAAGGCAACAACGCTGAGCTGGGCGCTAAAGTACTGGCAGAAAGCGGTTTGAACATCATCGCTGCTACCAGCCTGACCGACGCTGCTCAACAAGTCGTTAAAGCTGCGGAGGGCAAATAATGAGCGTCCTGATCAATAAAGACACCAAAGTTATCTGCCAGGGTATTACCGGTTCGCAAGGTAGTTTCCACACCCAGCAAGCCATCGAGTACGGCACCAAGATGGTTGGTGGTGTAACTCCTGGTAAAGGCGGCACCGAGCACCTGGGTCTGCCAGTGTTCAACACCGTGAAAGACGCTGTAGCTGCCACTGGCGCCACCGCCAGCGTGATCTACGTTCCAGCTCCTTTCTGCAAGGACTCCATCCTGGAAGCAGCATTCGGCGGCATCAAGCTGATCGTTTGCATCACCGAAGGCATTCCTACCCTGGACATGCTGGACGCTAAAGTTAAGTGCGACGAGCTGGGTATCACCCTGATCGGCCCTAACTGCCCAGGCGTGATCACTCCAGGCGAATGCAAGATCGGCATCATGCCAGGTCACATTCACTTGCCAGGCAAGGTCGGTATCGTTTCCCGTTCCGGCACCCTGACCTACGAAGCTGTGAAGCAAACTACTGACGCCGGTTTCGGTCAGTCGACTTGCGTCGGCATCGGTGGTGACCCGATCCCGGGTTCGAACTTCATCGACATCCTGAAGCTGTTCCAGGAAGACCCGAAGACCGAAGCGATCGTGATGATCGGCGAGATCGGCGGTTCGGCTGAAGAAGAAGCGGCTGCCTACATCAAGGCACACGTGACCAAGCCGGTTGTTTCCTACATCGCTGGTGTGACTGCTCCTCCGGGCAAGCGCATGGGCCATGCTGGCGCAATCATCTCTGGCGGCAAAGGCACTGCAGACGAGAAGTTCGCTGCACTGCAAGACGCAGGCGTTAAAACCGTGCGTTCGCTGGCAGACATCGGCAAGGCCCTGGCCGAGCTGACTGGTTGGGCTGTCAAGTAAGCCTCGCGCTTAACTGACGCTTCACCAAACAAAGGCCGCCTTCGGGTGGCCTTTGTCGTTTCTGGATGAATCAAACATCTGTAGGAGCTGGCTTGCTGCGGGCGGCGTTCCGACGATTTCCGCGACGCGGTGTATCAGGCACACCGCCAATCGCCAGCAAGCCGGCTCCTACGCAGACCGTGAACATTACGTATGAAAACGCGACACGAAAATGTCGCAGATCGGATAGTTCGCCCTCTAACAGTGCGTTTGTCGCTTAAATTCGTTAGGCTAGCCGCCATTTTTGCGTCCGCGTCCCACAAGGAAGCTTCGCGCTAAAGGGTCGGTCCTATACGGGTCGACAGCATTTCCCTCACCCATAAGGGAAATCCCTCTCTAAATTCCGATTCAGTAGTGTGGTATTTCCTTAATGAAAGTGTTGAAAGGCCAGGACATCCTGGCACTTGGTTTTATGACGTTTGCCCTGTTCGTCGGGGCTGGCAACATCATCTTCCCGCCTATCGTCGGTTTGCAGTCCGGGCCTCATGTCTGGATGGCGGCGCTGGGCTTTCTGATCACCGCGGTCGGTCTGCCGGTGATCACTGTCGTTGCCCTGGCCAAAGTCGGTGGCGCGATGGATGCCTTGAGCAGCCCGATCGGCAAAGTCGCCGGTGGCTTGCTGGCCGCTGCGTGCTACCTCGCCGTTGGCCCGCTGTTCGCGACGCCGCGCACCGCGACCGTATCGTTCGAAGTGGGCCTGGCGCCGCTGACCGGCGAAAGCCCGCTGGCGCTGTTCCTCTATAGCTCGGTGTACTTCCTGCTGGTGTTCTTCATCTCGCTCTACCCGGGTCGTTTGCTGGACACCGTAGGACGTTTCCTCGCACCGCTGAAGATTATCGCCCTGGCTGCTCTCGGCATTGCCGCGTTCGCGTTGCCGGCCGGTGATATCGGCGTGGCGACGCCCGAGTATGTCGCGGCGCCATTCTCCCAGGGCTTCATCAATGGTTACCTGACCATGGATACCCTGGGCGCGCTGGTGTTCGGCATCGTTATCGTCAACGCCATCCGTTCCCGTGGCGTGGACTCTCCGGCGCTGATCACCCGTTACGCGATCATTGCCGGGCTGATTGCCGGCGTCGGTCTGGCGCTGGTGTACGTCAGCCTGTTTCGCCTCGGTTCGGGCAGCCATGAAGTGGCCGCCGGTGCGACCAACGGCGCGGCGGTGTTGCACGCCTACGTTCAACACACATTCGGCTCCTTGGGCAGTGGTTTCCTCGCCGTGCTGATTTCGTTGGCCTGCCTGGTCACAGCGGTCGGTCTGACGTGTGCCTGTGCTGAATACTTCAGCCGTGTGCTGCCACTGTCCTACAAGACCTTGGTCATCATCCTCGCTGCGTTCTCCCTGCTGGTGTCCAACCTGGGCCTCACCAAGCTGATCGCGTTCTCGATCCCGGTCCTCACCGCGATCTACCCGCCGTGCATCGCGCTGGTCGCCCTGAGCTTCTGCAAGGACTTCTGGCATGAGCAGGGCCGCATCGTCGGTCCGGTGATGTTGGTGTCGTTCATCTTCGGTCTGATCGACGCGCTCAAGGGCGCAGGCCTGGCGGACTGGATGCCGACGCAATTGGCGCATTTGCCGTTGAGCGAACAAGGCCTCGCGTGGCTGGTGCCGTCGGTCATGACTCTGGTGGTCGCGGTGGTTTGCGATCGCATGCTGGGCAAGCGCGAAGAAGCGCTGGCTTAAGGCGTATCACGGCCCGCCATAAGCGAGCCTTGAGCGAACATGGAAATGCCCCGTATCAATAGATACGGGGCATTTTTTATGCGCGTGAGGCAGTGTCTTTTTTTGTCAGCTAACGTCGAAGCACTGCAAATCCCATGTGGGAGCGAGCCTGCTCGCGATAGCGGTAGATCAGTCAGCATCCGTGTTGAATGTAAATCCGTCATCGTCGGAACGCCGCCCGGAGCCGGCTCGCTCCCGCAAAGGTTTCGGTGTTTAGCCTCTATATCACAAGGACCTGCATGTCGTTCATCCACGCCAACCTGATCCACATTCTTGCCGCCATCTGGTTTGTCATCTGCTGGGGCGGCTACACCCGTTATGCGACGTGGAAGGGCCGCGACACTGCGTGCCTGGCCAGTGTGTTGCACCTGTACCGCGAAGACTGGATGCGCCGCATGCTGCTGCGAGACAACCGCATCGCCGATGCCAGTGTGATCGGCAATCTGGAGCGCAACGCTTCGTTCTTCGCCTCCAGCACGCTGATTATCCTGGCCGGTATTCTCACCGTGCTCGGTGCGTCGGAACGGGCGGTGTCATTGCTGGCGGACATCCCGATGGTGCAACAGGCCTCCCAGGGCATGTCGGAGATCAAGTTGCTGTGTCTGGCGCTGGTGTTTGTGTATGCGTTCTTCACGTTCAGCTGGTGCATGCGTCAGTACAACTTCGCTGCGATTTTGGTGGGGTCGGCCCCCATGGTCGGCGAGCGGCATGTTTCCGAGCTGGAGCGTAAAGCCTTTGCCGCACGGGCGGCGCGTGTCATCTCCATGGCCGCCAACCAGTTCAACTTCGGCCTGCGTTCCTATTACTTCGGCATGACCATGTTGGCGTGGTTCGTCAGCCCCTGGTTGTTCATGCTGATGAGCGCTGGCGTGGTGCTGGTGCTGTATCGCCGGGAGTTTCATTCCGACGTTCTCGACGTGATGGTCTATACCCCTACAGAGGCGCCATTGCCCGAGGCGAACCGAGAGGCCGCTTGATGAGTATTCCGTTCTGGTGTGTGTTTATCAGTGCCTTGCTGATCTATGTGGCCCGCATGCCGGTGGCCAGGGCCATGAAAGAGCAGGGCGGTTACGACAATCATCTGCCGCGCCAGCAACAGGCACAACTCACAGGGTTTGGCGCCCGCGCAGTGGCAGCTCATCAGAACTGTTTTGAGGCGTTTATATTGTTTGCCGTGGGGGTGTTGATGGCGCACACCACGCAAACGGCGGGGTGGCTGATCGACTCGCTGGCGATCATCTTCGTAATCGCGCGCATTATCTATTTGTTGTGCTATTGGGGGGATCTTGCCTGGCAGCGCAGTTTGGTCTGGTTTGTCGGTTTGGTGTGCTCGCTGTTGCTGATGATCAGCCCGACGTTCAGAACACTGTTGTTATAACGAAGGAACCGATCACTTTGCGGGGTATTTAGATCAGTGGGCGTCAGCTGGATGACGATGTAACATCCGGCTTCGGTTTCTCATGGAAGGCAGTTCTTGAACGGATTTCAAACGTGTCAGCCTCCACACCGCCGACTCGGCTGGTGGATATGGGCTCTAATGGCAGGGAGTGCGTTAGCGCAGGCCTCGCCATTCGTCGTGCCCGAGGCCAAGCGCTTCGGCGATTTCCTGATTGGTCCCAATAAAGAAAGTTTTTATGGCCCCGGGACGCAGTATTCCATCGTGTTTCGTTCGCAGGGCTACTGGCCCCTCGGCGCCCGGGAAGTCAACGGTGTGCGGCCGATCAAGGCGTTGAGCGAAGGTCAACCGATGCTCTTGGTAGTCACTTCGGGCTACGACGGTGTCGGTACGCTGCTCATTGGTGTGCAAAATGGTGCGCCCTTGGCGCGTATATTAAGCCCGCTCAAAGATAAGAAGTTTCCTGACTGGGGCGTACCGCAACCAGGGCGTGAGGAGGTTTTGCTGTTCGCCGAGTCCGGCCGTGCGCTGGATACCCACACTGGCGAGGTGCTGTGGTTCGACACCAGGTTCAAGGCCAAGGAATACGGGCCTTGGGGGACACTGATGTCAGTGTCCCCGGATAATCGGCTGGCGGCGTACCTGACATCCAGACAAATATTGGTGGCCGGACGTGAGGACGGCCTCGACGCTGCCTATCAGCTACCGGCCGATGCCAACGTCGGTGAATTGGCCGACATTTCCAAGGCCGCATACGTCCAGGCGGTTCAAGCACACAAGGATGGCGTGCCAAGCATGGACAACCACCGTCTGGACAGGGATATGACTATTGCCTGGTTCGCCAAGCGCTTCCACTGGAAGGCCAAAAACGGCACCTGGGAGCTGGTCGGTCGTGGCCTGGGTCCCGCATTGCCTCTTTCCGAGCGCTAAGCCTGATGAAAAATTCACCAGTGGGTTGTGGAGTCTTGCTGTTGATCAGTATCGCGGTGTCGCTTGGGGGCTGCGTCAGTGACAATGGCGCGAGCAACAGGGAGTTCTTGTCCGAAAATCTGGACGCAAGCCAGGCGTTGCTGACGTTTGACGTCGAGTTTGCGGTTCCCCCGGATTACAAGCCATCCCAACGGCAGTTTTATGCCGATGACCGCATCACTTACAGCGGTTTCCCTCATATCGAGGTTCCTTATTTCCAGAAAGGCCTGGATGCCAGCACGGGCCTGACCGGGCTGCCCTACGTGCTACCGATTCCCTATCCGGTGCCCAAGATCGAGACCGGGCGTAGCGAGTTCAAGGTGTTTGGTCAGCGACTGGACGAACAGCACTATCGTTTCGTGGTGCCGCGCAAATCCATGTGGAATAGCGGCAACACCTTCGCGTTGTTGTTTCAGCGTCGTGAACGGCATGAAATCATCACCTTTCACTTCAATACGCAGACGTCCTGCGCATCGACATTGAGCGTGATAACGCCGGAATACGGTTATGCGCTATCCGTCAGTGCACGGTTTAAAAACGAGACGGGCTGTTTGAAAGTGTGTGATGGTCGGCCGGGCTATTCCGGTGATTGTGCCTTTCAGCCGCCGCCAACTAGCGGCGGATAAAGTTGCTCTAATGGTAAATGACAGGCAAAAGAAAACCCGCACTTGGCGGGTTTTCTTTATCACGCTAAAAACTGTTTTAGTTTTTAGGTGCTTCTTTTGCTGCAGCTGCATCCGATTCAGCCTGAGCTTTGGCAGCTTCGGCGTTTTCTTTCGCAGCGTCGTTCACTTTATCCTGAGCTTTGCTCATGTCTTGTTGAGCTTGCTCAGCATGTTTGTCGGCTTCTTGAGCTTTGTCCTCGGATTTTTTATCGCAGGCAGCGAGACCGAGGGAAGCGGTCAACATCAAGGCAATAGCTAAAGTCTTACGCATGGGGTGTTTCTCCTTATGGAAAATATCTATCTGGCCTTTCGAGCGTGGATATCAGGGTTAAGTTCCTCAATTCGTTCAGATATATAAGATTATTCCTACGGGAACTTTTACGAATACACCTAATACAATCTCCGAGTACTAAGAAGAGTGTTTACCACATGGCCGAAAACCCCGTTTTTGAGCGCGCGACGCGATTCCTTTCGGCGCTCAGGCATTGCCAGGTACTTGGTTTGCGCGTTCACAGCGCCAGCAGTGATGGGTTGACGGTCATCCTGCCGTACAGCCCGCAAATTGTCGGCAATCCGCAAACCGGCGTGATCCATGGCGGGGCATTGACCTCCCTGATGGACACCGCGTGCGGCATGGCCACACTCTGCGTGCTGCCCGAATTCGAAGTCTGCCCGACCCTCGACCTGCGCATCGACTACATGCATGCCGCCGAACCGCATAAGGACGTCTATGGTTTTGCCCAGTGCTACCGGGTCACTACCGACGTGATCTTCGCCCGTGGCTTTGCTTATCAGGACGATCCCGAGCAGCCCATCGCCCATGTCGTCGGCACGTTCATGCGCATGGGCAAGGGCGTCAAAGGCACCAAAGGGTTTGGTGGCGCCATCGCCGGAGGTGCGAAATGACCGACAACTTCAAGGAACAACTACAACAGGCCCATGAGCAGGGCGACTATGCCTCGCTGCTGCATCTGATTCCCTACGCCAAACTGATCGGTGTTGAGTGTTCGCGGGTGGGGGATGACCTGCTGTTTCGCCTGCCGGCGAACAAGGACAACATTGGTAACCCTTTACTGCCGGCGATTCACGGCGGTGTCATTGCCGGGTTCATGGAGCTGTCCGCCGCCTTGCACCTGCTGATTTTTACCGGTTCACCGGGTGTGCCGAAGATCATCGATTTTTCCCTCGACTACCTGCGCGCCGGACAGTTTCGCGATACGTGGGCGCGCTGCCAGGTGTGCCGTCAGGGGCGGCGTGTCGCAAACGTGGCAGTGACCGCCTGGCAAAGCACCGAATCCGAACCCATCGCCACGGCCCGCGCCCACTTCAAAATCGATGAGCCCTTGAAATCCTGATCCGAGCCCCCAACTTTGATGACAACCCGCCGCCGACTCTCTAGGTCGCGGCCACTGCCATCTGATTGGAGTTTGATGACCATGAGTGTGGAAACTCAAAAGGAAACCCTGGGCTTCCAGACCGAGGTGAAGCAGCTGCTGCACCTCATGATCCATTCGCTGTATTCCAACAAGGAAATCTTCCTTCGCGAATTGATCTCGAACGCCTCTGACGCTGTCGACAAATTACGTTTCGAAGCCCTGTCCAAGCCTGAGTTGCTGGAAGGTGGCGCCGAACTGAAAATCCGTGTGAGCTTCGACAAGGACGCTAAAACCGTCACCCTCGAAGACAACGGCATCGGCATGAGCCGTGAAGATGCGATCACCCACCTGGGCACCATCGCCAAATCCGGCACCGCCGATTTCATGAAACACCTGACGGGCGATCAGAAAAAGGATTCGCACCTGATCGGTCAGTTCGGCGTGGGTTTCTACTCTGCCTTCATCGTCGCCGACAAAGTCGACGTGTTCAGCCGTCGTGCCGGTGCTGCTGCCAGCGAAGGCGTGCACTGGTCGTCGAAGGGCGAAGGTAATTTCGAAGTTGCCACCGTCGAGAAAGCCGATCGTGGTACTCGCATCGTCCTGCACCTGAAGTCCGGTGAAGACGAGTTCGCCGATGGCTGGCGTCTGCGCAACATCATCAAGAAGTACTCCGACCACATCGCTTTGCCGATCGAGTTGCCGAAAGAAGTGGCAGCCGCAGAAGGCGAAGAGAAGCCAGCTGTTGAGTGGGAAACCGTCAACCGCGCCAGCGCCCTGTGGACCCGTCCTCGTACCGAAATCAAGGACGAGGAATACCAGGAGTTCTACAAGCACATCGCTCACGATTTCGAGAACCCGCTGAGCTGGAGCCACAACAAGGTCGAAGGCAAGCTCGAATACACCTCGCTGCTCTACGTGCCGACCCGCGCTCCGTTCGACCTGTACCAGCGCGAAGCGCCGAAAGGCCTGAAGCTGTACGTGCAGCGTGTGTTCGTCATGGACCAGGCCGATTCGTTCCTGCCGCTGTACCTGCGCTTCATCAAGGGCGTGGTCGATTCCAATGACCTGTCGCTGAACGTGTCGCGGGAAATCCTGCAGAAAGACCCGATCATCGACTCCATGAAGTCGGCGCTGACCAAGCGCGTGCTGGACATGCTGGAAAAACTGGCGAAGAACGAGCCTGAGCAATACAAAGGCTTCTGGAAGAACTTCGGTCAGGTCATGAAAGAAGGCCCGGCAGAAGACTTCGCCAACAAAGAGAAAATCGCTGGCCTGCTGCGTTTTGCGTCCACTCAGGGCGAAGAAGGCGAGCAGGTTGTGGGTCTGGCCGACTACCTGGCTCGCGCCAAGGAAGGTCAGGACAAGATTTACTACCTGACCGGCGAAACCTACGCGCAAGTCAAAAACAGCCCGCACCTGGAAGTCTTCCGCAAGAAAGGCATCGAAGTGCTGCTGCTGACCGACCGCATCGACGAGTGGCTGATGAGCTACCTCAACGACTTCGACGGCAAGAGCTTTGTCGACGTGGCGCGCGGTGATCTCGACCTGGGCAACCTGGATTCGGAAGAAGACAAGAAAGCCGCGGAAGAAGTCGCCAAGTCCAAAGAAGGTCTGGTTGAGCGTCTGAAAACTGCGCTGGGCGAATCCGTGGCTGAAGTACGGGTTTCCCATCGTCTGACCGATTCCCCGGCGATTCTGGCCATCGGCGAGCAGGACCTGGGCCTGCAAATGCGTCAGATCCTGGAAGCCAGCGGTCAGAAGGTTCCGGATTCGAAGCCGATCTTCGAATTCAACCCGGCGCACCCGCTGATCGAGAAGCTCGACAACGAGCAGAGCGACGAGCGCTTCGGCGACCTGTCGCACATTCTCTTCGATCAGGCGGCCCTGGCGGCCGGCGACAGCTTGAAAGACCCGGCCGCGTATGTGCGCCGTCTCAACAAGCTGCTGGTTGAACTGTCGGTTTAACGACGTTGTAAAAAAACCCGCTTCGGCGGGTTTTTTTATGACCTGAAATTTTTTGGCTGTGAACCCGATCCTGTAGGAGCCGGCTTGCTGGCGATGGCGATTTCGACGCCGCCATCGCCAGCAAGCCGGCTCCTACAGTAGACCGCATTCCAATGTGGGAACAGTGATTGCACTCGGTCTACTGTAGGAGTGAGCCTGCTCGCGATGGCGGCGGCAATAACGCCACAAATCTCAAGGCAGCTCAATACGCTCAACTTCCCCCGGCACCGTCGGCCAATCCCCGGCCGCCCAGCGTCGCCGCGCTTCGTCGATAGCCGCCGGATCGCTCGCCACAAAATTCCAGTTGATCCGTCGCGGTCCATCCAGCGGCGCGCCGCCAAACAACACCGCATGACAGTCGCTCTCGGCAAACAGCGTCATTTCTTCCCCGGCCGGCAGCACCACTAGCGAGTACGGCTCTATCGGCTCGCCATCGAGCTGCGCCTCACCGCTCAACACGTACAGCGCCCGTTCTTCATGCTCGGTGGGAATCAGCAGCGTGGTTGCTGTCTGCAGGTTCAGTTCCGCGTACAGCGTAGGAGAAAGCACCGGCACTGGCGATTCCAGGCAAAAGCCTGACCCGGCGATCATCCGGATCTTCACGCCAAGGTTATCGCTGACCGGCAACGTGGCTGCGGGGTGATGGCTGTAGTGCCCTGGGCCTTGCTCGTGATCCTTGGGCGATGCCAGCCAGATCTGCAAGCCGTGCATCGTGAAACCGCTGGCCTTCAGGGCTTCGGGCGTGCGCTCGACATGGGCAATGGCACTGCCAGCGGTCATCCAGCTGACGTCGCCGGCCTCCACCACCTGATCGGAACCGAGGCTGTCCTTGTGCTGGATTTTTCCTTCGAACAAGTAGGTAAGGGTCGACAGGCCGATGTGCGGGTGCTGACGGATGTTCATGCCTTTGCCTGCTGGATAGCGGGTTTCCAGCATGTGGTCGAAAAACACAAAAGGCCCGACGCTGCGGCATTTGGCTGATGGCAACGGGCGAAGAATCGGTTGGCCTTCGACATCTTCGGCGCGGGGGCGAATCACGAGCGGAGTGTTCATGGTGCATTCCAGGCTGAGCGGGTGACGCGTGGAGCATAACCCGCTTGCCCGAGCCTTGCCGCTATTGGCTGAACGCGCCTTCGGAGAGGTGGGTTTCGATGCTGACTTCGCTGGTGGTCATCAGCTTGTGGACTGGGCAGCGGTCGGCCACGCGGTGCAACTCATCGCGCTGGGCGTCGGTGAGCACGCCCTTGAGGGTCAGTTTGACGTGCAGGGTGTATTTGCCTTTTTGCTCCTGGCTGTTGTCGCGCTTGACCTCCACGCCAACACCGGTCAGCGGGATGCCTTTCTTCTTCGCGTAGAGCTTCAGGGTCAGGGCCTTGCAAGCGCCCAGCGCTGCATCGAAGTAGTCGTGCGGCTCAGGCGCCGAGCCATCGCCACCGGACGATGTCGGCACATCGGCGAAGAGTTCGTGGTCATCGATTTGTACGCTGTGGCGGAAGCCTTCGGCGGAAACGGTATTGACGGTGACTGTCATGGGAAACCTCGGCAGTAGGAAAAGTCATTCGATCAAAAAAGACCTTGAAGGTATAGAGCATTCCTTCTTTGACGCGTTCCACTTTCTTGCCTTCGTAGCCCTGGTTCTTGCTTCGGTGCGAAGGCTGCGTGTCAGGGGGGGGGAGGGTGTACATATCCGTTTCTGCGGTAATGGCTGATATTGGTTTCGCTCTTACAGCGAGTCACTTGCAGAAGCGCCAAGTAACCAAGCGCTCTTGCCCCTTTCGTTCGGTGGCTCGCTAATGCTCGCCATGCCCTCGCTCCGGTCCTGCTCCGTGGGCCCGCCGCCATCGGCCATCCATGGTCGGGGGCGGCTAACCCGGCATCCATGCCGGGTTGCCCACTGCGCAGAACCTGCGCTCGGCCTCTCGAGGGGGCGACTACCGCCACAGCCGCCGAGGCGGCCTGAAAGCCGACCTGGCTCATTTTGCGTACGCGTTCCCTCATTCCGGATATGTACACCAATCCCCTGTAGGAGCCGGCTTGCTGGCGATGGCGTCCGCCCAGTCAATAAATTTGTCGATAGACACACCGCTATCGCCAGCAAGCCGGCTCCTACACGGGATTGGGTTCACACGATTCAAAATTGTAGGAGCCAGCTTGCTGGCGATGGACGTCAACGATGACGCGGGGTGTCTGAATGAACGCGTTGCCCAGACGCTTTTCGCCAGCAAGCCGGCTCCTACAGGGAATCGCGTGCGCTTTTGATTTTCACCACTCATCAGGCCGAGCGTTAGCTCGCCTTCAGCTTTTGATCTTGAGGTACACGCCCCCTCGAGAGGCCGAGTGGAGGTTCTGCGCAGTGGGCAACCCGGCATGGATGCCGGGTTAGCCGCCCCCGGCCATGGATGGCCGATGGCGGCAGGCCCACGGAGCAGGACCGGAGCGAGGGTATGCCGAGCCACGGCGAGGCACCGAACGAAAGGGGCAAGAGCGTTTGGTTACTTGGCGCTTCTCCAAGTGACTCGCTGTAAAAGCGAAACCAATGGCAGCCGTAACCGCAGGAATGGATATGTACGCCACCAAAACCTCATAGCCTGACACGCAGCCTTCGCCGGCAAACCGGTCTCGCTCCTAAAGGTTTGAGCCGCTACTTTTTCAAGGCAAAAAAAAAGCCCCGCATTGGCGGGGCTTTTTCGTATCACTGCGGATCAGCTGCCTTTGACAGCCTTGCCGTTGACCTTGCCGTCCAGGAGCATGATGTTGTACTCCTTGCCGTCGGTCTCGACCTGTTGCAGGCGAACCAGCAGGTAATCCCAATCCTTGGCGAACCACAGCACGGTGATGCGCTTGCTTTGTGTCGGGTCGCGCACGCGCTCGACCTTGATCGCGTCGATCTGGCCAGCCTTGGTGTCGACTTTTTCCGAACCCAGCACACGGAAGTCATAAGTATCGACTTCACCATCATCGACCACCTGATAGCTCATGCTTTTCTTGCCGGCGGCCACGTCATGCTGCAGGGCCAACTGGTAAGTGGATTTGTCGACCATGCCGCGGTTGAGCGGGATCTTGACCGCGTCGCCGCGATCGGTGCCGGTGACCATTTTGGTGGTCCAGTCGAAATCCAGGTCAGCCTTCTTGGCTTTGCCCAGGCCACCGCGTTCAAAGTGGTAGGACTGTGGCAGCAGGGTGTCCTTGTCCAGGGTCAGGGTGCTTTCTTCGGTCAGGCTGGCAATCATCATCGATGCCTTGAAGCTGAGCTTCCAGACGCCGTTGGCTTCCTTGGTCAGGCTGCGCTCGGCGGTGCCGCTCATGGGCAGCTGCTTCCAGTCGGCGGTGTAGCTGGCGGAGAAGGGTTGAAGTTCCGCAGCCTGCGCGAAAGGCAGGGCAAGCAGAGCGCAAGCGAAGAGCAGGGCGCGACGCATAAAATCTCCTAGGTTCGAATCAAGTGGCCACTGGCCGCGAGTAACTTGCCATCCAGTAAAGCACCTTGTTCACCGAGTGATAAGCGACCTTCTGCAAACCAGCGTACGGCCATCGGGTAGATCAGGTGTTCCTGGGTATGAACTCGCTGCGCCAGACTCTGCGGCGAATCGTGCAACTCTACCGGTATTACTGCCTGTACGACCAGTGGTCCGCCATCGAGTTCCTCGGTGACAAAGTGCACGGAACAGCCGTGTTCAGTATCGCCGGCCTCCAGCGCGCGCTGATGAGTGTGTAACCCTTTGTATTTGGGCAGCAGCGAGGGATGGATGTTGAGCAGGCGACCCGCGTAGTGGCGCACGAAGTCAGCGCTGAGGATGCGCATGAAACCGGCCAGGACCACGAGTTTGGGATTGAAAGCGTCGATCAGTTCGATCAGCGCGGCATCGAAGGCTTCGCGGCCTTCGAAAGCCTTGTGATCCAGGGAGCGGGTGTCGATACCCGCGTCCCTGGCGCGTTGCAGGCCGTAGGCGTCGGCGCGGTTGGAAATCACCGCAGCGATGCGGACCGGGCTGTCGCCGGTCCGCGTGCTGTCGATCAAGGCCTGCAAGTTACTGCCGGTGCCGGACAACAGCACCACCACATCACAGGTGACGGACATTAATGAGCCTTGAGGTTCTTTAGTTCTACCTGGGCCGCGCCTTCGGCAGCGGTGGCGATCTGACCGATGACCCAAGGCTGCTCGC
This sequence comes from Pseudomonas sp. PDM03, assembly GCF_014852385.1. Taxonomy (NCBI): domain Bacteria; kingdom Pseudomonadati; phylum Pseudomonadota; class Gammaproteobacteria; order Pseudomonadales; family Pseudomonadaceae; genus Pseudomonas; species Pseudomonas sp. PDM03. The sequence continues at coordinate 345,533 of NZ_JACVBM010000003.1, read as the reverse complement.
CAGCTTCACGCAGTACGTTCAGCGCGGTTTCAACGTGCTCTTGAGCCACGCAGATCACCATGCCGACGCCGCAGTTCAGTACGCGGTGCATTTCGTTTTCGTCGACGTTGCCTTTCTCTTGCAGCCAGTCGAACACGGCAGGGCGGTTCCAGCTCGCCACGTCAACCACCGCTTGAGCGCCTTTTGGCAGTACACGCGGGATGTTGTCCAGCAGGCCGCCACCGGTGATGTGGGCCATGGCTTTGACCGCGCCGGTTTCCTTGATCAGCTTCAACAGCGGCTTCACGTAGATGCGGGTCGGGGCCATCAGTAGGTCGGTCAGCGGTTTGCCGTCGAGCTGGATGTTTTCGATGTCGGCACCCGACACTTCGATGATCTTGCGGATCAGCGAGTAGCCGTTGGAGTGCGGGCCGGAAGACGGCAGGGCGAGCAGGGCATCGCCGGCAGCGACTTTCGAACCGTCGATGATTTCGGATTTTTCCACGACGCCGACGCAGAAACCGGCCAGGTCGTAGTCTTCGCCTTCGTACATGCCAGGCATTTCAGCGGTTTCGCCGCCGACCAGGGAGCAGCCGGACAGTTCGCAGCCTGCGCCGATACCGGTCACGACCTGGGTCGCGGTTTCGACGTTGAGTTTGCCGGTGGCGTAGTAGTCGAGGAAGAACAACGGCTCGGCGCCGCAGACCACCAGGTCGTTCACGCACATGGCGACCAGGTCGATGCCGATGCTGTCGTGTTTGTTCAGGTTCAGCGCCAGGCGCAACTTGGTGCCGACGCCGTCGGTGCCGGAAACCAGCACAGGCTGCTTGTAGCCGGCCGGGATTTCGCAGAGGGCGCCGAAACCGCCCAGGCCGCCCATGACTTCCGGGCGCGCAGTGCGCTTGGCGACGCTCTTGATGCGTTCGACCAATGCTTCACCGGCGTCGATGTCTACACCGGCGTCCTTGTAGCTCAGGGAGGGTTGCTTGCTCATGATCCAGGCCTTTAGGGGGGATTCAGGGGTAACGACCGGGTCCAGTGGGACTGTCGGAACAGACGAAGGCGAGTGCCATGCGCGCTATTCCGACACTGCCCGGCTGTTGCCGGTCTGCGAAGGCGCGCGATTTTATCAGGCTTGAGGGGCAGCGGCCATCCTCAGGCCGACAGCAGGGGCATATCGATACAAAAAAACCGTGATTGCCCGTGTTGGTCACCTCCCGCTTGGCTGTATAAGGTATCGCGATTAACCGTCTATCGTTATGGCAGTGCGAAAAACTTAACCGGGACGTGTGAATGTTTTGCGTCGGGCGATGGTCACAGCCTTGCTCGATTGTCTTCATGCGGTCAGTTCCAGCCGCTCTTGTCGTCAGGAATCCTCCATGCGTTTTTTCAGATCATTGTTTGTGGGTTGTTTGTCCCTGGTCAGCCTGGCGAGTCATGCTGAAACCGTAAAAGGCCTTTATCAGGTGCGCGAGCCAGTCACCAGTCAGGCGCCTGAAGAGCGCGATCAAGCCACCCAGCGTGCGCTCGACACGCTGGTATTGCGCCTGACCGGCGACCCCAGGGCGGCGCAAAGTCCGGGGTTGGCGGCCGTCCGCAAGGACCCGCAGCAGATCATCAGTCAGTACGGCTTCGACGCCGGCCCGCCGGAAGTGCTGAAAGTCGATTTCGACCCGGCCTCCACCGAACAGGCGTTGCGCCGTGCCGGGCTGTCGCTGTGGGGGGCGAACCGGCCGTCGATCCTCAGTTGGTGGTTGAATGATTCCGCCGAAGGTTCGAGCCTGGTCGGTGATGGCCAGGCCGCTGCTGCACCGCTGCGTCGTGCCGCACAACATCGTGGTCTGCCGCTGCGTCTGCCATTGGCGGACTTGAGTGAACAATTGGTCGCCACTGCACCGAATCTGGAAGGTACGGATGCAGCGCCACTGCGCGGTGCATCGGAGCGTTACAACGCCGATGCCCTGCTGGCCGTGCATGCCCGGGAAGAGGGCGGTCAGTGGCAGGCCAAATGGCATTTGTGGCTGGGCGATCAGAAGGAGGCGGGCAGCGTGCAGGGCGCGGATCAGGCCGCTGTGGCTGACGCGGTGCTGCTGGCGGTCAGTCAGCGTCTGGCGCCACGGTTTGTGGTCAAGCCAGGTGCTTCGGGTGAGCAACTGCTGGAAGTGCAAGGCATGAACCTGGAGCACTATGCAACGCTCGGGCGTTTGCTTGAGCCGTTCGGCGCGCGTCTGCAAAGTGTTGACGGTAACCGTATTCTCTACCGGGTCAATGGCAGCGCCGAGCAGTTGCGCTCGCAGTTGTCGCTGGCGAAGTTGCAGGAGGTTCCGGCGGGTGAGGCACCGGCTCCGACGGCGCCTGTCCAGCCGGTGGTCCAGGGAGCGGCGCCCGCTGTTGCGCCAACGCCTGCACCGGTGCCGCAACTGCGTTTCCGTTGGTAAGGTTTTCTTTCTTTATATAGATGCATATGGAGTGGTACATGGCCGATACGCGGCGTTGGTTCTGGTTGGGTGGAGTGGTTCTGCTCTGCGCGTTTATCTGGCTGTTGCATCCGATTCTGACGCCGTTCCTGGTGGCGCTGCTGTTGGCCTACTTGTTCGACCCGCTGGTGGATCGCCTGGAAAAGGCCGGGCTCTCTCGGACGTGGGGCGTGGTGGCGGTGTTCGCGTTGTTCTCTTTGATTTTCACCGCGTTGTTGCTGGTGCTGGTGCCGATGCTTGCCAAGCAGTTGTTCCGCTTATATGAACTGGCGCCACAGATGCTCGACTGGTTGCAGCACACTGCATTGCCGTGGGCGCAATCGAAGTTCGGGTTATCGGAGGGTTTCTGGAAATTCGACAAACTCAAGGCGGCAATCAGCGAACACATGGGCCAGACCACCGACATTGTCGGCGTGGTGTTGAGTCAGGCGACCGCTTCCGGCCTCGCGTTGATCGGTTGGCTGGCCAATCTGGTGCTGATCCCGGTGGTGAGCTTTTACCTGCTGCGGGACTGGGACGTGATGATGGCCAAGATCCGCAGCCTGTTGCCCCGCGATCGCGAAGAGCGCGTCGTGATTCTGGCCGGCGAATGCCATGAAGTGCTGGGGGCGTTCGTACGCGGGCAACTGCTGGTCATGGTGGCGCTGGGTATGATCTATTCGGCGGGCCTGATGCTGGTAGGGCTCGAGCTGGGGTTGCTGATCGGGATGATCGCCGGTCTGGCGGCGATTGTGCCGTACATGGGGTTTGTCATCGGGATTGGCGCGGCGTTGATTGCCGGCCTGTTCCAGTTTGGTGGCGACCTGTACCCGATGATTGGCATCGTTGCGGTGTTCATGGTCGGCCAGGCGCTGGAAGGCATGGTGCTGACGCCGTTGCTGGTGGGCGACCGGATCGGCCTGCATCCGGTGGCGGTGATCTTTGCGATTTTGGCCGGCGGTGAACTGTTCGGTTTTACCGGCGTGCTGCTGGCGCTCCCGGTGGCGGCGGTGATCATGGTGCTGGTGCGCCATGTGCATGATTTGTATAAAGATTCTGATATCTACAGTGGCGTCGATGAACCTGAGCTGTAAGGTTCGCTGATGGCCCGTCGCGGGCGGCCTGGTTCAGTGCCAGGCTGACCCGTATCCCTTGCGTGGCTGTCACATGCGCCGCCAAAGAATCAGTCATAAAACCGGTGCGATAACGCAAACCTTTGATTTTGCTTATGGTCTGTCGCATTGTGCGGTCAGCGTCACGGGTATAAACTTCGCAAACTTTACACAGAGGCCACTAACGGTTCCTTTGGAACTGTTCAGTCAGCATGAAACCGATTCAGCTGCCCCTAGGTGTGCGTCTGCGTGATGACGCTACCTTTATCAATTACTACCCAGGCGCCAATGCCGCTGCACTCGGCTATGTCGAGCGGCTTTGCGAAGCCGACGCCGGCTGGACCGAAAGCCTGATTTATCTCTGGGGCAAGGACGGGGTAGGGCGTACGCATCTGCTGCAGGCGGCCTGTCTGCGCTTTGAGCAGTTGGGGGAGCCGGCGGTGTACTTGCCGTTGGCCGAGCTGCTGGATCGCGGTATCGAAATCCTCGACAACCTCGAACAATACGAACTGGTCTGCCTCGACGACTTGCAAGCGGTTGCCGGGCGCGCGGATTGGGAAGAGGCGTTGTTCCATCTGTTCAATCGCCTGCGTGACAGCGGTCGGCGTTTGCTGATTGCGGCATCGACCTCGCCGCGCGAATTGCCGGTGAAGCTGGCGGATCTGAAATCCCGCCTGACCCTGGCGCTGATCTTCCAGATGCGACCGCTGTCCGACGAAGACAAATTGCGTGCCTTGCAACTGCGTGCATCTCGCCGCGGCCTGCACCTGACCGACGAAGTCGGGCATTTTATTTTGACTCGCGGTACTCGCAGCATGAGCGCTCTGTTCGAGCTGCTTGAGCGTCTCGATCAGGCCTCCCTTCAAGCTCAGCGCAAGCTGACCATTCCGTTCCTGAAAGAAACGTTGGGCTGGTAAGGCCCAGGTTTTTCAGGGGTTGCGGCATATTTCAGGCGCCACAAAATCCGCTTTCCTGCATGGGGCAGGCTGCGCGAGCGTCTAAATGGGGCTTAAGCGCTTAGATGTAAACGCGAAACCAAGAAGTCACATAAAGTTCGATTGAATTTGCAAATGAGGTTGATAGCGGGCATAGTCTCGGCTTCTTTACAACTATCAGCCACGGTCGTGCCCATGCTAAATCGCTTCGCACCCCTCGTGCCTCTCGCACTCGTCACCCTGTTGTTCGGTTGCGCTGCTCACTCTCCAGTGTCCCAGCAAGAGCAACAACAGCAGGTTAAAAATTCAGTTACTGCGCAATCTTCTTCCGTTCTTTTCCAGGAAGAGCTGGCCACCGATAAAGAACTGGCAGACTTCGCCGACGGCAAGTCCTACCAGCTTCCGGTTCTGGCCGACAGCATCCTCGAGCGTGGCATGTCCCTGATCGGTACCCGTTACCGTTTCGGCGGCACCTCCGAGGCTGGCTTCGATTGCAGCGGCTTCATCGGTTACCTGTTTCGTGAAGAGGCCGGCATGAACCTGCCGCGCTCCACTCGCGAAATGATCAACGTTGACGCGCCACTGGTTTCCCGTAGCGCGCTCAAGCCGGGCGATCTGCTGTTCTTCGCCACCAATGGTCGCCGCGGTCGTGTCAGTCACGCCGGGATCTACCTGGGTGACAACCAGTTCATCCACTCCAGCAGCCGCAAAAGCGGTGGTGTCCGGGTCGATAGCCTGGGCGACAGCTACTGGAGCAAAACCTTCATCGAAGCCAAGCGCGCACTCGCGATGGCCCCGACCGTGGTCACTGCACGCAAGTAATTGTCTAGCCTGTCGCCACATCAGTGGCGGCAACGGCCTCTCTGCAACAGAGTAGTCGGACAGTTTGTAAGGCGAACTTAAAGTCTTACTTGAAGTTTGCCGCGTACCCGCTAGAATCCTGATCTATTATTGATGGCAAACCGCCTGCGTCCTGCGCAGGCGGTTTTCTTTTCTGCCTTTCCGGTGGAAAAAGCCGCAGCCAGATCAGGATGTTCTGCTTATGACGATGTCGGCCCGCCTCGCACTCATGTTCTTCGCAGCGCTGCTCAGTGCCTGCGCCAGCCGCACACCGCCACCTGCGCCGGTGGTTCGCACACCCATTGTCTTCGGCTCCGCGCAACCCTTTTCGCCTGAGGCGGAAGACGTGTTGTTTCGCGCCTTGGGCCTCGTGGGCACGCCTTATCGCTGGGGCGGCAATACGCCAGATTCCGGGTTCGATTGCAGTGGTCTGATCGGTTATGTCTACCGTGACGTGACGGGTATTTCCCTGCCACGCACCACGCGCGAGATGATCAGCATGCAGGCAGCCAATGTCGGCAAGGAAGGCTTGCAAACCGGCGACCTGGTTTTCTTCGCCACCAATGGCGGCTCCCAGGTCAGCCATGCCGGGATCTACGTTGGCGAAGGTCGCTTCGTCCATGCGCCAGCCACTGGCGGCACGGTGAAGCTCGACAGCTTGTCCAAAGCGTATTGGCAGAAAGCTTACCTGAGCGCCAAGCGAGTTCTGCAACCCGAGCATTTGGCGCGTAACCCCTAGTTCGCAGAGGTCGTCATGACCGCCCGCACACTCAATCTCGACGATTCCCTGTATCAATACATGCTCGACGTTTCCCTTAGGGAAACGCCGCTACTCAAGCGTTTGCGCGATGAAACCCAGGCGCTGCCGATGGCGCGCTGGCAGGTGGCGCCGGAGCAGGGGCAGTTTCTCGCATTGCTGGTGAAACTCACCGGCGCGAGGCGTTTGCTGGAAGTCGGCACCTTCACCGGTTACAGCGCGTTGTGCATGGCGGCGGCATTGCCGGATGACGGTTCGTTGATTTGTTGTGATATCCCCGGCGACTACAACGCCACGGCGCTCCGTTACTGGCAGGAAGCGGGCGTTGCCGAAAGAATTGACCTGCGCCTGGCGCCCGCGCTGGAAACCCTGGCCCGGCTGGATCAGCCAGGGCAATTCGATTTGATTTTCATTGATGCCGACAAGGCCAACTATCCGGCCTACCTGGAGCACGCGCTGCGTCTGCTGCGCGTCGGTGGCCTGGCGGTGTTCGATAACACCCTGTGGAGCGGCCGGGTGCTGGAGCCGAATCCCGAAAGCGCAGACACCCGCGCTATCCAGGCGCTCAATCGCGCCTTGAAGGATGACTCGCGTGTGGATCTGTCGTTGTTGCCGCTGGGCGATGGATTAACCCTCTGCCGCAAGCGGTAAACGCTGATCCCTGTGGGAGCGAGCCTGCTCGCGATAAGGGCAGTACATCCAACATTGATGTTGCCTGATGCACCGCTATCGCGAGCAAGCTTGCTCCTACAGGGTATGTGTGTGGCGCAGTTACTTGGTTGCCGACACCCGCCACACCTTATTCCCCACATCATCCGCCACCAGCAAATCACCCTGCTGATCAATCACCACACCCACCGGCCGGCCCATGGCTTTTTCCTCGTCATTGAGGAAGCCCGTGAGCACATCAACCGGGCTTCCGTTCGGTTTGCCGGCACTGAACGGCACGAAAATCACTTTGTAACCACTGTGCGGCTTGCGGTTCCATGAACCATGCTGGCCAATGAACGCGCCTTCCTTGAATTGCACTGGCAGCCTGTTGCCTTCAGCGAACGTCAGGCCCAGTGAGGCGGTATGCGGGCCGACCGCGTAGTCCGGAGCAATGGCCTTGGCCACCAGGTCCGGGTTTTGCGGCTCGACGCGAATGTCGACGTGCTGGCCGTAATAACTGTAAGGCCAGCCATAGAACCCGCCGTCCTTGACCGAGGTGATGTAGTCCGGCACCAGGTCGCTGCCGATTTCATCCCGCTCGTTGACCGCCGTCCACAACGCGCCGCTCCGCGGTTCCCAGGCCATGCCGTTGGGGTTGCGCAGGCCCGAGGCGAAAATCCGATGCTTGCCGGTGGCGCGATCCACTTCCCAGATCGCCGCGCGACCTTCTTCCTTATCCATGCCGTTTTCGGCGACGTTGCTGTTGGAACCCACCGTGACGTACAGCTTGCTGCCGTCCTTGCTGGCGATCACGTTTTTGGTCCAGTGGTGATTCAGCGTACCGCCCGGCAGATCAACCACTTTGATCGGCGGCGACTTGATGGTCGTGGCGCCGTCCTCGTAGTGAAATCGCAGCAAGCGGTCCGTGTCGGCGACATACAGGTCATTGCCGACCAGGGTCATGCCGAAGGGCGAATTGAGGTTTTCCAGAAACACCGTGCGAGTTTCGGCGATACCGTCGTGGTCCTTGTCGCGCAGCAACGTGATGCGGTTCGGGCTCGGGACGCCGGCACCGGCGCGGCCCATGGCTTTCTTCATGACCCAGCCTCTAATGCCTTTGCCATCATCGGGTTTGGGCGGCGCATTGGTTTCGGCGACGAGCACGTCGCCGTTCGGCAGCACGTACAGCCAGCGTGGGTGATCGAGGTTTTCAGCAAATGCCGCCACGTGCGTTCCCGCTGCCGCCGTGGGTTTCGCTCCGTTCGGCCAGCCGATTGCCGGGGCGATGTTGACTGTCGGGATCAGGGTTTTATTCGGTTCTGGCAGTCGAGGGGACGGGCCGGTGCCGTCGGAGACTTGCAGGGTGGAGGTCTCGCTGCAGGCAGCGAGCCCTCCTGTGAGGGCGATGACGAGAACGAGCAGGGGCTTGTGCATGCTGATCTTCCCTATAAATGCAGTGACCTGATCAATAGAGAAGTGCAAACCCGCGATGGTTCAACCGGTCAGCCGCGGGCTTCCTTGAACAGTACGGCGATGCCGGGATGATAGTTGCCCGCTTCGTTGCGCAACTTGCGGTAGGCGTAGGGGAGATACCAGGCGACCGCGCAGCTGTGTTCCTTTTGCAGGTCGTCGACCATGTCCTGAAGTTCTTCCGGAGTGGCGCCGTGCTGGGCCTTTTGCGGGGCGACGAACAGGCAGCCGAGTTTCAGGTCGCCGGCGTAGCTGATGCGTCTGGCGTCGCTGGTGATATCGGCCAGGGCCTGCGTCAGGTTCAAGCTGTTGACCCGTGGCCAGCGTTGCGTGGCCTGGAGGTAGGCGCGTTCTTCGCTGCTGGCGATGAACAGGTCGGCGCGGGCGTTGCGTTCGCCTTCCTCGTTTTGTTTGCGGGTGGGTGTGTTCTGCAGCGTGACCATTTCCGCCATCCACGCGGCAGCCGAGAGCAAGCCGAGGTTGGCTTTTTCGTCGTACCAGTAAGGCGTGTCGTTATCACCGCGCACCGCGTTGTAGCGGTCGATACAGTCAAACCAGCGCTCCAGCACCGGGCGCAGGAATTCCAGCTTCGGATTGCTGATGGTCATGCCTTGCATGTGGCTCACCCTTGTTATTGTGTTGTCAGGTTGTGGCGCTTTGATATCACTGCTGAGAGTGTGGCACAAGATTGGCGTCATTTTATTGATCGGCGGCAGTTATTCGCCCGGCGGTCTCCCGGCTTTAATTGACGCTCCACCCCCAACCCTCTAACCTTCGCGGCTTGTTTCAGGTGCTCTGTGGCGTCGGTCGACAGAGTGAAACAGGGAAGCCGGTGAGTGCGCTCGTTCAATTCATGAACAACCACGATCCCGGCGCTGCCCCCGCAACGGTAAATGAGTGAAGGCTGCGCCTTGAGCCACTGTGTCGAATGTCGATATGGGAAGGCGCGCAGTCAGGCGAAACGCCGCTCATGAGCCCGGAGACCGGCCTGATCCATTCAGCGGCATCACGGTGGGCGATGCCAGGCTTCTTGCCGTCTATTCTTGTGCCTGCCCGCCGTTATCCAGCCTCAACGGAGAGCTCCCCCATGACTGATACTCCCGATCGTGACGAACGCCATCTGGCGCGCATGCTGCGCAAAAAAGCCGTGATCGACGAACGCATCGCCAATTCCCCGAATGAATGCGGCCTGTTGCTGGTGCTGACCGGCAACGGCAAGGGCAAAAGCAGCTCGGCCTTCGGCATGCTCGCCCGCTCGATGGGTCACGGCATGCAGTGTGGCGTGGTGCAGTTCATCAAGGGGCGCAGCAGCACGGGCGAAGAGTTGTTCTTCCGGCGCTTCCCGGAGCAGGTGCGTTTTCATGTGATGGGCGAGGGCTTTACCTGGGAAACCCAGGACCGCCAGCGTGACATCGCCGCCGCCGAAGCCGCGTGGGAAGTGTCCCGCGAACTGTTGCGAGATCCATCGATTGGCCTGGTAGTGCTCGATGAACTGAATATCGCCCTCAAACACGGCTACCTCGACCTCGATCAGGTGCTCAGCGACTTGCAGGCGCGCCCGCCGATGCAACACGTTGTCGTCACGGGTCGCGGCGCCAAGCCGGAAATGATCGAGCTGGCTGACACCGTCACTGAGATGGGCGTCATCAAGCACGCCTTCCAGGCCGGGATCAAAGCGCAAAAAGGCGTCGAGCTGTGAATCAACCACGTCATTGCCCGGCGGTCTTGATTGCCGCGCCGGCCTCCGGTCAGGGCAAGACCACCGTCACCGCCGCGCTGGCCCGTTTGCATCGCAATCAGGGACGCAAGGTGCGCGTGTTCAAATGCGGCCCGGACTTTCTCGACCCGATGATTCTCGAGCGCGCCAGCGGTGCGCCGGTGTATCAACTGGACATGTGGATGGTCGGGGAGCAGGAAAGTCGTCGATTGTTGTGGGAAGCCGCCGGTGAAGCGGATCTGATCCTGATCGAAGGTGTCATGGGCCTGTTCGACGGCACGCCGTCTAGCGCCGATCTGGCGCGGCACTTCGGTGTGCCGGTGCTCGGGGTGATCGACGGCACGGCGATGGCGCAGACCTTTGGTGCGCTGGCGCTGGGGCTGGCGAAGTATCAGCCGGACTTGCCGTTCGCCGGCGTGCTGGCCAACCGCGTGGGCACCTTGCGCCATGCGCAATTGCTTGAAGGCAGCCTGACCGAAGGTTTGCGCTGGTACGGCGCGTTGTCCCGGGAAACCGGGATCGAGCTGCCGAGCCGGCATCTTGGTCTGGTTCAGGCCAGCGAGCTGAATGACCTCGACCTGCGCCTCGACGCGGCGGCCGAATCGCTGGCCAACAGCTGCGACGTTACGCTGCCGCCGCCTGTGGAATTCGCCGCTCCAGAAGTGATCGCCGCCGAGCCGTTGCTGGCCGGTGTCCGAATCGCCGTGGCCCGTGATGAGGCGTTCGCTTTCACCTACGGCGCGAGCCTGGATTTGCTCCGGGCCATGGGCGCCGAATTGTCATTCTTCTCGCCGATCCGCGACACGCAATTGCCGGAGGCTGACAGCCTCTATCTGCCGGGCGGCTACCCGGAATTGCACCATGTGGCGCTGTCTCGCAATACTCAAATGCTCAACGCCATCCGCGCTCATCACGCGGCGGGTAAACCCTTGCTGGCCGAGTGTGGCGGCATGTTGTATTTGCTCGATTCGCTGACCGATGTCGAAGGCACGCGGGCGGAGCTGGTTGGTTTGCTGAGCGGTGATGCAGTGATGCAGAAACGATTGGCGGCGCTGGCGTTGCAGGCGGTTGACTTGCCGGAAGGTTCGCTGCGCGGGCACACCTATCACCATTCGTTGACCAGTACCGAGCTTGAGCCGATTGCTCGCGGCCTGAGCCCGAATGGCGGGCGTGGGGCGGAGGCGGTTTATCGTGAGGGGCGGATGACGGCTTCTTATGTGCATTTTTATTTTCCGTCGAATCCGACCGCGATTGCCGCGTTGCTGGCGCCTGACCTTCAGACCGCCATCGCTGGCAAGTCGGATCGCCGCACCGCAGCTCCTACAGTTGATCACCTAACCTCTGTAGGAGCTGGCTTGCCAGCGATGAGGCCATGACCGACAACGCCTTTTCGGAAGCCGAGCGCGATGCGGTCTATCGCGCAATCGCCGAACGCCGCGACATGCGCCACTTCAGCGGCGGCACCGTCGAGCCCGAGTTGCTCCGGCGCCTGCTCGACGCCGCGCACCAGGCGCCAAGCGTCGGCCTGATGCAGCCCTGGCGGTTCATCCGCATCAGCGACCGGGCCCTGCGCGGCAAGATTCAGTTGCTGGTGGAAGAGGAACGCATGCGCACCGCCGAAGCCCTCGGCGAGCGCACCGACGAATTCATGAAGCTGAAAGTCGAAGGCATCAACGACTGCGCCGAGGTGCTGGTCGCTGCGCTGATGGACGATCGCGAGCGGCACATCTTTGGCCGTCGCACCTTGCCGGAAATGGACATGGCGTCGTTGTCCTGTGCGATCCAGAACCTGTGGCTGGCATCCCGTGCCGAAGGACTCGGCATGGGCTGGGTCTCTCTGTTCGAGCCGCAAGCCCTGGCCGATCTGCTGGGTTTGCCCGCCGGGGCCAAGCCTTTGGCTGTTCTTTGCCTGGGCCCGGTCAAGGAATTCTATCCGGCGCCGATGCTGGTACTCGAAGGCTGGGCGCAAGCGCGCCCGCTCAGTGAAATGCTGTACGAAAATTATTGGGGAGTGAGTCAATGAGTGTGGCGTTGTTGAGTGTCGCCGCGGTTGCGCTGGATGCGCTGCTGGGTGAACCCAAACGCTGGCATCCGCTGGTGGCGTTCGGCCGTTTTGCCGACCGCATCGAGCAACGTTTCAATGGTGGCGGGCGCGGCTGGCGCAGCCACGGCGTCACGGCATGGGTGATTGCGGTGTTGCCGCTGACCTTGCTGGCCACGGCGTTTTCCTGGGCGCCTTACGTTGGCTGGATCGTCGAGATTCTCGCGCTCTATTGCGCCCTCGGCCTGCGCAGTCTCGGTGAACACGTCGAGCCGGTCGCCAAGGCCCTGCGCAGTGATGATCTGGAGGAGGCGCGCACACGCGTTGGCTATCTGGTCAGTCGCCAGACCAGCGAACTGGATCAAACCGAAGTGGCCCGTGCCGCTACCGAATCGGTGCTGGAGAACGGCAGCGACGCGGTGTTTGCTGCGCTGTTCTGGTTTGCCGTGGCCGGTGCGCCCGGCGTGGTGCTCTACCGATTGAGCAATACGCTGGATGCGATGTGGGGCTATCGCAACGAACGCTTCGAACGGTTTGGCTGGGCGGCGGCGAAAATCGACGACGTGCTCAACTACATTCCGGCGCGGCTGGTGGCATTGACCTACGCGCTGCTGGGCAAAACCCGACTTGCACTGAAATGCTGGCGCACCCAGGGCCCGACCTGGGACAGCCCGAACGCCGGTCCGGTGATGGCTGCGGGGGCCGGTGCGCTGGGTGTCGAGTTGGGCGGGGCGGCGATTTATCACGGCGAATTGCATCAGCGTCCGCAACTGGGCGAAGGCGTGCCGGCGGACGCCGACTCCATTGACCGTGGCTGGCAATTGGTCCAGCGCGGGGTATGGTTATGGCTGCTGATTCTCTGCGTGGGAGCTGAATTCTATGCTTGAACACGGTGGACGGCTGCGCAAGGCCGCGCTCGAATACGGCATCACCGAAGCCGATTGGCTTGACCTGTCCAGCGGCCTCGCGCCTTGGCCGTTTCCAGTCCCGGACATTCCGTTGCGCGCCTGGGCGCGGTTACCGGAAACCGATGACGGTCTGGAGCAGGCCGCCTGTGATTATTACGGCACCGCGCAGGTGTTGCCGGTGGCCGGTTCGCAAATGGCGATCCAGTTGCTGCCGCGTTTGCGACGGGTCGGCAAGGTTGGCGTGCTGTCGCCGTGTTACGCCGAGCACGCCGAAGCCTGGCGTCGCAACGGTTACATCGTGCGTGAAGTGCTGGAGCAGGAAGTCGACTTCTTCCTCGACAGTCTCGATGTGTTGGTGGTGGTCAATCCGAACAATCCAACGGGCTTGAGCCTGACCCCGAGTCGTCTGCTCGACTGGCATTCCAGGCTGGCGCAGCGCGGCGGCTGGCTGGTGGTCGACGAAGCGTTCATGGACAACACGCCGCAGCTGAGTCTGGCGCCATGTGCCCATATGGTGGGTTTGATCGTGCTGCGTTCCTTCGGCAAGTTTTTTGGACTGGCCGGGGTGCGCTTGGGCTTCGTACTGGCGGAGCGCAAGTTGCTCAAGTTGCTCGCCGAACAAGTCGGCCCCTGGGCCGTCAGTGGGCCGACCCGCGTGTTGGGACAAGCCTGCCTGCAGGATGCCGAAGGCCACGCCAGGCAGCGTCTGCGTACCGAAGAAGCCAGCAAGCGGCTGGCGCTGTTGCTTGAAGAACACGGCTTCAAACCTCAGGGCGGTTGCGCGTTGTTTCAATGGCTGGTGACCGAGTGCGCCGAGGAGCTGCATGAGTTCATGGCCCGGCGCGGCATCCTGCTGCGGTTGTTCACCCACAACAGCAGCCTGCGTTTCGGCCTGCCCGGCGAAGAAGCCGACTGGACCCGTCTCGCGCAAGCGTTTACAGATTACGCAAAGGAAAACCGATGACTACGCTGATGGTGCAAGGCACTACATCGGACGCCGGTAAAAGCACGCTGGTGACGGCGTTGTGTCGCTGGGTCACGCGGCAGGGCGTGTGCGTGGTGCCGTTCAAACCGCAGAACATGGCGCTCAACAGCGCCGTGACCGCTGACGGTGGCGAGATCGGCCGCGCGCAAGCCGTGCAGGCTCAGGCCGCCAACCTCGAACCGCACACCGACATGAACCCGGTATTGCTCAAACCCAACAGCGACACCGGCGCCCAGGTGATCATCCATGGGCGCGCCGTCACGACCATGAACGCGGTCGCCTATCACGACTACAAAGCCATCGCCATGCAAGCGGTGCTGGCCTCCCATGCGCGACTGAGCGCGGCGTATCCAGTGGTCATGGTCGAAGGCGCAGGCTCACCGGCCGAGATCAATCTGCGCGCCGGCGACATCGCCAACATGGGGTTCGCCGAGGCAGTGGATTGCCCTGTTGTATTGATCGCTGACATCAATCGCGGCGGGGTGTTCGCGCATCTGGTAGGCACCCTGGAACTGCTGTCGCCGAGCGAGCAGGCACGGGTCAAAGGCTTCATCATCAACCGTTTTCGCGGCGACATTGCCTTGCTGCAACCGGGCCTCGACTGGCTGGAAACGCGCACCGGCAAACCGGTGATTGGCGTTCTGCCGTACGTGATGGACCTGCACCTGGAAGCCGAGGACGGCATCGATCAGCGCCAGACCGACAAGGCCGATCAAGTGCTCAAAGTGGTGGTGCCGGTGTTGCCGCGCATCAGCAACCACACCGACTTCGATCCGCTGCGTCTGCACCCGCAAGTCGACCTGCAATTCATCGGCCCCGGCCAGGCGATTCCGCCTGCCGACTTGATCATTCTTCCTGGCTCGAAAAGCGTGCGTAGCGACCTTGCGTACCTGCGCGCCAATGGCTGGGAAACCGCCATCGCCCGCCATCTGCGCTACGGCGGAAAAGTCCTGGGTATTTGCGGCGGCCTGCAGATGCTCGGCGAGCAGGTGCATGATCCGTTGGGCCTTGAAGGTGCGCCGGGCTCCAGCGCCGGTTTGGGGTTGTTGGCGTTCGAAACGCAACTGGAAGAAGAAAAGCAGTTGCGCAATGTGCGCGGGCGTCTGGCGCTGGAAGATGCGCCGGTCAGCGGCTACGAAATTCATGCCGGCGTCACCACCGGCCCGGCATTGGAAAACGCCGCCGTGCAGCTGGACGATGGTCGTTGCGATGGTGCGCAAAGTGGCGACGGGCAGATTTTCGGCACGTACCTGCATGGCCTGTTTGAATCGCCGGCGGCGTGCAGTGCGCTGTTGCGCTGGGCGGGTTTGCAGGATGTGCAGGAAGTGGATTATCACGGGTTGCGTGAGCGAGATATCGAGCGGCTGGCGGATTTGGTGGAGAAGCATCTGGATACCCGACTGTTGCGTGAGCTCTGCGGGATTTGAGGTGGCTGTTCCGGCCTCATCGCCGGCAAGCCGGTCTCGCTCCCACATTGGATCTCAGGTGTTGCTCCATTTTGTGATCAATGCAATTCCCCTGTGGGAGCGAGCCTGCTCGCGAAGGCGTCAGTCGCTACACCAAAGATTTTAAGGAATGAACCATGCTGCAACTGATCCTCGGCGGCGCCCGTTCCGGCAAAAGTCGCCTGGCCGAAAAACTGGCAGCAGACAGCCAGCTCCCGGTGACCTACATCGCCACCAGCCAACCTTTGGACGGTGAAATGAGTGAGCGGGTCGCCCACCACCGCGCCCGTCGTCCAGCCGAATGGGCGTTGATCGAAGAGCCCGTTGAGCTGGCCCGCGTCCTGCGCGAAACCGCCCGTGCCGAGCGTTGCCTGCTGGTGGATTGCCTGACCCTGTGGATGACCAATCTGCTGATGCTCGACGACGTCGAGCGCCTGACAGCCGAACGCGAAGCCCTGCTGGACTGCCTGGCCGAACTGCCGGGTGAAATCATTTTTGTCAGCAACGAGACCGGAATGGGTGTCGTGCCGCTGGGCGAATTGACTCGCCGCTACGTCGATGAAGCCGGTTGGCTGCATCAAGCTTTGGCCGAGCGCTGTCAGCGAGTCGTCCTGACCGTCGCCGGCCTGCCCCTGACTCTGAAAGGAACTGCGTTATGACTCAATCCTGGTGGCTGAACCCGTGCAAGCCGATCGATGCCCAAGCCGTCGAGCAGGCTGAAGTCCGGCAACAGCAACTGACCAAACCGGCCGGCTCCCTTGGGCGGCTGGAGTCGGTGGCGGTGCAGTTGGCGGGATTGCAGGGGCAGGTCAAGCCGAGCCTGGATCAGCTGTGGATCGCGATTTTTGCCGGCGACCATGGCGTGGTCGCCGAAGGTGTGTCGGCGTTTCCCCAGGAAGTCACCGGGCAGATGCTGCACAACTTCGTCAACGGTGGCGCGGCGATCAGTGTGTTGGCGCGCCAACTCGGCGCGTCGCTCGAAGTGGTCGACCTCGGCACGGTCACGCCGTCGTTGAGTCTGCCGGGCGTGCGCCACTTGAACATCGGTGCCGGCACCGCGAATTTTGTCGACGGCCCGGCCATGACTCAAGCCCAGGGTGAACTCGCCTTGCAGGCCGGTCGCGACAGCGTGCAGCGCGCCATTGCGGCGGGCGCGCAGTTGTTCATCGGCGGCGAGATGGGCATCGGCAACACCACGGCGGCCAGTGCGTTGGCCTGTGCCTTGCTGGATTGTCCGGTGGTGCACTTGACCGGGCCGGGCACCGGCCTCAACGCGGCGGGTGTCAGTCATAAGGCTCAGGTCATCGAACGTGCCTTGGCCTTGCACAGCGCTCAGCGTGGCGATGCACTGCAAACCCTGTTCAACCTCGGCGGTTTTGAAATCGCCGCACTGGTCGGCGCATATCTGGCCTGTGCCCAGGAAGGCGTCGCGGTGCTGGTGGACGGGTTCATTTGCAGCGTCGCCGCATTGGTGGCGGTGCGCTTGAATCCGCAATGCCGCGAGTGGCTGTTGTTCGGGCATCGCGGTGCCGAGCCGGGTCATCGCCATGTGCTGGAAACCCTGAACGCCGAACCCTTGCTGGACCTCGGTCTGCGCTTGGGCGAGGGCAGCGGCGCTGCGTTGGCGGTTCCGTTGCTGCGCCTGGCGTGTGACCTCCACGGGCAAATGGCGACCTTCGCCGAAGCCGCCGTGGCGGACCGTCCGGCATGACCTTGCGCCTGGACCTGTTGCGTCACGGCGAAACCGAATTGGGCGGCGGTTTGCGCGGCAGCCTCGACGATGCACTGACCGCCACAGGCTGGGCGCAGATGCGCGCAGCGGTGGTCGCGCAGGGGCCATGGGATCGACTGGTCAGCTCGCCCTTGCAACGCTGTGCGCGGTTCGCCGAAGAACTTGGTGCGCAACTGGGTTTGCCAGTGCAGCTGGATAAAGATCTGCAAGAACTGCATTTCGGTGCCTGGGAAGGGCAGAGCGCAGCGGCGTTGATGGAAACGGATGCCGAGGCGTTGGGTTTGTTCTGGGCTGATCCCTATTCGTTTACACCGCCGCAGGGGGAGCGGGTCGAGGATTTTTCGACGCGAGTACTGGCCGCGGTCGGGCGTTTGCAGGCTGCCTGCGCGGGCGAGCGTGTGTTGCTGATCAGCCACGGCGGCGTCATGCGTTTGTTGCTGGCGCAGGCGCGGGGATTGCCGCGCGAGCAGTTGCTCAACGTTGAAGTGGGCCATGGTTCGCTGTTTTCGTTGAGCGTCGAACCCGGCGTCATTCTCAAGGAAGCGATCTGATCATGTTGCCGTTCTGGATCGCCCTGCAATTTCTGAGCAGCCTGCCGATTCGTCTGCCGGGCATGCCGGCACCGCAGGAATTGGGGCGCTCGCTGCTGTTTTATCCGCTGGTGGGGCTGCTGTTCGGCGGGATCTTGTGGGCGTTGAACTGGGTGTTGTCGGATACGCCGTTGTTGCTGCACGCGGCGTTGTTGTTGACGGCTTGGGTGTTGCTCAGCGGTGCGTTGCACCTCGACGGCCTGGCCGATAGCGCCGATGCGTGGCTCGGTGGTTTTGGCGATCGCGAGCGAACGCTGACGATCATGAAGGACCCGCGCAGCGGTCCGATAGCGGTGGTCACGCTGGTGTTGGTGTTGCTGCTCAAATTCGCGGCGTTGCTGGCATTGATTGAGCAGCAGCACAGCGTTTTCCTGATCATCGTTCCGTTGATTGGCCGTGCTGCGTTGCTGGGGTTGTTCCTGACTACGCCGTATGTGCGGGCAGGTGGCTTGGGGCAGGCGCTGGCCGATCATCTGCCGCGTCTGGCCAGCAAGCAGGTGCTGGCGGTCAGTGCACTGGGTTGCGTGTTGATCGCCGGGCTCAGCGGTGTTCTGGCGGTGGTGTTGGCGGGGCTGGTTTTCGTTTGGTTGCGGCAGGTGATGGTGCGGCGATTGGGCGGGACGACGGGTGATACGGCGGGGGCGTTGCTGGAATTGCTGGAGGTGGCGGTGCTGGTGGGTTTGGCGTTGGCCTGATGTTTATGTTTGGATTTGCCGGACCGCTATCGCGAGCAGGCTCACTCCCACAAGGGATCGCATTCCAATGTGGGAGCGAGCCTGCTCGCGATAGCGGTCTTACAGACACTTGTAACTTGATTTAACACACTCGCGGGTATATACACGCACCATGCTCGACTCTCAATGTTTATGCATCAACCTGCGTCGCGCCGCCCGTGGCGTCAGCAGGCACTACGACGGCGCTCTCGACGGCTTCGGAATCAACGTTGCCCAGTATTCTTTGCTGTGCAATCTGCAGCGTCTGAATGAACCGAGTATTTCCACCCTGGCGGAAGCCATGGGTCTGGACCGCAGCACTCTCGGGCGCAATCTGCGGGTATTGGAAGGTGATGGCCTGGTCATACTGGTCGAGGGCGAAGACATGCGTAATCGCATCGTCAGGTTGACCGAGGCCGGCGCTGAACGCCTGAAAGCGGCCTTGCCGGCCTGGGAGGCGGCGCAGCAGCGACTGGTTGATCGTCTGGGCGCCGAAAAACGCGAAATTTTGCTGAAGCTGCTGGACGAACTGGCCTGACGCCAGTTTTTCCGATCTTAAGCGGGTATATACCCGCTACCGGAGAATAAGAATGACATCGATGTGGCGTACTTGCGGTTGGGTTTTAGTGGGGAGTGCGCTGATCCTTGCGTTGTCTCTGGGCGTGCGACACGGCTTCGGGCTGTTTCTGGCACCGATGAGTGCCGAGTTCGGTTGGGGGCGTGAGACGTTTGCCTTTGCCATCGCCTTGCAGAACCTGATCTGGGGCCTGGCGCAGCCCTTTACCGGCGCGCTGGCCGACCGCTTCGGCGCGGCGAAAGTGGTGCTGATCGGCGGCGTGCTCTACGCAATGGGCCTGCTGTTCATGGGTTTATCCGATTCGGCAGTAACCCTGTCGCTGAGCGCGGGCCTATTGATCGGTATCGGGCTGTCGGGCACCTCATTTTCGGTGATCCTGGGCGTGGTTGGCCGCGTGGTACCCCCAGAGAAACGTAGCATGGGCATGGGTATCGCCAGCGCTGCCGGCTCTTTTGGCCAGTTCGCGATGGTACCGGGCACACTGGGTTTGATCGGTTGGCTCGGCTGGTCGGCGGCATTGCTGGCGCTGGGCCTGCTGGTCGCGCTGATCGTGCCGCTGGTGAGCATGCTCAAGGACAAGCCGTTGCCGGTCCTCGGTCACGAGCAGACCCTCTCCGAAGCCTTGCGCGAAGCCTGTTCCCATTCGGGATTCTGGCTGCTGTCGTTCGGCTTTTTTGTCTGCGGTTTCCAGGTGGTGTTCATCGGTGTGCACTTGCCGGCGTATCTGGTGGATCAGCATTTGCCCGCCACGGTCGGCACGACGGTGCTGGCGCTGATCGGGTTGTTCAACATCTTCGGTACTTACACAGCGGGCTGGCTCGGCGGGCGGATGTCCAAGCCGCGTTTGCTCACCGGTCTGTATGTGCTGCGGGCCGTGGTGATTGTCCTGTTTCTGTGGGCGCCGGTGACGACGACCACGGCGTATCTGTTTGGCATGGCCATGGGCTTCCTGTGGCTGTCGACGGTGCCGTTGACCAACGGCACTGTGGCGACCTTGTTCGGCGTAAGAAATCTGTCCATGCTCGGTGGGATCGTTTTCCTGTTCCACCAGCTCGGATCGTTCCTGGGTGGCTGGTTGGGTGGGGTGGTGTATGACCGAACCGGGAGTTATGACTTGATCTGGCAAGTAGCGATTCTTTTGAGCCTGTTGGCGGCTGCCTTGAATTGGCCAGTGCGTGAGCGGCCGGTGGCGCGCCTGCAAACCCGGATGAGCGCGACATGAACAGCCTCTGGCCACGAATCGCCGTGGCAGCGGGCGGCCTGTTGCTGCTGGCCCTGGCGTGGTGGGGCTGGCATCAGGGCGGGCTGGCGTTGATGCAATTGGGCATGGGCGCTTGCTAGCACGATGTGAGGGCGAGTAAGTTCATTGCAGACGACTTTTCAAGGAAGCATGGACATGCTGATGCGCTGGCTTGCCGTTCCCGCGTTACTCATGGCGTTTACCGGATTGGCTCAAGCGGCAGACGAGTGCCCTGAGCTTTTGCAAGGCTCGTTACCCAAGCTGCGGGCCAAGGAAACGATCGACCTGTGCCAGCGCTTCGCCGGCAAACCGCTGGTGGTGGTCAATACCGCGAGCTTTTGCGGTTTCGCCCCTCAGTTCAAAAGCCTGGAGGCGCTGAATCAGCGTTACAAGGGGCAGGGGCTGGAGGTGATCGGTGTGCCTTCCAATGACTTCAAGCAGGAATCCAAGGATGGTGCGGAAACCGCCAAGGTTTGCTACGTGAATTACGGCGTGACCTTCACCATGACCGAGACCCAGAAGGTTCGCGGTGATGATGCGATTCATCTGTTCCAGGTACTTGCCGCCCAAAGCGATGCGCCGAAGTGGAATTTCTACAAGTATGTGGTCGATCGCAAAGGCAAGGTGATCGCCAACTTCTCCAGCCTCACCACGCCTGACGATCCCGAATTCATCGCCGCCGTGGAAAAAGCCCTGGCTTCACAACCCTGATCGACGCCCACTAAAAAGCCCCGCCTCTGTAAAGAGCGCGGGGCTTTTTTGATTCAGGCGGCGAGGGGTTCAGGCTCGCCGTGAATCACATCAGAAGCGGTAGGTCGCACCAATGCCGAAACCGTTCGCCCAGTTTTCATACTTGGCGTTGTAGGTCTGGTTGCGAGGAGCACCGTTGCTGTTGTTGACCTTGACCGACTCTTCGCGCAGGTACGAATACGCTACGTCGATGGTCAGGTCGTCGGTCGGGCTCCAGCCAGCGCCCAGGCTGAAGATCTTGCGATCGCCAGTCGGAATGCGCGGGGAACGGTTTTCGTTGTTGGTCGGCGCCTGGTCGACGGACAGACCGGTACGCAGCACCCATTGCTTGTTCAACTGATAGGAGGCACCGATGGCGTGAGCCCAGGTGTCGTGCCAGTTCTGCTCTTCAGTGATCGTGCGAAGGCCGCGCGCTGCCAGAGCGGCAGGAACGCCTTCGTTCTCGACGGTGATTTCTTTCAGGCGGCTCCAGCGAGTCCAGGTGCTGCCTGCGTAGAGGGTCCACTTGTCGTCCAGCTGATGAGTGACCGAGAAGTCCACGGACTCAGGCGTGGTGATGTCCAGCGAAGCGTCGAACTTCTGGTTCGGGTTCTGGCCCAGCGCTGCGAGTACGCCGTAGTTGACCTTGGTGTCACCGTCCAGCTTGTACTTCACTTTCGAGTGATAGGTCAGGCCGAGGCGAGTGCTTTCGAGGGCTTGAACCATGATGCCGATGTTGTAGCCGATTGCGGTGTCGTCACCCTTGATCTTGACGGTACCGTCCGCTGCCTGCGGGTTCAGCGACAGGTTCGATTCCAGCTTGCCGTCGATGCGGTTGATGGTCGGACCGAAACCGATCGACACCTTGTCGTTGAAGGCGTAGCTGACGGTTGGCTGCAGGGTGACGATTTTGACTTCGCTCTTGCTGCCGAAGTACTTGCCGGCGAAGCCGTTCTCGTAGTCGGTCACCAGGCCGAATGGCGCGTAGACGCCGAAACCGACAGCCCACTGGTCATCGATTGGCTTTACGTAGTAGCCCATGGGTACGCCCATGAAAGGGACCATGTCACCTTTGTTGGTACCACTGTTCGGGCGGGAGCTTGCATCGCTGATGTCAGCGTGCGCGTCGATAAATGCAACACCACCGGTCACTTGTTCGCGCTTGAGGCGAGACATACCGGCAGGGTTGCCAAAAACGGTGGATGCGTCGTCGGCAGCAGAAGATCGCCCGGCAAAACCAGTGCCCATCCCACTGATGCTTTGTTCGTTGAGGGCAAAACCACTTGCGAAGATTTGGGTGGATGCCAAGGCAACGGCGAGGCTAAGGGTGGTTTTGAGCATTACTTTTTTCATTATTAGAACTCCTGGTGATCACCGGGGCGAAAATTACCAACATTTTCGTCCCAGCGCTATAGGCTGTATGGCTTGATTTAGAGCGGTTTTGTAGGACAATCAGACCAAAATCGCGACCAGTTGGGCGATCTTGTTAAGCGAGGGGTTTAGCAGGCGACTTGATTCAACGGTGATACACAGGTTTGCCAGGCGTAGGTGAAATCTCTCAGGCGTCCTTGAGGCTGGAAGGTCTGGCGCCAGATTCGGGCCATTCCCAGCAAGTCGTCTGCTTCGGGGAGGGGGGTGTTCTGTTCTTCGACCAGCAGCCACGCAATGGCTGTGGCGTATCGCAGGTTTACGGTCAATTCGAGGTGTGGGCCGCTGAGGAACGCATGCTGGCTGGCCAGTCCGCGCACCAGGCTCGCGCGTTCCGGATCAAGTGCGAGGTAATGGTCCCAGAGTGCCTGGTGGCGGGGTTCGGCGATTCGGTACAAGCCGTGTCCACGGCGGTCATGCAGGGCGGAACCAAGGGCTGACTGACTGGCGGCGATGCCCAGCAGCAGGGATTCGGCGGTCGCGCTATGGCGTCCCAGGTAGATCAGTGTCGGACGGATCACATAACGGCACAGTTCGCTGGCAGCGATACCCATAAAACCCTCGAACAAGAAGTGGTCGGCGAGTCCTGAACTTAGCGTTGGCAGCGGGTGGATCGACTCAGGCTCGCCGTAAGCGGTTCAAGCCGCTTGAGTTGAAGTGTAGTGTCATATTCGCGCTGTAAAGGTCTGTTTTTAAAATATTTCCGGCAGACAGTTATAACCGTTATATCGGTTTGTGCTTACGCGGCGGCTGCGAAAAGAGAAATATCGGGCAATAAAAAGACCCGTTTTTTAGGGGGGCTTTCGTTTGGGTACATATCCGTTTCTTCGGTAACGGCGGCTATTGGTTTCGCTTTTACAGCGAGTCACTTGGAAGAGCCCCAAGTAACCAAGGGCTCTTGCCCCTTTCGTTTGGTGCCTCGCTAATGCTCGGCATACCCTCGAGGGGGCGACTACCGCCACAGCCGCCGAGGCGGCCTGAAAGCCGACCTGGCTCTTTGGTGCACGCGTTCTCCTTCACTGCTGCGTTCACTCATTCCGGATATGTACACCGATCCCCTGTAGGAGCCGGCTTGCTGGCGATGGCGTCGGTCCAACCAATGCAAACGTCGACTGACCCACCACCATCGCCAGCAAGCCGGCTCCTACAGTTGATCGTATTTATCCAAACACATCTGCATTTCCCTTGTAGGAGCCAGCTTGCTGGCGATGGACGCCAACGATAACGCGGGCTGTCTGAATCAACGCGTTGCCCAGACGCTTTTCGCCGGCAAGCCGGCTCCTACAGGGAATCCCATACGCTTTTGCTTTTCACCACTCATCAGGCCGAGCGTTAGCTCGCCTTCCGCTTTTGATCTGAGCGCCCCCTCGAGAGGCCGAGTGGAGGTTCTGCGTAGTGGGCAACCCGGCATGGATGCCGGGTTAGCCGCCCCCGGCCAGGGATGGCCGATGGCGGCGGGCCCACGGAGCAGGACCGGAGCGAGGGCATGGCGAGCATTAGCGAGCCACCGAACGAAAGGGGCAAGAGCCCTTGGTTACTTGGGGCTCTTCCAAGTGACTCGCCGTAAGGGCGAAACCAATGTCAGCCGTGACCGAAGAAACGGATATGTACTCACCATCAAAACCCAACCAAAGCCCACACACAAACAACAGGCAATAAAAAGCCCCGCTTTTCAAGGCGAGGCTTTTGAGGTTTTCAGCGTTTCTGGCGTCTCAGGCAACCAGTGCCTGACGGGTACGCTCGATCACGGCCTGCAGCGGCTCGGCGCTGGAGTATTGATCGGGGTACAGGCGTTCGCTGTGACGAGCGATGCCGTGTTCGTTGACCAGAGTGAAGCTGAAGCAGCCTTTGCGAGCGGCCATGATCAGGCAGTTCATTGGTGCAAAAGCGTTGGTTAGGGTGCGAATGGCATCCTGGGTGTGGATTTGAGTAGTCATTAATGGGTGTTCCTACAAGCGACACGGATAAGAACCGTGCAAAATTAAAACGTTCCAGTGACGACGACCACCATTGGTCGAACGAAGAACCCGACTGGAACAAAGCAGCCAGTTTGAAGCGCTGATTAAGTTGGCGCGCTTGGGCTGGCAGGTAGGTACTTAGGAGGGCAGGCAACACATCAAGGGCAAAGGTTCTGGGCCCGGGGTGAAGATCCTGATCAATTTGCAGGCTGGTTCGGTCAGAGTAAGTGAGCTTCGCAACACCCTTTGCTTTCGATTCAAAGGCTGTGTTGGCGCAAGGTTTACCTGGAAACCATCGAGGTGGTCGATCCCGCTTGTTCGGTTGAGGCTTCCTTTGGGAAGGCTGACCGGGAGGATTTGTTCGACCAGAATTGACTTTCAGCTTGGTACTAACGCCGCGGATACTAACGGATTGAATTGCAGAAAGGAAGTGTGTTAGTCAAAAAACATCTCCCGTATGCCGCCATTCGTGTGCGGACTGGCGCTCACCAGCGGCCAGAGAGCGCCGGTTTCGCCCCGTAATGGCACAGATTCCGACCATCGGTCGTCGACGTTCGTCGGTTCGAAACCGGTCTGGATCATGGGTTCGCCAGGGTTTATCCCCAAGTGAGGTGAGAAAATGCGCCGAAAAAGCGCATGGATATAACTGCCTCGAAGGTACTTGTGCACATAAGTTGCGCGGACTGTCACCCCACTGTCATCTGCCCTTCAAACGTAGTGGGTGCCTGTAACCAAAATTTAAGTCAATGAAAAACATCGGTTTTTTTTACTGGTGAAAAAATCGTCAGTTTGACTGCGAGCCCCATTCCACAGGGCTTTGCGAGAGTTCAAGGGCGGTTGTCCACTGAGTTATCCACAGCTTCTGTGGATTGTCCCGAGCGCTTGCTCTAGGACGGGCGTGCCGGGTTTTTTTAGGCTTTACCTGTAAGAAAAAAAGAGTAGAGTGGCGCGCCTTCCGATCTGCCCCACAGTGCTTTATGAAGTTTCGCTCAGTACCAGCTTCCGCAACCTCGACACCTACCAGCGTCACCCCACCCAAGCGCTTTTCGATGCGTGTAGCCGAATGGCTGCTGGACAGCCCGCGCCTGGGCGAAAACCACAACGTCAAACATTTCGCCGGGCGTTTGCTCAAGCAGCCGGCGCGTGAAGGCGTGGTGGCCGCGCAGAGCCGTCTCGGTCAGTTGATGTGCCGCGAATGCGGGAATGCCCGGGACCGTCGTATCGGCCAGGACCTCTTGCGTCAGGCCGCGCGGGCCGGGGATCGGCGCGCTCAACAGGAACTCGGTCTGATCGAAGACTGAGCTGTCCAAGACCTGACACCTTGGTTAACCTTCAAGCTTTATCGAACGGGCAGGATTGGCTATGGCGATGGACTTGACCAGCATATTGCTCGGTCTGGCAGGTGCTGCACTGCCGTTGCTGGCATTGGCCTGGCAACTTCAGCGCCGTGCGAGCACCACGCAGTCAGAGGTTGCACTGCTGGAAGAGCGTCTAGCCATGGCCAACCTGGCACAGGATGGGTTGAATGCCCAGCTCGAAGCTGCTCGCGACGAAATCGCTGACCTGGGGCAGGCCAACGCCGCCAAGCAGGCAGACCTCGCGGCCTTGCGCCGTGAAGTCGAACTGCTGCAGATCGAGCGTGATGACGCCCGCGACGCCGCTCATGCCTGGAACATTGAGCGCGCCGGCAAAGACGTTGAGTTGCGTCGCCTGGACGCTCAAGCCGCCTCGCTGAATGCCGAGCTGCGTGAGCAACAGGAAAGCCATCAGCAGCGTCTCAGTGACCTGCAAGGCTCGCGGGACGAGCTGCGTGCCCAGTTCGCCGAGCTGGCCGGCAAGATCTTCGACGAGCGCGAGCAGCGCTTCGCCGAAACCAGTCAGCAGCGTTTGGGGCAGTTGCTCGATCCGTTGAAAGAGCGCATCCAGTCGTTTGAAAAACGCGTCGAGGAAAGCTATCAGGCCGAGGCGCGCGAACGCTTTTCGCTGGCCAAGGAGCTGGAGCGTCTGCAACAGCTGAACCTGCGCCTGAGCGACGAAGCGACCAACCTGACCCGCGCCTTGAAAGGGCAGAAGACCCAGGGTAACTGGGGTGAGCTGATTCTCGAACGGGTGCTTGAGCACGCCGGTCTGGAGAAGGGCCGCGAGTATCAGACCCAGGTCAATCTCAAGGGCCCGGACGGCGAGCGGTTCCAGCCGGACGTGATCATCTATCTGCCGGGCGACAAGCAGGTGGTAGTCGACTCCAAGGTCAGCCTGACGGCCTATCAGCAATACGTGGCGGCCGAAGACGATGCCATCGGCCAGATCGCCATCAAGCAGCACGTGCTGTCGCTGCGCAACCACGTCAAAGGTCTGGCCGGCAAGGATTACAAACGGCTCGACGGCTTGCACAGCCTGGATTTCGTCTTGCTGTTCGTGCCCATCGAAGCGGCGTTTTCCGCGGCGTTACAGGCGGAGCCAACGCTGTTTCAGGAAGCGTTCGATCGCAACATCGTGATCGTCAGCCCGACCACGTTGCTGGCCACCCTGCGTGTCATCGACAGCCTGTGGAAGCAGGAACGGCAGAGTCAGAACGCCCGGGAAATCGCCGAGCGGGCAGGGTGGCTGTACGACAAGTTCGTGTTGTTCATTCAGGACCTGGATGAAGTCGGCAATCGCTTGCAGCAACTGGACAAGGCCTACAGCTCTGCGCGCAACAAGCTGACGGAAGGCCGTGGCAATCTGGTCAGCCGCAGCGAGCAGCTCAAGTTGCTCGGCGCGCGGGCCAGCAAGAGTCTGCCGGCGGACCTGTTGGAGCGGGCGATGACGGATGTCGATGGCCTGGTCGAGTTGCCCGAGTAATCTCAAAAGCATCGCCGGCAAGCCAGCTCCTACATTCGACCGAGTTCTAGACTGTAGGAGCCGGCTTGCCGGCGATGGCGTCCGTCAAAACACCACATCACTAAAAATCTGCCGATCTACAACGGCAAATGCCGACTCAACAACGCCCGCAACGCCGCCGGTTTCACCGGTTTGGCCAGGTAATCCAGCCCCGCCGCATGCACCTGCGCCACCGTCTCGGGGTGCCCGTCGGCGCTGATCACCACGCCTGGCACCGGCTCGCCCAAACGGGTGCGCAGCCACGCCATCAACTCGGTCCCGGTCTCGCCATCGTCCAGGTGATAATCCACCAGCGCCAATTGCGGACGTACGCCATCGCTGAGCAACGCCGCGCATTCGTCGCGATTGCGCGCTGTCCAGACCTGACAACCCCAGCGGGTCAGCAAACTGTTCATGCCTATCAGGATGCTGTCCTCGTTGTCGATGCACAGCACCTGCGCGCCGCTCAGGAGTTTGCCGTTGAGTTCGGTGACGTTGGCCGGCGCCGCGATTTGCGCCTGAGCCAACGGCACGCTGACGCTGAACACGCTGCCGCGCCCCGGCCAGGAACGTACTTGCAAGGTGTGGCCCAGAACGCGACACAGCCCGTCAGCAATCGCCAGGCCCAGCCCCAGGCCTTTCTCGGCACGGGTCTGGTGGCTGTCGAGGCGTTTGAATTCCTCGAAAATCACTTTCAGTTTGTCTTCCGGGATCCCCGGGCCACGGTCCCAGACCTCCAGGCACAGTTCACCCTTGTGCCGGCGAACCCCTAAAAGCACTGGCCCCTTGGCGTAGCGAAAGGCGTTGGTCAGGAAGTTCTGCAAGATCCGTCGTAACAGTTTGATGTCACTGTCGACCCGCAGCGTACTGCCGCGAACGCGGAATTTGAGCCCCTGGTCCCGGGCCAGCGCCTTGAATTCCGCGCCAAGAATATCGAACAGCTCATTGAGCACGAACGGTTTCGGCTCCGGGTTGATCTTGCCGTTTTCCAGGCGGGAAATGTCCAGCAAATCGCTGATCAGGTCTTCGGCCGAGCGCAGTGATGAATCCAGGTGATGAACCAGTTTCTGCGCTTCGCTGGACAAGCCATCGTCCTGATGGGACAGGGCCGCAGAAAACAGTCGGGCGGCGTTCAGCGGTTGCATCAGGTCGTGGCTGACCGCCGCGAGAAAGCGGGTTTTCGACTGGTTGGCCGACTCGGCGGTGCCCTTGGCTTCGGTCAGGGCCACGTTGAGTTGCGACAGCTCGTGGGTGCGCTCGGTGACCCGTCGCTCCAGGCCTTCGTTGGCTTCGGTCAGCGCCTGTTCGGCCTCGCGGAACGCGGTGATGTCGGTGAAGCTCATGACAAAACCGCCGCCCGGCATCGGGTTGCCGATCAGCTCGATCACACGGCCATTGGGGAAAAGTCTTTCAGAAGTGTGGGCACGGCCCTGACGCATCCAGTGCAATCGGCGTGCGACGTGCACTTCAGCTTCACCCGGCCCGCACAGACCACGCTCGGCGTTGTAGCGAATGATGTCGGCAATCGGCCGGCCGACGCTGATCAAGCCATCCGGGTAATTGAACAGTTCCAGATAACGCCGGTTCCACGCCACCAGCCGCAGCGACTGGTCGACCACGCTGATGCCCTGGGTGATGTTCTCGATCGCGCCTTGCAGCAAGGCACGGTTGAATTGCAGCACTTCCGAGGCTTCGTCGGCGATGCGCACGACGTCCTCAAGTTGCATTTCCCGACCTTCGATGGCGGCTTTTACCACCGCCCGCGTCGAAGAAGCACCCAATACACCGGCCAGCAAACGTTCGGTATGGGCGATCCACTCGCTGTCGGCGTTCTGGTTGGGGTTGAAGCCTTTGCCCTGGCGATAGGCAAAACGGATGAAGCTCTGACGGGCGCGTTCTTCACCGACAAACCGTGCCGCGAGTTGCAGCAGATCTTCGATTTGCACCGCCAGCATTGAACGCGCGCTGGGGCGGGCACTGATTTCCTGGCCGATGAAACGCCCGGCCTGCCAGTGCTCCGAAACCCTTGTGCGTGACAGCACCGACACCCAGGCAAACAGCGTGAAGTTGGCCGCCAGCGACAACACCACGCCTTGGGTCAGCGGGGTGAGCGGCAGGTTCAGCGGATTGCTGTGCAACCACGCCAGCCCGGGGAACGTGCTCAACGACACGCCGAGGCTGTGCGCGGCAATCGGTAGAATCAGCGTGTAAAACCACAGGAACGTACCAGCGGCGAGGCCGGCGAACACGCCACGGCGGTTGGCCTGTTTCCAGTACAGCGCGCCAAGCATGGCCGGGGCCAGTTGGGTCACAGCGGCAAAGGCGATCTGGCCGATGGTCGCCAGGCTCGCGGTCGAGCCCAGCAGTCGATAGCTGACGTACGCCAGCAGCAAAATCACCACGATGCTGACGCGGCGTACCGAGAGCATCCACTGGCGGAACACTTCGAACGGCCGCTCGGCGTTGTTGCGACGCAGCAGCCACGGCAGCAGCATGTCATTGGAGACCATGGTCGACAGCGCCACGCTGGCAACAATCACCATGCCGGTCGCCGCCGAAGCACCGCCGATAAAGGCCAGCATCGCCAGTGCGGGATGGGCTTGGGCCAGTGGCAGGCTGATCACAAAGGAATCCGGCAACACTGAACTTGGCAGCAGCATCTGGCCGGCCAGTGCGATCGGCACGACAAACAATGCCGCCAACGCGAGGTACGCCGGAAACACCCACTTGGCCAGGCGCAAATCCTGCGGGTCGATGTTTTCCACCACGGTCACGTGGAACTGCCGGGGCAGGCAGATGATCGCCATCATCGCCACGCCGGTCTGCACCACCATCGATGGCCAGTTGATGGTTTCCTTCCAGTAGGCTTCGAGGCGTGGGGCGAGCATGGCTTGGTCAAACAGGTCGTCGAAACCGTCGTACAGGCCGTAGGTCACGAACGCACCCACCGCGAGAAACGCGAACAGCTTGACCAGGGACTCGAACGCAATCGCCAGCACCATGCCGCGGTGGTGTTCGGTGGCGTCGAGGTTGCGCGTACCGAAGACGATGGTAAACAACGCCAGCACCAGCGACACAATCAGCGCCGTGTCCTGGGCGCGGGTGCCCATGGCGTCGGCACCGGCACCGATCAACAGGTTCACTCCGAGCACGATGCCTTTGAGTTGCAGTGCAATGTAGGGCAGCACGCCGACCAGGCAGATCAGCGCCACGACAATCGCCAGTGACTGGGATTTGCCGTATCGGGCGGCGATGAAGTCGGCAATGGAGGTGATGTTCTCCTGCTTGCTGATCATCACCATTTTTTGCAGGACCCACGGCGCGCAGACCAGCAGCAGGATCGGCCCGAGGTAGATCGGCAGGAACGACCAGAGTTGTTCGGCGGCCTGGCCGACGGCACCGAAGAACGTCCAACTGGTGCAATAGACCGCCAGCGACAGGCTGTACACCCAGGCGCGCACTCGCGGCGGCAGCGGCGCGCTGCGACGGTCACCGTAGAAGGCGATGGCGAACATGATGGCCATATAGGCCAGGGCGACGGCGGCGATCAGCCCGCTGGACAGCGACATGGAAACTCCAGACAAAAGACACACGGGACGACAGCCCGGACAGACAGTCTCGCACGACCGTCCGCGTTAGTCAGTGTCGACCAAGGTCGCGGAGCGGCGGGGTGTCGCAGGGTTGTTCTTGTAGGAGCGTGGCTTGCCCGCGAAGGCGTCATCACTGACTGAACGCAATCTCGATCAACCGATGCAACTCCTCAACCTCGAGCGGCGCCGGTGAAAACAGAATGCGAAACACCGTAGGCGCCGCCATCAGATTGATCAGCCGATCAACACCCGGTTTCGGCTGATCCGGATAACGATCCAGAATCATCTGCAACTGTCCGCCAATGATCGTCACGCAAAGGCCCGGCGTGGGGCTCGATTGCACATCGCGCAGCATGTTGCGGCCAGGTTCGGAGCTCATCTCGTCCAGATACTGCTCGGCCCAGGCCTGCACATCCCCGCGCAGGCTACCGGTGTTGGCAGGCTCGCTGTCGGGTTGCATGCGCGCCAGGGCGACATCCGCCAGCAGCGCCGACAGATCGCCCCAACGCCGATAGATGGTCGACGGCGTAACCCCCGCGCGAGCCGCGATTTGCGGGACGGTCACGGTGGAACGGTCCTGTTCTTCGAGGAGCGCACGGACTGCCGAATGAATCGACTCTTGCACCCGGGCACTGCGGCCGCCGGGGCGTAAACCTTCTTTAATAGCCATGGAACGGACCTTAACACAAAGAATTTGCTTTAAGCGCAGACGAGTAGCACACTCCGTAAAAGCAAAAAGTTAGCTTTTGCGGAGTGTGCGCATGTCGAGTTCTGTTTCAAACCGTTCAACCCTGTGGTTTCTGGCGATCACTTTACTGAGTTTTCTCGCCGCTTCCACGGCGCCGACGCCGTTGTATCACTTGTATCAGGAGCAGCTGCATTTCTCGGCAGCAACCTTGACCGTGATTTTCGGCATCTACGCCATCAGTCTGCTGGTGGCGCTGCTGACGGTCGGTTCGCTCTCGGACTATCTGGGACGCAAGCCGGTCATTTTCAGCGCCGTCCTGCTGAACCTGCTGGCGATGCTGCTGTTTATCAATGCCGACAGTGTGGCGTGGTTGATCGGCGCGCGAGTGCTTCAGGGGTTCGCGACCGGGATGGCCACCGCCGTATTGAGCGCCGCGCTGCTGGACACCGATCGCCAGCAGGGGCCGCTGATCAACAGTGTCGCGCCGCTGCTTGGTATGGCGGTTGGTGCCGTGGGGTGCGGCTTGCTGGCCGAGTTTGCGCCGCTGCCGCTGCAGCTCACTTATTGGGTGTTGTTCGCGCTTTTTGTGATGCAGGCGCTGTATGTCTGGCGCCTGCCGGAAAGCGTCAGTTCGCAACCGGGGGCATGGGCCTCGTTGCGTCCGACCCTGCATGTGCCGACCCAGGCTCGCTCGACCTTGTGGCGAGTGTTGCCGCTGAATATCGCGACCTGGGCGCTCGGCGGTTTTTATGCCTCGCTCGGCCCTTCGTTGTTGCGCACGGCCACCGGTTCCACCTCGAACTTGATGGGGGGAGCGGCAGTCGCCGCACTGACGCTGACCGGCGCGCTGATGATCTTCACCCTGCGCAACCGGCCCGCCGCCAAGGGACTGTTGCTGGGCGGCACGTTACTGCCTATCGGCCTCGTGTTGCTGTTGCTGGGCGTGCACAGCGCCAGCCTGCCATTGTTTTTCCTCGGCACGCTGGTGGCCGGTTGCGGATTCGGTGCCGGTTTCCTCGGCGCGGTGCGCAGTCTGGTTCCGCTGGCGCAGCCCCATGAGCGGGCCGGGTTGATGTCGGCGTATTACGTGCTCAGTTACCTGGCGTTCTGCTTGCCGTCGTTGCTGGCGGGGAATCTGACGCGCACGTTTGGCCTGGTGGCGACCACCGATGGTTATGGTGCCGTGCTGATTGTCCTGTCGGTCGGTGCGTTGCTGGCGTTGATGCGGCCGCGCTCTGCCGACGTGTGCAGCGCGACCGGTCATCCATAAAAAACGCGGCGCCGTTCAAGGCGCCGCGTTTTTGTGTGCCGCGATCAAATCTGCGCAAATCCGCCATCGACGAACAACTCGATCCCATTGATGAAGCTGCTGTCATCCGAGGCGAGGAACACCGCGGCTTTGCCCACCTCCGATGGCGTTCCAAGACGGCCAATCGGCACCTGGCTGGCGAGGTAATCCAGCAACCCCTGCTGCTGATCTGCTGGCGCAAGTTCAGTCAGGCCGGGCGTGTGAATCGGGCCGGGGCTGATGACATTGACGCGAATCCTGCGGGCTTTCAAATCCAGCAACCAGGAGCGGGCAAAGTTGCGCACCGCCGCTTTGCTGGCGCTGTAGACGCTGAAGTTTTCCGTGCCTTTGGTGGCGGTCGTGGACGCGGTGAGAATCACCGAACCGCCGTCCTTGAGCAGTGGCAGTGATTTCTGCACGGTGAACAGCAGGCCTTTGACGTTGACGCCGAAAATCCGGTCGAAGTGTTCCTCGGTAATCGCGCCGAGGGGCAACATGTCGCCACCGCCCGCATTGGCAAAGACGATGTCCAGAGTACCGGCCTTGGTCCTGATCACGTCGAAGATGCGGTCCAGGTCGGCAAGGTTCGCGACGTCGCCCTGAATCCCGGTAACGTTGTGACCGATGCTGCTGACCGCCGCATCCAGTTCGGCCTGGCGGCGGCCGGTGATGAACACCGTGGCGCCTTGGTCGACGAACGCTTGAGCCGATGCCAGGCCGATGCCGGTGGTGCCGCCAGTGATCAGTGCAGCCTTGCCTGTGAGTGTGTTGCTCATGAGGTGAATCTCCGCTGAGTCGTTAAGGAAGTTCCTGGCACTGTCGTGCGCCGTTGAACAAACTCTATGCCGGAAGATTCATCGGAAAAATCGCCTGAATCGGGTTTGTTTGTACATGGTTGTGGACAATACTCAAGGCTCGTCCCTTGAGATGTCTGTCATGAATCAACTGTTGGCCATGCGTGTTTTCTCCCGCGTCGTGCAGGCCGGTTCGTTTACCAGGGCCGCCGACTCGCTGAACATGCCAAAAACCTCGGTCAGCAAACTGGTGGCCGAGCTTGAAGAGCACCTCGGTGCGCGGCTGTTACAGCGCACCACGCGCCGGCTGACGGTGACGGCGGATGGCATGGCTTACTACGAGCGCGCCTTGCAGTTGATGGTGGAGCTGGACGATCTGGACAACAGTTTCGCCAGTGCCCAGGGCCACCCGCGCGGCAGGATTCGCGTCGATGTCGGCGGCTCGGTGGCGACGATCCTGATCATCCCCGCATTGCCGGATTTCTATGCCCGATACCCGGACATCCAGGTCGAGTTGGGTGTCAGCGATCGGCCCGTGGACCTGATCAGCGAAAACGTCGATTGCGTGATTCGCGGCGGGCCATTGACCGAACTCTCCATGGCCGCGCGACCCCTGGGCCTGTCGTCATGGACCACCTGTGCCACCCCGGGCTATCTCGAACGTTTTGGCATTCCGACGGACCCGCGAGACCTTGAGAAAAATCATCGCATCGTCAGTTATCACTCGGCGCGTACCGGGCGGGTAATGCCGGCGCGATTCGAGCGCAACGGTGAAAAGTTCGAGATTCGGGGGCAGGGAGCTTTCAGTGTCAACGAGAGCAACGCCCATCTGGCCGCGGGGCTGGCGGGACTTGGGGTGATCCACACGTTCACTTACACCGTGCAGCCGCACATCGAGCGTGGCGAGCTGGTGCCGATTCTTCAGGACTGGCGCCCGCCCCGGTATCCGTTTCACGTGTTGTATCCGCCGAACCGGCACCTGAGTAACCGGGTTCGGGTATTTATCGATTGGCTGGCGCAGCTGTTCGCCGGTTTGGGTTAGCCTTGGCACGCCATTTCTTTCGACGGACCGCCCATGAAGATCATCCGCAGCCAATCCTTCACCGCTGACCGTGCCTGGGGAGCGCTGGACATCGCCAACATGAACGGCATCACCACGCGTCTGCACTGGACCGATCAGCCATACAAGTGGCATGTGAATGATGGCGAGGAAGTGTTCGTTGTGCTCGATGGCCAGGTGCAAATGCGCTATCGCGAAGCAGGCCAGGAGAAAGCGGTGATGTTGGCTGTCGGCGATATCTTTTACGCCTCGGTGGGCACCGAGCATGTGGCGCATCCGCTGGGGGTGGCGAGGATATTGGTGATCGAATCGGAAGGCAGCGTTTGACGCTATATCTACAAAACAGATAACAGTTAGAGATATTACCCGTTATATAGATATTCGATTTGGACCTACCCTGAACTCCACCTCAACAGAGGACAGGAGTTCGCTATGACATGCCCCAACGCCACCCCCGTTTTCAAACCTTTCAGTCACTTGCAGCACCCGCGCGAGGTCATCCGCCAGTTCACCCCGAACTGGTTCGCCGCGACCATGGGCACGGGCGTTCTGGCGCTGGCCTTGGCCCAGTTGCCTGGCGCGACCCCAGGTCTGCACGCGATCGCCGAAGCCCTTTGGCTGTTCAATATCGGTCTGTTCATCTTGTTCACGGCGCTGTACGCGGCGCGCTGGGTGCTGTTCTTCGATGAGGCCCGACGGATTTTCGGGCACTCCACGGTTTCGATGTTTTTCGGCACGATTCCCATGGGGTTGGCGACCATCATCAATGGATTTCTGCTGTTTGGCCTGCCGCGCTGGGGCGAGGGTGTCGTCCATGTGGCTGCGCTGCTGTGGTGGCTGGACGTGGCGATGTCGCTGGCCTGCGGTGTGCTGATTCCCTACATGATGTTCACCCGCCAGGAACACAGCATCGATCAGATGACCGCCGTTTGGCTGTTGCCAGTGGTGGCGGCGGAAGTGGCGGCCGCCAGTGGCGGGTTGCTGGCGCCGCATTTGGCCGAGGCCCATGGGCAACTGGTGGTGTTGGTGACCAGCTACGTGCTCTGGGCATTTTCCCTGCCGGTGGCGTTCAGCATTCTGACCATTCTCATGCTGCGCATGGCGTTGCACAAACTGCCTCACGAAAACATGGCAGCGTCGAGCTGGCTGGCGCTCGGCCCGATTGGCACCGGGGCGCTGGGCATGTTGCTGCTGGGCGCCGACGCACCGGCCATCTTCGCCGCCAACGGGCTTGCCGGCCTGGGTGAAATCGCGGCGGGGCTGGGGCTGGTGGCGGGGATCACGCTGTGGGGCTTCGGTTTGTGGTGGATGCTGATTGCGCTGCTGATCACCGGGCGTTACCTGCGCGCCGGGATCCCATTCAATCTCGGCTGGTGGGGCTTCACCTTTCCGCTGGGCGTCTATTCTCTGGCAACGTTGAAACTGGGAAGCACGTTGAACCTGGCGTTTTTCAATGCCTTTGGCTGTGTGTTGGTGGCGTTGCTGGCGGTGATGTGGCTGATCGTTGCCAAACGCACGGTACAAGGCGCGTGGCGGGGTGAGTTGTTTGTTTCGCCGTGCATTGCAGGTTTAAACAAATAACCGGGTAATGTGTGGCCTGGATCGGCGTGCGGCATTCCAATCACAGTATCCACGCCACTCTCTAACAACATCAGGGCACACGGAAGATGAGTCACCCCTCACAGTTCACCTTGCTTCGCACCCGGCGCTTCCTGCCGTTTTTCGTGACCCAGTCCCTTGGGGCGTTCAACGACAACGTCTTCAAGCAATCGTTGATCCTCGCCATTTTGTACAAGTTGACGATCGAGGGTGATCGCTCGATCTGGGTCAATTTGTGTGCGCTGTTGTTCATCCTGCCGTTCTTTCTGTTTTCGGCGTTGGCCGGGCAGTTTGGCGAAAAGTTCGCCAAGGACGCCCTGATCCGTCTGATCAAGCTCGGGGAAATCGCCATCATGGCGGTGGGCGCGGTGGGGTTTGTCTTCGATCATCTGTCGCTGATGCTGCTGGCGCTGTTCGCCATGGGCACGCATTCGGCGCTGTTCGGGCCGGTGAAATACTCGATCCTGCCCCAGGCCTTGCACGAAGAAGAGCTGGTGGGCGGCAACGGTCTGGTGGAAATGGGCACCTTCCTGGCCATCCTCGCCGGGACAATCGGCGCCGGGATCATGATGTCCTCCGCGCATTACGCGCCCATCGTGTCCACGGCGATCATCGGCATTGCCGTGCTCGGTTACCTGGCCAGTCGCAGCATTCCGCGGGCGGCGGCCTCATCACCGGAAATGCGTCTGAACTGGAACATCTTCAGTCAATCCTGGGCCACCCTGAAACTGGGCCTGGGGCAAACGCCGGCGGTGTCGCGCTCGATTGTCGGCAACTCGTGGTTCTGGTTTGTCGGGGCGATTTACCTGACGCAAATCCCGGCGTACGCCAAGGAATGGATGCACGGCGACGAAACCGTGGTGACGCTGATTCTCACCGTGTTCTCGGTCGGCATCGCGCTTGGCTCACTGCTCTGCGAAAGACTGTCCGGACGCAAAGTAGAGATCGGTCTGGTGCCGTTCGGCTCGTTTGGCCTGACGGTATTCGGATTGCTGCTGTGGTGGCATTCCGGCGGGATTCCCGAGAGTGTCGACGGCCATGGCTGGATCGAAATCCTCGGCTTTGGCCACACCTGGCTGGTATTGATCGACATTCTCGGTCTTGGGGTTTTCGGTGGATTCTACATCGTGCCGCTGTACGCGCTGATTCAGTCACGCACCCCGGAGAACGAGCGGGCGCGGGTGATTGCCGCCAACAATATTCTCAACGCGCTGTTCATGGTGGTCTCGGCGATTGTCTCGATCGTGCTGCTGAGCCTGGCCAAGCTGTCGATCCCGCACCTGTTCCTGGTGGTGTCGCTACTGAACATCGGCGTCAACGCCTACATCTTCAAGATCGTCCCAGAGTTCAGCATGCGTTTCATGATCTGGCTGCTCAGCCATTCCATGTACCGCGTGGAGCATCGCAATCTGGAGCTGATTCCGGATGAAGGCGCGGCGTTGCTGGTGTGCAACCACGTGTCTTTCGTCGACGCGCTGCTGATTGGCGGCGCGGTGCGTCGGCCGATTCGCTTTGTGATGTATTACAAGATCTACAACCTGCCGGTGCTGAACTTTATCTTCCGTACGGCCGGGACGATTCCGATCGCGGGACGTCAGGAAGACATTCAGATTTACGAAAGGGCCTTCACACGCATTGCTCAATATCTGAAGGACGGTGAGCTGGTGTGCATCTTCCCTGAAGGAAAATTGACCGCCGATGGCGAGATCAACGAGTTCAAGGGCGGGTTGACGCGGATTCTCGAAGAGACGCCGGTGCCGGTGATTCCATTGGCATTGCAGGGGTTGTGGGGGAGTTTCTTCAGTCGCGATCCCGACAAGGGTCTGTTCCGTCGGTTATGGTCGCGGGTGACTCTGGTGGCGGGGCCGGCAGTGGCGGTAGAAGCGGCGGAGCCGGCGAAGCTGCAAGGGATGGTCGGAGAGTTGCGCGGCGCTGTCCGCTGATCCCTGTCCGATGCGGGCCGCTACTTTCGCGAGCCCGTGATGGCGGGAGTCAGCCCGCCATCGCCAAGCGGTTGCGTCCCTCGCGCTTGGCCACATAAAGCGCGCTGTCGGCCCGACGCAGCAGGCTCTCGGCCGATTCGCCGGGCAGCAGGGTCGAACAGCCGAGGCTGACGGTCAGCTCGATCAGGTTGCCATCAGCCGAAAAATCCTTGGCTTGCGCCGCGAGTCGCAGACGCTCGCCGACCATGGCGGCGGCTTCCCGGCCGGTGTTGGACAGCAGAATCAAAAACTCCTCGCCACCAAAGCGGAACACCATGTCCACGTTGCGCAGCTGGCCTTTGATCGAGGCGGCGACCCCCTTGAGCACGTCATCGCCAGCGCTGTGGCCATGGGTGTCGTTGATTTGTTTGAAATGGTCGATGTCCAGCATCAACAGCGACAAGGGCTGCAGATGCCGACGCGACATGTCGATTTCCCGTTGCAGCGTCTGGTCCATGGCAATGCGGTTGCCGGTGTCCGTGAGCGGGTCGCGCAAGGCGCTCTGGGTGGCGGCGCGGTAGAGCAGGGCGTTGCGCATCGGGTACAGCAATGCGGACAGCAGCGACTCAAGGTTGCCCAGTTCCTGCTCACTGAAACGCTGATTGCGACGGAACACCAGTTCACCCAGCTGCTCGCCTTCGTGGCTGAGGGTGTAACTGATCGAGTGGTGGCCGCGCTGGCCGTATTCCAGGCGCAAGTCGCTGGCCTTGTGCTGGTAGCTCAAGGCGTCGAGCGGTACGAGACGCTGAATTTCACGGTAGAAGAGCCCAAGAATGCGTTGTGGCTCAAGACTGGTTTGCAGCTGCAAACTCAGTTGCTGGCGCAATTGCGCGAGGCTGACCGGCCTCTCCAGAAGAGGGGGCTGCTGACCAAAGCCCAGGCGTTGCAATTTGGCGCTATCGAAGTCAATTGCGTTGGTCTGGGAAGGTGATTTCATATGGCGTGCGCCCCTAAGCAGTAAGGCTGTCTTACAGGCTGGGTGAGAGCGGCTTTGGGCTGCGCGTCATACTGGTCCATCAGTCCCGTAGGACATTTGGCGCAAGTCTAATCTGCTTTGCTGAAGATTAGTAACCTATCGACTCGAAGGCCTGCCCGACTGCTTTCACTCACTCGGCGTGTCTGAGCAGATATAGAGCGAAAGTCATGCCATTCGGTTCATTTGAATAAAAGATGATGAAAATCAATATCTTGAAAGTGTTTTTGATTTTGTCTGGCCCGTTTCATGACATTTCTTTGACTAAAAAAAAGGTGCAGTTGCGACGCTTTTTAAGTGCCGTGACGGTAATTCGCCACGGCACAAAAGCGACGCACGGTGTTACTGCGCGTTGAATGCCTGGCCGTTGATGCCGGTGCTGTCCGGGCCCATCAGGTAGAGGTAGACCGGCATGATCTCCTCTGGCGTCGGGTTGTTCAGCGGGTTTTCACCGGGATAAGCCTGGGCGCGCATGCTGGTGCGGGTGGCGCCGGGGTTGATGCTGTTGGAGCGCACCGGTGCGACGGTGTCGACTTCGTCGGCCAGGGTTTGCATCAGGCCTTCGGTGGCGAACTTGGAGACGCCATAAGCGCCCCAATACGCACGACCCTTGCGGCCGACGCTGCTGGAAGTGAACACCACCGAAGCGTCCTGCGACAGTTTGAGCAGCGGCAACAGGGTGCTGGTGAGCATGAACATTGCGTTGACGTTGACTTGCATGACACGCATGAAGTTCTCGCCGGAGAGCTGTTCGATCGGCGTGCGCGGACCAATGATCGAGGCGTTGTGCAGCAAGCCGTCGAGATGGCCGAATTCGGTCTCGATCATCGCCGCCAACTCATCGTATTGATGGGGCAGGGCGGTTTCCAGGTTGAATGGGATCACCGCCGGTTGTGGATGGCCGGCGGCCTCGATTTCGTCGTAGACCTGAGTCAGGTTGGCTTCGGTCTTGCCCAGCAACAGTACGGTGGCGCCGTGGGCGGCGTAGGTTTTCGCGGCGGCAGCGCCGATACCGCGACCAGCGCCGGTGACCAGGATGACCCGGTCCTTGAGCAATTCAGGGCGGGCGGAATAATCAAACATAAAGAAACCTCAACAAATCAGAATACGCGCGACCGTTGCGCGGTCCTGTAGGAGCCGGCTTGCCGGCGATGGCGTTTCCAGCATCGCCATCGCCAGCAAGCTGGCTCCTACAAAGGCGGTTCAGCTCGGCGATTTCATAGTCGCCATCGCCAGCAAGCTGGCTCCTACAAAGGCGGTTCAGCAGCTACAGAGGGCGCTATCCAAAACCTTGCGCAACTCCAGCGGATGATCGACCACCACATCCGCACCCCAATGCCGCGGGTTATCGTCCGGGTGAATGTAGCCAAAGGTCACGGCGGCGGTCTTGGTGCCGGCGTCACGACCTGATTCGATATCGCGCAGGTCATCACCGACAAACAGCACGCTGGCCGGATCGAGGTCGAGCATCTTGCACGCGAGGATCAACGGCTCCGGGTCCGGTTTGCTGTTCTTCACGTGATCCGGGCAGATCAGCAGCGCCGAACGCTCGGCCAGCCCGAGCTGCTGCATGATCGGTTCGGCAAACCGCAGAGGCTTGTTGGTGACCACGCCCCAGATCAGGTTGGCTTTTTCGATGTCGGCCAGCAGCTCGCCCATGCCGTCGAACAGCTTGCTGTGCACCGCGCAGCCCACGAGGTAACGCTCCAGGAACTCCAGGCGCAGCTCTTCAAAGCCTGGCGATTCCGGGTCCATGCTGAACGTCACCGCGACCATCGCCTTGGCGCCGCCGGAGATCTCGTCGCGGATGTGCTTGTCGTTCATCGGCGGCAAGCCACGATCGGCACGCATTGCCTGACAGATCGCAATGAAGTCCGGCGCGGTGTCGAGCAGCGTGCCGTCCATGTCAAAAAGGACTGCTCTGATACGCATCGACTTATTCCTCGCGCAGGGTCTGGATCATGTAGTTGACGTCCACGTCGGCAGCCAGTTTGTAATGCTTGGTCAGCGGGTTGTACGTCAGGCCGATGATGTCCTTGACGGTCAGGCCCGCCATACGGCTCCAGGCACCCAGCTCGGAAGGGCGGATGAATTTCTTGAAGTCATGCGTGCCGCGCGGCAGCAGCTTCATGATGTATTCGGCGCCGACGATGGCGAACAGGTACGCCTTCGGGTTGCGGTTGATCGTGGAGAGGAACACCTGGCCGCCCGGCTTGACCATTTTGAAGCAGGCGCGGATCACCGAGGACGGATCCGGTACGTGCTCAAGCATTTCCAGGCACGTGACCACGTCGAACTGTTCCGGCATTTCTTCAGCCAGGGCCTCGGCGGTGATCTGCCGGTATTCGACGTTCACACCCGACTCAAGCTGGTGCAGTTGAGCGACGGCCAGCGGCGCTTCGCCCATGTCGATGCCCATCACGGTCGCACCGCGTTGCGCCATGGCTTCGCTGAGGATGCCGCCGCCGCAACCGATGTCGAGAACTTTCTTGCCCGCCAGATTGACCCGTTCGTCAATCCAGTTGACCCGCAGCGGGTTGATGTCGTGCAGCGGTTTGAACTCGCTTTCGCGGTCCCACCAGCGATGGGCCAGGGCTTCGAATTTGGCGATTTCGGCGTAGTCGACGTTACTCATGGTTCATCCTCTAAAACTTGAAAAATCCTGTTGCCCCGGCGGTGAGTCCGGGGTGCTTACAATTCGGTGTGGCCGCTGATGCGCTGGCCCCAGGCCTTGGCGGTGGCGCACAGCTGTTCTTCATCCAGGCGGGTCAGGCGACGGTCGTCGAGCAATTGCTTGCCACCCACCCACAGGTGTTTCACGCAGTCGCGACCGGTGGCATATATAAGCTGCGAAACCGGGTCGTAGACCGGTTGCTGCGCCAGGCCCGAGAGGTCGAACGCGACGATGTCCGCCGCTTTGCCGACTTCCAGCGAGCCGACGTCGGCCTCGATGCCCATGGCGCGTGCGCCGTTCAGCGTGGCCATGCGCAGCGCTCGATGAGCGTCCAGCGCGGTGGCCGAACCGGCAACGGCTTTGGCCAGCAACGCGGCGGTGCGGGTTTCGCCGAGCAAGTCGAGGTCGTTGTTGCTGGCCGCGCCGTCGGTGCCGACAGCCACATTGACGCCCGCCTGCCACAAACGTTCTACCGGGCAGAAACCGCTGGCCAGCTTCAGGTTCGACTCCGGGCAATGAATCACATTGGTGTTGCTTTCTACCAGCATCACCAGGTCTTCATCGCTGATCTGCGTCATGTGAACGGCCTGGAAGCGCGGCCCCAGCAGGCCCAGGCGTGCCAGTCGGGCCAGCGGCCGCTCGCCACGCTGCTCGACGGCTTGCTGTACTTCGAACGCAGTTTCGTGGACGTGCATGTGAATCGACGCGTCCAGTTCTTCGGCAATCACCCGGATTTTCTCCAGGGTTTCGTCGCCCAAGGTATAGGGCGCGTGGGGGCCGAAGGTGACTTTGATGCGCTCGTGGTGCTTGAGATCGTTGAACAGTTCGACGCCCTGACGAATGGCGTCATCCGCCGTGCCGGCGCCCGGGATCGGGAAATCGAGGATCGGAATCGCGATTTGTGCGCGTATGCCGCTGTTATGCACACGTTCGCTGGCAACCTTCGGGAAGAAATACATGTCAGAGAAGCAGGTAATGCCACCTTTTATCTGTTCGGCGATGGCAATGTCGGTGCCATCGCGTACAAAAGCCTCATCGACCCATTTGGCTTCGGCGGGCCAGATGTGGTTTTCCAGCCAGGTCATCAGCGGCAGGTCATCGGCCAGGCCACGGAACAGCGTCATCGCCGCGTGCCCGTGAGCATTGATCAGGCCGGGGCTGAGCAGCATGCCCGGCAGTTCGCGGACTTCGGTTGCGTTAAGCTTCAGCGCGGCGGACCGCGGGCCGATAAACACAATGCGCCCGTCGCGGATGCCCAGGCCATGCTCTTTGAGGACAACGCCAGCGGGTTCGACGGGTACCAGCCAGGTCGGCAGCAATAACAGGTCGAGCGCAGCGGCAGTGTTCGGCATCGAGGGTCGGTTCCAGTGCTTTTGTAAAGGATGGCGAAGTATACCCGAGCGTCTTCGCGGGGGGATCGCTATAATCGGCGGCTTTTGTTCATGAGTGCGGGGTGAAGGATGCGCGATCGACTGTTGGCTGCGGAGAAGGTGAAGGCCATCGATTGGCGTGATGGCGCCCTGTACCTGCTGGATCAGCGTATTTTGCCGTTCGAGGAAACATGGATTGCCTACACCAGCGCGGCTGGCGTGGCCGAGGCGATTCGCTCGATGGTGGTGCGCGGCGCGCCGGCGATTGGCATCAGTGCCGCCTATGCCATGGTGCTTTCAGCCCGTGCCCGAATTCTCGAGGGCGGTGACTGGCAGGCCGCATGGGAAGAGGATTACGCGTTGCTGGCCGATTCCCGTCCAACGGCGGTGAACCTGTTCTGGGCGCTGAGTCGCATGCGTGACCGCCTTGATCGTATCAAGGGCGATGCCGATCCTCTCGCGGCGCTGGAGGCAGAAGCCATCGCCATTCATGAAAGTGATCGCGAAGCCAACCTGACCATGGCGCAACTGGGCGTGGACCTGATCCGCAAGCACCAGGGCAATGCGCAGGCGATCCTGACCCACTGCAATACTGGCGCACTGGCCACTGGCGGCTTTGGTACGGCGCTGGGTGTCATTCGCGGGGCGTTCATCGAAGGCATGGTCGAGCGCGTTTATGCCGACGAAACCCGTCCCTGGCTGCAAGGTTCGCGACTGACGGCGTGGGAGTTGGCCAACGAGGGCATCCCCGTGACCCTCAATGCCGACTCCGCCGCTGCTCACATCATGAAGACCAAAGGCATCACCTGGGTCATCGTCGGTGCCGACCGGATCACCGCCAACGGCGACGTGGCCAACAAGATCGGCACTTATCAACTGGCGGTCAACGCCATGCACCACGGCGTGCGCTTCATGGTGGTGGCGCCGAGTTCGACCATCGACATGAACCTGGCCAGCGGCGATGACATTCCGATTGAAGAGCGAGACGGGCGCGAGTTGCTGGAAGTCGGCGGCAAGCGGGTCGGGGCGGATGTGGATGCGTTCAATCCGGTGTTCGACGTGACCCCGGCGGACTTGATTGATGCGATCGTCACGGAAAAAGGCATCGTCGAGCGCCCGGACACCGCGAAAATGGCGCAGTTGATGTGCCGCAAGCGGTTGCATTGATTGGGCGTGGCGTTCGAAAGGACGCCATCGCCAGCGGGCTGGCTCCCACAGGGTTTGTGATCGACACGGATCAAATGTGGGAGCCAGCCTGCTGGC
The DNA here is from genome assembly GCF_014852385.1 of Pseudomonas sp. PDM03. Classification (NCBI taxonomy): domain Bacteria; kingdom Pseudomonadati; phylum Pseudomonadota; class Gammaproteobacteria; order Pseudomonadales; family Pseudomonadaceae; genus Pseudomonas; species Pseudomonas sp. PDM03. The sequence goes on along the minus strand of NZ_JACVBM010000003.1, from coordinate 301,130 downwards.
GATTAGGGTCTGAAAGTCAATAAACATCTGTAATTCAGCCCCGGATTCTGCATTCGCAGCAGCTCTAAGCCCCTCTCGTCCCCTTCAAGCCTGCCATCAGTCAACTAACTACACTCCATGCGCATCTGGGGGATAGGTGCGTGGCGGCTCTTGTGATAACATCCGGCGTTTTCCGAGGCAGTCCCACGGGGTTGTCTTTACTGCGCAAATCCATGGCATAACTCGTTGATTTGTCGTAAGTCGGTGCATGGCACTCAGCCTGCAGCGGCGAGCTTCGTTCGTCCCATATGGATGTGACGAGGTTTCACCAGAAAAAGGAATCGAGCTTCTCATGGGCGAACTGGCCAAAGAAATCCTCCCGGTCAATATCGAAGACGAGCTGAAGCAGTCCTACCTCGACTACGCAATGAGCGTAATTGTCGGGCGGGCACTGCCGGATGCGCGCGATGGCTTGAAGCCCGTGCACCGGCGCGTGCTGTTCGCGATGAGCGAGCTGGGCAACGACTTCAACAAGCCGTACAAGAAATCTGCCCGTGTTGTCGGTGACGTGATCGGTAAGTATCACCCGCACGGTGATACCGCGGTGTACGACACCATCGTTCGGATGGCGCAGCCATTCTCGCTGCGCTACCTGCTGGTAGACGGTCAGGGCAACTTCGGTTCGGTGGACGGCGACAATGCCGCGGCCATGCGATACACCGAAGTGCGCATGACCAAGCTGGCGCACGAGCTGCTGGCTGACCTGCATAAAGAAACCGTGGACTGGGTGCCGAACTACGACGGCACCGAAATGATCCCGGCGGTCATGCCGACCCGTATTCCCAACCTGCTGGTCAACGGCTCCAGCGGTATCGCCGTGGGCATGGCGACCAACATCCCGCCGCACAACCTCGGTGAAGTCATCGACGGTTGCCTGGCGCTCATCGACAACCCTGAGTTGACCATCGATGAGCTGATGCAATACATCCCCGGTCCGGACTTCCCGACCGCCGCGATCATCAACGGTCGCGCCGGCATCATCGAAGCCTACCGCACCGGTCGCGGCCGCATTTACATGCGCGCCCGCTCGATCATCGAAGACATCGACAAGGTCGGTGGCCGTCAGCAGATCGTCATCACCGAACTCCCTTACCAGCTGAACAAGGCCCGTCTGATCGAGAAGATCGCCGAGCTGGTTAAAGAGAAGAAGCTCGAAGGCATCACCGAACTGCGCGACGAGTCCGACAAGGACGGTATGCGCGTTGTGATCGAGCTGCGTCGCGGCGAAGTGCCTGAGGTGATCCTCAACAACCTCTACGCCCAGACCCAGCTGCAAGCGGTATTCGGTATCAACATCGTTGCGCTGATCGACGGCCGTCCACGCATCTTGAACCTCAAGGACCTGCTGGAAGCCTTCGTTCGTCACCGTCGCGAAGTCGTTACCCGTCGTACCGTGTTCGAGCTGCGTAAAGCGCGCGAACGTGGCCACATTCTGGAAGGCCAGGCGGTTGCCCTGTCGAACATCGACCCGGTCATCGCGCTGATCAAGGCCTCGCCAACGCCGTCGGAAGCCAAGGAAGCGCTGATCAGCACGCCTTGGGAATCCTCCGCCGTAGTGGCGATGGTTGAACGTGCCGGTGCCGACTCTTGCCGTCCGGAGACCCTGGATCCGCAATACGGTCTGCGTGAAGGCAAGTACTTCCTGTCGCCGGAACAGGCGCAAGCCATTCTGGAACTGCGTCTGCACCGCCTGACCGGTCTGGAACACGAAAAACTGCTGGCCGAGTATCAAGAGATCCTCAACCAGATCGGCGAGCTGATCCGCATCCTCAGCAGCGCTACGCGCCTGATGGAAGTGATCCGCGAAGAGCTGGAAGTGATCCGCGCCGAATACGGCGACGTGCGCCGCACCGAAATCCTCGATGCCCGTCTCGACCTGACCCTGGGTGACATGATCCCGGAAGAAGAGCGCGTCGTGACCATTTCCCACGGTGGCTACGCCAAGACCCAGCCATTGGCTGCGTACCAGGCCCAGCGTCGTGGCGGTAAAGGCAAATCGGCGACCGGCGTCAAGGATGAGGACTACATCGCTCACCTGCTGGTCGCCAACAGCCACACCACGCTGCTGCTGTTCTCCAGCAAGGGCAAGGTGTACTGGCTGAAAACCTACGAAATCCCGGAAGCGTCCCGCGCTGCCCGTGGTCGTCCGCTGGTCAACCTGCTGCCGCTGGACAGTGATGAATACATCACCACCATGCTGCCGGTCGAGGAATACACCGAAGGTCACTTCATCTTCATGGCGACTGCCAAAGGCACCGTGAAGAAGACCCCGCTGGAATCCTTCAGCCGTCAACGCAGCGTCGGTCTGATCGCGCTGGAGCTGGATGAAGGTGACGTACTGATCTCCGCCGCCATTACCGATGGCGATCGCGAAGTCATGCTGTTCTCCGACGGCGGCAAGGTCACTCGCTTCAAGGAAACCGACGTTCGCGCCATGGGCCGTACCGCTCGCGGTGTCCGCGGCATGCGTCTGCCGGAAGGCCAGAAGCTGATTTCCATGCTGATCCCGGAAGAAGGCAGCCAGATCCTCACCGCTTCGGCGCGTGGTTTCGGCAAGCGTACGGCGATCACCGAGTTCCCTGAGTACAAGCGTGGCGGCCAGGGCGTTATCGCCATGGTCAGCAACGACCGTAACGGCCGTCTGGTCGGCGCGGTTCAGGTGCTCGACGGCGAGGAAATCATGCTGATTTCCGACCAGGGCACGTTGGTTCGTACCCGTGTCGACGAAGTCTCCAGCCTGGGTCGTAACACTCAGGGCGTGACCTTGATCAAGCTGGCAAGCGATGAAACGCTGGTCGGTCTGGAGCGGGTGCAGGAGCCGTCGGAAGTCGAAGGCGAAGAGCTGGAAGGCGAAGAGGGTGCGGTGTTCGACGGCGAAGTCGTGATCGACGACGTTGTTGAAGACCAGCAACTCGATGCTGCCGCTGACGAAGAACCGCAAGAGTAAGCGGACAAACAGGGGGCGGATGAAAATTCGCCCCCTTGTTGTTTGTCCTGTATGAAAATATCGACACCCATGGAGTCCCTTGTAGGAGTGAGCCTGCTCGCGATGCAGGCGCCGCGGTATGTCTGACACATCGCGGTGATGCAATCGCGAGCAGGCTCACTCCCACAAAAAGCTGTGCTTCAGCAGGGACTCCGTGTCGATTGATGTTGTGATTTATTGCGTGATTACCACCAAATCAGAGCGAGATTGGATGTGAGCAAGAGAGCCTATAACTTCTGTGCCGGTCCTGCGGCACTTCCCGAAGCTGTCCTGCAGCGCGCCCAGGGTGAACTCCTTGATTGGCACGGCAAGGGTCTGTCGGTCATGGAAATGAGCCATCGCAGTGATGAGTTCGTGTCCATCGCTAACAAGGCCGAGCAGGATCTGCGTGATCTGCTGAATATCCCCTCGAACTATAAAGTGCTGTTCCTGCAAGGTGGCGCCAGCCAGCAGTTTGCTCAGATCCCTCTGAACCTGCTGCCGGAAAGCGGCACTGCCGACTATATCGACACCGGTATCTGGTCGCAGAAAGCCATCGAGGAAGCTTCGCGCTACGGCCACGTCAACGTTGCCGCCACCGCCAAGCCTTACGACTATTTCGCGATTCCCGGCCAGAACGAATGGAAGCTGTCGAAAGACGCGGCCTACGTTCACTACGCGCCGAACGAAACCATTGGTGGCCTGGAATTCAACTGGGTCCCGGAAACCGGTGACGTTCCGCTGGTCGCCGACATGTCTTCGGACATCCTCTCGCGCCCGATTGATGTTTCACGTTTCGGCATGATCTACGCCGGCGCCCAGAAAAACATCGGCCCGAGCGGCATCGTCGTCAACATCGTTCGCGAAGACCTGCTGGGTCACGCCCGTTCCCTTTGCCCGACCATGCTCAACTACAAGGTCGCGGCCGATAACGGCTCGATGTACAACACCCCGCCAACATTGGCCTGGTACCTGTCTGGCCTGGTGTTCGAGTGGCTGAAAGAGCAGGGCGGCGTCGAAGCCATCGGCAAGCTCAACGAAGTGAAACAGCGCACGCTGTACGACTTCATTGATGCCAGCGGCCTGTACAGCAACCCGATCAACAAGTCGGATCGCTCGTGGATGAACGTGCCGTTCCGCCTGGCTGACGATCGTCTGGACAAGCCATTCCTGGCCGGCGCCGACGAGCGTGGCCTGCTGAACCTCAAGGGTCACCGTTCCGTGGGCGGCATGCGCGCCTCCATCTATAACGCCGTCGATATCGTTGCGGTCAACGCACTGGTTTCGTACATGGCAGAGTTCGAGAAGGAACACGGCTAATGTCTGAGCAAGAACTCAAGGCACTGCGCCTGCGCATTGATGCCCTGGACGAAAAAGTCCTGGAGCTGATCAGTGAGCGCGCACGCTGCGCCCAGGAAGTTGCGCGAGTAAAGATGGCCTCGCTGGCCGAAGGCGAAGTGCCGGTGTTCTATCGTCCTGAGCGTGAAGCTCAGGTGCTCAAGCGCGTGATGGAGCGCAATCAGGGCCCGCTGGGCAACGAAGAAATGGCGCGGTTGTTCCGCGAAATCATGTCTTCGTGCCTGGCCCTCGAGCAGCCGCTGAAAGTGGCTTACCTCGGTCCTGAAGGCACCTTCACTCAAGCGGCGGCCATGAAGCACTTCGGCCACGCGGTGATCAGCAAGCCGATGGCGGCCATCGACGAAGTGTTCCGCGAAGTGGCGGCCGGTGCGGTGAACTTTGGCGTGGTCCCGGTGGAAAACTCCACCGAGGGCGCGGTCAACCACACGCTCGACAGCTTCCTCGAACACGACATGGTCATCTGTGGCGAAGTCGAGTTGCGGATTCACCACCATCTGTTGGTCGGTGAAAACACCAAGACCGACAGCATCAGCCGCATCTATTCCCACGCCCAGTCGCTGGCGCAGTGCCGCAAGTGGCTGGATGCACACTACCCGAATGTCGAGCGCGTCGCGGTTTCCAGCAACGCCGAAGCGGCGAAGCGGGTCAAGGGTGAGTGGAACTCGGCGGCGATTGCCGGCGACATGGCCGCAGGCTTGTACGGGCTGACCCGTCTGGCAGAGAAAATCGAGGATCGCCCGGACAACTCCACGCGATTCCTGATGATCGGCAGCCAGGAAGTGCCACCGACCGGCGACGACAAGACGTCGATCATTGTGTCGATGAGCAACAAGCCCGGTGCGCTACACGAGTTGCTGGTGCCGTTCCACGACAATGGCATCGACCTGACACGCATCGAGACACGTCCTTCGCGTAGCGGTAAATGGACCTACGTGTTCTTCATCGACTTCGTCGGCCATCACCGCGATCCGCTGGTAAAAGGTGTGCTGGAAAAGATCAGTCAGGAAGCAGTGGCACTTAAAGTGTTGGGTTCCTACCCGAAAGCCGTTCTCTAAGGGGTAGCAAATGAGTGGCAACTTCCTCGCTCTGGCACAGCCGGGCGTGCAACAACTGTCGCCTTACGTTCCGGGCAAACCCGTGGACGAACTGGCGCGCGAGCTGGACATCGATCCGGCCAGCATCGTCAAACTGGCGAGCAACGAAAACCCGTTGGGCGCCAGTCCAAAGGCTTTGGCGGCCATTCGCGAAGAATTGGCCGAGCTGACCCGTTATCCGGATGGCAACGGTTTTGCGCTCAAGACCCTGCTGGCCGATCAGTGCCGCGTCGAACTGAATCAGGTGACGCTGGGCAACGGTTCCAACGACATCCTGGAACTGGTCGCGCGTGCCTATCTGGCGCCGGGCCTGAATGCGGTGTTCAGCGAGCATGCGTTCGCGGTCTATCCGATCGTCACCCAGGCCGTCGGTGCGACAGCCAAAGTGATCCCGGCCAAAGACTGGGGCCATGATCTGTCGGCCATGCTGGCCGCGATCGATGCCGATACCCGTGTGGTCTTCATCGCCAACCCGAACAACCCGACCGGAACCTGGTTTGGCGCCGAAGCGCTGGACGATTTCCTGCAGGATGTGCCGGAGCACGTGCTGGTGGTGCTGGACGAGGCCTACATCGAATACGCCGAAGGCAGCGACTTGCCGGATGGCCTGGACTTCCTGGCGGCGTACCCGAACCTGCTGGTTTCGCGCACCTTCTCCAAGGCCTATGGCCTGGCGGCGTTGCGCGTTGGTTACGGCTTGTCCACGGCGGTGGTTGCCGACGTGCTGAACCGTGTGCGTCAGCCATTCAACGTCAACAGCCTGGCCCTGGCCGCTGCGTGCGCTGCGCTGCAGGACGCCGAGTACCTGGCTGAAAGTCGCCGCCTGAACGAAGCCGGCATGCTGCAGCTGGAAGCGGGTTTCCGCGAACTGGGGCTGAGCTGGATCCCGTCCAAGGGCAACTTCATCTGCGTCGATCTCGGCCGTGTTGCCTTGCCGGTCTTCCAGGGCTTGCTGCGTGAAGGCGTGATCGTGCGTCCGGTGGCCAACTATGGCATGCCGAACCACTTGCGCATCACCATCGGCCTGCCGGCGGAAAACAGCCGCTTCCTTGAGGCGCTGACCAAGGTTCTGGCTCGTGGTTGATGTCACTGCTCTGCAATCTGCTGAACCTATGATCGGTCGCCTGGTGGTGGTCGGTCTTGGGTTGATCGGCGGTTCGTTTGCCAAGGGCCTGCGTGAAAGCGGCCTGTGCCGCGAAGTGGTGGGTGTCGATCTCGATCCGCAGTCGCGCAAGCTCGCGGTCGAGTTGGGCGTGGTGGATCGCTGCGAAGAAGACCTGGCCGTTGCCTGCCAGGGCGCCGACGTGATTCAACTCGCGGTGCCGATCCTGGCCATGGAAAAGATGCTCGGCCGGTTGGCCGGCATGGACCTTGGGCAAGCGATTCTGACAGATGTCGGCAGTGCCAAGGGCAACGTCGTGCGCGCCGCGACCGAAGCGTTTGGCGGCATGCCGGCGCGTTTCGTGCCGGGCCATCCGATTGCCGGTTCCGAGCAGAGCGGGGTGGAAGCCTCCAATGCCGAACTGTTCCGTCGTCATAAAGTGATTCTGACGCCGCTGGACCAAACTGATCCGGCCGCGCTGGCCGTGGTCGACCGGTTGTGGCGTGAGCTGGGCGCCGATGTCGAGCACATGCAGGTCGAACGTCACGACGAAGTGTTGGCGGCGACCAGCCATTTGCCGCACTTGCTGGCGTTCGGTTTGGTCGATTCGTTGGCCAAGCGCAATGAAAACCTTGAGATCTTCCGTTACGCTGCCGGCGGTTTCCGCGATTTCACAAGAATCGCGGGAAGTGACCCGGTCATGTGGCACGACATCTTCCTCGCCAACCGCGAAGCTGTCCTGCGCACGCTTGATACATTTCGCAGCGACCTCGACGCCTTGCGCGACGCGGTCGATGCAGGGGATGGGCACCAATTGTTGGGCGTGTTCACGCGCGCCCGGGTTGCCCGCGAACATTTCAGTAAAATCCTGGCTCGCCGGGCTTATGTGGACGCTATGAACTCCAACGACCTGATTTTCCTGGGACAACCTGGTGGCCGCCTGACTGGGCGGATTCGTGTACCGGGCGATAAATCGATTTCCCACCGTTCGATCATGCTCGGCTCCCTGGCCGAAGGCGTCACCGAAGTCGAAGGCTTCCTCGAGGGCGAAGATGCTCTGGCGACCTTGCAGGCCTTCCGCGACATGGGTGTCGTGATCGAAGGTCCGCACCACGGTCGCGTGACCATCCACGGCGTCGGCCTGCATGGTCTGAAGCCTGCGCCGGGCCCGATCTATCTGGGCAACTCCGGCACTTCGATGCGTCTGCTGTCCGGCCTGCTGGCTGCGCAGAACTTCGACAGCACCTTGACCGGTGATGCCTCGCTGTCCAAGCGTCCGATGAATCGCGTGGCCAATCCGCTGCGTGAAATGGGTGCCGTGATCGAGACCGCCGCTGAAGGTCGTCCACCGATGATCATTCGTGGCGGTAACAAGCTCAAAGGCCTGACCTACACCATGCCGATGGCCAGTGCCCAGGTTAAATCCTGCCTGCTGTTGGCCGGCCTGTACGCTGATGGCAAAACCACCGTCACCGAGCCTGCACCGACGCGCGACCACACCGAGCGCATGCTGCGCGGCTTCGGCTACCCGGTCAGCGTCAATGGCGCTACGGCGTCGGTCGAATCCGGGCACAAGCTGACCGCGACCCACATTGAAGTGCCGGGCGATATTTCGTCGTCGGCGTTCTTCCTGGTGGCGGCGTCCATTGCCGAAGGTTCCGAACTGGTGCTCGAGCATGTCGGCATCAACCCGACCCGTACCGGCGTGATCGACATTCTGCGTCTGATGGGCGCTGACATCACCCTGGAAAACCAGCGCGAAGTCGGCGGCGAACCCGTAGCGGACCTGCGCGTACGTGCAGCTAAACTCAAAGGTATCGAGATTCCCGAAGCGCTGGTTCCATTGGCCATCGACGAATTCCCGGTGCTGTTCGTGGCGGCGGCCTGTGCCGAAGGGCGCACCATCCTGCGTGGCGCCGAAGAATTGCGCGTCAAGGAATCGGACCGTATCCAGGTCATGGCCGATGGCTTGCTGGCACTGGGCGTCAAATGCGAACCGACCCCGGACGGCATCATCATCGACGGCGGCCTGATCGGCGGCGGCGAAGTGCATGGTCACGGCGATCACCGGATTGCCATGGCTTTCAGCGTGGCATCGCTGCGTGCCACTGCGCCCATTCGCATCCATGACTGTGCCAACGTCGCAACGTCGTTCCCGAACTTCCTGGCGCTGTGCGCACAGGTCGGTATCCGTGTTGCACAAGAGGCTCAGTCGTGAAAAACATCGCACCGGTCATCACCATCGATGGGCCAAGCGGCTCCGGCAAGGGCACGGTAGCTGGCATTCTGGCCAAGCGTCTGGGCTGGAACCTGCTGGATTCCGGTGCGCTTTATCGGTTGCTGGCCTTCGCTGCGCATAATCACGGTGTCGACCTCACCAATGAAGAACTGCTGAAAAAACTTGCCGCTCATCTGGATGTGCAGTTCATCGCGGCGACCGACGGTCAGTTGCAGCGCATCATTCTCGAGGGCGATGAAGTCAGCGATGTGATTCGTACCGAAAGCATCGGCTCCGGAGCCTCGCAGGTCGCGGCGTTGCCCGCAGTGCGCGAGGCGCTGCTGCAGCGCCAGCGTGCATTCCAGGAAGCGCCGGGCCTGGTGGCCGATGGTCGCGACATGGGTACGGTGGTTTTTCCGGATGCACCGTTGAAAATTTTCCTTACCGCCAGTGCCGAGGAGCGTGCGCGCCGTCGATACTTGCAGTTGAAGGGCAAAGTCGATGGTGTTAGTCTGTCGAGTCTGCTAGATGAGATACGTGCACGCGATGAGCGTGACACCCAGCGAGCGGTAGCCCCGCTCAAACCGGCGGCTGACGCCATACAGCTGGATTCCACGGAATTATCCATCGACCAGGTGCTGGAACGCATCATGAGCGAGATCGCCATTCGCGATATCGCCGGGTGACCAAGAAGGCCGCAGGGGACCAGTCATAGTCCTGTGGCGCTTCTTTTAAATGAAACTAACCCACACCGTCTGGGGTGTGGAGATGGGCGTATTCTTCGCCCTCATCAACAGGAATTAAAATGAGCGAAAGCTTTGCGGAACTCTTTGAAGAAAGCCTAAAAACCCTGAACCTTCAGGCAGGCTCCATCATCACCGGTGTTATCGTTGATATCGATTACCAAGCTCGCTGGGTAACCGTTCACGCTGGCCTGAAGTCTGAAGCACTCATCCCGCTTGAGCAGTTCTACAACGACGCTGGCGACCTGACTATCAACGTCGGTGACGAAGTTCACGTTGCGCTGGACTCGGTTGAAGACGGCTTTGGTGAAACCAAGCTGTCCCGTGAAAAAGCCAAGCGCGCTGAATGCTGGATTGTTCTGGAAGCTGCCTTCGCAGCCGAGGAAGTGGTCAAGGGCGTTATCAACGGTAAGGTTAAAGGCGGCTTCACTGTCGACGTTAACGGCATCCGTGCGTTCCTGCCAGGTTCCCTGGTTGACGTCCGTCCTGTGCGCGATACCACGCACCTGGAAGGCAAAGAGCTGGAATTCAAGGTCATCAAACTCGACCAGAAACGCAACAACGTTGTCGTTTCCCGTCGCAGCGTCCTCGAAGCCGAGAACTCCGCCGAGCGTGAAGCTCTGCTGGAATCCCTGCAGGAAGGTCAGCAAGTCAAAGGTATCGTCAAGAACCTCACCGATTACGGCGCATTCGTCGATCTGGGTGGCGTGGACGGCCTGCTGCACATCACCGACATGGCTTGGAAGCGCATCAAGCATCCTTCCGAGATCGTCAACGTTGGTGACGAAATCGACGTTAAGGTTCTGAAATACGATCGCGAACGCAACCGTGTTTCCCTGGGCCTGAAGCAACTGGGCGAAGATCCATGGGTTGCTATCAAAGCCCGTTACCCAGAAAGCACTCGCGTTACCGCTCGTGTAACCAACCTGACCGACTACGGCTGCTTCGCTGAGCTGGAAGAAGGCGTTGAAGGTCTGGTACACGTTTCCGAAATGGACTGGACCAACAAGAACATCCACCCTTCGAAAGTCGTACAAGTCGGCGACGAAGTGGAAGTTATGGTTCTGGACATCGACGAAGAGCGTCGTCGTATCTCCCTCGGCATCAAGCAGTGCAAATCTAACCCATGGGAAGATTTCTCTGGCCAGTTCAACAAGGGCGATAAAATCTCCGGCACCATCAAGTCGATCACCGATTTCGGTATCTTCATTGGTCTGGACGGCGGCATCGACGGTCTGGTTCACCTGTCCGACATCTCCTGGAACGAAGTGGGCGAAGAAGCCGTTCGCCGCTTCAAGAAGGGCGACGAGCTGGACACCGTTATCCTGTCGGTTGACCCAGAGCGCGAGCGTATCTCCCTGGGTATCAAGCAACTGGAAAGCGATCCGTTCTCCGAGTACGTTCAAGAGAACGACAAAGGCGCAATCGTTAAAGGCATCGTGAAAGAAGTTGACGCTAAAGGCGCCATCATCACTCTGGCCGACGATATCGAAGCGACTCTGAAAGCCTCCGAAATCAGCCGTGACCGCGTTGAAGACGCGCGCAACGTTCTGAAAGAAGGCCAGGAAGTAGAAGCCAAGATCATCAGCGTTGATCGTAAGAGCCGCGTAATTCAGCTGTCGATCAAATCGAAAGACGATGCTGAAGAGAAAGAAGCCATCCAGAGCCTGAAAACTGCTCCGGAAGGTGAAGCTGCTGCTGACACCACCATGGCGGCACTGCTGCGCCAGGCAATGGCCAAACAGAACTAAGTTCTGCTTGATCATTAAAAAGGGCGACTTCGGTCGCCCTTTTTTGTGCCTGCGATTTGGTGTGTGCAGTATCCGTATCGCACGACATTATTCGCCCGTGAAACCAATAGCCCCCAAACGCTGTCTCTTTCTTTAATCGGATCAATCGTTTATTTGCAGCTAGTCTTTAGTCAGAAGCGAACGACAGTCGGGCAGGGCGCCCGGCATAAGGAAATGAATGAACAAGCTCGTTGTCGCACTAGCCGTACTGACATTGGCGGGTTGTACCACTAATGTGAAGACTCACGCAGCGCGTGGGGTTAGTGGTATCGAGATCGATTGTTCGGGGTTGGGGTCGGGGTGGGAGAAGTGTCACAAGCGCGCTGCCAAGGAGTGCAAGGGCGCGGGCTACAAGGTGGTCACAAGATCCGATGACGCCAAGGACGAAGATGAGTTTCCCTTTGGCTTCAACCCGGCAGGTTATGTGACACGAACCATGCTGGTTATCTGCAGATGAGCGGGTCGGGCTTGATCAGGCTTCTGTTCTGAAATCGGCATCCCATTGCTGGCGAAGATATGTCAAAGCTCGGGCTGTTCAAATTCCTTCGGGCATGCTAAAACCTTTGAAGCGCTTTTCCTAGCTGCTTGAAAAAGAAGGGAAAAATATGACGAAGTCGGAGTTGATCGAACGAATTGTCACCCATCAAGGGCTGCTCTCATCAAAGGATGTGGAGCTGGCTATCAAGACCATGCTTGAACAAATGTCCCAATGTCTGGCCACCGGTGATCGTATCGAGATCCGTGGATTTGGCAGCTTCTCCCTGCACTATCGCGCACCGCGCGTAGGCCGCAATCCGAAAACCGGTCAGTCCGTGAGCCTTGACGGCAAATTCGTTCCCCATTTCAAGCCGGGGAAAGAGTTGCGGGATCGGGTAAATGAAGAAGAGGAAGAAGTTTGAAATCCAGACAGGGAGGGGCTCATGAGTAGCTTGAAGCGCGTGCTGGTGATGGTCGTTCTACTGTTGCTGGTGCTGGCGATACTGGCTTTTGTGCTTGAGAACCAGCAGTCGGTTTCCTTGCTGTTCCTTGGATGGGCTGGGCCGCAGCTGCCAGTTTCCGTTGTAGTGGTGGTTTCATTGCTGATAGGGATGGTCGCAGGGCCTGCGATTGGCTGGATCGTTGGTCGCACCGCAAGAGCGCGGCGCAAGCGTCTGGTTTGATCTACAACGATGGAAGCGTCACCGGTTACTTCCAGTGGTTGGCCGGAGGAGGGGGTTAGTGCCATCCCCCATCCCCCATCTCCATTCCCTGACCCGGCTGTTAAGCCTCTTTTTCCCCAGCCTTGAACTTGACGGCTAAAACTACCAACGGCAGATAAGCCAGGCACACTCCCGACAGGCCATCCAGTTTTCCGCTCCCGACCACCAGGGCGATCGGTAACAGCCAGCACAGATTGATCGCTGCGACCGTCAGGGTGACTGGCAAGTGCTTGCCAAACTGGCGGGAAGCAAACTGATAGGCATGGCTACGGTGGGCTTCATAGACCTTGTCACCCCTGAACAAGCGGCGAAGCAGAGTCCACGTAGCATCAACAATGAACACGCCGAGCAAAATCAACCAGCTCCAGAGAAGCTGTGGTGCCGTCCAGGCAGCCTGCAACGACAGTACCCCCAAGGTAATGCCCAGGAAACCGCTGCCAGCATCACCCATGAAAATCCGCGCTCTTGGGAAGTTCCAATACAGGAAGCCTGCTACCGCAAAAGCCAGTAACAGAGGCAACAGCGCTGCCAGTTCATTCCCCGCCAGCCAGTACAACAACGCTCCGCTCAGGCATACACAAATAGCTTCGACACTGGCAATGCCGTCAATCCCGTCCATAAAGTTGTACAGGTTCAGCAGCCACACCAGATAAACGGCTGCCAACGCATGACCGATCCATCCCAGGTCGAGCGCGAATCCAAACAGTGTCAGCGGCGGCAAGCCACCTATCCAGAACAGCGCCCAAGTGGCTGCGATGAAGTGACCCAGCAAGCGCCAACGAGCGCTGATATGGCCGTGATCATCCAGAAACCCCAGTACCGCAATACCGACGCCTGCGCCCAGTAATGCCCAGGTCAGAGGCCAGGCAACGAAGCCCAGACTGGCCGTCCACATCAATGCCAGCAGAAAGCTCACTACGATCGCGACACCACCACCTCTTGGTGTCGGCACGACGTGTGAGCTGCGCGCATTCGGTATGTCGATCAGGCTTCGAGCCAATGCGTACCGGCGCAGGGCGCCAGTCAGAAAAAGTGCGACAACGGCCGCAGCCGGTAATAGCCACCACATATTCATTGAGTGTGTAGTTCCAAAAAGTGTTTAGCCGTGTTGCGCAGCGCTTCATCGACGCTGACCGGCGGTTTCCAATTCAATAGTTCACGAGTCTTGCTGATATCGACCTGAAGTGAGCCGCACAAACGCTGGGCCAGTGCTTGCTTGCCCAGGAGTGTCGCGCCGGTTTCAAGCATCCAGCTCGGCACCGGTAGCAAGCGCGCAGGCTTGCCCAGGGCCGTCGCCATTCGACGCAACAACATGGTAGTCGAAAGATCCTCACCATCACTCACGAGGAAGGTCTGATTTGCTGCTGCGAAATGCTCGGTGCACGTCACAATCAGGTCAACCAGGTTATCCAGGGCAACGAGGCTGCGTTGGTTGTGAATGGCGCCAAACGGCAGGGGTACGCCTTTGTCCAGCCAGCGCATCATGCTGAGGAAGTTGGCTCGTACGCCAGGCCCATAAACCAGCACCGGACGAATAATCACCACTTCCATGCCGGTTTCAGCCGCCAGCGCTCTCAGGGCATGTTCCGCTTCCATTTTGGAAATGCCGTAAGGGTCGCTTGGCGCCTCCTCTCCATCGGCAACGTAAGGCTTGCCGAGAGCCGTGCCTTCGCCATTGACCTTGATTGAACTGAGGAAAATGAAGCGCTTGACCCCGGCGTCAGCGGCCTGCCGAGCCAGATTGAGCGTTCCTTCGACGTTCACCTTGCGATATTCGGCAAGGGGATCGGAGGATTCGTCACTCATGACGTGTACGCGAGCAGCCAACTGGATGACCAGATCCTGGTCCTTCAACAATTCCTGCCAATCCTGATCGGCCGACAGCCCATTGACCAGGCTCTGTGTCACACGCGAGTCGAGATCAACCTTCAACTTGCGTACGGCGGCGGTAATTTCGTGGCCACGCTCAAGCAACGGAGCGATCAGCCCGCTGCCGACAAAGCCGCTGGCCCCTGCCAGAAGAATGCGCATGATTAACGAGCCTCCTTCAGGGAAAGAATGTCTTGCGACATCTCGCGCATGATATTGCCGCGGGCAAAACGCTCGACGAAGGCATGCCGCGGGCTGGTCAGAATATTCAGGTTCTCGAAAGACCTGGTTGCAGCATCCACATCGCAAGGTTCGAAGACGGCTGTATTTTCGATATGTTCAGCGACAAAGCTTGCCGCGTAACCCGAAATGCCGGCCCAGATCGGTTTACCCAACGCGGCGTATTCAAACAGTTTGGACGGCAAGACCTTGCGGAACGCGTCGTAGTCATTGAGGTGCAGGAACAGCACATCTGCCGACTGATAGACCTGAATCAGTTCATTGCGCTTGACCGGGTTCAACAGCTCAACGTTAGTGCAGCCGGCTGAACTGATAGCCTCCTTCAGGTGAGCGAGTCTCCCTCCATCACCGATCACTCGAAATCGCAACTTCCCCTCAAGGCGTTTGGCTAGCGCAGGAATGATCGTGTGCAGCCCTTGGCCTTCACCGATGTTTCCGGCGTAGACCACGTCCAGGACCGGATTCAGACTCGTGGAGCTGTCGACAGGCTGGACATCCAGGAACTCGTCATCGATACCGTTTGTGAACAACGAGTAGTGTTGGTCCGGATACCGGGATTTGAAGTAAGGAAGAAAACCGGCAGAAACCAGATTGACCTTCTTGGCCGACTTGATGGTAAAACTTTCAAGTAGCGAAAGCATGGGCTTGAGCAGCCAGATCAGCTTCTTCGGCAGAATATCCTTGATCGTGTCGACAAAAATATCGCGAATGTCCAGATAAAGCGGAGTCTTTTTCTGGCGGGCGATGAGGGCGCCCAGCGACGCGGTCATCAGGCGCGAAGAGGTCGCATAGATAAGGTCATATTGTTTGTTCTGAACAATCTTGCGTACGCCGTTCGCGTAAACCAGAAAAGCCTTGGCTTGATCTGCCATACCGCTTTTGTGGGCCGGCAATGCGATTCGGCGAATGGTCAGGCGAGGATGCTCTTCCAGTTCCGGCGCTTCGCTGCTGAACGAGCTGTAGCGGTTTGGCAAGGTTGTAATCAGCTCGATATGTGCGTGCGCCGGCAGTTTCTCGAGAAGCGCCTTTACCAATGCCGTAGTACGAAACGATCCGGCAGATAAGTCAGGCTGGTAGTAAAAGCTCAGGATTAAAAGTTTCAAATAAACCTCACCAAGTTATACGGGTGGTCAGCGTGTTCGACGACAGCTCAGCGACGATGCACTGGTTCGGAACAGACTTGCCAAATTCTGGATGCCACGTTGAAGTAACTACGTTGATCTTGGTTGCACCCTCCAGGAAAACGGAAGCAACCTGGCCGCCGGGAAGGGTGATCGTCAATTGCCCGCCATTTTGAACAACCAAGGCCTCGGGGTGTACAAAAAACCTGGCTTTCGCTCGGTTAAAACTTCCTGTGAGCGAATCCGTGATCTGCAACTCGTCAACTTTTGCGAGCCATTCACGGGTGTGCAGGTTTTTCCCTTTCAAACGCTTGTAACCATCATGACTACAGCGGACGCGG
Source organism: Pseudomonas sp. PDM03 (assembly GCF_014852385.1). Taxonomy (NCBI): domain Bacteria; kingdom Pseudomonadati; phylum Pseudomonadota; class Gammaproteobacteria; order Pseudomonadales; family Pseudomonadaceae; genus Pseudomonas; species Pseudomonas sp. PDM03. The sequence continues at coordinate 285,050 of NZ_JACVBM010000003.1, read as the reverse complement.
ACGATGCCATCGGTATGGTCGAACGTATCCAGCGCAACACGCGCACGCCGGGCAACCCTGAAGCCGGCCCATACTTCGGAGGAACTCTCGCCGTCCACTTCGACGGTGTTGTGTGCTGCTGTACTGCGTTGGCGATGACGTTCGGAGTCTTCGCCGTACTGCGATGTTCCGGAGTTGACGAAGACGCGCTGACCAAAGAGGCTGAGTTCGAAACTCAGGGTATCGGCATGGGTATGCCCCGGTTGGTAGTCGGGGGCCACCTGCGCAAGGTTCAATAGCGCCTTGCATTGATTGCCAAAATCAATCGAGACGTAGCCGCTTTCGGCGTGATGTTCAGCCGAGACAGCAGTGGCAGTGCTGTTTTTTTGCTCTGGCAGGCAATTGAGCAGGCGTGCGTATGTTTCGATATCGTGCAGCGCGGGAGCGATGCCGAACGCCGAATCGTTAAAGAAAGGGATGCCACCGTCGGGGTGCTGGAGGCTGCGTAGCCAGACGATGCCTCGTTCGACAACGTGCTTCCATTCGTCCAGTCGGTTTCTTAGTGGTGCAAGATTGGTATGGGTGGCCAGGTTCACCAGGTCGCACATGTCCCACAGCAGGGAGGCGTGGTACATGGGGGACAATTCAAAGTGCGCGCCGTCCGCCAGAAACTGCTCCTTGACCTCGCTATCCAGAATCTCCAGTCCCAGCGACTGCCAGCGTTCAGCATGAGCGCCTTCCAGGAAGGTGCCGGCAAACACGAGCGCCTTGCCGTTCACAAACAGGTGGTTTGCCAGGATGTGATATTCCACCTGTTCGGACAGGGCATGGGTTTGCATGGCCAGGCTGTCCAGCCAATGGCCTTCCAGGCTCGGCTGTCTCTGCAGCCACTTCACCAGATTCACGATGCGCAGAGAGAGCGTATAGGGTTCCCATCCGCAACCGCCGAAGGGAGGGTTATTCACAATCCAGCTGTTGACCAGGCGGGTGTCGAATGCAGTGGATGCCTGGTCGGATGCCGCCAAATGGTCGAGGTAATGCAGGTTGTATTGCCAGATTTTCGGGAGTGTCGTGTTGCTCCACTCGATGGGCGATTTCATGCCCATGAAGTCGAACTGCTCGTCCGTCGTAAAGCGGGACGCACTCCAGCCTGGGGCTTTTGCCAGGTCAAAGGCCGATCGCTTGCCGAATCCGGTTGCCGTAAATGGTTTTACTTTGGCGAAACGGTAATAGATCCGGTAGAAAATCTGCTTCAACCGTAACATTTTGGCTGTGTGGTAGAGCTTGAAAAGCCGAGATGTCAGCGCATTGCCCATAAAAATCACTTAAATAATGAAAGATGTCGTCGTTTACAAGCGGACCTGAAAGCTTTTACGCAAAGTTCAGTTTCAACCAACGTTCAAAGTACAGCACCTGCCACAGCTTGTACGTGTTGTTGATTGCGCCCGAAAAATGATTCGTCACCAGCTTTTCCACTTCTTCGCGCTCTAGATACTGATAAATCCGCTCGAACTCGCTGAGCAATCGCTCCGCCCCTATCCGACGGATAATGCCGTCGAGGGGAGGGTTGAAGCCGGTTTTCGGGCGATCCACAAGAGCGGCTGGAAGCAGGCTTTTCAATAGGCTCTTCAGAGGGGCCTTTGGCGCGCCATCCTTCAGCAGTTCTGCACTTGAGGTGGCGAAACCATTGGCAACGACTCGCTCATCGAGCAAAGGCACACGCAACTCGATACTGGCGAGCATGCTCGCTTTATCGGAAACACTGAGGTTGTGGCTTAGAAAGCCTGTCAGGTCAAAGTGTTGTGCACATTTTACTTTGTCTGCGGGATCGCCCTTGTAATTGACGAGCACGGACTCAAGGCGTTGCTTGTAATGCTGTTCCCGTTTCGAGTAATCGGGGAAAAAGCCTTTCAACTCCTGCCTGGAGAAATATCCCAGCATTCGTGAATACGCCAAAGGCCAGTAACTTTCCTGGGCATAGGACACCAGTCGTTCGAATTTTTTGTCGAGCTGCTTGGGAAACAGCTTGAATTTCAGCAGAGCATTCAGCACTGGGTAGAGCCGCCGAATCAGCCCGTGATGCTTCAGGACTTTGTAGCGTGGATAACCGGCGAATGCCTCGTCCCCACCCATCCCGCTGAGCATTACGGTGTAGCCGCTCTTCCTGGCTTCTGTTGATAACCGATAGGTAGCCCAGAACGTGTAATCGGAAACCAGCTCTTCCGTATTCGCTGCGACGAAATCGATCGACTCGAACACGTTGGTGTTCGAATCGAGAATCTCTGTCACCACTAGTTTCTTGCCCAAGTGTTCAGCGATATCAGCCGAGAACTTCATATCGACAGCAGAATCTTCCGTCGCTTCGTACTTGGCGAAAAACAGATCTGCCTCACCCGTGTAACTGGCCAGAATACTGGAGTCAGCGCCGCCACTGAAAAATACGCCAACCGGAACATCCGCCTCCAATTGCCGTGTCACCGCGCTGCTCACATCTGCGGCGAGGTTTTGCTCGGTCTTGAAGTTCATCACGGTCTGGTAACGCTGGGTCTCGCAAGCGCCCGTGAGCAGATCGAACTCAAGGTAAGTCCCGGGCATCAATTTTTTGATGGCTTTGTAGCCGGTGTTCGGTTCGTAGAGGAAACCGTTATTGAAGAACTCGAAAACGTCATCGTGATCAATATCGGCGGTGACCTCCGAATAACTCTTGAGGCCGCGTATTTCCGAGCAGGCGTAGATGCCGTTCGTGCTGGAGTAGCAGTACACAGGCTTGATCCCGATAACATCTCTTACCAGGAAGAATTTATTTCTGGCTTCATCCAGGATGACAAAAGTGAACATGCCTTCAAGCAGTTTGAAAGCGTGTTCCTTGTGCTCAACATAAAGCTGAAGAATGACCTCTGTATCCGAGGTGCCCTTGAATGAGTAGCCTTTTTCGATCAGCTGATTACGCAGTTCATGATGGTTGAATACCTCACCATTGAATACGATGCTGACGCCATTGCCGGCGAACATTGGCTGACTGCCGGTCGGCGAAAGGTCCAGGATGCTGAGCCTGTTATGTCCGAGGCCTACCTGGTAGTCCCCGACACTGGCGAAGTAAGTACCAGACGCATCCGGGCCGCGATGTTTGGTGACGGCCAGGCTTGATTCCAGCTGGCTCTGAACTCCGAGGACCTCGCGTTTAACAGCAAAAAAACTTAGGCCGCACATTATACAGATAGCTCCACATTTTTTTGATCGGCAGGCTCATGCCCAACAGGCTTTTCTTTGGTTTGAGTCGAGGCCGTGTGTGAATGTACGGCATGGGCGCTAGACGCACGGTTCTCTCGGGACCACTTATGCGCGAAGACCACTCCCCATGCAGCAGCAAGCAACAGGTTGAACGAAATCAGACGGAATACCGCGAAAAACAAACCATAGACCGCCAGTGTCATGACGGCTGCACGAACAACTGTTAAATGTGCAGACTCAGATCTGAGGGACGTAAGACGATAGAGAACGGGGCCTGCGATGACCAACGAATAAACCAGAAAGCCCAGCAGCCCGCCTACCATCAGCATGTAGAGCGGCCAGTTGTGTATGTACGCAACCATCTCGGTGAAGGAGACACCTTCAGAAGTTTCCCAGCGCATTCCATGCTTGATACCCATCCCGTTGCCCAGCACTGGATGGCTCAAGAACATTTCCCAGGCGATTTTGTATTCTTCAAGCCGGGACATTACGTTGAAGTCACCTTTTCGTTTCCAGGCTGCCCCCGATAACAAACTCAAGCGTCCGAGCCAAACCTGATCCATGCCAGTGGAAAAGATGAATGCAACGCCAAATACGCCCTGAGTGGCCAAATTGGCCGACAACTTCACGCGCAAGTTTTTATGGGCGAAAAATGCATAGAGCGAAAAGAGCAGCATGACCAAAAGGGCGCTGATCAGCATGCTTCTTGTGAAGGTGATCAGTACGGCTGCCATGCAAAGCATGGCCACCAAAGCGCCGACAATAGTAATCCGCCGGTCTCGTGCCAACGTGCTTACAACGAACCCCACAACCATGCCGACAGGCAGCAACGCATCTGTTGCCTGTGCCAGCAGCATGGTAATCCGGTCGCGCATCGGCCCCATGGCGTTGACGTTGTTCAAGGCCGCTTCTTGAGAGATTTTGACTTCCTCTCCGTTAGTCAGGATGAGCCAGTACGGTTGCCACATGTCGTGGTAGAAGTAGTAGAAAACGATGTAGCCGGCGGTCAGGAAAATCAGGGTTCCCACTGAAGCGCCGACCCAGCGGATCTTGCTTTCGTCACCGCTGACCAGTGCGCAGACAGGTATCAGTGCATATATAAACAGAAAGGGAATGACGCCCCTGATCCAGTCCAGCATCGGCACATGATTGTGCATGGCCACGGCCAGGTTGATGCTCAATATTCCCGCGCCTATCAGCAGCGGGATACCGAAAAGGCGCAGTACGGACCTGATTCCGCAAGTGCGAAGCAACTTGATCAATGCAGCAATGAATATCACTGCCAGCAAAGCGGCGAACGATATTTCTTGAGCCCCTACTGACGGTGGGGCCGGGCGCAAGGCAAAGGCCAGCGGGAATAACGCCAACAGGCCCAGCCAAGGCGAAATAATGGCCGTCAGCACAAGCAGGGAAACACCAACAATGCCGGTGTAGAAAAGAACGCCAGGATCCTGCATAAGCAGAATGGAAATGCACGCTGCCGCTGCAATTGCCATGCTGTTTTTAATGCAGTCGTTACTACTCATTGCGATACTCCGTTCGCCATTTCAGGGGCGTATAGCTTTATAGTCTACAGAGGTCTGTCCAATCACTCGGGCTGGAATGCCGACAACGATTGAATTGTTGGGTATGTCTTTCAGTACTACGGCCGATGCTCCAATCTGGCAGTTATCCCCGATTTTAATATCGCCAATGATCTTTGCACCTGCACCGATGTAGCAGTTGTCTCCAATCACCGGGCATTTGTTGATCTCGCTGGTGACATAGCCTTCTGCAGCACCAATCGTAATTCCTTGGCCTAATACACAGCCCGTCCCGACTTTAGCGTTCGCGTGAAGTACGACACCAATGGCGCCGTAAGCGAAAATGGTGCCTTTTCCAAGATTGGCGGACACCGGAATGTATGAATTGAACAAAAGAAAAATCAGGTTGCGAATCAGGCCAGGTACGACAGGTACACGACGCTGATAAAACCAGTTTCCTACGCGATACAACTTAACTGCGTTCATTGTCAAAACCTCAAGGTGCGAAAGTCAGCCGGACGAAGCCGAAGTATCCCAACCGCAATGATCAAAAGAGAAAGCATGTAAAGAACGCCCCAGATCAAATTGACGTCTTTCAATACGATTGCGAAGGGGGAGAGTACAGAGACCCAGAATATGACCGGTAGACGGATTCCTGGTCGGCACAGCAAGTGCAAAAACAATAAATAGGCAGAGAACCCAAGCGCATAAAACAGTTCTGCCTGTTTCAGGCCTTGAACGAACAGGATCATCCCGGCCACAGCCATTACGCCCAGGACGAGGTTGGCGATGATTACTTTACGATGAAGCCCGGAAGCAACGAGATACCTTTCTGTCACTACCGCCCAGTACAGGACTGGCAGGCAAGGAAGCATCGCCAGATAAGCGGAGTATTGCGGGAACAGCCATCCCATCGCATACCCGGACAAGCCAACCAGTGCGAAGTAGAAAAGGGCGACGGACATGATGATTCTGTATTGCTCTTGACGCTGTCCCCCGGAGACAAACGCAACAAATACAGCCCTGACATTTATAGGGAACAGGCTCGTCGCTGACTGAATGATCGACACGATCACCCGGAAGAGTCCAAGGTCCCGAACGGGCAGACTCTTCGAAAGAATGTAGGGCAGGATATTGGTAAACAGATTGAAGACCAGAGTGATGGATACCATTCTAGGCAACAAAAACAAGACGTTCTTGCAGGTGGACAATAACTGCCTGCCCACTGGCAGTTTTGCGCCATGGCTAAACAGCACCGCCACGGCAAACAGGCACGGTATCAGATTCGTCAGCAGCAGAATGTCCACGATACTCAGCGGCAGGATCTGTTGATAACTGATGAACAAGAGGACGAAAAAAACACACAGAAAGAGAACGAGGTATCCGACTATCCAGCGCTGCAAACGGAGCCCGAACAGGGAAAGCAGGCACGCTGAGCTGAGCAGCATGACACTCAGCAATAAAGGACTACCGATGTCGTCTACCAGGCTGACCACACTGAACAGTAAAAAAATCAACGTCGCCATAAATAATGAGGTGACGAGGATGTACTCGGCTTCGACACTGGCAATAAGTTGCTCGTTAACGATGTCGAGAAGTTTTTGAAATAAAAATACCAGCACATTGGCCTTGATGAACGCGCCATACGCATCCAGTCCATACAGGCCAGGAATAACAAAGTTTACAACCAGGCCACTTATCAGCGTCAGCACCTGAATTAGTAGATTGACCATGCCGGAACCTCTTAAACCTCATCATGACAAATTCGAGCACACGATCATCTAGAGTAAAAATCGCTGTCGCTTTATAGCGCAAAAAAATCAGGTGAGTGTATGACCCACCTGATTTTTGTACGCAATCAAGTTACCCCTGATTTTTCAGGTCCAGACTCCGCGGGTATCGATAACTTTCAGCGATGACAAGCGGGTTTTCGGGATGGTTTTAAACGCACTGTGATCTACGAGCAGAACGATGACGTTGGCCGAAGACAGGGCCTGATCGACCGGGCTCAGGGTTGCGATGCCTTCCAGGCGAGCAGGGAGGCGCTCGATGTTCGGCTCAACGGCCAGAACGGTGCCCGGATGATTTTTTGCAATCTGCACCGTGATTTCAAGGGATGGGCTTTCGCGCAGATCATCGATGTCCGGCTTAAACGCCAGGCCCAGACAGGCGACAGTGACGTCCTTCGCTGTTTTAGCCGGGTTCTCTTGCAGATACTTGCCGATTGCGAGCGCGACCTGATCGAGCACCCATTGCGGCTTGCTGTCGTTGACCTCCCGCGCGGCGCGAATCAAGCGCGCTTCATCGGGTGTCTTGCTCACGATAAACCAAGGGTCGACAGCGATGCAGTGACCGCCTACACCAGGGCCGGGTTGCAGGATGTTGACTCGCGGGTGGTGGTTTGCCAGGCGGATCAGTTCCCATACGCTGATGTCGAGCTTGTCGCAGATGATCGACAGTTCGTTGGCAAAAGCGATGTTGACGTCGCGGAAGCTGTTTTCGGTCAGCTTGCACATTTCTGCAGTGCGCGCGTCGGTGATGATGCATTCACCTTCCACGAACGTTTTATACAGACGCATTGCAGCATCCGAGCACTTGGCGGTCAGGCCGCCGATGATGCGGTCGTTCTCGATCAGCTCGCGCAGCACATGGCCCGGCAAGACGCGTTCAGGGCAGTGTGCAATACGAACGTCAGAGTCTTCGCCATGCGTTTGCGGGAAGCTCAAGTCCGGGCGCGCTTCAGCCAGCCATGCGGACATCTGCTCGGTTGCGCCGACCGGAGAAGTCGATTCAAGGATGACCAGATCGCCTTTCTTCAAGACTGGAGCGATGGCTTTGCTGGCTGACTCGATGTAAGACAGGTCCGGTTCGTGGTCGCCCTTGAAAGGGGTCGGTACCGCAATAAGGAACGCATCGGCCGGTTCGGCAGTGGTGGTTGCGCGCAGATAACCTTCGGTTACCGCTGCCCGCACGACAATGTCCAGATCCGGTTCGATGATGTGAATTTCACCGCGATTGATCGTTGCAACGGCGTGAGGATTAACATCGACGCCTATGACTTTTTTCTTGCGTGCGGCAAAAACTGCGGCAGTGGGCAGTCCGATGTAGCCGAGGCCGACTACGGAAATGGTTTCAAAGCTCATAGGTTAGCCTCTTTTAAATTGGGAAAGAGTTTCAAGAATCCGCGCGCACGCCTTGCCATCACCGTAGGGGTTGTGAGCGAAGCTCATCTGGCTGTAAGCGTTGGAGTCTGTCAGCAGGCTGCGCAAGTTGCCCGTGATAACGTCTATGTCGGTGCCCACCAGTTTGACAGTGCCTGCCTCGACGGCTTCCGGGCGTTCAGTGGTGTCACGCATGACCAGAACGGGTTTGCCCAGCGAAGGTGCTTCTTCCTGGATGCCGCCCGAATCGCTGAGGATCAGGTAGGAGCGGTCCATCAGGTACACAAAAGGCAAATAATCCAGTGGTTCAATCAAGTGAACGTTGTCGATGCCGGCCAGGAGTCGATTGACGGGCTCGCGAACATTCGGATTCAGGTGGACGGGGTAGACGATTTCGACGTCGGGAAATTCTTTCGCCGTCGTGAGCAGTGCCTGGCAGATTTTTTCAAATCCGTCACCGAAGCTTTCGCGGCGATGGCCGGTGACCAGGATGATTCGCTTCCCTTCACCCAGGAAGGAGAATTGTTGGTGAAACTGTTGCTGCAGGGTGGCGCTGTTTTTAATTCTCGCCACGACGTCCAGCAGGGCATCGATCACTGTGTTGCCTGTGACGTGAATGCTTTGAGCGGCTACCCCTTCCCGGAGCAGATTCTGACTGGAGGTGTCTGTCGGGGCAAAGTGCAGGGCTGCCAGAGCGCCGGTCAACTTGCGGTTGGCTTCTTCTGGCCAGGGCGAATAGAGATTGCCCGTGCGCAGACCGGCCTCGACATGAGCGACAGGGATCTGTTGGTAGTAGGCCGCCAGGGTAGTGGCGAAAGTGGTAGCAGTGTCGCCATGCACGAGGACGATGTCGGGCTTGAACTCGGCGAAGACCGATTTCATGCCTTGCAAAATAGTGGTGGTGACGTCCGTCAAGTCCTGGCCAGACTTCATGATGTTCAGATCGAAGTCAGGCGTGATCTCGAAAAGATTCAGTACCTGGTCCAGCATCTCGCGATGCTGGCCGGTTACACATACCTTGGCTTCGAAGCGTTCGTCCGCCGCGAGGCTTAACGCCAAAGGGGCCATTTTGATTGCTTCGGGGCGCGTGCCAAACACACACAAGGTTTTCAAAGTCATAGCTACACCGCTATTAAAAAATAAAAAAAATTATTGCGTGCACAGGCCTATCACGCGAATGAGAGAAGGGCGAATTCGATTGGTTTTTGCACTGTTTCCTTGTGCTGCACAGAACCGCTATTTACCACTAACGGAGTAGCGGCGCAGGCACGCAGGGTTTTGCCGGGAGTCTGATCCACAAGCAGCCCGGTGTGCGGGCGCAGGATCATTGTCTGGCGCAGATCGTCTCTGGTTGCCAAGCGGCCATCGCCGAACCCTTCCAGTATCAGAGGAGCAAAAAACATGGGCGTCGGCGAGTGTAGGAGATGGATATCATTGTCCTTTGGGGCGCGCTGTTCAATCGATCTAATCCACCCCTTCCTGGAGACAGCCTGATCCCTCTCGAGAAGGTGCTCGCAGCGGGTCTGTTTACTTCCGCTGGCATGATCTCGATCGCGGAGTGACATCTTTGTCATCGGGGGTCAACCGTTCAGTTCGTGTTAGCCGGGTCTTTCGTCGGAGACAGAAGTTTCTTACAGCGTGTCCCTGCTCGCTCTTCTTTATCGCTAAGAACTGGAAAGCTTTTTAGGCGCCGCGGATTATAGCCTTCTTTGTCCGATGCTTTCCAAGGTTGCAGCTTGATGCGTCTTCGATGCAGCGAATTTTCTTCCGGATTGGTTGTCAGGGGGCCGGCCGATTGCCAGATGTGCCTCGCCAATCGTGAAAGGCCTGATGGCGAGAGACTATTCCTTGTGGTCATCTTGATCAGTTTTGATACAACACCGGAGGGGCGTAGCTGCGATTCTTATAGGCTGCGTGCAGTTCGGGGCATTGTATCAGGTAGGAACCGCGATTCCGGCACGTTCGTCATTTTTTACCGGCACCTGCCGGGGTAACCGAGGCCGCCTGGGTTGCGCTTGCGTTTGATGGCAGTAATTTTGCCTGCGAGCAGAGATTTCTGACGCAACACAGGTATTATATCGGGATTGCCTTCGGTAGCCTGTCAGGCTCTGCCTCCCCCCAGCTGTTTTGGTACAAGGGTGCCTGATCGAAGTTTATTTTTTGAAGTCCTTACGCTGGTGCGGCATTTGCCCGTGCTGGTATTTCATCGTAAATCGGCCGGTTTTCTTTGCGGGTTCAAAGGCAATAGTTTATTTTTTGATTTCAGGAGCTTGGTGAGGTGTTCGATAGGGTTATGGATAAAATAAGAGCTTTTTTGTTGAGCCTTCCGCGCCGACACAAGCGGGTCCTGCAGGTAGTTGCCGATGTTGGTTTGGTTTGGGTCTCGTTATGGATGGCTTTTGTCGTTCGTCTAGGGATCGACGAAATGAACAGCCCTGTTCAACAGCACCTCTGGTTATTTCTTAGTGCTCCCGTTGTTGCCATCCCGTTGTTTATTCGATTTGGCATGTATCGCGCTGTGATGCGTTATTTCGGTAATGATGCACTTATTGCGATAATTAAAGCCGTCAGCCTTTCTTCGCTTATTCTTGGCGTCATCGTCTATTTATATAGCAATCATCAAACGGTCGTGCCCCGCTCGATTATTTTCAACTACTGGTGGTTGAGCCTGATCATGATTGGTGGCTTGCGTTTGGCAATGCGCCAGTACTTTTTGGGTGATTGGTTCGCGGCGGCGCAACATGTGCCTTTTGCCAATCGTGATAATGGTTTGCCGAAAGTGGCCATTTACGGCGCTGGCGCCGCAGGCAACCAGCTTGTTGCGGCGCTGCGCATGGGCAGGGTGATGCGCCCGGTTGCGTTCATCGATGATGACGGAAGTATTGCCGGTCGTGTCATTTCCGGGTTGCAAGTGTTCAAGCCCAAGCATATCCAGCAACTGATTGACACGACAGGCGCTCAGGAAATCCTGCTTGCAGTCCCTTCGGCCAACCGTGGGCGCCGCCGGGAAATTCTGGGCTACCTGGAGCGCTTCCCGCTTCATGTGCGCAGCGTGCCGGGATTCATGGATCTGGCCAGTGGCCGGGTCAAGGTCGACGATATCCAGGAAGTGGACATTGCCGACCTCCTTGGGCGTGATGCGGTACCGGCTCAAGAGGACCTGCTGGAGCATTGCATCACCGGCCAGTCAGTGATGGTTACCGGTGCGGGCGGATCAATCGGTTCGGAACTGTGCCGGCAGATACTTGCGTTAAGGCCTACGACCCTGTTGTTGTTCGAACACAGCGAGTTCAATCTTTACAGCATCCTGTCCGAGCTTGAGCAGCGAATTGCGCGTGAATCGTTGTCCGTCAAACTGCTGCCGATCCTGGGTTCTGTCCGTAACGAGAACAAGTTGCTGGACGTCATGAAGACCTGGCATGTCGATACGGTTTACCACGCCGCAGCGTACAAACATGTACCTATGGTCGAGCACAATATTGCAGAAGGCGTGTTGAACAATGTCATGGGCACGTTAAATACGGCCCAGGCTGCACTTCAGGCCGGAGTTGCAAACTTTGTACTGATTTCCACCGACAAGGCTGTTCGCCCCACCAATGTAATGGGGAGTACCAAGCGACTTGCAGAGTTGACATTGCAGGCGCTCAGCCGTGAAAAAGCCCCTGTGTTGTTTGGCGACAAGTCCAGCGTGTCTCGCGTCAACAAGACCCGATTCACCATGGTCAGGTTCGGTAATGTGTTGGGCTCGTCAGGTTCTGTGATCCCGCTTTTCCACAAGCAGATCAAGGCTGGCGGACCGTTGACCGTCACACACCCGAAAATCACCCGGTATTTCATGACCATTCCCGAGGCCGCTCAGTTGGTGATCCAGGCCGGGTCGATGGGGCAGGGCGGGGACGTTTTCGTGCTGGACATGGGCGAGCCGGTAAAAATCATCGAGTTGGCAGAGAAAATGATTCATCTGTCAGGGTTGAGTGTCCGGTCGGACAAAAATATCCACGGTGACATTTCGATCGAATTCACCGGCCTGCGTCCGGGTGAAAAGCTCTACGAAGAGCTGCTGATCGGCGACAACGTTGCGGCGACCTCGCATCCGATGATCATGACGGCCAGCGAAGATTACCTGACCTGGGATGTGCTGAAGGCGCGGTTGGGCGAATTGCTGGCAGCGGTTGATCAGGATGATTATTCGAGAGTCCGCCAGCTTCTGCGCGAAACGGTCAGCGGCTATACCCCTGACGGCGAGATCGTCGACTGGATCTATCAGCAGCGTCGCCTCGAGCCCTGATTGTTTCACATCCTGTAACTGACACATTTTTGACAGGCTCCAGACATCGCCTAAGTTTGGAAGGCAGCTTCGGAAAAGCTGCTTTCCCAATTGATGTCATGGAGCTTCATTTATGCGTACTGGCTACTTCTACTCTCTGATTTTTGCCCTCCTGAGCACTGCCTCTGTCGCCGCTATTGCTGCACCCGCGGCCAAGTCGGAGGCGGGCACTGCACCTCTGGTCATGGAGGTCGCTCCCAAGGTTCAGTCCGAAAAGGTTGATTTGAATCAGGCCGACGCGTCGACCCTGCAACGGGAGTTGTCCGGCATCGGGGAAGCCAAGGCCAAGGCGATTGTTACCTATCGTGAGAGTAATGGGCCGTTTGCATCGGTAGACGAGCTGCTCGAAGTGAAGGGAATCGGCAAAGCCATTCTGGATAAGAACCGCGAAAAGCTTGAGGTGAACTAAGCTTGTAATTCAGCGCCATGGGCCGGTCATTGACCGGCCTTTTTGCATTCTGGCGTACGTGGCGATTTAGCGCCTTCCGTCGGCAGGTGAAAAATTACGGCTATCATATTGTGATTAAATTATGCCTATAATAAATTCGTCATCCAGCTTGGCGCTCTGAAGCGCAGGCGCTTTTCTTTTTCCTTACGCATTCCAGGAGCACGTCATGAATTCTGTCCAGACCCAAGGTACGGCTCTTGTCACCGGTGCTTCATCCGGGATTGGTGCCATTTACGCTGAGCGCTTGGCCGCGCGCGGTTTTGATTTGTTGCTGGTCGCACGTGACGAACAGCGTCTTCAGGCCGCGGCGAGCAAGCTGCGCGCCGAGCATGGTGTTCAGGTCGAGGTGCTGAAAGCGGATCTCACGCAAAAGGATGATGTGCTGAAACTTGAGCAACGCCTTCGCAGCGATTCGGGTATCAGTCTGCTGCTGAATAACGCGGGTGTCGCGGCAGATGGCTTGCTGGCCAACGCCGATCTGGACCAACTGGAACGTTTGATTCAATTGAACGTAACGACGGTCACGCGCCTGGCTTCGGCGGCGGCCGCCAGTTTTGCCAAAGCCGGCCGGGGTACGATCATCAACATCGCCTCGGTGGTGGCGTTGTTCCCCGAGCGCTTCAACGCCACTTACAGCGCCAGCAAGGCTTATGTGTTGAGCCTGACCCAGTCGTTGAATGCCGAGCTGGATGGCACCGGGGTCAAAGTGCAAGCGGTGTTGCCAGGCGTGACTCGCACCGAAATCTGGGAGCGTTCCGGTATTGACGCAAGCCAGATCCCGGCGGACATGGTCATGGAAGCGGGCGAGATGGTCGATGCTTCGTTGTCGGGGCTGGACCAGGGAGAACTGATCACCATTCCTTCGTTGCCGGATGCCTCCGACTGGGATGCGTTTGTCGCGGCGCGTCTGGTGATGGCGCCGAATCTTTCCAAAAGCAAGGCCGCTTCGCGTTACAAGTGAGGCACCCTCCATTGGCTTGAGGTAGTTGCGGTATGAGTGAACGTCGAGTGGTTGTAACGGGCATGGGTTTGGTGACTCCGCTGGGTAGCGGGGTCGAAGCCGTCTGGGAGCGTCTGTTGGCCGGGCGTTCGGGATTGCGCAACCTGCCGGACGAAGTCGTGGCTGATCTGCCGGCCAAGGTCGGTGGCGCAGTGCCGACGCTGGCCGAAGATGCCGAGGCGGGTTTTGACCCGGATCGTGCGACGCCACCCAAAGAGCAGAAGAAGATGGACCGCTTCATTATGTTTGCCATGGAAGCGGCACGTCAGGCGCTTGAGCAAGCCGGTTGGCAGGCACAGGATGCCAATGCCCAGGAGCGTACGGCGACCATTATCGGTTCGGGGGTCGGTGGTTTCGGCGCGATTGCCGATGCGGTCCGCACCACCGACAGTCGTGGCCCGCGGCGTTTGTCGCCTTTCACCATTCCCTCCTTTCTGGTCAATCTGGCCGCGGGCCATGTGTCGATCCAGCACGGATTCAAAGGCCCCCTGGGTGCTCCGGTAACGGCGTGCGCGGCCGGGGTTCAGGCGATTGGCGATGCGGCGCGGCTGATCCGTTGCGGCGAGGCGGACATTGCGGTGTGTGGCGGTGCGGAGGCGTCGATCGATCGTGTCAGTCTCGCCGGGTTCGCTGCGGCTCGCGCGTTGTCCAGTGGTTACAACGAAACTCCGGAGCGGGCTTCGCGTCCGTTCGACCGTGACCGCGATGGTTTTGTCATGGGTGAGGGAGCAGGCCTTCTGGTGATCGAATCCCTGGAGCATGCATTGGCCCGTGGCGCGCAACCGCTGGCGGAACTGGTCGGTTACGGCACCAGCGCCGACGCCTATCACCTGACCGCCGGCCCCGAAGATGGCAGTGGTGCGCGACGGGCAATGTCGCTGGCGCTGGCTCAGGCTGGCGTTGCTGCGGCACAGGTGCAGCACCTCAATGCTCACGCAACCTCGACGCCGGTTGGAGATCTGGGCGAGTTGGCGGCCATCAAATCGTTGTTCGGCACGGATAACAAGATTGCGGTCACGTCGACCAAGTCGGCCACCGGGCATATGCTCGGCGCGGCGGGCGGGATCGAGGCGATCTTCACGCTGTTGGCGATCCGTGATCAGATCGTGCCGGCCACCCTCAACCTGGATAACCCGGATCCGGCGGCGCAAGGTGTGGACATCGTCCATGGTCAGGCGCGGCCAATGACCATCGAGTATGCGCTGTCCAACGGTTTCGGGTTTGGTGGGGTCAATGCCAGCGTGCTCTTCAAGCGCTGGCAGGCTTAATCCCGAGGCTTTTTGAGAAAATCGCGCGTGACGTCGAGAATCCGCTGGGCCAGATCGGCGCTCTCGACACTGCGCGACAACAGCAGCGCCCCGACCATTGCGGACATGATGAAGATGCTCTGGTCGGCGGCATCATCACCTTCAAGGGTGCCTTGTATTTGTTCGAGCCGCGCATTGAGCACTACATCGGAGGTCGGACTTGGCTGTCCGTGCAGGCCGAGTTCCGATGACATGGTCGGCAGCGGGCACCCTTCATGGGGCGAAGTCTGGTGCCATTCGGACAAGTACGCATCAATGAACGCCTCGAGTGGGCGTTCCTGAGCGAACAGTTCGGCGCAGATGACTTCCACCTCGGCGCCTGCAGCCTGCAGGGCCTTTTCTACCAGCTCATCCTTGGACTTGAAATGCGAATAGAAGCCGCCGTGAGTCAAGCCCAGCGCTTTCATCAGGGGCTGCAAGCCGGTCGCGCCAATACCGTCGCGGCGAAATCGCGCCGAAGCTTCCTTGATGATGCGTTTGTGGGTCTGAGCTTTATGGTCCTGCGAGTAACGCATCTGGTATCTCCGCAACAATGCGCCATCTTAACCAATGGAAATGGGATGGTGACTGTACTTCTATTTCTAAAAAGCATGCAGATGCGTCCAACTCCTTCATGACGTCTCGACCGAACTGGCACGGATAGTGATTACCCGTTAGCTGACGATTGTTGAACAATCATGAGGCGATAAGTATGAACAGCGGACTGTCCCTGGCCGATCACATCACCCTGGAGTTACGCGCCGACATCATTGGCGGTCGTTTGCTGCCCGGCATGGCGCTGGTGGAAAACGATCTGGTGTCAGCCTATAACGCTTCCCGCAACACCATTCGCGAAGCCTTGCATCGGCTGGGGCAGGAAGGTCTGACCCGTTATGTGCGCAACAAAGGCGTGATGGTGCGTCGCTTGGGCGTCGACGATGTGCGGGATCTGTTCAACGTCCGCCGCACGCTGGAGTTACAGGCCATCAGTGCCAGTCAGCCGCTGCGCGATTATCAGTCCGACCGGATGCTCGAAGCCCTGGAAGCCACCGAACTGGCCCGGGAGCGGGAGGACTGGCGCGCCGTGGGCACGCACAGCCTGGCGTTTCATCAGCACATCGTCGGGTTGCTGCGCAGCCCGTTGTTCGATGAGTTCTTCACCAATGTCGTCGCGCAACTGCGCCTGGTGTTTTGCGCCGCGCCCGATGAATCACGGTTTCAGGCGCCCTGGCTGGCGCGTGACCGGCAGATTCACGAGCTGCTGGCCGAAGGCGACAAACGCGCCGCCGAGGACGCCATGAGCCGTTATCTCGACGACTCCGAACACCTTCTATTGCAAATGCTTGCCCCTTCTTCCCATCACTGATCGAGGATTCGTGCCATGTACAAAGATTATCCAGCGGCCTACCAAGTCAGCAAAGGTTCGGCCTTGCAGGTGGACAAAGCCTTCTATGAAAAGATCCGGGATACGAAGGAGGGGCGCACGCTGATCGAGCAGTTCGAAGTGCCGATCCGCACCGGCCGCGCCTGGAATGTCCCGGCCGGGCACGTGTTTCGCGTGACCACGCCGGTCGGCCCGCAAGTCGGGGATTTCAACGTCTGGAATGCCAACGATCCGCGTGAACGCTTGTGGGCTTCGCGCACGCGGCAGTTGCAAGGGGCGCATGTCAGCACTCACGACCGGCTCTGGTCGAACCTGCCATTCTTGCGGCCGCTGGTGACCATCACCGATGACAGCCTGGCCGACTACGGCATTGACGAACATGGTGGGCGCCTGCACGACTTGCTCGGTACCCGCTGCGATCCCTATGTGAACAAAATGCTCACCGGCGAAGACTTCCACCATCACTGCCACTCCAACCTGACCCGCGCAGTGTTGCCCCATAGCCTGACCGAGTTCGACGTGCATGACGTGCTGAACATTTTCCAGTGCACCGGCCTCAATCACGACGACATGTACTTCATGAAAGCCTGTCCGGCGCAGAAGGGCGATTACCTGGAATTCTTTGCCGAGATCGATCTGTTGTGTGCGCTGTCGACGTGCCCGGGGGGCGATCTGTCGCTGGCCATGTGGGGGCCGGACGCGCAGGACCCGCTGAGCGTATGTCGCCCGCTTGGGGTGGAGATCTACAAACTGGAGGATTCACTGCTCGAAGGCTGGAGCCAGCCGGAGCGTGCGGCGTACAAAGGGCTGCATGGCTTGCACATCGCCAAGGCCGATTGGGAAAAATAACCGTCACCTGTAGGAGCGAGCCTGCTCGCGATGGACGTTAACGATAACGCGTTTATTCTGAATAAACGCGTTGTTCTCAGGTACATCGCGAGCAGGCTCGCTCCTACAGGGATCAGGTTTTTTTCAGCGGTCCTGCGCATCCTTGGCATCCGCTTGCGCGTTGCGTTCAGCGACGCGTTTGCGTTGCTCATCGGTCAGTTCAACTTTGTTGGCGGTGTCGCGCAACATCATCAAACCACCCACGATCGAGCCGATTGCAACGACCAGAATCAACCAGGCATACCAGGGCATAGGGCTCTCCTTGAGGGCAGGCCGATTGGCGGGTTTCGCCAATCGATCGTGCATACCACTTTGAGCGATTCAATTTCGCAGTGGTTCCATTCTATGCCTGATCGACCCGCAACACCTCTGCGATTCAGAGCCCGGTCAACATCGCGTCCGCGGGTGCATCGGCGCGCAATTGCGCGGTCAACATGAAGTACACGAAACCCACGGCCATGAAGCCGAGGAAAATCGCGCCGATCAGCGCGTTGAACCACGCCATCGCCACCAGGCACACCACCGCCAGCACCAGTGCAATGGCCGGCACCAACGGGTAGCACGGCGCGCGGAAAGTGCGCTCCAGGTTCGGCTCGGTTTTACGCAGTTTGAACAGGCTGAGCATGCTCATGATGTACATCACGATCGCGCCGAACACCGCCATGGTGATCATCGCGGCGGTGAGCGTCATGCCGCCGAGGTTGATCAAACCGTCGCTGTAGATCGCTGCGATCCCGATGACACCACCGGCGATGATTGCCCGGTGCGGCGTCTGGAAGCGTGAGAGTTTGGCCAGCGACGCGGGCAGGTAACCGGCTCGCGCAAGGGCGAAGAACTGCCGCGAGTAACCGAGGATGATCCCGTGGAAACTCGCCACCAGGCCGAACAGGCCAATCCACACCAGCATGTGCAACCAGCCGGAGCTTTCGCCGACCACGGTTTTCATCGCTTGCGGCAGTGGGTCGTTGATGTTCGACAAAGTGCGCCAGTCGCCGACGCCGCCGGCAAAGAACATCACGCCCATGGCCAACAACACCAAGGTCAAAATGCCGCTGATGTACGCCTTGGGAATCGTGCGTTTCGGGTCCTTGGCTTCTTCGGCGGCCATGGCGGCGCCTTCGATGGCGAGGAAAAACCAGATGGCAAACGGAATCGCCGCGAACATCCCGGCAATCGCCGGTGCGCCGAACACATCGGAGCCGGCCCAGCCGTTCAGCGCGAAGTTGCTGAAGCTGAACGCCGGCGCAACCACGCCCATGAACACCAGCAATTCAGCCACCGCGAGTACGCAGACCACCAGCTCGAAGGTGGCCGCCAGTTTCACCCCGAGGATGTTCAGGCCCATGAACACGATGTAAGCGCCGACCGCTGCGTGTTTCGGGTCGAGGGCGGGGAATTGCACGTTGAGGTAGGCGCCGATCGCCAGGGCGATGGCCGGTGGGGCGAAGACGAATTCGATCAGTGTCGCCAGCCCGGCGATCAATCCGCCTTTCTCGCCAAAGGCGCGGCGGCTGTAGGCAAAGGGACCGCCGGCGTGGGGAATCGCCGTAGTCAGCTCAGTGAAGCTGAAGATGAAGCAGGTGTACATCGTGGCGACCATGAAGGACGTCACCAGAAAACCAAGTGTGCCCGCCACGCCCCAGCCGTAACTCCAGCCGAAATACTCACCGGAAATCACCAGCCCGACCGCGATGCCCCACAGGTGCAGCGTGCCCAGCGTGGGTTTGAGTTGTGTGTTCATGCGTTTGCTCCCTGAACGGTTTGGACAGATCGGGGAGGGCGTGTGCAGTGGGCGTGCCATTGTGGTGATGGCCGTCGTAAAGCGTAAAAACACGTCGTATCGAGGATGTTTGGCGCTGGATGTAGGTTTTTTGTGCGCCAGTTGAGGGCGTTGTCGTCTGTTCTGCCGTCATCGCGAGCAGGCTCACTCCCACAGGTTCTGGATCGAGCACAAAATTTGTGTACGACAAAAATCCTGTGGGAGCGAGCCTGCTCGCGATGACGGCAGAACAGACACCACAAAACCAAGCTGTAACGCCCGCATAAACCCACTCTTTACACTTTCTTTATGCCCAGCTAACCCCCTCGATCTCGCTCCTTTACAGCCTTCCTTCCGACAATGACTCCACACGCGGCAATACGCCGTAACACGGAGAACTTCCATGAGCGTTCTGGACGGGGTGTCACTGCTGTTGGCAGTGGGGCTGTTCATTTATCTGTTGGTTGCGCTGTTGCGCGCGGACCGGAACTAGGAGCGGCTATGCACAGTTATGACTATTGGCTGATCCTGGCCTTCTTCGCCGTGGTGCTGATCCCGGCACCGTTTCTCGGGCGGTTCTACTACAAGGTCATGGAAGGCCAGCGCACCTGGCTGACACCGATCCTGGGACCTGTGGAGCGTGGCTGTTATCGGGTGGCCGGCGTTGATCCGCAAGCCGAACAGAGCTGGCAGAAATACACCCTGGCCTTGCTCGCCTTCAACCTTGCGGGCTTTTTGCTGTTGTTCGCGATCCTGTTGTTTCAGGACCACTTGCCGCTCAACCCGCAAAACCTGCCGGGTCAGGAATGGACGCTGGCGTTCAACACCGCCGTCAGTTTCATGACCAATACCAACTGGCAGGGCTACAGCGGCGAAGCCTCGCTGAGCTACCTGAGCCAGATGGTCGGCCTCACCGTGCAGAACTTCGTCAGCGCCGCCACCGGCCTCGCTGTGCTGGTTGCGCTGTGCCGGGGCATCGGTCGCAAATCGACCAAAACCCTGGGCAATTTCTGGGTCGACATGACCCGCGCCACCCTCTACGGCCTGCTGCCGCTGTGCCTGCTGCTGGCGCTGTACCTGGTCTGGCAGGGCGTGCCGCAAACTTTCGCGCAGTACGTGAATGCGGTGACGATGCAAGGCGTCGATCAGGTGATCCCGCTCGGCCCGGCCGCCAGCCAGATTGCGATCAAGCAACTGGGCACCAACGGTGGCGGCTTCTTCGGCGTCAACTCGGCGCACCCGTTCGAGAACCCGACGGCGTGGAGCAACCTGTTCGAGGTGGCCTCGATCATTCTGATCCCGGTCGCCCTGGTATTCACCTTCGGTCATTACGTCAAAGACCTGCGTCAGAGCCGCGCGATCATCGCCTGCATGCTGGCGCTGTTCCTGATTGGCGGCGCGACCTCGCTGTGGGCTGAATACCAACCGAACCCGACCCTGAACAACGTCGCCGTCGAACAGACCGCACCGCTGGAAGGCAAGGAAGCGCGCTTCGGCACCACCGCCACGGTGTTGTGGTCGGTGACCACGACCGCCGCGTCCAACGGCTCGGTCAACGGCATGCACGACAGCCTCAACCCGCTGAGCGGCATGGTTGCGATGGTCAACATGATGGTCGGCGAAGTGATCTTCGGCGGCGTCGGTGCCGGGCTCTACGGCATGTTGCTCAACGTGCTGATCGCGGTGTTCCTCGCCGGCCTGATGATCGGCCGCACCCCGGAATACCTCGGCAAGAAACTGCAGGCCAAGGAAGTGCAATTGCTGGTGGTGACTTTGCTGGTGATGCCGGTCGGCGTGCTGGTGCTCGGTGCGATTGCCGCGAGCCTGCCGGGCCCGGTCGCCTCGGTGAGCAACCCCGGCGCCCACGGTTTCAGCCAGTTGCTGTACGCCTACACCTCGGCGAGTGCCAACAACGGTTCGGCATTCGGCGGCTTCGGTGCCAACACCTCGTTCCACAACCTGATGCTCGGTCTGGGCATGTTGATCGGTCGCTTCGGTTACATCCTCCCGGTACTGGCCCTGGCCGGCAGCCTGGCGATGAAGAAAACCGCACCGATCGGCCAGAACAGTTTCCCGACCCACGGCCCGCTGTTTGTGACGTTGCTGACCGTGACCATTTTGCTGGTGGGTGGTTTGACCTTCCTGCCGACCCTGGCGCTGGGCCCAATCGCTGAACATTTGAGCATGGCTGCCTTTGGAATAGGAAGCTGAGGAGTCAATGATGAATATGCCCGTAAGTAAAGCCGCCACCGTCAAGGCGCTGGAACAACCGAAAACCGCGATCTCGGCCCTGTGGCGTCCGGCGCTGGTGCAAGCCTTCGTCAAGCTCGACCCACGGCAGTTGCAGCGTGCGCCGGTGATGCTGGTGGTCGAACTGACTGCCGTGCTGACCACCGTGCTGTGCTTCATTCCCGACAGCGCCGTGCCGACCTTCGTCGCTGCGCAAATCGCGGTGTGGCTGTGGTTCACCGTGCTGTTCGCCAACTTCGCCGAAGCCTTGGCCGAAGGTCGCGGCAAGGCTCGCGCCGACAGCCTCAAGGCTGGCAGCGAAGGCTTGAGCGCACGCCGCAAAACCGGCAACGGCGCCTTTCAAGTAGTGCCGGCCACCAGCCTGCGCAAGGGCGATGTGGTGCGCGTCGAAGCCGGGGAAATGATCCCCGGTGACGGCGAGGTCATCGAAGGCATCGCGGCGGTCAACGAAGCGGCGATTACCGGTGAATCCGCGCCGGTGATCCGTGAATCCGGCGGCGACCGTTCGGCCGTCACCGGCAACACCCGACTGGTCTCCGACTGGCTGCTGGTGCGCATCACCGCCAACCCGGGCGAGTCGACACTGGACCGCATGATCGCTTTGGTCGAAGGCGCCAAACGCCAGAAAACCCCGAACGAAGTGGCGCTCGACATCCTGCTGATCGGCCTGACACTGATCTTCCTGCTGGTGGTCGTGACCCTGCAACCGTTCGCCCACTTCGCCAACGGCAGCCTGCCGCTGGTGTTCCTGGTGGCGTTATTGGTCACGCTGATTCCAACCACCATCGGCGGTTTGCTCTCGGCCATTGGTATCGCTGGCATGGACCGTCTGGTGCGCCTGAACGTGATCGCCAAATCCGGGCGTGCCGTGGAAGCGGCGGGGGACGTGCACGTCCTGCTGCTGGACAAGACCGGCACCATCACCTTCGGTAACCGTCGTTGCACCGCGGTGTATGCCGCACCGGGTGTGAGCGCCAAGGAGCTGGCCGAGGGTGCGCTGTTCGCTTCGCTGGCCGATGACACCGCGGAAGGCAAGTCCATCGTCGAATACCTGCGCGGCGTTCATCCACAACCCGAGCCTGGCACCGAAGTGCTGACGGCGGTGCCGTTCAGCGCCGAGACTCGCTTGTCCGGTGTCGACTATCAGGGCCGTGTGTATCGCAAGGGCGCGGTGGATTCGCTGCTGGCGTTCGTCGGCCTGAAACGCGCCGATCTCGCCCCGGCACTGTCCCGGGAAATCGACAAGATCGCCCAGAGCGGCGGTACGCCGTTGCTGGTGTGCGCCGACGGTAAATTGCTCGGCGCGATCCACCTCAAGGACGTGGTCAAGCCAGGCATCCGCGAGCGTTTCGCCGAGCTGCGCAAGCTGGGGATTCGCACCGTCATGGTGACCGGCGACAACCCGCTGACCGCCGCGGCGATTGCGGCCGAAGCCGGTGTGGACGACGTGCTGGCTGAAGCTACGCCGGAGAAAAAACTGGCGCGCATTCGTCATGAGCAGAACGACGGTCGTCTGGTCGCCATGTGCGGCGACGGTGCCAACGACGCCCCGGCACTGGCCCAGGCCGACGTCGGCATGGCGATGAACGACGGCACACAAGCGGCGCGCGAAGCGGCCAACATGGTCGACCTCGACAGCGATCCGACCAAGCTGCTGGACGTGGTGCAGATCGGCAAGGAATTGCTGGTAACCCGCGGTGCGCTGACGACGTTTTCCATCGCCAACGACGTCGCCAAATACTTCGCGATTCTGCCGGCGCTGTTTGCCTCGATCTACCCGCAACTGGGTGTGCTCAACGTCATGCAACTGAGCAGTCCGCAGAGCGCGATTCTGTCGGCAATCGTGTTCAACGCCTTGATCATTGTGGTGCTGATTCCACTGGCCTTGCGTGGCGTGCGTGTGCAGGCGGCGAGTGCGGCGGCGTTGCTGCGCCGCAACCTGTTGATCTACGGACTGGGCGGGATTCTGGTGCCGTTCGTGGGCATCAAGGCGATCGACATGCTGTTGACGGCGTTGCATCTGGTTTGACCCTTGGCGAGCGCTTCGCGCTCGATCGCCGGCAAGCCGGCTCCTACAGGTGTGACACCGCCCTGTAGGAGCGAAGCTTGCTCGCGAAGAATGCACCACGGTTCATCTATATGAACACCGAATCTGTTACCCGAATTCGAGGATTTTGAAATGTCCACAATGATACGTCCGGCCCTGAGCCTGCTGGTCCTGATGACCCTGATCACCGGCGTCGCTTACCCGTTGGTGGTCACTGGCGTCGCGCAGGTCGCGTTCCCTGACCAGGCCAATGGCAGCCTCGTGCGTGACGCCGACGGCAAAGTCCGCGGCTCTTCGCTGATTGCCCAGGATTTCACCGGTGACGCGTGGTTCCATCCGCGCCCGTCGGCCGGGGCTTTCGCCACGGTATCGAGCAGCGCCAGCAACCTGTCGCCAAGCAACCCGGCGCTGGCCACTCGGGTGATCGACGATGCCAACAAACTGCTGGTGCCAGGCCAGGGGCCGGTGCCGTTGGCGCTGCTGACCACTTCTGGCAGCGGGCTTGATCCGCACTTGCCACCAGCGGCGATTGCCTATCAACTGGCGCGTGTTGCGGCGACGCGGAATCTGCCGGTGTCTACGCTTCAGAATCTGCTGGCCGCGCACATCGAACAGCCGTTGGTAGGCCCGCCGGTGGTGAATGTGTTGGCGCTGAATATGGCGCTGGAAAAGTTGTAAGTCGGTGGCGTCGCCAATCGCTAGCAGGCTAGCTCCCACATGGAAATGCATACCCCCTGTGGGAGCTAGCCTGCTAGCGATGGCGATAGAACAATCACCACATCAACATCTGAAATAAGAGATCCCCAAACATGAGTGACTCCGGCCGCGCCGACGCGCTGTTAGCAGACCTGCCCCGCGATGGCCGTGGCCGGCTCAAGGTTTTCCTCGGTGCCGCGCCCGGTGTCGGCAAGACCTACGCCATGCTGCAAGCGGCCCACACTCAACTGCGCCAGGGCGTAAAAGTCATCGCCGGCGTGGTAGAAACCCACGGCCGTGCCGAAACCGAAGCGCTGCTCGGCGGCTTGCCGCAGCAACCGCTGGTGCGCTCGGAATACCGTGGCGTGATGCTCGAAGAAATGGACCTCGACGGCCTGCTCGCGGCCAAACCGAAACTGGTGCTGGTCGACGAACTGGCTCACAGCAACGCGCCCGGCAGTCGTCACGCCAAACGCTGGCAAGACATTCAGGAACTGCTCGCCGCCGGCATCGACGTGTTCACCACGGTCAACGTCCAGCACCTGGAAAGCCTCAACGACCAGGTGCGCGGCATCACCGGCGTGCAGGTCCGCGAAACCTTGCCGGACTGGGTGCTGCAAGAAGCCTATGAACTGCTGCTGATCGACTTGCCGCCACGCGAGCTGCTCGAGCGACTGCGCGACGGCAAGGTCTACGTGCCGGAGCAGGCGCGGGCGGCCATCGATGCGTTTTTCACCCAGACCAACCTCACCGCCCTGCGCGAATTGGCGATGCAGACGGCAGCGGCCCAGGTCGATAACGATTTGGCGCAAGGGTATCGCCAGCTTGGCCAGGCGGCACCTGCGGTACGCGGTCGGCTGCTGGTCGGTGTCGATGGCGATGCTCAGGCCGAACGCCTGGTGCGTCACGCCAGTCGTGTCGCCCAGCGCCGGCATTTACCGTGGAGCCTGGTGCACGTGGACAACGGCAGCGTGCGCGACGAGCAATCGCGCCTGCGTCTGCAAAGTGCCCAGCAACTGGCTGAACGTCTCGGTGGCGAAGTGGTGTTGTTGCGTGCCGGCGAAGTTGCGAAAACCCTGATCCAGCACGCTGCCGAACGCCGTGCCAGCCTGGTGTTGGTCGGCCAGTCCCGGCAGCGTTTGCGTCGACGCCTGTTCGGCGGTGGTCTGGCCTCACGCTTGCTGCGCGATGCACGCGGACTGGAAATCAACGTCCTCGACAGCGATCACGAGCAGCATCAGCCGCGCCAGCGTTCGGCGCAGTCACTGGTGTGGTTCGACTATGCGCTGGCGCTGGTCGCAACCGTGCTCGCCAGCGCACTGGCCTGGGCCGTGGCGAGTGTCTTGCCGCTGCCGAACATCTCGCTGGTGTTCCTCGCGGCCGTGTTGCTGGTGGCGGTGCGCAGCAGCCTCGGCCCGGCGCTCGCCTGTGCGGCGCTGTCGTTTCTGACCTATGACTTTCTGTTCATTCCGCCGAATTTTTCCTTCAGCATCCAGCGCGAAGAAGACGTACTGACGCTGCTGTTTTTCCTGCTGATGGCTGCGCTCACCGGCAACCTCGCGGCGCGCCAGCGCCGGCAATTGCAGGCGTTGCGCGATACGCAGGAAGAGACCACCGAACTGCTCGACCTGTCGCGCAAACTCACCGCCGCCACCGACCGCCAGGCCGTGGTCAGCGCGGCCGCGCAGCACCTCAACGGCTGGAAAGACGTGCAGCTGTGCCTGCTCAATCGCGACGGTCAGGCGGGCTGGAAAGTCGAAACCGGTGGCCCGCTGGAATTCACCGAAGCCGAACGCGCCGCCGCCGATTGGGCCTGGCAACACGATCAACCGGCGGGCGCGGGCACCGGCACGTTGCCGTTGGGGCGTTGGTGGTGGTGGCCGCTTTCGGTGGAAGACGGGCCGCTGGCGTTGCTCGGCGTCTGTGCCAAAGAAGGGCAGACCTTGAGCGGTCAGCGTCGACGCTTGTTGACTGCGCTCAGTCAGCCGCTGGCCCAGGCGCTGGCACGCGCACAACTGGCCGAAGACCTGGAAGCGGCGCGGCTGCACGGTGAAACCGAGCAACTGCGCAGTGCCTTGCTGGCCTCGGTGTCCCACGATCTGCGCACGCCGCTGACCTCCATGCGCGGCAGCATCGACAGCCTGTTGGCGCTCGGCGAAGCCATCCCGCTGGAGGATCGTCGCGAACTGCTCGAAGGCACGCGCGATGAAGCCGAGCGCCTCGATCGCTACATTCAAAACCTGCTGGACATGACCCGCCTCGGTCACGGTGCGCTGAAGCTCGCGCGGGACTGGGTGTCACCGGCTGACATCGTTGGCAGTTCGCTCAATCGCCTGCGCGCAGTGCTGGCGCCGTTGCAGGTCAGCACCGATGTGCCCGCGCAACTGCCGCTGCTGTTCGTCCACGCCGCGCTGATCGAGCAGGCGCTGGTCAACGTGCTGGAAAACGCCGCACGGTTTTCACCGGTGCATGGGCGTTTGCAATTGCGCGCCGGCGTGGATGAAAACGAGCTGTTCTTCTCGGTCAGCGATGAAGGTCCGGGCATTCCGGAAGAAGAGCGCGCGAAGATTTTCGACATGTTCTACACCGCCGCACGCGGTGATCGTGGCGGGCAGGGGACCGGGCTGGGGCTGGCGATCTGTCAGGGCATGGTCGGCGCGCACGGCGGGCGCATCAGCGTCGATGACGGCATCGACGGGCGCGGCACCTGCATCACCCTTCACTTGCCCTTGCAGGAACAACCTTCCTTTGAAATCGAGAGCGGACAGTGAGCACTGAAAGTGAAGCCTGATACCCTTTGGACATCTCCATGCCGCGACCGGAAACCATGAGCCAGACCGCGACCATTTTGGTCATCGACGACGAACCGCAGATCCGCAAGTTCCTGCGCATCAGCCTCGCCTCCCAAGGCTACAAAGTGCTGGAGGCCGGCACCGGCACCGAAGGCCTGGCGCAAGCCGCATTGAACAAACCCGATTTGCTGGTGCTCGACCTCGGCCTGCCGGACATGGACGGCCAGCAAGTGCTGCGCGAGTTCCGTGAATGGTCGACGGTGCCGGTGCTGGTGCTGTCGGTGCGCGCTGGTGAAGGGCAGAAGGTCGAAGCGCTGGATGGCGGGGCCAATGACTACGTGACCAAGCCGTTCGGCATCCAGGAATTTCTGGCGCGGGTGCGTGCCCTGTTGCGTCAGGCGCCGGTGGGCGAGGCGCAACAAGCGGCGCTGACGTTCGGCCCGTTGACCGTGGATCTGGCGTACCGCCGGGTGCTGCTCGAAGGCATCGAAGTGGCGTTGACCCGCAAGGAATACGCAGTGCTGGCGCAACTGGCCCGGCATCCGGGAAGGGTCATCACCCAGCAGCAATTGCTCAAGGATATCTGGGGGCCGACCCATACCGAAGACAGTCATTATCTGCGGATTGTGGTGGGGCATTTGCGGCAGAAGCTGGCGGATGATCCGACGCAGCCACGGTTTATCGTGACCGAGGCGGGGGTTGGGTATCGGTTGTTGAGTGAGGGTGGGCTTTAGTTTTTTGTGTTGGATGATCCGGCCCCATCGCCGGCAAGCCAGCTCCTACAGGGACCAGAGTCGTTTGCAAATCTTGTGATCACCTCAACCTTTGTAGGAGCTGGCTTGCCGGCGATGAGGCCCTCACATTCACCCGAGAACCTCAGGAATCCCGCTCATTCTCATACCGATCCAGGGTGTCCCGCGCAATCTCGCGCCCCAGCGCGATCAACTCCGGCGCCTTGTAAAACTCGAAAAACCGGCACACCCGCTTCGGCACGTTGATCAGAATATCCGGCGGATAACCGGCGATCTTGTACTGCGCCAACGACGTCTGCATCACCTCGAAACTCTGGTTGATCAAATCCAGCAAGGACGCCGGTCCCACGTTGTCGATGATGAATGAACCGGTGGCCGACTTCGGCGCACCGTCGCGTTCAGGAGCGGCCGCCGGTTGCTGGGCTTCGGGTTCGGCGGACTCGACCCAGGGATTGATCTCGGCCGCTTCGGCCATCAACGCTTCCTTTTCCAGCAACAGCAATTGTTCTGCCTGTTTGCGGCGGAACGGCATTTTCGAACCCAGCGAACTGATCAGGCTGTCGAACCGGGTCCTGAACGCGGCAGGGCGCTGGATCACCGGCAATTGATAGTGACGCTGGTTGGTGGAGTTGAGGTTGACCGCGATGATCAGGTCGCAATGGCTCGACACCACGGGCACGATCGGCAACGGGTTGAGGATGCCGCCGTCCACCAGCATGCGATTGCCCTGCATCACCGGGGTGAACAGGCTCGGGATGGCCGCCGAGGCGCGCATCGCCTGGTGCAGACAACCTTCCTGAAACCAGATTTCCTGCTGGTTGGTCAGGTCGGTGGCCACCGCCGTGTAGGGGATGCGCAGGTCTTCGATATTGATTTCGCCGACGATCTTGCGGATCTGCCCGAAGACCTTCTCGCCGCGAATCGCCCCCAGCCGAAAACTGACGTCCACCAGGCGCAACACGTCGAGGTAATCCAGGCTTTCGATCCAGTTACGGTATTCGTCCAGTTTGCCGGCGGCATAAATCCCGCCGACCACCGCACCCATCGAGCAGCCGGCAATGCAGGAGATGTCATAGCCACGCCGTTCGATCTCTTCAATGACCCCGATATGGGCATATCCTCGGGCCCCACCTGAGCCCAATACCAGTGCGACGCGCTTTTTCATGAATCGCCCTCGTCTGACAAGGTTCAACAATGCACCCATCGAGGGGCGCGCTTCAATCGTCAAGGTCGCTTGGCAGGGTGAAGGCGTCGTTTTTTCGACACTCCATGGCGGCAGATGGTTATTCTCCCGAGCGCGATAGTTTCGGCGGTGGGAGCAAGGCACTTTTCACGCGCCGGACCGTCTTACCTGCAAGACTGTTTTCCTATTGTTGAGGTGTGAGTGATGAAAGCCTGGATCTGTGTGCCCTTGATTGCGCTGGCACTCGCCGGTTGTGCCGGCAAAACCGCTTACCGTGACAGCTGCGGCAACGGGATCGATGCGGCGTGGCGTGAGCTGGACCTGGCCAAGGCCGAAGGTTTTGCCGGCACCGTCAGCTACTCTAAGGCCCTGTCGTTGCTGACCGGCGCCAAGACCCAGCAGCAATTCGAAGCGTTCGAAGGCTGCAGCAAGAAAGCCGAGAAGGCGCGCTTTTATATTCGTGAGTCACGCGCTGGCCGTTAAACAAGGCGCTAATCTGTAGGAGCCGGTTTGCTGGTGAAGGCGTCATCATGGCCGCCATCGCCAGCAAGCCGGCTCCTACAATTGGAGTCAATCCCATGATTAATCGGTTGGTGGCTCAAATTCTGGGCCTGGAAGTCCGTTTGCTGGCCTGTCAGGCCCGATTGAATGCCCGCACCGACCCGGAAGCATTGCACGATCTGCGCACCACGGTTCGCCGTTTGCGCAGCCTGCTGCGACCATTGCGTGGCTTGCCCGGTGTCGAGCAGCTGGAAGCGGCGGCGTCGGCCGTGGGGCAGTTGACCACGCCGTTGCGCGATCGCGAAGTGCTGGCGGCGTACTTGCTCGAGCACGATCAACCCGAGGCGGCGCAACGGCGCATGGTGCAGATGGCCGAGGCTTATCCAGCGGTTGCGGCGAGTCCTGAGCTGTTGCAGTTGCTGATGATCCTTGACGCCTTTCCGCGCTTTATACGCGCCTCGCAGCGTCAGGGTTTGCTCAAGGGCTTGCGTCAACGCATCGAGAAACGCCTGGCCAAACAATGGAAGAAACTCGACCAGGCGCTGCACGATCCCGCCCATGATCGCCATCGTCTGCGCTTGCTGATCAAGCGCGTACGCTATGGCATCGAGGCGTATCCCGAGCTGGATCGCTTGCTGAAACCGGCGCTGCCCAGACTGAAATCGGCCCAGGCCGCTTTGGGCGATTGGCACGACTGCTGGCAATGGTTGGCCCGGGCCGAACAGGAAGCCGATTTGCAGCCTTGCGTGGCGGTCTGGAAAACCACCATGGCCCAGGCCGAGGGCCGTGCGGACCGTGTGCTCGACAAACTCAGTGCCACCTGTTTCAAATCCTGAAACCACCATGGATGACTTGATCACTAATTGGCTGGACAACACAGAACCTTGTGGGAGCGAGCCTGCTCGCGATCGCGGTAAATCAGCAGCATCAATGTCGGATGTTGTACCGCTATCGCGAGCAGGCTCGCTCCCACATGGGTTCGGTGTGGAGCCGAGCCATGCGCGGCCCATCTGTCCGTACTTTTGGCCGGAACAAGCGCTGTGCCGTTTTAGCTGGCTGGTTAACATCCCTTCATTCTTTTCTACCCTTGAGGTTTCCATGCGCTTTTCCGATCTGCTCGACGCCGTCCGCAGCCAGCCGCTGGAGCTGTCTATTCCGGCCGAATGGGCGCAGGGTCGCGCCAGTTTTGGTGGCCTGGTGGCTGCCTTGCAATACGAAGCCATGCGCGCGAAGGTGCCGGCGGATCGTCCTGTGCGTTCGCTGGCGATCACCTTTGTCGGGCCGGTCGAGCCTGAAGTACCGGTCAGTTTTGAAGTCGACGTCCTGCGCGAAGGCAAGGCGGTCAGCCAGGTACTGGGTCGGGCGATGCAGAAGGGCCAGGTGGTGACACTCATCCAGGGCAGCTTCGGCGCCTCGCGACCGTCCGAAGTGGCGGTAACAGCCACGCCGGCCCCCGAAATGAAGCACTGGGACGATTGCCAGGAGCTGCCATTCATCAAAGGCGTGCTCCCGGAATTCATGCGCCATCTGGCGATGCGCTGGAGTGTTGGCGGCCTGCCGTTTACCGGCAATAAATCCCGCGAGATGGGCGGTTGGGTGCGTTTGCGCGGGGATGTGAAGGAAGAGGCGGTCAGTGAGGCGCATATTCTGGCGCTGGTGGACGCCTGGCCCCCGTCCTTGATGCCGCACCTGACGAAACCGGCGATGGGCAGCACGCTGACCTGGACCATCGAATTCGTCCAGCCGGTGCTGGAATTGAGCACGCTGGACTGGTGTAAATACCTCGTTGAAATCGAACATGCCGCTGACGGCTACGGTCACGCGGCGGCGCAGCTGTGGAACGCAGAAAATCAGTTGATTGCCATGAGCCGGCAGACGGTGACGGTTTTCGCCTGATCAGTGACGACGGTGGCGCTCACGCCAGGCGCGCCACCAGCCGCCGCTGAGGAAAAACCGTGGAAAGGTCAGGAACTGCTCGACCAGCAGGCGCGACACCGCGTCTTTGCGATCACTGAACGGCTCGGAGGCTTGCGCCTCCAGGCTGTGACCGTGGCGTTGCAGGCCCAATGCCGCGAGCAGGCCGATGACGCCAATCGCGAAGTTCGCAAAGCTCAGGCTGAACACCCCGCAAACCAGCAGCAGAAACGCCACGATGAACAGCGGCACGGCAATCAGGTGCAACACCAGATTGGCCGGGTGCTGGTGATTGTCCGGGTACGCGCGCCATTGCCAGGCGGGAAGGTTGGGGTGACGTTTGCCCATGATGCTGATCCTCGATCCATGTTGAACACATGATTGAAGAATAGGCGCGGCATGGGCGGGCGGCGAATCAAGGATGGCTATCGGAGTGATAGGTGTCATGGTCAATATTGATGTTGACCGGGCTGACGCTATCGCTGGCAAGCCAGCTCCTACAATGACCGAGTTAACCGAAGAAATGCGATCAACGCTGAACGTGTAGGAGCTGGCTTGCCAGCGATGGGGGCTTCAGAGTTTCAACTGTCCAATGGCCTTGCTCAACTCCCCGGCCAGCGCCGCCAACTCATTACTGGTCGTCGCCGAGTCCACGGTCTGCTTCACGGTGTTCTCGGTCACATCGCGAATACTCACCACCGCCCGATTCATCTCTTCCGCCACCTGGCTCTGCTGTTCCGCCGCCACGGCGATCTGGGTATTGCTTTCGCGCATCTGCGCCACGGCGCTGGTGATTTCGGCCAGTGCGGCGCCAGCCTCTTGCGCCTGTTGCACGCAGTCGTCCGCCTTGAACGAGCTTTCCTGCATGAAATCCACCGCGTCCCGCGTACCGGCCTGCAACGCCGAAACCATGAGGGTGATCTCGTCGGTCGAGGTCTGCACGCTTTTGGCCAGGTTGCGCACTTCATCGGCGACCACGGCAAAACCACGACCCATTTCCCCGGCCCGGGCTGCTTCAATCGCCGCATTCAGCGCCAGTAGATTGGTTTGCTCGGCGATGCTGTGGATCACATTGACCACGCCGTTGATCTTCTGGCTGTCTTCGGCCAGACGCTGAATCATCTCGGCCGTCTGCTGGACGCCAGTGGACAACCCGGCAATCGACTTCTGCACGCGGCTGACCACTTCCTGGCCGCTGCCGGCCAGGGTGTCGGCGGTTTTCGAAAGGTCGCGGGTGGCACCGGCGTGCTGGGCGATGTGGTAGACGGTGGCGGTCATTTCGTTGATCGCCGTGGCGGCCTGATCGGTCTCGCTTTGCTGACCGAGCATGCCGTGGCGCACTTCGTTCATGCTCGATGCCAGCCGAGCGGCACCGTCATCCAGTTGTCGTGCGGTGCTGGCGACGGTGTTGACCACCCGCTGGTAACCGGCCTGCATCGCGTTGAACGCGCCGGCCATCTGCCCGACTTCGTCCGTGCAGGCTAGCGGCACACGGGCCGAGAGGTCGCCGGTTTTTTCGACGTGGAGCATGACGTCTTTCAACGTATTGAGCTGGCTGAGCAGAAAGCGGATCAACAATTGCGACGCTCCGAGCATCGCCAGCATCAGGATGAACACCGCCACGGCGTAGTTGGCGAAACGTTCTTCGAACACCTGGCTCAGGCTCGGGCCATAAGCAATCACGGCGATGTGTTGGCCGTCGGCACGCGCGAACACTTCGGCGCCCATCAACGGGTTTTCGCCGAACAGCGGCATCGAGTTGATCTCGACCCAGCCGTTGCTGTCCGTCAGTTCCAGCACGGGCTGGTCGTTGAGCCACGGCGCTTGCCCGCGACTGAACGTCAGCAGGTTATCGGCCTTGGGCAGCGCTTGCCCGGCTGGCCAGGCGCCGAGCAGGCGTGCCTGTGCCTGGGCGGACACTTTGGATGCGTGACTGCGGGCCTGTTGTTCGAGCTGTACGGCATACAGCACCAACAACAGGGTCGTGACGAAGGCGACAGCATTGACCGCCCAGAATTTATATTTCAGCGAGATGTTGCTAAGCCAGGCACCCATGGAGGTCTTCTCTGATAGCGGAAACAGTATTGGCAAGGTGCCAGCATTGTGCCGCGGCCCCGTGCGCCGGATCTTGATATGGGTCAACATTCCCGGTCACGCTCGCGCACAGGAACTGCGGGACGTAATGCGCTATCCTTCGCGCCTTAAAAATTCCCTCGCTACAGGATTCCGCCCCCATGAAAGCCGCACTCGTCGAACTCATCAGCAAAATCAGCTCCGGGTGCATGAGCGAAGACGAAATCCTCAAAGTCGCCGACGAAGCGGCCCAGGCCTACGCCGATCCAGAGGCTTTTCTGACAGCCAATCCAGACATTAACTACGACGACACCTTCCCGATTCCATTGGGCGAGTGGGTCGTCGTCGGCAGCCTGCCGGAAACCGTGCTGTTCCAGGCTGACACCTATATGGACCTGTTCGCGCAGATCGTCGCTTCGTTCGGCCCGGGCGTGGATTTCAACATCAAACCCAAGCAACTGGCCAAGACCGAAGCGCTGACCGCGCTCAATCGCATCCAGGTGCAAATGGGCAGCATGAACAAGGAAAACGGCGGTTATACGCTGATGAATTTCAGCCAGTTGCTCGACGACGAGCTGCAAGTGGTGCTGGTCTACGGCAACGACGTACCGCGTGTGCTCGAGCTGTGCGCCGAGGTCGGCATCGCTGCCGCGCCTTCCCTGGAAGCCCTGAAAGTCGCCATCCACGTTTGATGGCATGAAACGAAACCCCTGGGGCCGACTATCCTGAGAGGGCACACAACGCTTAGGGAGCGACACCATGGGTTCCACGTTTAACGGCCTGGTGGGCCTGATCATCCTTGTCCTGGACATCTGGGCAATCATCAATGTGCTGAAAAGTGGCGCCGACACCGGGATGAAAATCATCTGGGTCCTGCTGATCCTGCTGCTGCCGGTCCTGGGCCTGATCATCTGGGCCATCGCCGGGCCACGGGGCAATGTGCGTATCTGACCCGACACAAAATCTGTAGGAGCTGGCTTGCCGGCGATCCGATCACCGCGGTGTATGTGACAGACCGCGTCGTCTGCATCGCCGGCAAACGGAACGCCGCCCGGCCGCTCCTACAGATATGTAGTCACCAGAAGGTTCGACCTGTCATCTTCCGCGACGTAGAATGCGCGCCTTTCCCGGGCAATCGAGCTGATCGATTGGCCATCATGGGCGGGTAACCGTCCGTTGCCACCGCATTCATCGGAGCACTTCCCATGAGCAACACTCCAACCAGCGATTACCTGGAAACCCTCTACGAAGGCTACGGCCAGCGTTTTCGCATGGAAAAACTGCTGCACGAAGTGCGCACCGAACACCAGCACCTGGTGATTTTCGAGAACCCGCGCATGGGCCGCGTCATGGCGCTGGACGGCGTGATCCAGACCACCGAAGCCGACGAATTCATCTACCACGAGATGCTCACCCACGTGCCGATCCTGGCGCATGGCAGCGCCAAGCGCGTGCTGATCATCGGTGGTGGCGACGGCGGCATGCTGCGTGAAGTGGCCAAGCACCGTAACGTCGAGCACATCACCATGGTCGAGATCGACGGCACCGTGGTCGACATGTGCAAGGAGTTCCTGCCGAACCACTCCAAGGGTGCATTCGATGATCCGCGCCTGAACCTGGTGATCGACGACGGTATGCGTTTCGTCGCCACCACCACTGAAAAGTTCGACGTGATCATTTCCGACTCCACCGACCCGATTGGTCCGGGCGAAGTGCTGTTCTCGGAAAACTTCTACCAGGCCTGCCGTCGTTGCCTCAACGAAGGCGGCATCCTGGTGACCCAGAACGGCACGCCGTTCATGCAGATCGAAGAAGTCAAAACCACCGCCGGCCGCCTGCGCAGCCTGTTCCCGGACTGGCACTTCTACCAGGCCGCCGTGCCGACCTACATCGGCGGTTCGATGACCTTTGCCTGGGGCGCGACCAACACCGCTTATCGCAAATTGTCCCGCGAAACCCTGCAACAGCGCTTTGCCGGTAGCGGCATCATCACCCGCTACTACAATCCGGAAATCCACATCGGCGCGTTCGCCTTGCCGCAATACGTGTTGCAGGCCGTGAACAAACCAAGCAACGACTAAAAGTACACAAAACCCCTGTAGGAGCCGGCTTGCTGGCGATCGGATCGACGCGGTGTCTCAGACAAACCGCAGCGCCTGCATCGCTAGCAAGCCAGCTCCTACAGGGACCGTGTTTTTCATGCTTGCACGGCGTAATCTGTTTGAACGAACGGTCTGGGTAAAAGTCCAGATGGATGTAAGCCCATTTACGGGTTTGTTCGAGGAGGCAGTGATGCAAAAGTGGAAAATCACTTTCGTGGATGATCACGGTGAAACAGCCAACGAAGTTTTTGAGTGCGACGAATGCCCGGACAACGAGCACGCCGCGAAACTGCTCAAGGAACGGCTTCTCCCAGTCGCCTCCGAACTGGATCTGAACGATCTGGAAGGGCGGACTTCTGACGCCACCGTCAAAAATCTCAAGACCCAGAACAGCATACAAATCCTCGGCATCACCCCCGTCTGATACCCCCTCTGGAACACTCGTGAAATAACCAGGCCTTGGCAGCGCCTCCGACTTGGGGCTACTCTGCAAGCGAGATCAGCGAATGGATCGCTAAGGTCTGGTCTTGTCAGCTACATGCTTGTTTCCCATCGGCAATTTGCTTGCCGCAGCGCTCGCACCCTTCGGTTGCCGGCGTCGGGAGTACGGAAAGTCTATCCATCGGTATCAGGAGGACGTTTCATGAGCACAGCCTATCAAGAAGACATCAGCAGCTCGGTTCTGCGCCGCATGAAAGAAGGCGGTTTCGACTTTTCACGTTTCCATCCCATCGAGTTCTACGCCATTTTCCCGGACGAGGAGCGGGCACGCAGGGCGGCAGGGCATTACTGCGGTGAATCCATGAATGCACAAATCAGCGTGCGCGACGACGGCGCCTGGTCCCTGGAACTGAGCAAAGTGATGTACGCCACCTATGACGGCATCGGCGACTTTGAGCAGGACTTCGAGGCGGTGGTCGAGCCTTTGGGTGGCATCATCGAAGGATGGGGCGTCAAGCAGGAGGTACGAGGGCTACTCGCATAACACTATGAACAGCGACAACATCCACTAACGGCTGACCTTCGGGTTGGCCGTTTTCGTTTGCGGCGATCAAGCCCCCTGTAGGAGCCAGCCTGCTGGCGATGACGCCCTGCGAATCACCGCAGAATTTCAGGCCTCATCGCCGGCAAGCCGGCTCCTACAGAAATCCGGCGTGCCACAAATCACCGCCCCCCGTAGGAGCCAGCTTGCTGGCGATGACGTCCTCCCAATCACCGCCAAACCATCAGCCACAAATCCCGAAACAAAAAAAAGCCGCCTGAGCAAGGCGGCTAAAAGGGAAGTTCGGTGAGCATTTCCAGCGAATGCGCGAATTATCCGCATCCCCCTCCGGGCAGTGAAATCAACTCTGACTATGCTGGTGATAGGCGACAGCATTGCTTCGCAATGAAGCGGGGGCGATCAGGTTGGGGCATTTGCCGCACAGGATTGGTGCGGTGTTAATCATGTGATTATCCAACCGATTGATATCAAAGCGTTTCTGCCGATGGCACGGGCCTTGCGAAGCCCAGATGTCCGGGTGACAAGGAGTACGGCATGATCCGCACCTATTTTGATGAGATGTACGATGCCGGCGGCCAGGTCCGCCCGCATTATCGGGAGTTTGCCCGTTGGCTGGCCGAAACGCCTGACGAGCTTTTGGCACAACGGCGACGCGAGGCCGATCTGCTGTTTCATCGCGCCGGGATTACTTTCACGCTCTACGGGGACGAGCAGGGGACAGAGCGCCTGATTCCCTTCGACACCATTCCACGCAGCATCCCCGCCAGTGAATGGCGGATCGTCGAACGCGGCTGCATCCAGCGGGTCAAGGCGCTGAACATGTTCCTCGCCGACCTCTATCACGAGCAGCGCATCATCAAGGCCGGCATCATCCCGGCCGAACAAGTGCTGGCCAACGAGCAATACCAGTTGGCGATGCAGGGGCTGGATCTGCACCGGGATATCTATTCCCACATTTCCGGCGTCGACCTGGTGCGCGATGGTGACGGCACGTACTACGTGCTGGAAGACAACCTGCGCACACCCAGCGGCGTGAGCTACATGCTCGAAGACCGCAAGATGATGATGCGCCTGTTCCCCGAGTTGTTCTCGGCCCAGCGCATCGCCCCGATCGATCATTATCCGAACCTGTTGCTCGACACCCTGAAAAGCTCCAGCCACCTCGATAACCCGAGCGTGGTGGTACTGACGCCGGGTCGCTTCAACAGCGCGTTTTTCGAGCATGCGTTTCTCGCTCGGGAAATGGGTGTTGAGTTGGTGGAAGGCGCGGACCTGTTCGTGCGTGACGACAAGGTGTTCATGCGCACCACGGACGGGCCGAAAGCGGTGGATGTGATCTACCGCCGTCTCGACGATGCATTCCTCGATCCGCTGGCGTTCAATCCGGACTCGATGCTCGGCGTTCCGGGGCTGCTGTCGTCGTACCGCTCGGGCAATGTGGTGCTGGCGAATGCCATCGGCACCGGGGTGGCGGACGATAAGTCGGTGTATCCGTTTGTCACCGACATGATCCGTTTCTATCTCGACGAAGAGCCGATCCTGAAGAACGTTCCGACGTTCCAGTGTCGTAATCCCTCCGAACTGTCCCACGTGCTGGCCAATCTTCCAGAACTGGTGGTCAAGGAAACCCAAGGCTCCGGCGGTTATGGAATGCTGGTGGGGCCGGCGGCGACGGCAGCGGAAATCGAATCCTTCCGCGAGCGAATCAAGGCCAAGCCCCACGCGTATATCGCGCAACCGACGTTGTCCCTGTCGACCTGCCCGACCTTTGTCGAAAACGGCATCGCACCACGCCACATCGACCTGCGTCCGTTTGTATTGTCTGGCCGCGAAACCCGGGTTGTGCCCGGCGGTTTGACCCGTGTCGCCCTGCGTGAAGGCTCCCTGGTGGTGAATTCCTCCCAGGGCGGCGGAACCAAGGACACCTGGGTGGTCGAGGATTGAAGGAAGCCTGTCATGTTAAGTAGAACTGCCTCGGATTTGTATTGGATGTCGCGTTACCTGGAGCGGGCGGAAAACCTCGCACGGATGCTCGACATCAGTTATTCGCTGTCGCTGATGCCGCAGGATGGCCGCGGTGACGGTCTGCACGAACTCGCCATGCCGCTGCTGATAACCGGCACCCTGGACGATTACCTCGAACGCCACGGCGAGTTGCATGCCGAACGGCTGCTGCACTTTTTTGCCCTGGACGCGGCAAACCCGGCGAGCATCTACAGCTGCCTCGGTTCGGCGCGGGCCAGCGCGCATGCCGTGCGGGGGCGAATCACCGCGGACATGTGGGAGAACATCAACGCCACCTGGCTGGAAATTCGCGGCATCGCCGATCAGGGCTTGAGTCGCTACGGCATGAGTCGTTTCTGCGAGTGGATCAAGGAACGTTCCCACCTGTTTCGCGGTGCGTCCTACGGCACGATCATGCGTAACGATGCGTTCCGGTTTATTCGTCTGGGCACTTTTATCGAAAGGGCGGACAACACCTTGCGCCTGCTGGATGCACGCTACGAAATGGCGGGCGATCAGGCCGATGCGGTCAGCGACGGCACGGCTCACGCCTATTACCAGTGGAGTGCCTTGTTGCGGGCGTTGTCGTCGTTCGAGGCCTACACCGAGATCTACCGCGACGCGCCCGGCGCCCGGCATGTGGCCGAACTGCTGTTGCTGCGCGCCGATGTCCCGCGATCCCTGCGCGCGTGCACCGAAGAAATCGACCAGATCCTCGCTCAACTGCCAGGGGCCAATGGCCGTCCTGCGCAACGTCTGGCCGCCGAGATGGACGCACGCCTGCGCTACACCGGCATCAACGAAATTCTCGACGAAGGCCTGCACGCGTGGCTGACCGAGTTCATCCCGCTGGTGCGCCAGTTGGGTAACGCCATACACAGTTCCTACCTGGAGGCTGCATGAGACTTTCCATTAGCCACGAGACCACCTATCACTACGAAGATCAGGTGCGGGCGAGCATCCAGTACCTGCGACTGACCCCTCACGATAGCGAGCGCCAGCACGTGCTCAGCTGGCAGCTCGACCTGCCGCGCCCGGTGCGCGCGCAACTCGACCCGTTCGGCAACATCCTGCACGTGCTGACCATGGATGAGCCGCATGAAGCGATCATCATCGGCGCCCGTGGCCAGGTCGACATCGACGAACTGCGTGAAGCCGAGCACGAGAGCCAGTCGGCGCTGCCGTTCCTGCGCTTCACGCGCCTGACCGAGGCCGACGAAGCCTTGCGTGAGTTCGCCGAGAAGGCGTGTAAAAAGCGCCGGGACCGCGCGGCATTGATCGACTTGATGCATGGCCTGAATTCGCACATGACCTACACGCCGGGCTCCACCGAAGTGGACACCAGCGCCGCGCAAGCCTTCGCCGGGCGTTCGGGTGTCTGTCAGGACCACACCCACGCGTTTCTCGCCTGCGCCCGCAGCCTGGGCATTCCGTCGCGTTATGTGTCGGGCTATTTGTACAGCGAGAACAGCGAGCATCTGGCCAGCCACGCGTGGGCTGAAGCCTGGCTGGATGACGCGTGGTACAGCTTTGACGTGACCAATGAACTGGCGCGCCCGGAGCGGCATTTGAAACTGGCGGTGGGTCTGGATTACCTGGATGCCTGCCCGGTACGCGGGATGCGTCGGGGCGGCGGGTGTGAGCAGATGCACGCAAAGGTATTTGTGTCGCCGACACCGATGCCGGTGATTTCAGTCCAGCAGCAGTAATCCTAGACACTGCACAACCCCTGTGTAGGAGCTGGCTTGCTGGCGATGGAGTGTCAGTCAACATTGTTTTAGCTGACACACCATCGCTAGCAAGCCAGCTCCTACAAGGGATCGCGTCAGGCTGGAATAGCGTCAGGGTTTAACCTTGCGCCCGGCCATGTGCTTCAAATACCTCACCAACATCTCCAGATCCCCATCCGGCAAAACCGCCGCCGAAAACCCCGGCATCTTCGCCTGCGGCCACTGCCGCAAACTCTGCGGATCACGGATGTAGCGCTTCAAAAAGTCCGCCCCGAAATACTCGGTCGGGTTAAACGGAATGTTCAGATCCGGCCCGAACTGCGCATCCCCGGCACCGTTCAATCGATGACACGCCAGACAATTCTTCTGAAACAGCGCAAACCCCACATTCACCGGGTCGCCCGCCTTCAGCGCCGGATCCGGCAGCAGGGCAGGGAAGCGCTCGGCCACCGGTGCCATGCGTTTGATGTCAGCCACTTGAAAGGGCCATTGCTCGGGACTGATATTGCCGGCCTGCGGATCCGTCCACACCAGATAAAACGGCCCGGCACTCGGCTTGTCTGCCGACAGCGCCGGCCACGGTTTTGTCGGGTCTTCAATCGCCAGCCACGCTCGCGCACCTTGGCTGTTGAGCAACGGCGCGGCAGCCAGTTCGGCAGCAAAACCATCCAGTGCCACAGCTTGCAGGTGATCGTCACGCTTGATGCCGGTCAACAAAGCCGCCAAGGGCACGGCGCGATAGCTCATGTCCCGTTTGTAGGAAACGTCGTTGGTAATGGTGATGGTCTGAACCTGAGGATGCTTGAGCAATTCCTCGGTCTGCCAGGTGCGGCTGTGTGCGCCCAGCTCCAGGTTCAGCTGTGCGGCATAAAGGGGCGAGCCGAACAGCAAGGCCCCGAGCAGAATGAGCGTTTTCAACAGATCGCCGTCCATGTCGTGGAAGTGCCGCAAAGGTTGGCACACCCACGCCGGCCCGGGTAGCGAGCCAGTCACATTTTTAAGAGGCGATGGAAACTGTGCGCCGATTTTTTAATAAAGACTCAGCCGATCACCTTCGTCAGGTTCGGCAAAATCAACAGCAACGTAGTAGCGAAAAGAATGAGCCCGGCTTGACGTACTTTCGAATGTTTGAACATGGCTTGACCGCCTTTTTTGTTATTTCCTGATGCCTGCCTGCATATCTCCATGACGGCAGAGCGTTGCACTTCCTGTAAGGCGACCGCCTCGGCAAAACCCGACGACAACTTCGCATATGTTCACCTTAGGGCCCGCGTCACTCGTGACTTAGATCCCTTTCGTATGGAGCGCGCACTTATTGCTTTAAAAAAGGCATGAGGCCTATTGCCAGCTTCTTTGCCGCCCTTTTGCTAGACATCTCGGTGTCCTGAAACGATCAATCCGGTAGCACACTACCGTCCGTCTGAGCGTGTCCGTCAACGTCAGTGAGCATTGCGGTCATTGAATCGGCGGTGGCTCGGCATAAGGTGAGGGCTCAGTATTTTCACCGCCAGGTTCGAGGACGTCATGACCCAAGCTTTGATTTTCGACGCGTTACGCACGCCCCGTGGCAAGGGCAAGTCCGATGGTGCCTTGCACAGTGTCAAGCCGGTGAACCTGGTGGCGGGGTTGCTCAAGGCGCTGCAACAGCGCACGGCGCTGGACACCAGTCAGGTCGACGACGTGGTGTTGGGCTGTGTGACGCCGGTTGGCGATCAAGGTGCGGACATCGCCAAAACGGCCGCACAGGTGGCCGATTGGGACGTCAGCGTCGCGGGCGTGCAGATCAACCGCTTCTGCGCGTCAGGGCTGGAGGCCGTCAACCTCGGGGCGATGAAAGTGCGTTCCGGCTTCGAAGACCTGGTGGTGGTCGGTGGCGTCGAGTCGATGTCACGGGTGCCGATGGGCAGCGATGGCGGCGCCTGGGCGCTGGACCCGGAAACCAATTTGCACAGCCATTTCACCCCGCAAGGCGTCGGCGCCGATCTGATCGCCACCCTCGAAGGCTTCAGCCGCCAGGACGTCGATGCCTACGCGCTGCACTCCCAGCAAAAAGCGGCGCGGGCCCGGGCCGACGGTTCGTTCAGCAAATCGCTGGTGCCGGTGCAGGATCAGAACGGCATCATTTTGCTCGATCACGATGAGTTCATCCGCGCCGACTCCACCCTGGAAGGCCTGGGCAAACTCAAGCCGAGCTTCGAGATGATGGGGCAAATGGGCTTCGACACAACGGCATTGCGGGTCTACAGCCACGTGGAGCGGATCAATCACGTGCACACGCCGGGCAACAGCTCCGGGATCGTCGATGGCGCGGCGTTGATGCTGATCGGCTCCGAAGCCAAGGGACGTGCACTGGGCTTGCAGCCACGGGCGCGAATCGTCGCCACGGCGGTCACCAGCACCGACCCGACGATCATGCTCACCGGCCCGGCACCGGCCACCCGCAAAGCGCTGGCCAAGGCCGGGCTGCGGGTCGAAGACATCGACCTGTTCGAGGTCAACGAGGCGTTTGCCTCCGTCGTGCTGAAATTCATCAAGGACATGGCCATCGACCCGGACAAGGTCAACGTCAACGGCGGCTCCATCGCCATGGGGCATCCGCTGGGCGCTACAGGTTGCGCAATCCTCGGCACGCTGCTCGATGAACTGGAAACCCGGCGCCTGCGCTTTGGCCTCGCGACCCTGTGCGTCGGCGGCGGCATGGGCATTGCCACCATCATCGAACGCCTCTGAGCCACGATTTCAAGGAATTATCTTCATGACTGAAGCCATTCGTTACGAAAAAGGGCAGGACCAGATCGTCGTCCTGACCATCGACATGCCGGGCCAGAGCGCCAACACCATGAACGCGGTCTATCGCGAGGCCATGGCCGCTTGCGTCGCCCGACTGGTTGCCGAGAAAGACAGCATCGCCGGCGTGATCATCACCTCGGCGAAGAAGACCTTCTTCGCCGGCGGTGACCTCAATGAACTGATCAAGGTCGGCAAGCCTGAAGCCAAAGCGTTCTACGACATGGTGCTGACGCTGAAGGGCCAACTGCGCACCCTGGAAACCCTGGGTAAACCGGTGGTCGCCGCAATCAACGGCGCGGCGCTGGGGGGAGGTTGGGAAATCTGCCTGGCCTGTCATCACCGCGTGGCGCTGGACAATTCATCGGTGCAGCTCGGCCTGCCGGAAGTCACCCTCGGCCTGTTGCCGGGTGGTGGCGGGGTAGTGCGCATGGTGCGCATGCTCGGTCTGGAGAAGGCCTTGCCGTATCTGCTTGAAGGCAAGAAAGTCCGCGCGCGACAAGCCTTGCAGGCGGGCTTGATCGATGAGTTGGCGCTGGATCACGATGAACTGCTGAGCAAGGCGCGCGCCTGGATTCTGGCCAATCCGACGGCAGTGCAACGTTGGGATGTGAAGGGCTATCAGATTCCGGGCGGTACGCCGTCGCATCCGAAAGTCGCGCAGATGCTGGCGATTGCACCGTCGATCCTGCGCACTAAAACCCAGGGCTGTATGCCCGCACCAGAGAAGATTCTTTGCGCCGCTGTGGAAGGCGCTCAGGTGGATTTCGACACGGCGCACCTGATCGAAACCCG
This sequence comes from Pseudomonas sp. PDM03, assembly GCF_014852385.1. Taxonomy (NCBI): domain Bacteria; kingdom Pseudomonadati; phylum Pseudomonadota; class Gammaproteobacteria; order Pseudomonadales; family Pseudomonadaceae; genus Pseudomonas; species Pseudomonas sp. PDM03. The sequence goes on along the minus strand of NZ_JACVBM010000003.1, from coordinate 241,435 downwards.
CTACTTCACCGAGCTGACCACCGGCCAGATCTCGAAGAACCTGATCGGCACGTTCTGGTTCCAGCTCAACGAGATCAATGCCGGCGGTTCGCGACCTCAAGGGTTTGCACCTTACGTGACGCGTCGCGTGGGGGTTCTGGGCGCGGGGATGATGGGAGCCGGCATTGCCTTTGTCAGCGCCTCGGCCGGTATCGAAGTGGTGCTCAAAGACATCAACCTCGCTGCGGCGGAAAAGGGCAAGGCTCATTCGGCGGCGTTGCTGGACAAGAAAGTTGCCCGGGGGCAGTTGAGCGTTGAACAGCGGGACTCAGTGCTAGCGCGCATCAAAACCACTGAAAATGACGCCGATCTGGCCGGTTGCGACCTGATCATTGAAGCCGTGTTCGAAGACCGCGAACTGAAAGCCAAAGTCTCTTCGGCCGCGCAACAGGTCGTGGGCCCTGACGCGGTGATCGCTTCCAACACCTCGACCTTGCCCATCAGCGGGCTCGCCACCGCGGTACCGGATCAGAGCAAATTCATCGGCCTGCATTTCTTCAGCCCCGTGGAAAAAATGCCGCTGGTGGAAATCATCAAGGGCGCCCACACCAGCGACGAAACCCTGGCCCGCGGTTTCGATTTCGTCCTGCAAATCAAGAAAACCCCGATTGTGGTCAACGACAGCCGTGGCTTCTTCACGTCACGGGTGTTCGGCACCTTCACCAACGAAGGCATTGCCATGCTCGGCGAAGGCGTGAGCGCAGCGATGATCGAGACCGAAGCGCGCAAGGCGGGCATGCCCATCGGGCCTCTGGCGATCTCCGACGAAGTTTCCCTCAGCCTCATGAGCCATATCCGCCAGCAAACGGCTAAAGACCTGCAAGCGGAAGGGAAACCACTGATTGAGCACCCGGCGTTTGCCGTGATTGACTTGCTGCTCAACGAATACAAACGTCCCGGCAAAGCGGCAGGTGGTGGTTTTTACGAATACCCGGCCGGTGGCCAGAAGCACTTGTGGCCAGAGCTGAAAAGTCGTTTCGAGAAGGCTGACGGGCAGATTTCACCGAAGGACGTGCGTGATCGCCTGCTGTTCGTGCAAGCCATCGAAACCGTGCGTTGCGTGGAGGAGGGCGTGCTGACCTCGACTGCGGATGCCAACGTCGGCTCGATCTTCGGCATTGGTTTCGCGGCCTGGACCGGCGGCGCGCTGCAGTTCATCAACCAGTACGGCGTGAAGGACTTCGTCGCGCGTGCGCAATACCTGGCCGAGCAGTACGGCGAACGGTTCGCGCCACCCGCGCTGCTGCTGGAGAAAGCGGCCAAAGGGGAGGTGTTTTAAGGGACCGATGACGACTCGTGGGGCTTGCCTTGGAACGGTGTTTCGAGGCAGGCTCTGGGGTGTGCATTATTCCCATCACGTGTCAGGTATTTTTTATGTCGTTACGCATCTGCATTCTGGAAACCGACATCCTGCGTCCGGAACTGGTCGATCAATATCAGGGTTACGGGCAGATGTTCCAGCGTCTGTTTTCGCAACAACCCATCGCGGCCGAGTTCACTGTCTACAACGTGATGCAGGGCGAATACCCCAGCGATGATGAGGCCTTCGACGCCTATCTCGTCACCGGCAGCAAGGCCGATTCCTTCGGCACCGACCCATGGATTCAAACCCTCAAGGCTTACCTGCTGACCCGCTACGAACGCGGCGACAAACTGCTGGGCGTGTGCTTCGGCCATCAGTTGCTGGCGCTGCTGCTGGGCGGCAAGAGCGAGCGTGCGACCCAGGGCTGGGGCGTCGGCACCCACAGTTACAAACTCGCCGCCAAGGCACCGTGGATGAGCCCGGTGCGCGAAGAGTTGACGTTGTTGATCAGCCACCAGGACCAGGTGACGTCGCTGCCGGAAAACGCCACGGTCATCGCTTCCAGCGATTTCTGCCCGTTTGCCGCGTACCACATCAACGATCAGGTGTTGTGCTTCCAGGGGCACCCGGAATTCATTCACGATTACTCGCGAGCCTTGCTGGATATTCGTCAGGAAGCGTTGGGCGAGCAGGTGTATACCAAAGGCATGGCGAGCCTTGAGCATGAGCATCATGGCGCGACCGTTGCGGAGTGGATGATGCGGTTTGTGGCGCATAAACCAGAAACTGTTTGAAGCTGAAAAGCCTCGCTCCTTGTAGGAGCGAGCGGTGCGGCGATCCGACTTGCCCGCGAATGTCACTGACAACTCGGTTGTGGCTACAACCACCCCGACTTCTTGAAACTCGCCCACAAACTCACACACCCCACCGCAATAAACCCCAGCACCGCGAAATACCCGTAATGCCAGGTCAGCTCGGGCATGTTCTGGAAGTTCATCCCATAGATCCCGGCCACTGCCGTCGGGAACGCCAGAATCGCCGCCCACGCCGCGAACTTACGCTGCACCACGCTTTGCCGTGACGCCTCCAGCAACACCCCGACTTCAATGGTCTGGCTGGCAATGTCCGCCAGGGTCGTCAGGTCTTCCATCTGCCGGGTCACATGGATCTGCACATCGCGAAAGTACGGGCGCATGTTCTTGTCGATGAACGGAAAACTCAGCTTCTGCAGCTCCTCACCGATTTCCACCATCGGCGCCGCATACCGCCGCAAACGCAATACATCGCGGCGCAGACTGTGGAGTTTTTGAATGTCGCGCTCGTTGAGGGAGCTGCACATGACGTTACGTTCCAGCTCATCGATCTCTGCATGGATCGCTTCGCCCATCGGCTGATAGTTTTCAATCACAAAGTCGAGGATGGCATAGAGTACGAAATCTTCCCCGTGCTCCAGCAACAGTGGACGCGCCTCACAACGCTGGCGGACATAAGCGTAGGACGCCGAATGACCGTTACGCGCAGTAATGATGTAACCGTTGCCGGCAAAGATATGAGTCTCGATGAACTCAAGCTTTCCTTCATGGCGGATCGGCGAATACGTGACGATAAACAGCGCATCGCCAAAGGTTTCCAACTTCGGTCGACTGTGTTTTTCCAGGGCGTCTTCAATGGCCAGTTCGTGCAGGTTGAACTGGCGTTGCAGATTGAACAGCTCCTGGGCATTCGGCTCTTCGAGGCCGATCCAGACAAAGTGACCAGGCTTGGCGGCCCAGGCAGCGCCTTCGTCGAGGGTGATATTGGTGACCTTCTTACCAGCGCTGTAAACCGCAGCAGCAACAACTCTACCCATGATTCAGCTTCACTTCTTATTAGTAGCAGGCAGTGTTCAGCTTATCCTTCTATACCGCTTGAGAGTCAGTGAAATCTGCAGAGTTCGCAGGCAAAAGTTCGCAGGCAAAAGAAAACCCGCACAGGGCGGGTTTCGTTTCACGCGGCTTGCAGTTGCCGATCCATCGAGGCAATGCACTCGCGCATCTGCTCGCGGCACTGGGCGATCAGCAGCGGCATGTCGTCCAGGCTCAGTCCGGCAGTTGGAATGGCCGGCAAAGAGCGGATCAGAATTTTCCCACTGCGCCAGCGGTTCAATCGCATGTGTTTGACGTAACTGCTGACACACACCGGGACGATCGGCACGCCCGCCGCGATCGCCATCTGGAACGCGCCTTTCTTGAAGGGCAGCAGGTCTTCACCGAGATTGCGCGTGCCTTCCGGGAACACCCAGATCGAGGTGTCTTCATGTTGCAAGGTGTGCGTGGTGGTCAGCATCGACTGGCGTGCCTTGTGCGCATTGCCACGGTCGATCAACACATTACCGGCCAACCAGAACAGCTGACCGAACAACGGCACCCACTTCAGGCTCTTCTTGCCGATGCACACGGTGCGGCGGGGCACCACGTTGCCGAAAACAAACAAGTCATAGTTGGACTGGTGGTTGGCGATGATCACGCAGCTCTCGGGTTTGTCCATCAATGGCCCGACGTCGGCCTTCACTCGCAAACGCAAAATGCACATTGCCGGCCACGCATACAGGCGCGCGCACAAACGGCTGTTGTCCGGGTTGAACGGGCGAAACAGCCCCAGAATCACCCCCAGCACACCAGCGAGAATAAAGTGCAGGCCCATCAATAACATACGAAACACGAACAGCATTTACAGGCCCCACCGGGACAAAAGGTGGCGCAGTGTACGGATGTGCACTGTTTTCGGCAATTGCCTCTATAGAGGTAGGAGATAGCCGATGTTTGAGCGCATGTTTCCGACTAGTTGGTCAGATGTGTTCTAGAGGGGTTGTAGACTTTTCCACAGAGCGTGTATGAAAAAGCCCGACACGATGGTCAGGCTTTTCGGTGCAGCATCTTTGGGTTAACCCAAATGCTCCTGATCCTGGATGATTGCGTTGTCCAGGGTGTCCAGCAGTGCCTTGCGCACTTTCAGCTTGGTGTTCTTGTGCGCGGTCATGTTGATCTTCTTCAACTGACGAGCCGCTGCCAGCGCCGCGCCTTGCAGCTCTTCGGGCGACACCACCAAGTCGAGGAAACCGGCATCCACGGCACTCTTCGGGTTGAACATCTCACCGTTGATCACCGAACGATGCAGCGCTGCCTTGCTCAGGCGATCACGGGCGATTTCAATACCGGCGTGGTGCATGGTCATGCCGATCTGCACTTCGTTCAGGCCAATGCTGAACGGGCCGTCGACACCAATGCGATAATCCGCCGACAACAACAGGAACGCACCCTTGGCCACTGCGTGCCCAGGGCACGCGACAATTACTGGAAACGGGTGCGACAACAGACGACGGGACAATGTCGAACCAGCCGTCACCAGCGATACGGCTTCTTTAGGGCCTGCTGTCATCACCTTCAAGTCATAACCGCCCGACAAAATTCCTGGCGTACCGGTGATGATCACCACTGCACGATCAGTCACCGCCTGATCCAGCGCAGCATTAAACGCAGCAATCACGTCCGGAGAGATGGCATTGACCTTGCCGTTGCTCAAGGTCAGGGTCGCGATACCGTCTTCGAGGTGGTAGGAAATCAACTCACTCATGACGCTATTCCTTGTATGAAAGTTGGGGCAGACGTTACCCACCGCCGCAGGCCAGGTAAAGCGCCGTGACTGACCCGCCAGTCACCCTTTCCCCGCCGGGCAAGCGTAGCCCGCCGCTCCCGCCGTGCATTCCTCTCTCTATATAGGAGAGCGCGAAGCCAGAGATTGGCAGGTTTGCCATGGCCCGGAATGCTCCCGGAACCTCCAAACCGCTAAGCACATGAAAATTCTGCAAAAAAAGTTTGCCATCAGAAAAGCTTTCGACTACATTAGCGCGCCTCGACAGACAGAACATGTTTGACGAGATACGGTGAAGTGTCCGAGTGGCTTAAGGAGCACGCCTGGAAAGTGTGTATACAAGAAATTGTATCGAGAGTTCGAATCTCTCCTTCACCGCCAAATTCGATGTAGCCAGAACCCCTGATTTCGAAAGAAATCAGGGGTTTTGTGGTTTCTGGGTGTCTGGATTTCGAGGCGGCACGTTGGCCGCGACAAGGGTAAAAAATGCTTGCCTGGTGGGGTGTCAATTTGCCAGCGTATGATATATTGGCGCCGTTTATGTGACCAGGATCAAAGCCTTATCATTGATTTTCAATGAAAATTAATACGACTTTAGTCTGATTCGCTTAACAACAAGGATGTACACGTGCGAAAGGGGTATGCACTTAGGCAGGATCAAATGCTTTCCCCTTTTTTGCACGTTTACTTGGCCTAAGCCTGGCTTGCCTGGGACAGCTTTGAAGGTGCGCGTTTTATATGCAAAGCGTTTATTTGATCAGTAACGTCAATAATGGCGGAAAAACCTATCTTGAGTACTTGCTGCCAGCGCTAAATGCTCTTCGCAATCACTACAACTGCATTGTGCTTCAGACAAATATTGTCGGTATCAGCAAGTTTGAAGCAGAACAGTTTCTAGGCTGTCCAGTTGAAGAGGTGGGGCTGGATGATATTGGAAAACTGAAATCACAAGTAATTATCTCGAACGATGCTTCTATCGGGAAGTTAATTGATGAATCAAATTTTTCCATTTTTATTGCGCACGGCAATGTAGGGATGCCCCTCGCGGATGTTTACTACTGTTCCGGCTGGACATCCTATTGGGATGTAATTGTTTCCTCCTCCAGATCGCTTTTTGATTTGATTAAAACAGGTATGTACTACTTCAGGCGGGACAGAGTCGCCTTGCGTCTGGAGCTTGAACCGGACCGATCACGTACGGACCTTCGAAACACTAGCGCAGTATCCGTACTGCCCATCAAAATTCCCGAAGTGTTCAGCGGTCCCCCTGAGTTTCGGTGCATGTCCGAGGAGTATGTTGTTGGTCTTCTGCCTACCCAGATAGGTATTTGCCCGAGTGGCGCTTCTCTGTTTGAAAACATGGAGGTGGTCATTAACTCGGTGAAATCCCAGATTCCTCATGCAAAGATTATTTTTCGACCGTATATGACGGATTTTGAACGTCCCTATGTAAAAGAGTTGTGTGAGCAACTTGCCCAGTACCCATGGGTTTCAATTGACGATACTAAAGGCAGCAGTAAAGACTTCTATCGGATATGTGACACGATCATCACTGATGCCTCCAGTGGTGGTGTGTCCTTTATGCTGAATACGTGCAAGCTGCCCATTTATTATGTTCCAGTGGGTCACGATAGCAGTCCAATCGTCAAAGCCTGGCTGGAACAAATGGAGGGCTTGTTGCCGATCGCTAAAAATGGCGATGAGCTTAAGGATATGGTGCTTGGATTTAAACTGCTTACTTCAGAGCAAAAGTACTTCATTTATAAGAAGTTCTACGACTCAGAGTACAGCGGGCTTCATCATCCTGATGAGGTGTTTCTTGAGTTGGTTGAAAACCGACATGAGTCCCGTTTTCGTTACTGTGTGATCGACTCTTTTGGGGGCGTTCACGAGAACCTCATTAGCGATCCTGAAAGAGCGCTGCAATGATCGTGAGTAACTTTCAGGCTCCCAGTGTTGATATGAATAACTCTATCGGCGAAGTCGTGTGGATTACCGGTTTGTCGGGTGCCGGTAAATCAACGCTGGCCCATGAGCTTGTTGCCAGGCTTAGAAACGATGGTCATCCGGTTGTCATGCTGGATGGCGATGAACTGCGTGATGTGTTTGGCGCAAGTACGGCCAATGCGCAAAACCACGGGCGTGAAGGGCGGTTGGCGCTGGCCATGCAATACGCTCATTTATGCAGGGTCATAGCGGCGCAGGGGTTCACGGTGGTGATCGCCACGATTTCGCTGTTCCGCGAAGTTCATGCGTGGAACCGTGCCCACCTGCCTGGTTATTTCGAAATCTATTTGAAGGTGCCGATGGAGGAGCTGCGCCGTCGGGATCCCAAGGGCATCTATCGCCGGTTCGATGCGGGCGAGTTGCACAACGTCGCGGGGCTAGATTTGTCGATTGATGAACCGGGCGCGGCAGACTGGGTGGTGGAGTTCGACCCCCACCGCCCTCTATCTATGTTGACTGATGACTTACTGCACCATTTTTATAAAAGGAAGTTGGTATGAAGACGGAATGGGATTACACCACACTGGCTGACGCTTACTTGAAGCGTCCTGACTACGCCGATGCTGCGATCGATGCAATGCTTTCGATTGCAGGCGCCGAGAAAGGCGACAAGTTCTGCGACGTTGGAGCCGGGGTTGCGCACCTGACCTTAATGTTGGCTGCGCGAGGCCTGGATGTTGTTGCGGTGGAACCTAATGATGCGATGCGAGCAAATGGCATCAAGCGTACCGCGGACCTGACTCATGTCAGTTGGCATGAAGGCACAGGCGAAGTAACAGGGCAGCAGTCGCAAGCTTTCGACATGGTCACTTTCGGCAGTTCCTTCAATGTCTGTGACCGTGAACAGGCTCTCAAGGAAACCGCGCGCATTCTCAAGCCGCGAGGCTGGTTCGCCTGTATGTGGAATCATCGTCATCTTGAAGATCCTGTCCAGGCCCGAATTGAAGCGATCATTAAAGAGCGGGTTCAGGGTTACGGCTACGGTACTCGTCGTGAAGATCAAACTGCGGTGATTGATGCCAGTGCGCTATTCGGTCCTGTTGTTCATCTTGATGCGCGTGTCATTCACGAACAAACCATTGAAGAATGTCTGGAGGCGTGGCGTTCTCACGCAACGCTTGAGCGTCAGGCAGGTGCGAATTTCCATGAGGTGATTAGCGCAATCGATGACTATTTGAAAGGCCTGGGGACTGCCTCGATCCAGATTCCGTACTCAACCAATATCTGGGTTGCTCAGCTGAGATAATCCTGATGGCTCTGCGATTTTCCACCAAGGCCGGTACGCTTGCCGGCCTGCAAGAGCGGCTGACTTCGGCGCGCATTGCTCCGTTGCTGTCTTTCACCGTAAGGGATTGGCAAATGGGCCGGCAAGCCTGTTTTCGCGACATTCAGGGACGCTTGGACGCCGGCCCCTGGATCGTGCGCTCCAGTTGTCTGCGCGAAGATGGCGTACAAGCATCCGGTGCGGGGGCGTTTCTCTCTGTACTTGACGTTAATGAAGCAGGGTTGGAATCGGCGGTTGAACAGGTCATCGCCAGTTATGGCGATGCCAACCAGGCAGACGAAGTTCTGATTCAACCGATGTTGAACAATGTCGTTCGGTCCGGCGTTGCCTTTTCCCACGACCCGAATACCTGTGCGCCCTATCGGGTGGTGAACTGGACGGAGGGCCGTGACACTGCCTCTGTCACGGGCGGTCTGGGTGGCCGGCTTTGGCAGCAGGCGGCCCACAGCAAAGTGCCGCCACCGCCAGATATGCTGCCCGTCGTGACCTTGCTCGAAGAGTTGTTGGGGTTGTTCGAGGGGGTGCCGGTCGACTGTGAGTTCGCTGTCACGCGGGAGGCTGAAGGCGAGGTGTTGTGGTTATTGCAAGCCCGACCACTGATTTTGCCAGCACGCCCGGAATCCGAAGCAACTCAAGCCGAGCGGCTGGATAATATTCAACGCAAGGTGGCGCGGGGCATGCGACCGCACCCGTTCCTGATCGGCCAGCGTACCGTTTATGGTGTGATGCCGGACTGGAATCCGGCCGAAATTATCGGTATCCGTCCCAAACCACTGGCGCTTTCTCTTTACCGGGAATTGGTGACTGACTCGATCTGGGCCTATCAACGCCATAATTACGGCTACCGCAACTTGCGCAGCTTTCCGCTGATGCCGCATTTTTTCGGGCTGCCGTACATCGATGTTCGATTGTCTTTCAACTCGTTCATCCCGGCAGACCTGGATGAGGGGTTGGCGGGGCGTCTGGTCGACCACTATATCGATCGGCTGCTGTCGGAGCCGACGCTGCACGACAAAGTGGAGTTCGAGATTGTGTTCTCGTGCTACACACTGGATTTGTCGCAACGACTGGAGCGCCTGGCGAGTGCCGGTTTCCTGGAGCATGAGCTGGAAGCCATCAGCAGCAGTTTGCGCAAATTGACCAACCGCATCGTCCATCCCAAGGATGGCTTGTGGCGCGCTGATGCCAACAAACTCGATACGCTGAATGCGCGACGTGAGGCATTGCTGGCCTCCAACGCCGACCCTCTGGAACGGATTTACTGGCTGCTGGAGGATGCCAAACGCTACGGGACCCTGCCATTCGCCGGTCTGGCCCGCGCCGGCTTCGTCGCGGTGCAGATGCTCAAATCCCTGATGACGGTGGGTGTGCTCTCGCAGGCTGACTACGATTGTTTCATGGGGGGGGTGTCGACTGTCAGCGGCCAGTTGGCACGTGATCGCGCGACATTGGACAAGGCGACGTTCCTCGCGCGCTACGGCCACTTGCGCCCGGGCACCTACGACATCCTTTCGCCTCGCTACGATGAAGCGCCGGAACTTTACTTTGACTGGACTCAGCGTCCGTCCGTCCCGGAGCCCGTACAACCGTTTTCGCTGACCCTTCCACAAATGCGCGAAATCGTGAAGCAACTGGAATCACACGGCTTGCAGCCCGACCCCGTCGGCTTGCTGGACTTCATGCAAGCAGGAATCGAACTGCGCGAGCTGGCCAAGTTCCACTTCACCCGCAATCTCTCGGATGCCCTGGCATTGATCGCGCAAGTGGGCGCCCAGCACGGCATCAGCCGTGAAGACATGGCCTATTGCGACATCAGTGTCTTCAAGGAGCTGCACGTTGCGGCAGCCAACACGAGCGATGTGCTGTTGCGCAGCATTGAGCAGGGCAAGGCCCGCCACGCAGAGACACTAAAGGTCTCGCTACCGCCGGTGATCACCCGGCCTGAGGATGTCTGGTCCTTCGAATGGCCGGAAACAGCTCCCAACTTCATCACCCAGAAGCAGGTGACTGCCCCCGTGGTGGGTAGTGATGACCGAGAAAAACTCGCCGGTGCGATTGTTTGCATTCCCAATGCGGACCCCGGGTTCGATTGGTTGTTTGCCTACCCGATTGCCGGGTTGATAACGGCTTGGGGCGGCGCGAACTCTCACATGGCGATTCGTGCAGGAGAACTTGGCTTGCCGGCAGTGATCGGTGCCGGCGAAGTCCTCTATCGGCGCTGGTCGGCGGCGCAACGCTTGCACCTGGATTGTCCGGGGCGCTGCGTGGAGATGCTGGCATGAAAGTCGTTGCCCTCAGCCAGCGTGTGGACGTATTTCCCGAGCGTGGTGAAAGCCGCGATGCAGTTGACCAGCGTCTGATCAGCTTTCTACTGGATGCCGGCTTTTTGCCGGTGCCGGTGCCCAACGGGTTGTGTCTGCAAACCGCTGACGGACGGCTGACTCAGGACGCCCTGCATGACTGGCTGCACACGGTGTCGCCACAAGCCATTGTGCTTTCGGGGGGAAATGACATCGGCCAGTGTCCGGCGCGCGACCTGACTGAAGGCAGATTGCTCGCCCATGCACGATCCCTCCACCTGCCCGTACTTGGAATTTGCCGGGGCATGCAGATGATTGCGCACTGGTCGGGCGGCGAGCTGAAAGCGGTGAACGGTCATGTGCGAACCCGGCATGAACTGTCAGGAAAAATCGTTGCCGAGGTGAACAGTTATCACGGTTTTTCGCTTGCCGCTTGCCCGGAAGGTTTTGAGGTCCTGGCGTGCAGTGGGGATGGGGAAATTGAAGCCATCCGGCACCGCAACCTCCCTTGGGAGGGCTGGATGTGGCACCCGGAGCGAGAGGACGTCTGGGCTGCGCACGACGTTCATCGACTGAAGCAATTGTTCGGTTAATAAAGACATTTCATGAGGTAGGACTGTTGTGAAAGCCATTATTCTGGCTGCCGGACGTGGCAGCCGCATGAAAAGTCTCACGGATGAACGTCCGAAATGCATGGTCGAATTGCGTGGCAAGACACTGCTGGAGTGGCAACTTTTGGCGCTGCGCGGTGCAGGCATTAGCGAGATAGCCATCGTGACCGGCTACAAGCGCGAGGTGTTGGCAGACCAAGGGCTGATCGAGTTCCATAATCCTCGCTGGGCGCAAACCAACATGGTCTCCTCATTGGCGTGTGCTGAAGCCTGGTTGCAGGATGCTCCGTGCATCGTGAGTTACTCCGACATCTTTTACAGCCCCGCAGCAGTCCAATCGTTAATGACATGCAAGGCTTCCCTGGCCGTCACCTATGATCCGAACTGGCTGGCGCTCTGGACACAGCGCTTTGGTGATCCGTTACTGGATGCCGAAACGTTCCGCCTTGCCTCTACCGGCACCTTGACCGAAATCGGCAACAAACCGACTTCAGTCGATGATGTTCAGGGTCAATACATGGGGCTTCTACGCTTCACGCCTGAGGGATGGGCAGAGGTCGTCCGGCTTCGCCAGGCCTTGACCCCGGAACAGAGTGACAAGGTGCATATGACGAACACGCTTCAACACGTCATTGATGCGGGGCGGGTGCCGATACACGCCGTTGCTTACACTGGAGAGTGGGGAGAGGTGGACTCTTCAGAGGATCTCTTTGTGTATCAATAATTGAGGTTTCAGGCCTTGAGTGACTATTTATGAAGAAGGAATGCCCATGATCACCACCACCACCCACGCCATCGAAGGCCGCCAAATCACCGCTTACCTCGACATCGTCAGCGCCGAGTCGGTGCAGGGTGTCAACGTTATCCGCGACATGTTCGCCGGGATGCGGGATTTTTTCGGCGGGCGCTCTCAAACATTGGAGCGTGCATTGAAGGAGGCGCGGATTCAGGCCACCGACGAGATCAAGGAGCGGGCGCGGGCACTGCAGGCCGACGCGGTGGTGGGGCTCGATTATGAGATCAGCATGCCGGCCGGCAAGGGCGGCATGGTGGTGGTATTTGTGACCGGGACGGCCGTCAAACTGAGGTGAGTCAGGTAACGGTTCATGTGTTTGTTTTGTAGGAAGCGGTGCGGGCCATTCGTCGGGTCTTGGGGAATCTGAATTACAAGTCCGGTAATGACCGGCTAGTCTCAAAAGCTTGGTGGTCGATATGTTTCAGGCAAAAGGGCTTGCCGGTATCGATCCCGCTTTTGAAAGGGGCGAAAAGATGGCTGATCCGTATATCGAAGACGACGGTGCTGAATTTCCGATCAACAATTGCGTGCGGTGTGGCCAGGCGGAGTATGTGGTGGGCTTTGGTGATGACCAGGCCAAACTTGGCAAAATGAAATCCCAGGTGCCCCAAGGGCCGAAGGCGAAATTTTTACCCAAGGTTGCGGCACCCGTCAGGAAGTAATCCATCCTCTCCAGACCCCGTCATTGAGCGGGGTTTTTTATGCCCGAAACCTTTTTTGCGACGTGTGTTTTTCGGCCTGGGTTTTCACAAAGTTTTCACAAGGCCTTACGTAATCTCAACTCATCCGTTAGAAAGCAACACCTGGCCCGTCTCCCCAGCGGGCTTTTTTTTGTCTGGCATAAAACCTTTTCCATAAAAGCTGTCCAACCGTCGCCGATGGTGAGGTTGGGGCTGTGTGTCTGGACTTTCTCGCCGCTAAAGCATTCAATCTCGACCCTTTTTGATTTCCCCCTATTTTTGAGGTTCTTGTCATGCGTTTAACACTGCCCGCTCTGGTTCTGGGGCTTTTGGTTGCTCAAGGTGCAATGGCTGCTGGCGACGGCACTGCCGCACTGGGTGGCGGTCTGGGTGGCGCGCTGGGTAATGTGGTCGGCCAAAGCATGGGCGGCAGCACTGGCGCTGCGATTGGTGCTGGTGTCGCGGGCGCCGCCGGCAGCGCTGTTGGAGCACGCAAAGGCAGCCGCACCAAAGCGGCCATCGGCGGCGGCGTGGGTGCTGCGGGCGGCTCGATAATCGGCAACAGCCTGGGCGGCAAGACCGGTTCGACCATCGGCGCAGGCCTGGGCGGTGCTTTGGGCGGCGGCGTGGGCAGCAACCTGGCCAAGGGCCACAAGCGCCACTGATCCTGATCGATCCGCTCAAAAAGCCCGGCTTGATGCCGGGCTTTTTGTATCTGGCTGTTTCTATTTCGCAGCTTTTGCATCTTTAGCGGTCCAACGGTCATCGCAGGCCGGATTCAGTGGGGGTAGGTGCTAGACTCCGCCCATCCGCAGCGAATTCTTTTCTCCCGATGCGGAATTAGAGGTTCATATCATGCGTTTGACATTGTCCACATTGTTTCTGGGACTCTTGGTTGCTCAAGGTGCGATGGCTGCCGGTGATGGCACCGCTGCTGTTGGCGGTGGTATCGGCGGTGCATTGGGTAACGTTGTGGGTCAGCAAATGGGCGGCAGCACCGGTGCCGCGATTGGCGCAGGTGTAGGCGGCGCGGCGGGTAGCGCTGTTGGTGCACCTAAAGGCAGTCGCACTGAAGCAGCGATCGGTGGTGGTTTGGGCTCGGCGGGCGGCTCGGTGATTGGTAACAGCCTTGGCGGCAAGACCGGTTCGACCATTGGCGCAGGCCTCGGCGGTGCAGCGGGTGGTGCGGTGGGCAACAACCTGGGTACTGACAGCGGCAGCTCCCATTCCGGCAACGGGCACAAACACAAACATAAGCACAAGAACAAACACCACTGATTCGACGTTCAGTGACAGCAAAACCCGGCCTGGTGCCGGGTTTTTCATTTTCGCGAGCGTGATATCGGAACGTTGCCGCTCAACGATGCCAATAACGCGGGTGACGTGGGGCTGACTGAGTTTGAAGACGAGCAGTGATCGACAGATCGTTATCCGCTCAACCGATCGTCCCTTCGATCGAACGGTTTCCGTGGTGGTGTCATCAAAATTTCAGGTGTTGTTTTCAATACCCCTGTGAGAGGTGCTTTATGAACACTGACCCGAAAGATACTGATGTCGATGACACCCCTGAGTATCCGTTGCCTTCACCTACAGATTCTCTGAGTCGTGACCAGCGTCCACCGGATGATGATGAGGTGGGGGTGGAGCAGGTGCCGGATGATGACGTGCGGCGCACTGATGTTGAGGCTGACGCTGACGATCCGGATATTGCAGGGAATGATTGCTCGGGCGAACCGAGTTGATACGTGTATTGCCGAATAGCCGCTTGTCGTTTGAGCGGCTATTCATTAGTCAGGTATGCCGAGTACGGCAAACTCAAATATCGCGACCTTTAAATATGTATAAGTAATCTGTAGGTCCTGACATTTTTTCGAGAAATCCTGCTGCTATATAGTTTTGAAAATCAGCCTTCAAAACTTTTTTGTCTGTGTACTTTTTATATTGTTGAGGCAGCTCGCAAGCAAACAAGTAAAGACGCCAGGCATCGAAGCCATCTATTCTCTCATCTGTCCCGTAATCAAAGTCTACGCATGCCTCAGGCAGATAAATCGCACAGCCAACTCCGTGCAGCTCGTACGTGATGTTTCCAACAATTGTTCCGCATCGCTCGATTTTATTGGTTCGCCATAACCCAAGAATGCAGCGCGTGCCAAATTTTTCTTCCAGCAAAGCAGTAGCTTTTTCTACTTTGGCAAGGAAATCAAATATCAATTGTTCTAAATCCAGGTTTCTTTCACTCATCGTCTACGAGGCTCCAGTCTGTCGTGTCCTACGTTGTTGGCTGACTCTAAGACTTCATCAATGTTGTTGAGGTAGCCCCTGTGACCCTTGATGTCTTTCACTAGTTTTATTATCACGTCAGTTGATGTCTGCCTTGCGGCAGAGGCGCGATGGTGCCCGTCAAGTATATAAAGTTCCCCGTCATGTTCAGCTACATCGATAGGGTATGTAGCGTCAAAACCACTGTCGCGCATATCTTTTGCCAGATTTTCTACTTTTTTAGTCGAGCCTTTACCTGAAATGGCGTGCGTTCTGTTCAAATTTTTTGGGTCGACCCCATAGGCCACAGTGGGTAGATCGGGTTCACTAATAATAACCGCGACCTTACCCGCCGGATCCTCAACCCCCTCAACCGACCCGCACCCACCCATCCCCGGACAATCACTCAACCCCAACGGATCAACCCACCCCGTGGGGCTCAACACATACCGATACCCGTTCAGACCACCCGCCAATCCGACCGGGTCCGGCGTCAGATACCGCCCCACATCCGGCTGGTAATACCGATGCCGGTTGTAGTGCAAGCCTGTTTCCGGGTCGAAGTACTGGCCCTGAAACCGCAGCGGCTGGTCGAGTATCTGGTGGGTGTCGCGGTTGAGGCGGGTGAGGCGGCCGTAGGCGGTGTATTGGGCGGACCAGACGATTTCGCCGCTGTAATCGGTGAGTTCTTGCGGTGTGCCGAGGTGATCGAGTTGGTAGTAAAACGGGCAGGCGTTGCGCGGGCCTTTGCCGTCGAGCATGGCCAACGGGCGAAAGCTGCCGGGTTCGTAGACGTAGCTGCGGTAGTGCTCGCGACTACTTTCGGCGATGAGATTGTCGCCCTGCCAAAAAAACTCGGTGGTGTTGCCATCGACGTTTTTGCTGATGCGACGGCCGAAGGCATCGTAGCGGTAGGTCGCCTGGCTGCCGTTGGGCAGGGTGACGCCGATCAGGCGATGCTGGCAGTCGTAACGGTACTCTGTGACCAGTTTTTGTGCAGTGCCGCGGCGTTCGCGGATCAGGTTGCCGAAGGCGTCGTAATCGTAGTGGCGGTCACCTTGCATCAGCAGGCGATTGCCTTTGACCATGGCCGGACCGGGGCGGTCCTGCATCAGCAGGTTGCCGGTCGGGTCGTGGGCGAAGTTTTCCGGTTGGTGATCTCGGGAGTGGCGGACGCGGATCAGGCGATCGAGCGAATCGTAGAGGTAGCTGCGCTGACCGTGCCGCGTGTCGGCAATGTGGTCGAGGTTGCCGTTGGCGCTGTAGGCATAGTCGCGGCGATACAGAGGTTGCAGGTTTTGCCGGACAGCGTGGGCGTTCAGTCGGCCTTGATTGTCATACTGATAGTCGCTGAGCAGCAGGCCTTGTTGACGGTTCTGTTCGCGGCCGGCGAAAAAGGTGTGAGCGGTCAGTCGGGCGCCATTGAGATCAATGGCCGTCAGCGCGCCACCCTTGGCATGGTGGTAATCGAGTTTGCTGTTGTCGGGCAGGCGCAGGTGGTTGAGTTGGCCACAGGCATCGTAGCCATATCGCAGCGTGCCCCAGCCTTGGTGTTCGGTGATTAGCCGACCCTGTTTGTCGTATTCGAACTCCAGCGGGTGATCGTGACCGTCATCGACGCTGACCAGTCGGCCAAGGCTGTCGTATCGGTACTCGACATTGACACCGTCGGGCAGCGTCTTGACCAGCAGCCGTCCCGTTGAGTCCCGTTGATAGCCCGTGACCCATTGCGAGCCGTCGTCGCCGAACTCGATTTTTTTCAGCAACTGTCCATTGAGGTCGTAGGCATACGCGGTGCGTTGGCCATCGAATCCGGTTTCCTGTCGGATCAATCCATTGAGCGTGTAGTCCAGCAGATATTTCCCGCCGGACTCATTCTCGATTTCGGTCAGCAACAACCGTGCGTTGTCGTACCGATAAAGCAGTTGTGTGCCATCGGGATTGATCCGACGGCTGACCAGATGCAGATCATCGGCATATTCAAAGCGCGTGGTGCGCCCCAGTTCATCGCGCTCGGCGGTGATCTTGCCGTAGGCGTTGTAGCTGAAGGTGCGACTGGCACCTGTAGGAAGCGTCGTCTGAATCAGTCGTCCAACGGCATCCCATGAGTAGCGAGTGACGGCACCGTGTTCGTCCTGGCGGGTAACCTGCCGGCCCAACGCATCATAGGAAAAGCGCCGCTGACCGCCATCCGGCAAGGTCTCTTCGATCAGTTGACCCAAGGCATTGCGGACGAAGACATGCCGACTGTTGTCGGGAAAGCGGATCGACAGCAGCAGGCCTTTTTCATCGTGGTGGTAGTGGGTGACATACCCCTCGGGATCGGTCGCCTCGATGACCTCACCCTGAGCATTGCGCTGATACTTCCACGCGGCGTTGCCGCGATACCGCGCATGCAGGAAACCATTGCGGTATTCGTAAGACGTTGGCTCACCTTCGGGTGGAATCAGGGCAATCAGCCGGCCGACATCGTCATAGCGGTAGTGGGTAATTGCCCCGAGCGGATTCTTTTCGGCAATCAGCCGCCCCTGGTCGTCATAGGCATTGAGGTGTTCCGCCCCGTCGGGTTCGACCCTCCGCACCAGGCGTGCCCGGTCGTCGTGCTGGTAAAACGCTTCGCTGCCATCAACGTTTTTAACCTGCACGCCGCCGTTGTCATCCCAGACATAGCGCGTGTCCACCTGCGAAAACGACGCCCAATGTCGGACGCATCGCGCAGACTTGCCGGACCTTTCCCACTCCCAGAAGAAGCTCGCGCCACCAGCCAATTGCCGCTGCAGGATGACGTGCTGGTCGTCATAGTCGTAACGTTCGCTTTCGCCGGCGGCGTTGGTCGCTTCGATCAAGCGATGACAGGCGTCGTAGCGGTAGGTCACCAATGTCTGTTCAGTGCGCCAGGCATCTTCCAGGGTGTCGGCGGGATGAAAGCGCTGATACTCGACAGCGGCGAGGTGTCGGCGGTCATAGCGCAATCGCAGCGAGCGTCCGGCACCGTTGTCGAGGCGCATGATTCTGTCGGCGTTGTCCCGTTGCACTGTCAGACGGTTGCCATAGGCATCGCTGATGGCTGTCATCCGGCCTGTACGAAAGTGGTAAAAACGCGTCGCTTCGCCTGCCATTGCGAGGATCAGTTCTTCCGGCTCATCCCCCAGGAAAATCGCCGCCCGCGACAGGCTGTTGTGAATGCTCGGGCGTTCAACCTTGGGTAAAGGGAAGGTCGTACGACGGTTTTCGTGGTCGATCCAGCTAACCTGTTCGCCGTCGATTTCCAGCCGGTGTGCAAGGGCATGACTCCAGCCAAATCCGAGCCCGAAGTCGATTCCGACAGCACTGGTGCGATACACGCGGATGAACTCGAACGGCAACCGCCCATCCAGCGAACCATCGATCAGGGTCAGCAGTTCTTCGCCAGTGACCATCGATACCGGGCAGCCGTTGGTTGTGGTTCTATCCGCTGAATCGACGTTGTCGCCGTTTGGGTTTTGCGCGGGAGCAGGGGCGTCGTCGCGGTGTTCCTGGCGGCTCAGGCGGGTCTTGGCTTCGGACTTGTCACGGGCAAGGGCGACCGGGTTGTTCACCCGCACAATCGGTGATTCACCGGTGGTGATGTGCAACGGAGTGGCCGGCGCGGGTTTGAGTGGCACGTTCCGCGCGCTAACCATCAACGGTTTGAGGGTGCCGGCGTGGCTGCTCAGATCCGACCTGTTCGGACGCTCAGCCAGGCGCAAGCTTGCGGCGGCCAGCCATTGTCGGGCTCGCTCGGACTTGATCTTGCCCAGCACCTTGGCGCTAATGCCGAGTTTCAGGCCTGTAGGACTTGTGAGCCGCACCAGCAGGAAAGCGATGAGTATTTCTGTACGAATTTCCGCGACCACTTCGGCGATGTACTGCGGCGGCAACATCCGCAGCCAACTGGTGAAAGCCGCGAGATGAATGAACATCAACGGCTCATCACTCAACACCAGCATCACATTGGCGATGGCTTCGGCCGGAGCGTTCAGCAGAGTCTCGAGTTCAACCTCGGTCAGGTATTCAAGAAGATTTTCACTATTGGCCTGCAGGTCCGCGATCAGGGCGTAGATCTGCTTCACGTCATCCCACAAGCCGTGCAGCGACTTCTCGAATCCGCGCCAGTCGGCCCGTTGCAGCATGCCGTAGCGCTCAGGGAAACCGGCCTCGGAAAACCCCGCCCATAAAGGCTGGAATTCACTCGTCCACTCGTTGCGCAACCAGCCTTCAAGCTCATCGATCACGCTGTGATAGGAGGCATGAAGCGCCTGGACATGAGCGGTGGAAACATTGGGAAAGAATGTGATGCGGTAACGATGACCGCGCCAACACTCAGGGATTTCGAGGATGCCGCTGGGGCCGATGGTGTGATGCACCGGTTCACCAAAGGTCATCTCGCCGTTGCTCTTTTCAATGATCGGTTCGAGCATCAGCGGCGTATCACCAATGGGCACAAAGCGAGCCGCGTCGAACATATGCACGAGGGTCAACGGACCGCTGGCCGGGCATCTGGCGATTGTCGAACTGACGGGGGCGGAGGAATCCCTCGGTGTGCTCAAACGAACGTCGTTGCCGACCTTGAACACTTGCTCGACATCCAGCGCCCATCCTGTCCAGAAGCTTTCCGCCCAGGCCTCGTAGTCGTTGAGGCACAGGCGAAAATCGCCGAGCAGTGCTTCAACGTCCGGATGCTCGGGGTTCATGGCTGCCACCACCAACAGGCCGATGGCGTTGTTCAAGGCCAGGACCTTGTCAGGGTTGAACATTCGCAGTCCCTCGCGCGGATAAATTGGGGTCGCGAGACTTTGCGGGGGATCAACGAGGAAAGAAGTCGGGAAAGGAGGTGTTTGGTGTAGGGCGAATCGCTAAATCATGCTCAGCGATTCGGCAAAGGTTTTGTCACCGCCGGGAGATTGCCCGTTGCTCTCTGCCGGCCGCGCTCGCTATGCTGCTGAACCCTTTAATCAAATCCCGGAATCAGCTATGCCTGAGCCAACCGGGGTGTCATTAAAAACGGATCAGATGCGATGAATGCACCGCTGAAAGAGTTCGGCCCGATCAAAGCCGTGATTTTCGACATGGACGGCTTGTTGCTGGACACCGAGGGCATTTACACCGAAGTCACGTCGATGATCGCCGAGCGATATGGCCGGACTTTCGACTGGAGCGTCAAACAGAACATCATCGGCCGTGGTGCGGGTGACCTGGCGCGTTATGTGGTTGAAGCGCTGGACCTGCCGATTACCGCCGAGGAGTTCCTGGTGATCCGCGAGCCGCTGATGCGCGAGCGTTTTCCCACCGCGCTGGCGATGCCCGGTGCCGAGGAGCTGGTGCGGCACTTGAAGGCCAACAACATTCCGATCGCGGTGGGCACCAGTTCGTCGCGTCTGTCGTTCGGCCAGAAAACCACGTTGCACCGTGACTGGTTTGCGCTGTTCGACTTCGTCGTGACAGCCGATGACCCGGAAGTCGGTGCGGCCAAACCGGCGCCGGACATCTTCCTCACCGCAGCGCGCCGCCTGGGCGTGGCGCCGGGGGATTGCCTGGTGTTCGAAGATTCGCCGTTCGGCGTGACTGCGGCGAAAGCGGCGGGGATGACGGCGATTGCGATTCCCGACGCCGCGATGGCCGACGAAAAATACGCACATGCCGATGGCATTCTTCGTACGTTGAAAGCGTTCAAGCCGAGTGCGTGCGGTTTGCCGGCGCTTGAGTGGTCTTAACACGATTGGTGCAATGACACAGACCCATGTGGGAGCGAGCCTGCTCGCGATAGCGGTTTTTCAGTCGACATCAATGTAGGCTGACAAACCGCTATCGCGAGCAGGCTCGCTCCCACAGTTTATTTTGCGTTTAACCTTCCCGAATCAGGCGCCGAAACCACCGTCGATGGTCAGGCTGGCACCGGTGATGTACCCGGCTTCCGGGCCTGCAAGATAAGCGACGAAGCTGGCGATTTCTTCAGCCTTACCATAACGACCCACAGCCATCAGCGGGATCAGGCTTTCGGCGAAGTCGCCGCTGGCCGGGTTCATGTCGGTGTCGACCGGGCCCGGTTGCACGTTATTGATGGTGATGCCCCGTGGCCCAAGGTCGCGTGCCAGGCCTTTGGTCAGGCCGACCAGTGCCGCTTTGCTCATCGCGTACGGGCCACCGCCGGCGAAGGGCATGCGGTCGGCGTTGGTGCTGCCGATGTTGATGATGCGGCCGCCTTCGGTCATGTGTTTCGCGGCGGCCTGAGTCGCGATGAACACGCTGCGTACGTTGATCGCCAATGTCTGGTCGAAGTCTTCGAGTTTGAAGTCTTCCAGCGGGGCAACGGCCAGCACGCCAGCGTTGTTGACCAGGATGTCCAGGCGACCGAAGGCTTTGACGGTGGCGCTCACGGCGTTGCGAATCGCCTCGGCGTCGGCACTGTCAGCCTTGATGGCCAGCGCTTTGCCGCCGTTGGCGGTGAGGCTGTTCTGCAGTTCTTCGGCCTTGGCCGTGGAGCTTACGTAGGTGAAGGCAACCGTCGCGCCTTCAGCGGCCAGGCGTTTGACGATGGCAGCGCCGATGCCGCGGGACCCGCCTTGAATCAAAGCCACTTTGCCGCTGAGGTTCTGAGTAGTCATGTCGATCTCCAAAGTCGCCGTGGCGAGATGCCGCGGTTGATGGAGCCTAGTATTGATTCAGGATTACAGGCTGTGTAGACGGTAATTGCGATAGTCTGTGTAAACCAAAAGTTTATAGTGGCGCTTATGGAAACCTTCAGCAGTATCGAATGCTTCGTGCGCAGCGCCGAAGTCGGCAGCTTTGCCGAGGCCGCGCGACGCCTGAGCCTGACCCCGGCGGCGGTGGGCAAGAGTGTGGCAAAACTTGAGGCGCGGCTCGGTGTGCGGCTGTTTCAGCGCAGCACCCGTAGCCTGACGCTGACCGAGGCCGGCCATCTGTTTCTCGGCGAAGTCAGTTCCAGCCTGCACACGATCCAGAATGCCGTGGCCAATCTCGCGAGCGCCGAAGGGCGTCCGGCGGGAACGCTGAAAGTCAGCATGGGCACGGTGTTCGGGCGATTGTATGTGGTGCCGTTGCTGGGCGAGTTTCTGAGGCGGTTTCCGGCAATCAATCCGGACTGGCATTTTGATAACCGCCAGGTCGATCTGATTGCACAAGGGTTCGATGCCGCAATTGGCGGTGGATTCGAGCTGCCGCAGGGCGTGGTCGCGCGCAAGCTGACGCCGGCGCATCGGGTGTTGGTGGCGTCAGCTGAATATCTGGCGGGGCGCGAAGTGGTCGTTGAACCGGATGATCTCAAACATCACGACGGGATTCTGATTCGGTCGCCGCAGACGGGGCGAGTGCGCTCCTGGCAATTGACCAGCCGCACCCAGCAACACAGCCCTTTGACGCTAAAGGCGCGGATGACCATGAGCGATTCCGAAGCGGCGTGTGCGACGGCGGTTCAGGGGTTGGGGATCGCATTGGTGAGCATGCCGTTTGCTTCGGGTTATCTGGAAGCCGGGACGTTGCAGCGGGTATTGCCGGACTGGTACGTCGACGATGGCAACATTTCCATTTACTACGCTGAGCACAAATTGTTGCCGGGCAAGACGCGGGCGTTTGTGGATTTCATTATTGAACAGTTTGCGGAGCAGGGGTTGGCATCGCGGTTTAGTGCGGTATGAGTCAGGATTGATACCGAGTCGGCCCTTTCGCGGGCAAGCCTCGCTCCTACAGGGATCACACGTATTCTGTAGGAGCGAGGCTTGCCCGCGAAGAACGATAACGCGGTCTACCGCCCAAACCGCCCCGGCCAACCCACAATCTTCTTCGGCCGAGGCGTCGCATACGTCCTCACCTTCGACGTCGACAACCCCAATCGCACCAGCGACTCGGCAATCGTCACCGCCGCCGTCACGCCATCTACGACCGGCACGCCGGTGCGCTGACGAATCTGCTCGTCCAGCCCGGCCATCCCGCCGCAACCGAGGCAAATCACCTCAGCCTTGTCCTCCAGTACCGCCAATTCTGCCTGACGAACAATCGCCTCAAGCGCCCGTTGCGGATCGGATTCCAGCTCCAGCACCGCCAGGCCACTGGCCCGCACGGATGCGCAACGGTCCCACAGCCCTGAAAGTTTCAGCCGATCCTCGATCAACGGCACGGTACGGTCCAGCGTAGTGACCACCGAATAGGCATGACCGAGGAACATCGCCGTGCTGGCGGCAGCGTCGGTGATGTCCACCACCGGTACGTTGAGCAGTTCCTGCAACCCTTCGCGACCGTGCTCGCCGTAACCGGCCTGAATCACCGCATCGAAGGGTTGATCGTAGGACATCACTCGATCCATCACGGCGATGGCAGCCAGGTAGCTTTCGAAATTGCCTTCGATGGAGTCGGCGCCGAAGTGCGGTGTCAGGCCGATGATTTCGGTGCCTGGCGCGGCCACGGCTTGAGCCGAACGGGCGATGGCCTGGGTGATGGATTCGGTGGTGTTGACGTTGACCACGAGAATTCGCATGGAAAGTCCTTATGGCGGGGTGGTTCAGCGGCCCGACGGTGCCGGGCCGTCATGGGGTTAGTGGCTGACGTTATCGACCGCGATGGCTTCGCCGCTGACATCCGCGTAGTGCGGCTGCCGCTTGGCGATGATCAGGTAGAGCATCCCGGCAATCCCGGCACCAATCAGCCAGGAGAACGGCGATACGAGATGGAAACCCGGCACCAGCGCCAGGACGATGGCGATCAGCGCTGCAGGAATGAACGCCGCCACCGCACGTAAATTGACGCCTCGGCTGTAGTAATAAGCGCCGTCGGGATCTTCGCTGTACAACTGCGGCACGTTGATCTGACCTTTTCGTACAAGCCAGTAGTCGACCATGATCACGCCGTACAACGGGCCGAGCAGGGCGCCGAGGCCGGACAGGAAATACACGATCACCAACGGGCTGTTGTAGAGGTTCCACGGCAGGATCAGCACGGCGATGGTCGCGCTGATCAACCCGGCGCGGCGGAAGGTCAGGTATTTCGGTGCCAGGTTGCTCAGCACGAAGGCCGGGGCGACGAAGTTGGCCATGATGTTCACCGCCACGGTGACGATCAGGAAGGCCAGGCAACCGAGGACCAGGAAGAAAGTATTGGGGATCGACGCGATGATTTCCGTCGGGCTTTCGATGATTCGGCCGTTGATTTGAAATTGCGCACCGCACAGCAGGACGGTGATGCCGGCGAACACCAGAATGTTCACCGGCAGGCCCCAGAAATTTCCGACCTTGATCGTCTTGCGGCACGGTGAAGAGCGGGCGAAGTCGCAGAAGTTGAGGATCAGTGTGCCGTAGATCGCCAGCCACAACGCGCCACCGGCAAAAATGTTGCGCCACATCTCGCCGCCAGTGAGCGGCTCACGGATCGACCACGCGATGGTCGCGTTGGCCTGGGTGTACATCCACGCGGCCAGGGCGGCGACGGTCAGCAGAATCACCGGACCGGCGAACGCTTCATAGCGCCGCACCATCTCCATGCCGTAGGCAAGAATCGCCAGTTGTACCAGCCAGATCGCGACGAAACACACCCAGCCCAGGCTCGACAGACCGAGTATCGAGTTGTGGTCGTAGTCGGCGAATCCCGGATGCACCGCCGTCAGCAGCACGCGAAACACCACCGAGGCGAGGTACGTCTGAATGCCGAACCAGGCGATGGCGATAACGGCGCGGATCAATGCAGGAATTTGCGCCCCATGGATTCCGAAACTGATCCGGCTGATGACCGGAAACGGCACACCGGTTTTCTGGCCCATGTAGCCGGAGAGGTTCATGAAGCAATACACCAGCGCCGCGCCGATCCCGAGCGACAACAGAATCTGCCAGCCGCCCAGACCTAACGCATACAGTCCGATGGCGAAGGAGTAGTTGGCGATGTTGTGAACGTCGTTGGTCCACAGGGCAAAAATGCTGTAACGGCCCCAGCGCCGGCCTTCGGCCTTGGTCGGTGCCAGGTCTTTATTGTGCAGGCGCGGGCTGAGCACCACGGGGTCTTGAAACGTTTGAACGGGGGAAGAGGAGGGCAGATCCAGCGCGATGTTGTTATTGGAGAGACTAGTACGCATTCCGGCAGGCTCCGAGCTTGGCGTCGCGATGACTGTGCATGAGCGTGGGCTCGACAAATCTTCGTCGCGGACAACAAGCATCATTGGTTACGGGGCATCTGCAGCCTGTACGGGATAGGGCGCTTCAGGCTTGCGGATCTAAAGTGTGTGTATGTTTTGAAGTAATTGTATACAAAACATGTATGCACTTAAGCCAGATCCATGCCAGTCAGCGATCTATAAAATTCACCGGTAATTTCGTTTTGTTATCTGTAATTGGTAAGTAACTGAAATCAAGACGATATAAATTGACCGATTGAACAGGTATTTATTTTTCAGCGGGATTCGCGGAGGTGTGAACGAGGGAGTGTCAGGCGGGATGAATGTAACTTTTCAGGGCGCAGAAACGAAAAGTGCACACATAAATGGCACCTAAGGTGACATTCGTGTGTACACATTTACTGGACCGGTCACGAAAACCTGTAGGAGCCGGCTTGCTGGCGATAGCAGTGTGTCAGTCGATGGAGGTTTTGACTGGTACGCCGCCATCGTCGGAACGCCGCCCGCAGCAAGCCGGCTCCTACAGGGAATTCGTCAGGCCTGTATGGGATCAGGCTTTTGACTTGCTGATGATATTCCCCGCATGCAACCCGCATTCTTTCTGCGTCGCTTCTTCCCACCACCAGCGACCTTCACGCTCGTGCTGGTTCGGCAGCACCGGGCGGGTGCACGGTTCGCAGCCGATACTGATGAAGCCGCGTTCATGCAGGCTGTTGTACGGCAGCTCGAGCATGCGGATGTAGCCCCAGATCTCTTCGCTGGTCATTTGCGCCAACGGATTGAATTTGTACAGGGTGCGTTCCGGGGTGGAGAAGGCGGTGTCGATTTCCAGCACCGCAACGGCGCTGCGGGTGCCAGGGCTCTGGTCCCGACGCTGGCCGGTGGCCCAGGCGGTCACGCCCGAGAGTTTACGGCGCAGCGGCTCGATCTTGCGGATACCGCAGCACTCGCCATGGCCGTCCTTGTAGAAACTGAACAGGCCTTTTTCCTTCACGAACGGTTCGAGTTTCGTGTAGTCCGGCGACACTAGCTCGATGTCGATCTTGTAGTGCTCGCGCACTTGATCGATGAAGCGGTAGGTCTCGGGGTGCAGGCGGCCGGTGTCGAGGCTGAACACTTTGACGTTCTTGTTCAGCTTCCAGGCCATGTCTACCAGCACCACGTCTTCGGCGCCGCTGAAAGATATCCACAGGTCATCGCCGAACTCGGCAAACGCGAGTTTCAGGATGTCCTGGGCGGATTTGTTGGCATAGGTCGTGGCGAGTTCCACGACATCGAACGATGGGCTCATCAGGGCGGCTTCCTACAGGTCGGTGGCGCTGGGCGCTCTATATGGCCTTGATGGTAACAAAATCCTGCAACCACTGGCGCGCCCTCTGCGTTGCGCAGGTCAGTGCGAGTCGCTAGAGTTCGGCAGTCCTTTTGCTCGCTCGACTCAATAATCAATACAAATGGGAGTGTCTTGTGGAAATTGCCTGTCTGGATCTTGAAGGTGTGCTGGTCCCGGAAATCTGGATCGCCTTCGCCGAAAAAACCGGAATCGAATCCCTCAGGGCCACCACTCGGGATATTCCCGACTACGACGTGCTGATGAAGCAGCGCCTGCGGATTCTCGATGAGCATGGCCTGAAACTCACCGACATCCAGGAAGTGATCGCCACGCTCAAGCCGCTGGACGGCGCCATCGAGTTCGTCAACTGGCTGCGTGAGCGCTTTCAGGTGGTGATTCTGTCGGACACGTTCTACGAGTTCTCCCAACCGCTGATGCGCCAACTGGGTTTCCCTACCTTGCTCTGCCATCGTCTGATTACCGACGATGCCGGGCGGGTGACCAGCTATCAGTTACGTCAGAAAGATCCGAAACGTCAGTCGGTTCTGGCGTTCAAGAGTCTTTATTATCGGGTGATTGCGGCGGGGGATTCCTACAACGACACCACGATGCTGGGCGAGGCGGATGCGGGGATTCTGTTCCATGCGCCGGATAACGTGATTCGCGAGTTCCCGCAATTCCCTGCGGTGCATACGTTTGAGGATTTGAAGCAGGAGTTCATCAAGGCTTCGAATCGGGCGTTGAGTTTGTAGGCGTTTTCTAGGACGCCTTCGCGGGCAAGCCTCGCTCCTACAGCGACCGGTGATCACCTGTAGGAGCGAGCGGGCGGCGATCCGACTTGCCCGCGAAGCTTTCAAAGGTTTTGCAGGGTATCGAGCAACACCTTCACCTTGGTGATCGACTCCTGATACTCGGCCTGCCACTGCGAATCCGCAACGATCCCGCCACCACCCCAGCAACACACCTGCCCATCCTTGACCAGCAAGCTGCGAATCGCGATTGAACTGTCCATCTCGCCGCGCACATCCAGATACAGCAACGAACCGCAGTACAAACCGCGTCGGGTCGGCTCCAGTTCATCAATGATCTGCATCGCGCGAATCTTCGGCGCGCCGGTAATCGAACCGCCGGGGAAGCTGCCAGCGATCAGGTCCAGTGCATCCCGGTCATCTGCCAGTTCGCCGGTCACGCTGCTCACCAGGTGATGCACATTCGGATAGCTTTCGAGACTGAACAACTCCGGCACCCGAACCGAGCCAATGCGGCACGTACGGCCAAGGTCATTGCGCAGCAGGTCGACGATCATCAGGTTTTCTGCGCGATCCTTGGGGCTGGCCATCAGTTCGGCGGCGTTCGCCGCATCTTCCGCTGCGTTCTGGCCACGAGGGCGAGTGCCCTTGATCGGGCGGGTCTCCACGTGGCGGTCGCTGACTTTGACGAAGCGCTCCGGCGACAGGCTCAGCACCGCGCCACCGTCGGGCAGGCGCTGGAAACCGGAGAATGGCGTCGGGCACGCCGCACGCAACGCGCAGTACGCGGCCCACGGATCACCTTGGCACTCGGCGCGGAAGCGTTGGGCAAAGTTGACCTGATAGCAGTCGCCCGCCTGAATGTATTGCTGAATACGTTCTATCGCCTGGCGATAGTCATCAGCGCTCAGGTCGGCGCTCATCGGTGCCTTGAGCTTGAACGATTCGAACGTTTCAGCCACGGGATGACTGAACAGCGTGATCAGGCGTTGACGTTCGCTGTCGATCAGCGACGGGTGGAACACCAGCTGACTGGTCATCCGTTGGTGATCGCTGATCAGTGCCCAGTCGTAGAGCCCGAAACGCGCATCCGGCAATTGCAGATCGTCCTGTGCCTGGCTCGGCAGGTTTTCCAGATGGCGGCCGAAATCGTAGCTCAGGTAGCCGATCAGGCCACCGGCGAAGGGCAGGTCAGGTGCCAGCGTCGCCTCACCGAGTCGTGTCAGATTGTCGCGAAGGCGTTGCAGGAAATCGCCACCGCTTTCGTCAGGCATTACCGCCAGTTGTTCCAATGGCCAGGCACTGAGCAGGTCATAACGCCCGCGATCAGCCGTTGGCCGGCCACTGTCGAGCAGCACGGCGCCGGGGGCATGACGGATCGCCGCGAAGTACTCGGCGGGGTTGGCGCGATAGGGCAGCGGATGTACGGAACAGGTCAGCATGGGCGGGGCAGATCAGCCATCGAGGCGGGGTGGCGATTGTAGTCCCCTCGGGGAATTGCTCCTAGAGGGGATGTAGGGGATTGGCAGATTGGGGGCAGGGTCAAGAGCTGTGGTGGCCGACGGTCAGCCATCGCGAGCAGGCTCGCTCCCACATGGGATCGCATACTCCTGGGGGAGCGAGCCTGCTCGCGATGGGCGCGACTCGGTCCCGGATCAACCCTCAACCGCAGGAATATGCCCGAACATCTCCTGCACAAACGCCATGCGTTCCTCGACAGTCTCGGTAATCCCGCGTGCTTTCAATTCTTCCAGCCGTGCCTCGACCGCATGGGTGCGCAACGTCAGGCCGCAATCGTTGGCGATCTGGATGTTCAACCCCGGCCGGGCATTCAGCTCAAGAATCAGCGGGCCTTTCTCCTGGTCCAGCACCATGTCGACCCCGATGTAACCCAGTCCGCACAGCTCGTAACAGCCGGCCGCGAGTTTCATGAAGCCGTCCCAGTAGGGCAGTTGCACACCGTCCACCGCGTTGGTGGTGTCCGGGTGCTTGGCGATGATGTTGTTCAGCCAGGTGCCGCGCAGGGTCAGGCCAGTGGCGAGGTCGACGCCGACGCCGATGGCGCCCTGGTGAAGGTTGGCCTTGCCGCCGGACTGGCGCGTCGGCAAGCGCAACATGGCCATGACCGGATAGCCCATCAACACGATGATGCGAATGTCCGGCACGCCTTCGTAGCTGATGCTTTTGAAGATCTGGTCGGGGATCACGCGGTATTCGATCAGCGCACGGTCACGGTGGCCGCCCAGCGAATACAGGCCGGTGAGGATGCTGGAGACATGGTGCTCGATTTCCTCATGACTGATGATCTTGCCGGACACCGTGCGGTAACGCCCCTCGAAGCGGTCGGCAATGACAATGATGCCGTCGCCACCGGCGCCCTGGGCCGGTTTGATCACGAAATCGCTGCGCCCGCCGATGATTTCGTCGAGGTTGTCGATTTCCTTCTCGGTGGAAATCACGCCATACAGTTCCGGCACATGAATGCCGGCGGCGATGGCGCGCTCCTTGGTGATGATCTTGTCATCGACAATCGGGTACAGGCTGCGCTTGTTGTACTTGAGTACGTAGTCCGCGTTGCGCCGATTGATCCCCATGATGCCCCGGGCTTCCAGGGCTTTCCAGGTCTTCCAGAAGCCGAACATCAGGCGTCAGCCTTCTTCAGGAAAGCCTTGAAACGCACCAGTTCGGTCAGGCGATAGCCGCGATAACGGCCCATAGCCAGCATGAAGCCCACCAGGATCAGCAGGATCGCCGGGAAGGTGAACACGAAGTAAACCAGCTCCGGCACGCTCATGATCAGGTGCGCCAGGGACGCAGCGAACAACGTGCCGATGGCCACTTTCATCGCATGCCCGGAGCCGCGTTCTTCCCAGGTGATCGACAGGCGTTCGATGGTCATGGTCAGAATCACCATCGGGAACAGCGCCACGGACAACCCGCGTTCCAGGCCCAGCTTGTGGCTGAACAGGCTGATCGCCGCGATCAGCACCACGACGAAGGTCAGCACCACCGACAACCTCGGCAGCATTTGCAGCTTCAGGTGTTCAAGGTAGGAGCGCAGCGACAGCCCCAGCGCGGTGATGATGGTGAACAGCACGATGCCAAACCCGAGCTGGGTTTCGCGGAAGGCGAGGGCGATCAGCACCGGGGTGAAGGTGCCGAGGGTCTGCAGGCCGATCAGGTTGCGCAGGATCAGGATCACCAGCACGCCGATCGGGATCATCACCATGATCATGAAAGTCTGCTGGGTTTGCAGCGGCAGGCCGTACAGCGAGTATTCGAGGAAATTGGCGTCGGTGTTTTCGTCGGTCAGCTTGGCCAGGCGAATGGCGTTCATTTCGCTGTTGTTCATGCTGAAGGTGACAGTGGCCTTCTTGCCGCCATCGACGGTGATCAGGTTTTCGTCGCCGGTCCACCACAACAGGCGGTCGGTCGGCAGGCCTTGTTCGCCGGTTTCCGGGTTGAAGTACAGCCAGTCGGTGCCGTTGAAGCTGCGCAGCCAGAGCTCCGGGGTTTGCGGCTGGTCGGCCACGAGGCGGATGGTGTGGACCTTTTCCACCGGCACGTGGGCGATGGACAGGACCAGTTCAACGATTTTGGCCTTGTGCCCGCTGGACGGATCGCCGCCCAGCAACAGTTTCACGTTGTCGTCGTTGACGTTGTTGACCCGCTTGATCGCTTCGCCGATGAAGGTTTCGACGTCAGCCGAGTGCTGGCGGATCGGCGCGAGCAAGGCTTCAGCGGCAACTTTTTCCGCGCCTTCGACGGCGATGCTGTCGCGGAAGGTCGGGCCTTTGACCTTGGATTTTTCACCGGTGTAGCGCTTGGTCAGCACCAGGCGGTAATAAAGGGTCTGGTTGCCTTTGGCCCGACGTGCCGACCAAGTCACCTTGCGGTTGCCGTCGATACGGTTCACGGCCACGCCATAATTATTGGAGATGAAGCTTTCGTTGAGGCTGACGAAATCACGGCTCAGCGGTGGCACGAACATCTGGATCTTGACCGGGTCTTTGGCACTGGCGACGAACTCGACCTTGGCGTCGATGTTCCACAAGTCGTCGGTGGCGTCTTCGGTCA
Organism: Pseudomonas sp. PDM03; assembly: GCF_014852385.1. Classification (NCBI taxonomy): domain Bacteria; kingdom Pseudomonadati; phylum Pseudomonadota; class Gammaproteobacteria; order Pseudomonadales; family Pseudomonadaceae; genus Pseudomonas; species Pseudomonas sp. PDM03. The sequence goes on along the minus strand of NZ_JACVBM010000003.1, from coordinate 210,237 downwards.
CGGGAATGCCGAGCACGAAGATCTGATAGGCCGTAACTGAAATGCCCAGCACCACCAGGATGGCGATCAGCATTTTCAGATGGAGGGTAAGAGAGCGCATTGGAATTACTCTGCGGTATGAGCGTCGGTGGCGCAGGCGGGTTTGCCAGCAGCGTATTTAAGACTGGGGTCGACCAGCGCATCAAAGCGCTTGAGCGCTTCGGAGCCGATCAGGAGCGGGTATTGGAAAGCGCTGCGGTCGGTAAGGTTCACTTCGATACTGCGTAACGCCGAGCCCATGCAGATATCCAGCTCGATCACCGGACGGGCGGTGTACTTCTTGCCTTCTTCCGGATCGTAGTCGCCGGCACGACGCTTGATCTTGCTGACGCGGGCCAGTGGTCGTTCGATCGGGTGCGAGTGCGCTGCGTCGATCGCCAGATAGAAGCGCACCCAGGACTCGCCATTGCGTTTGAAGCGTTTGATGTCGCGGGCACTCAGGGAGGCGGTTTTCGCCCCGGTGTCGAGTTTGGCCGCGACTTCCAGATTGATGCCGTCCAGCGAGGCGTACTCGTTGAGGCCGTACACGGTTTTTTCCCCCGCCGCGGCGACACCGGGCAGGCAAAGCAGATAAAGGAAGGTGGGGAAGGGCTTGAGTCTCATAAATCCTGGTGCGCAGCGGTCCGTGTTTCGATTCAAGGCCCTGGCATCGCTGCGCAAGCTCCCTCGTATGCCTATCAACTATTTGTGACAGTTCGTGCAGATGTCACAAACAAATGCGGGCGGCATTCTAGCACGGTGGTTTTATGGCGCCAGCGCTGGGGCCTTGGGTTTGGTGTTTGGGTGATGGGGGGGATATCCGTTATTTGGGTGATGGCGGGGATTGGTTTCGCCCTTACGGCGAGTCACTTGGAAAAGCCCCAAGTAACCAAGGGCTCTTGCCCCTTTCGTTCGGTGCCTCGCTAAGGCTCGGCATGCCCTCGCTCCGGTCCTGCTCCGTGGGCCCGCCGCCATCGGCCATCCATGGCCGGGGGCGGCTAACCCGGCATCCATGCCGGGTTGCCCACTGCGCAGAACCTCCACTCGGCCTCTCGAGGGGGCGACTACCGCCACAGCCGCCGAGGCGGCCTGAAAGCCGACCTGGCTCATTTTGCGTACGCGTTCTGTTTCACTGCTGCGGCCACTTATTCCGGATATGTACACCGATCCCGTGTAGGAGCCGGCTTGCTGGCGATGGCGTCTGTTCAGGCGATAAATGCGTCGACTGATACACCGCTATCGTCGGAACGCCGCCCGCAGCAAGCCGGCTCCTACACGGGATTGGGTTCACACGGTTTGAAATTGTAGGAGCTGGCTTACCGGCGATGGACGCCAACGATAACGCGGGCTGTCTGAATGAACGCGTCGCCCAGACGTTTTTCGCGGGCAAGCCTCGCTCCTACAGGTAATCGCGTTTGCTTTCGCTTTTTCACCACTCATCAGGCCGAGCGTTAGCTCGCCTTCAGCTTTTGATCTGAGCGCCCCCTCGAGAGGCCGAGCGCAGGTTCTGCGCAGTGGGCAACCCGGCAAGGATGCCGGGTTAGCCACCCCCGGCCATGGATGGCCGATGGCGGCGGGCCCACGGAGCAGGACCGGAGCGAGGGCATGCCGAGCATTAGCGAGGTACCGAACGAAAGGGGCAAGAGCCCTTTGGTTACTTTGGGGCTTTTCGAAAGTGACTCGCTGTAAAAGCGAAACCATTAGCCGCCGTTACCGAAGAAACGGATATGTACACCCCCAAAAAACCAACCGCCTGACACAAAGCCTTCGCGAGCAAGCTTCGCTCCTACAAAAAGCAGATAGGTTATTAGACGATTGTCGACAATACCCATTTATCCTTTGACTATTACCCCGCTATTCGCTAGTTTTTGCCGCATCAGCTTACAAGGTGTCGACAATATGCTGGATCAACTCGATCCCCCAGTCATAGCCCAAGACGATTCGGAAACACTTTCCGAGAACGTCTTCCGGCGCATTCAGGCGGCCATCGTCAAAGGCGAGATCGCCCCTGGCAGCAAGATCTCCGAACCGGAACTGGCGCGCACCTACGGCATCAGCCGCGGCCCGCTGCGCGAAGCGATCCACCGTCTGGAAGGCCAGCGCCTGCTGGTTCGCGTGCCGCACGTCGGCGCACGAGTGGTTTCCCTGAGCCATGCCGAGCTGCTGGAACTCTACGAAATCCGCGAATCCCTCGAAGGCATGGCCTGTCGCCTGGCCGCCGAACGCATGACCGTCGAAGAAATCGACGAACTGCGCCGGGTCCTCGAAACCCACGAGCGCGACGCCGCGTTTCAGGCCGGTGTCGGCTACTACCAGCAGGAAGGCGATTTCGACTTCCACTACCGAATCATCCAGGGCAGCGGCAACCGCACCCTGACGCAGATGCTCTGCGGCGAGCTTTATCAACTGGTGCGCATGTACCGCATCCAGTTTTCCACCACGCCCAATCGCCCGCGCCAGGCCTTTGCCGAGCACCACCGGATTCTCGATGCCATCGCCGACCGTGACGGTGAACTGGCCGAGTTGTTGATGCGCCGTCACATCGGCGCCTCCAAACGCAATATCGCCCGTCACTACCAGGACGGCGCTAACCCGACAGCCACTGAACGAGGTGAGTCATGAGTTCCAACAAGAGCACTCCAGGCCAGCGTTTCCGCGATGCGGTCGCCAGCGAACATCCGCTGCAAGTGGTCGGCGCGATCAACGCCAACCACGCGTTGCTGGCCAAGCGCGCCGGTTTCAAGGCTATTTACCTGTCGGGCGGCGGCGTCGCTGCCGGCTCCCTCGGCGTGCCGGACCTGGGCATCACCGGCCTGGACGACGTGCTGACCGACGTACGCCGCATCACCGACGTCTGCGACCTGCCGCTGCTGGTGGACGTGGACACCGGTTTCGGTTCCTCGGCGTTCAACGTCGCCCGTACCGTCAAGTCGATGATCAAGTTTGGCGCGGCGGCGATTCACATCGAAGACCAGGTTGGCGCCAAGCGCTGCGGTCACCGCCCTAATAAAGAAATCGTCTCGCAGCAGGAAATGGTCGACCGCATCAAGGCCGCTGTTGATGCGCGCACCGATGACAGCTTCGTGATCATGGCTCGCACCGACGCCCTGGCCGTTGAAGGCCTGGAATCCGCACTGGATCGCGCTGCAGCGTGCATCGAGGCCGGCGCCGACATGATCTTCCCGGAAGCCATCACCGAGCTGGAGATGTACAAGCTGTTCGCCAGCCGTGTGAAAGCGCCGATCCTGGCCAACATCACCGAATTCGGCGCGACGCCGCTGTACACCACCGAGCAGTTGGCCGGTGCCGATGTGTCGCTGGTGCTATACCCATTGTCCGCGTTCCGCGCCATGAACAAGGCCGCGGAAAACGTCTACACCGCGATCCGCCGCGACGGTACGCAACAGAACGTGATCGACACCATGCAGACGCGCATGGAGCTTTACGATCGCATCGACTACCACACGTTCGAGCAGAAGCTCGATGCGTTGTTCGCCGCGAAGAAGTAATGAACACCCTGTACCTGTAAATGTAGGAGCGAGCCTGCTCGCGATGGGCGCCAACGATAACGCGGGGCTCCTGACACACCGTGGTGTCAGAGCTTGCATCGCGAGCAGGCTCGCTCCTACAGGTTTCCCTAATAAATTCAAGATTGGAGACAGCAATGGCCGAAGCAAAAGTACTCAGTGGCGCCGGGCTCCGTGGCCAGGTTGCCGGGCAAACCGCACTGTCCACCGTGGGCCAGTCGGGCGCAGGCCTGACCTATCGCGGCTACGACGTTCGCGAACTGGCGGCTGACGCCCAATTCGAAGAAGTGGCCTACCTGCTGCTGTACGGCGAACTGCCGACCCAGGCGCAACTCGCCGCTTACGTAAGCAAACTCGGCAAGCTGCGCGACCTGCCGCAAGCGCTGAAAGAAGTGCTGGAACGCATCCCCGCCGACGCCCACCCGATGGACGTGATGCGCACCGGTTGCTCGTTCCTGGGCAACATCGAGCCGGAGAAGGATTTCTCCGAGCAGCATGACAAAACCGACCGCCTGCTGGCCGCGTTCCCGGCGATCATGTGCTACTGGTATCGCTTCAGTCACGACGGCAAACGCATCAGTTGCGTGAGCGACGAGCCCTCCATCGGCGGCCACTTCCTGCACCTGCTGCATGACAAGAAACCGAGCGAGCTGCACGTCAAAGTGATGAACGTTTCGCTGATCCTCTACGCGGAACACGAATTCAACGCCTCGACCTTCACCGCTCGGGTGTGTGCATCGACCCTGTCCGACCTGTTCTCCTGCATCACCGCCGCCATCGGTTCCCTGCGCGGTCCGCTGCACGGCGGCGCCAACGAAGCGGCGATGGAAATGATCGAGCGCTTCAAATCGCCGGAAGAGGCGATCAAAGGCACCCTCGGCATGCTCGAGCGCAAGGACAAGATCATGGGCTTCGGCCACGCGATCTATAAGGACAACGATCCGCGCAACGAGGTGATCAAGGGTTGGTCGAAAAAACTCGCTGAAGAGGTGGGTGACACTGTCTTGTTCCCGGTTTCCGAAGCCATCGACAAAACCATGTGGGAGCAGAAGAAACTGTTCCCCAACGCCGATTTCTACCATGCGTCGACGTACCACTTCATGGGCATCCCGACCAAGTTGTTCACGCCGATTTTCGTCTGCTCGCGCCTGACCGGCTGGGCGGCGCATGTGTTCGAACAGCGTGCCAACAACCGCATCATCCGCCCGAGCGCCGAATACACCGGCGTCGAACAGCGCAAGTTCGTGCCAATCGAACAACGCTGAATGGTGGGGGCCAGCACCGGGATCTGAATTCAACTCAGATCCCTGTGGGAGTGAGCCTGCTCGCGATAGCGGTGGGTCAATCGGCATCAATGTCGGATATGACTCAGTCATCGCGAGCAGGCCCGCTCCCACAGTGGATTGTGTTGATTTTGAAACTGGTGCCGCCCCGCCTTTTGTTATTACCGTGACCGAGTCCTGACGATGAACACTGAATTCCGTAAACCGCTGCCCGGCAGCCATCTGGATTATTTCGACGTCCGTGCGGCAGTCGAAGCCATCCAGCCCGGCGCCTACGACACTCTGCCGTACACCTCCCGCGTGCTGGCGGAAAACCTGGTGCGTCGCTGCGACCCGGCCACGCTCACCGAATCCCTGAAGCAATTCATCGAGCGCAAACGCGACCTCGATTTCCCATGGTTCCCGGCTCGCGTGGTGTGCCACGACATCCTCGGCCAGACCGCATTGGTCGACCTCGCCGGCCTGCGTGACGCCATCGCTTTACAAGGTGGCGACCCGGCGCAAGTGAACCCGGTGGTGCCGACGCAATTGATCGTCGATCACTCGCTGGCCGTCGAGCGCGGTGGCTTCGATCCACAGGCGTTCGAGAAGAACCGCGCCATCGAAGACCGTCGCAACGAAGACCGTTTTCACTTCATCAATTGGACCAAGAAGGCCTTCAAGAACGTTGACGTGATCCCACCGGGCAACGGGATCATGCACCAGATCAACCTGGAGAAAATGTCTCCGGTGATTCAGGTGCGTGACGGCGTCGCGTTCCCCGACACCTGCGTCGGCACTGACAGCCATACCCCGCACGTCGATGCGCTGGGCGTGATCGCCATCGGCGTCGGTGGCCTCGAAGCGGAAAGCGTGATGCTCGGCCGCGCATCGTGGATGCGCCTGCCGGAAAGCGTCGGCGTCGAACTGACCGGCAAGCTGCAACCAGGCATCACCGCCACCGACATGGTGCTGGCGCTGACCGAGTTCCTGCGCAAGCAAAAAGTCGTCGGCGCGTGGCTGGAATTCTTCGGCGAAGGCGCTTCCGCGCTGACCCTCGGCGACCGCGCAACCATCTCCAACATGGCCCCGGAATACGGCGCCACGGCGGCGATGTTCTACATCGACCAGCAGACCATCGACTACCTGAAACTCACTGGCCGCGAAGACGAGCAGGTGCAGTTGGTCGAGAACTACGCCAAGACCACGGGCCTGTGGGCCGACAACCTGAAGGGCGCGCAATATGAGCGCGGCTTGACCTTCAACCTGTCCTCGGTGGTGCGCAACATGGCCGGCCCGAGCAACCCGCACGCCCGCGTCGCCACCTCCGATCTGGCGGCTCAAGGTATCTCCGGCCAGTGGGACGATGTGCCCGGCCAGATGCCGGACGGCGCGGTGATCATCGCCGCCATCACCAGCTGCACCAACACCAGCAACCCGCGCAACGTGATCGCTGCCGGCCTGCTGGCGCGCAACGCCAACAAGCTCGGGTTGACCCGCAAACCGTGGGTCAAATCGTCCCTGGCACCGGGCTCGAAAACCGTGGCCTTGTACCTCGATGAAGCGGGCCTGACTGACGAGCTGGAACAACTCGGTTTCGGCGTCGTAGCTTTCGCTTGCACCACCTGCAACGGCATGTCCGGTGCGCTCGACCCGATGATCCAGCAAGAGATCATCGACCGCGACCTGTACGCCACGGCCGTGCTCTCCGGCAACCGCAACTTCGACGGCCGGATTCACCCGTACGCCAAGCAAGCATTCCTCGCTTCGCCGCCGTTGGTAGTCGCGTACGCCATCGCCGGCACCATCCGTTTCGACATCGAAAAAGATGTGCTGGGCCTGGATGCGAACGGCAAGGAAATCCGCCTGAAAGACATCTGGCCAAGCGATGAAGAAATCGATGCGGTGGTGAAAGCGTCGGTGAAGCCGGAGCAGTTCCGTCAGGTCTACATTCCGATGTTCGCCATCCACGAAGACACCGGCCCGAAAGTGGCACCGCTGTACGACTGGCGCGAGATGAGCACCTACATCCGCCGTCCGCCGTACTGGGAAGGTGCGCTGGCCGGCGCGCGTCCGCTCAAGGGCATGCGCCCGCTGGCGGTGCTGCCGGACAACATCACCACCGATCACCTGTCGCCGTCGAACGCGATCATGCTCGACAGCGCCGCCGGCGAATACCTGGCGAAAATGGGCTTGCCGGAAGAGGACTTCAACTCCTACGCCACGCACCGCGGTGACCACCTGACCGCGCAACGCGCCACCTTCGCCAACCCGAAACTGTTCAACGAAATGGTCCAGGAAAACGGCAAGGTCAAGCAGGGTTCGCTGGCCCGCGTCGAGCCGGAAGGCAAGGTCATGCGCATGTGGGAAGCCATCGAAACCTACATGGAGCGCAAGCAGCCGCTGATCATCATTGCCGGTGCCGACTACGGTCAGGGTTCGTCCCGCGACTGGGCGGCCAAAGGCGTGCGTCTGGCCGGTGTGGAAGCGATTGCCGCCGAAGGTTTCGAGCGCATCCACCGCACCAACCTGGTGGGCATGGGCGTGTTGCCGCTGGAGTTCAAGCCGGGCACCAACCGTCACACCCTGGCCATCGACGGCAGCGAAACCTACGACGTGATCGGTGAGCGTACGCCGCGTGCCGAGCTGACACTGGTGATCCATCGCAAGAACGGTGAGCGCGTCGAGGTGCCAGTCACCTGCCGTCTCGACACCGCCGAAGAGGTGTCGATCTACGAGGCCGGTGGCGTGCTGCAACGCTTCGCCCAGGACTTCCTCGAAGAATCGGCCGTCGCCGTCTAAAACACGCTGTGCGGGCACGGAGTTTCAGATTCCGTGTCCGCTTTGAAGGAGCACCAATGGTTCACGCACCTCAAATCAAAATCCCCGCCACCTACATGCGTGGCGGCACCAGCAAAGGCGTGTTTTTCAGCCTGAAAGACTTGCCCGAAGCGGCGCAGGTTCCAGGCCCGGCGCGCGATGCCTTGTTGTTGCGGGTGATCGGCAGTCCCGACCCGTACGACAAGCAAATCGACGGCATGGGTGGCGCGACCTCCAGCACCAGCAAAACCGTGATCTTGTCGAAAAGCATCAAGGCTGATCACGATGTCGATTACCTGTTCGGTCAGGTATCCATCGACAAACCTTTCGTCGACTGGAGCGGCAACTGCGGCAACCTGTCCGCAGCGGTCGGTTCGTTCGCCATCAGCAACGGTCTGGTCGATGCCAGCCGCATTCCACACAACGGTGTGGCGGTGGTGCGCGTGTGGCAGGCCAATATTGGCAAGACCATCATCGCCCACGTGCCGATCACCAACGGTGAAGTACAGGAAACCGGTGATTTCGAACTCGACGGCGTGACCTTTCCGGCGGCCGAAGTGCAGGTCGAATTCATGGACCCGGCGGCAGAAGAAGAGGGCGGCGGTGGTTCGATGTTTCCGACCGGCAACCTGGTGGATGACCTCGAAGTGCCCGGCGTCGGGACCTTCAAGGCGACCATGATCAATGCGGGCATTCCGACCATCTTCGTCAATGCCGAAGACATCGGTTACACCGGCACCGAGTTGCAGCGCGCCATCAACGGTGATCCGAAAGCGCTGGCGATGTTCGAGACCATTCGTGCGTATGGCGCGTTGCGCATGGGGCTGATCAAGTCGCTGGACGAAGCGGCCAAGCGTCAGCACACGCCCAAGGTTGCCTTCGTGGCCAAACCGGCGGATTACGTTGCCTCCAGCGGTAAAGCGATTGCTGCGGGTGACGTCGACTTGCTGGTGCGTGCGTTGTCGATGGGCAAGTTGCACCACGCGATGATGGGGACTGCTGCGGTGGCTATCGGCACTGCTGCCGCCATTTCCGGCACGTTGGTAAACCTCGCGGCGGGTGGTATCGAACGCAACGCCGTACGCTTCGGTCATCCGTCCGGCACTTTGCGTGTGGGTGCTGAAGCCAGCCAGGTGAACGGCGAGTGGACCGTCAACAAAGCCATCATGAGCCGCAGTGCGCGGGTGTTGATGGAAGGCTTCGTGCGCATACCTGGCGATGCCTTCTAACCCCACACAACCCCTGTAGGAGCCGGCTTGCTGGCGATCCTGTCAACGCGGTCTGCCTGACATACCGAGTCGTCTGAATCGCCAGCAAGCCGGCTCCTACAGGGACCGCATTTCAATTATAAGAATGTGATTTACCTGAACCGAGGTCCCATCAACGAACCACTTTACGAGTGAATCGAACATGAGCACCAACGTCGACCTGAACAACCGCCCCGACTACGACACGGTCCTGCAGGACATTGCCGACTACGTCCTCAACTTCAAGATCGAATCCAGAGAAGCCCTCGACACCGCCCGCAACTGCCTGATCGACACCCTCGGCTGCGGCCTCCTGGCCCTGCGCTTCCCCGAATGCACCAAGCACCTTGGCCCGATTGTCGAAGGCACCGTCGTCCCGTTCGGCGCTCGCGTGCCGGGCACCCGCTACCGTCTCGACCCGGTCAAAGCAGCCTGGGACATCGGCTGCATCGTGCGCTGGCTCGACTACAACGACACCTGGCTCGCCGCCGAATGGGGCCATCCGTCCGATAACCTCGGGGGCATTCTTGCGGTGGCCGATCACCTGTCGCAGAAGCGCCAGGCCAATGGCGATGCGCCGCTGACCGTTCGCGCCGTACTCGAAGCGATGATCATGGCCCATGAGATTCAAGGCGTGATTGCGCTGGAAAACTCCTTCAACCGTGTAGGCCTCGATCACGTCATCCTGGTGAAAGTTGCCTCGACCGCCGTCACCGCCAAACTCATGGGCGCCAATCGCGAGCAGCTGCTGTCGGCGTTGTCCCATGCTTTCGCCGATGGTCAGGCGTTGCGCACGTATCGGCATGCGCCGAATGCCGGGTCGCGCAAATCCTGGGCAGCGGGCGATGCCTCCAGCCGGGGCGTGCGTCTGGCCGACATCGCGATGCGTGGCGAGATGGGTATCCCCGGCGTGCTGACTGCCAAACAGTGGGGTTTCTACGACGTATTGTTCAGCCACAGCAACAACGACCTGGCGCTCAAACCTGAAGGCAAACGTGTGTTCAGTTTCTCCCGCCCGTACGGCAGTTACGTGATGGAAAATGTGCTGTTCAAGATCAGCTTCCCGGCCGAATTCCACGCACAAACCGCCTGCGAAGCCGCCGTCACCCTGCACCCGCAAGTCCGGAATCGCCTGCACGAAATCGACAAAATCGTCATCACCACCCATGAGTCGGCGATCCGCATCATCTCCAAGGTCGGCCCGCTGGCCAATGCGGCGGACCGCGATCATTGCCTTCAATACATGGCCGCCGTGCCGCTGGCGTTCGGCAATCTGGTGGCCGAGCAATACGAAGACGAGTTCCACGCGGCGCACCCGATCATCGATGTGCTGCGCGAGAAAATGGTCATCGTCGAAGACCCTCGCTTCACCCGCGAATACCTGGAGGCAGACAAACGCTCGATCGCCAATGCGATTCAGGTGTTTTTCAAGGACGGCTCCAGCACCGAGAACGTGGTGGTGGAATACCCGATCGGCCATCGCCGGCGCCGCACCGACGGCATTCCGTTGCTGGAAGACAAGTTCAAAGCCAACCTGGCGACACGCTTCACCGGCCAGCGCAGTGCCGAGATTTTTGCCTTGTGCAAGGATCAGGCAGCGCTTGAAGCCACGCCGGTGAACCGCTTCATGGACCTGTTCGTAATCTGACTACACACCTGTAGGAGCCGGCTTGCTGCGGGCGGCGTTCCGACGATAGCCGTTACGCGGTCTACCTGAAACACCGCAGCGTCTGTGATCGCCAGCAAGCCGGCTCCTACAAGGTCCGTGTCAGCCATTTCTCCAGCGGCAATTTGGTTATCGCAAACCCGCTCAACAAGATCGCCGAATAGATCATCAACTCTCGCGAAAGGCTTTGCCCCTCATACCAAGCGCCGATCACCACCGCGAACACCGGAAAAATGATGAACACAAACGACAAAATGATCGGGCTCAGCCGCTTGAGCAGCAAAAAATAAACGATAAACCCGCCCACCGACGCCACCAGTCCCAGGTAGAGCAGGGCGCCCCAGGAACGCAGGCTGATCCCATCGAACACCGGCGCTTCGACATTCAGCCCCGCGACAAACAGCATCAAGCCCGCAATGCCGATCGGCAGCGTGTTGTAGGTAATCACGCTGATCGCCGAGCCGTGTTTCTTGGTCACCACGTAACACAACGCATGCATCACCGCCGCACAGAGAATCGCCAGCACGCCGAACAGTTCGGCGTGGTCCAGGTGCAATCCCTGGCTGCGAATAATCATGAACAGGCTGCCGAAGCCGATGGCAATGCCGAGCACTTGTGACGGGTAGATTTTTTCCCGCAGAAACAGCGCGGAAAACAGCAGGATGAACACCGGCATGCAACTGAACAGCAGGGCCGTGAGCCCGGATGAAACATGCATCTCGCCGTAGTTGAGCAAGTAATACGGCAGGCTGAAATACGACAGCGTCACGAACAGGAAAAACCAGCGGCTTTCCTTGGGGAACATCAACGGCTCACGACGTATGAGGGCGAAAACAAGGAACAACGGAAAGGCGATCAGGAACCGCAGCCCGGCGGCCGTCAGCGGTGGCACCGTTTCAACCGCAATCTTGATCCCGAGCCATGTCGTTCCCCAGCTCAGGCACACGATCAGAAACAGGACGCTGGTGATCAGCGCGGCTAACCAGGGTTTTCCAGTGCTTGAATTCGCGATGAGAGCGACGGACATGATCGAGCTCCTTTTTTGTTGTCGGAATTGACCTGCATCTGCAAAAGGTCTATCCCTGATTGAACCTGTTTAAAGCACGCTATTCGGGACTGAAATGAGTGTCAAAGTAAGTATTGCCATGGTGTCAATCCTGCGCGACGGGCTCGTCAACGGACTGGGCGTGAAGTACAAGCGCCTGGCGGACGCCGTGGAAAAAGCGATCGTTGAAGGCGTGATCGAGCCCGGCTGCAAACTGCCACCGCATCGGCTGTTGGCCGACAGCCTCGGCGTGACCATCGGCACCGTCAGCCGTGCTTACGGCGAGCTCGAGCGCGTAGGACGGGTGGTCGCTCGCGTAGGAGATGGCACTTACGTGCGTCAGCGCGGGATGGAACGTCAGCGCGATGCTGGCTTTCGCAATGTCAGCGAAGAGCCGCAGGCATGTTTCGACATGAGCCGTAATCAACCGATTCCGGGGCATGAAGCACTGTTTTTAAGCCAGAGCTTGCAGGCGTTGGCGCTCGATCCAGATGCCTTGCAGAGCATCAGCGGCTACACCGCCGATGCCGGATCGCTACGCCATCGTGCGGCGGGTGCGCACTGGTTGCGGCACCTGCAATTTGTGCCGGACGCCGAGCAGGTCGTATGCGTGAACGGCGGCCAGCACGGTCTGTTATGTGCCTTGATGGGGTTGCTCAAGGCGGGCGATACCGTGGTCACGGAACACCTGACTTACCCGGGGTTGATCAGCGTTGCACGCATGCTTGGGATCAAACTGATCGGCGTCGCGATGGATGACGAAGGGCTGATGCCTGATGCGCTGGAAGACGTTTGTCGCAACCATCGTGTGTCGGCGCTGTACTGCACGCCGACGATCCAGAATCCTACGGCGGCGGTGATGTCCGTCCCACGGCGTGAGGCGATTGCCGAGGTCTGTCGGCAGCACAATCTGCTGATCTTTGAGGATGAAGCCCACGCGGTGTTGGCTCGGCAGCGACCGTTACCCTTGAGTTATTTCGCCCCGGAGCGCTCGGTGTTGATCGGCAGCCTGAGCAAAGCGGTTTCGGCGGGGTTGCGCGTCGGTTATCTGCATGCGCCGCAACCGTTGATTGGGCGCTTGAGCGCTGCGGTACGCGGAACGTGCTGGATGGCCAGTCCGTTGGCGCTGGAGGTGGCGAGCCTTTGGATCGAAAACGGTAGTGCGGCGCAGTTGCTGGCTCAGCAGATTGTCGAGATCGGTCGGCGCAAGGCTTTGGTCAGTGGGGTGTTGGAGGGCGTGGTGTACAAAACCCATCCCGACAGCCCGCACTTTTGGATCGAAGTGCCCGAGCCCTGGCGGGCGTCGCAGATTGCGGCGGAGCTAAAGGAAAACAATTACCTGGTCGCCACCGCCGAGGCGTTTGCGGTCGGGCATGGGGCGGTGCCGCAGTTCATTCGGGCGAGTGTGTGTAATTCGTCGGGGGACGATGGATTGTTGATTCGAGGGTTTGAAGCGTTGGTCGGGGCATTAACAGAGACCGTGTAATCGTTCATCGTCGGAACGCCGCCCGGAGCCGGCTCGCTCCCACAGTGGATTTGCGGCGTTCACAAAACCCCTGTGGGAGCGAGCCTGCTCGCGATAGCGGCCTGACAGACGCTGAATAACTACTTGAACCGCCGCTCCACACCTTTCTCCACCAGAATCTTCGCCGAAATCTCTTCCACCGAAAAATGCGTGGAGTTGATGTGCGCAATATTCTCGCGGCGGAACAGGTTCTCCACTTCGCGCACTTCAAACTCGCACTGCGCGTAGCTCGAATAGCGGCTGTTGGGCTTGCGCTCATTGCGGATCGCGGTCAGGCGGTCCGGGTCGATGGTCAGTCCGAACAACTTGTGCTGGTGGGCGCGCAGGGCGTTTGGCAGCGTCAGGCGCTCCATGTCGTCTTCGGTCAGCGGATAGTTGGCCGCGCGGATGCCGAATTGCATCGCCATGTACAGGCACGTCGGCGTCTTACCACAACGCGACACCCCCACTAGGATCAGGTCGGCCTTGTCGTAATAATGCGTGCGCGCACCGTCGTCGTTGTCGAGGGCGAAGTTCACCGCCTCGATGCGTTCCATGTAATTGGAGTTGCCACCGATAGAGTGAGACTTGCCGACAGTGTAGGAAGAATGCTCGGTCAGTTCCTGTTCAAGCGGTGCCAGGAAAGTCGAGAAAATGTCGATCATGAAACCATTGGACGTCGCGAGGATCTCACGAATGTCCTGGTTGACGATGGTGTCGAATATGATCGGCCGGAAGCCGTCGGTTTCGGCGGCCTTGTTGATTTGTTGTACCATGGCCCGCGCTTTATCCACGTTGTCGATGTACGGCCGCGTGAATTTGCTGAAGGTAATGTTTTCGAACTGCGCCAAGAGGCTTTGACCCAGGGTTTCGGCGGTAATGCCGGTGCCATCGGAGATAAAGAAAGCAGATCGTTTCATTTGCACCTTGGGCCTTAAGCTAGTGACGAATCTTGGATATGATAGGCGCGGTTTGCCGGCCTCGAGTGGCCCGCATTCTCACTTATTTTCCAGGTCCAGGCCATACAGCCGGCAAATGCTCCTTTCGAGCGCCGGCTTCTGAGCTTTTCCAACACAGTTAGTGGAGAGATCACCTTGGTAGAGTACGTAGTTTCCCTCGATAAGCTCGGCAAACACGATGTTGAGCATGTGGGGGGCAAGAACGCATCCCTGGGCGAGATGATCAGTAACCTTGCAGGTGCCGGTGTATCGGTGCCCGGTGGCTTCGCCACGACAGCTCAGGCTTATCGTGATTTTCTGGAACTGAGCGGCCTGAACGATCAGATCCACGCCGCCCTCGACGCCCTGGACGTCGATGATGTCAACGCCCTGGCCAAGACCGGCGCCCAGATCCGTCAATGGATCATGGAAGCCGAGTTCCCCGAGAAGCTCAACGCCGAGATCCGCACCGCGTTCGCCACGCTGTCGGCCGGTAACCCTGACATGGCCGTGGCCGTGCGCTCTTCCGCTACCGCCGAAGACCTGCCGGATGCTTCCTTCGCTGGTCAGCAGGAAACCTTCCTGAACATCCGTGGTGTCGAAAACGTTATTCGCGCCGCCAAAGAGGTGTTCGCTTCGCTGTTCAACGACCGTGCGATCTCCTACCGCGTGCACCAGGGCTTCGACCACAAGCTGGTCGCCCTGTCGGCTGGCGTGCAGCGCATGGTCCGCTCCGAAACCGGCACTGCCGGCGTGATGTTCACCCTCGATACCGAATCGGGCTTCCGTGACGTGGTGTTCATCACCGGCGCCTACGGCCTGGGTGAAACCGTCGTACAAGGCGCGGTGAACCCGGATGAGTTCTACGTCCACAAAGGCACGCTGGCCGCCGGTCGTCCGGCGATTCTGCGTCGCAACCTGGGCAGCAAAGCCATCAAGATGATCTACGGCGAAGTCGCCACGGCCGGCAAGTCGGTCAAGACCATCGACGTCGACAAGGCCGATCGCGCACGTTTCTGCCTGAGCGACGCCGAAGTCAGCGAACTGGCCAAGCAAGCGATGATCATCGAGAAGCACTACCAGTGCCCGATGGACATCGAATGGGCCAAAGACGGCGACGACGGCAAGCTCTACATCGTTCAGGCCCGTCCTGAAACCGTGAAGAGCCGCACCCAGGCCAACGTCATGGAACGTTACCTGTTGAAAGAAACCGGCACCGTGCTGGTTGAAGGTCGCGCCATCGGCCAGCGCATCGGCGCCGGCAAAGTGCGGATCATCAAGGACGTGTCCGAGATGGACAAAGTCCAGCCAGGCGACGTGCTGGTTTCCGACATGACCGACCCGGACTGGGAGCCGGTCATGAAGCGCGCCAGCGCCATCGTCACCAACCGTGGCGGTCGTACCTGTCACGCGGCGATCATCGCTCGCGAACTGGGCATTCCGGCCGTGGTCGGTTGCGGCAACGCCACCCAACTGCTGAAAGACGGCCAGGGCGTGACCGTTTCCTGTGCGGAAGGCGACACCGGTTACATCTTCGAAGGTGAGCTGGGCTTCGACATCAAGAAGAACTCCGTGGATGCCATGCCGGATCTGCCGTTCAAGATCATGATGAACGTCGGCAACCCGGACCGCGCCTTCGACTTCGCGCAACTGCCGAACGCCGGTGTGGGCCTGGCCCGTCTGGAATTCATCATCAACCGCATGATCGGTGTGCACCCTAAAGCGCTGTTGAACTACGACGGCCTGCCGCAGGAAATCAAGGACAGCGTCGACAAGCGCATTGCCGGTTATAACGACCCGGTCGACTTCTACGTCGACAAACTGGTCGAAGGCATCAGCACTCTGGCCGCCGCGTTTACGCCGAAAAAGGTCATCGTGCGTCTGTCGGACTTCAAGTCCAACGAATACGCGAACCTGATCGGCGGCAAGCTCTACGAGCCGGAAGAAGAAAACCCGATGCTGGGCTTCCGTGGCGCCTCGCGTTACATCAGCGAATCGTTCCGTGACTGCTTCGAGCTCGAGTGCCGCGCCCTCAAGCGCGTGCGCAACGAGATGGGCCTGACCAACGTTGAAATCATGGTGCCGTTCGTCCGTACCCTGGGCGAAGCGAGCCAGGTCGTCGACCTGCTGGCCGAAAACGGTCTGGCCCGTGGCGACAACGGTCTGCGCGTGATCATGATGTGCGAACTGCCGTCCAACGCGATTCTGGCGGAAGAATTCCTTGAGTTCTTCGACGGTTTCTCCATCGGCTCCAACGACCTGACTCAGCTGACGCTGGGCCTGGATCGTGACTCCGGGATCATCGCTCACCTGTTCGACGAGCGTAACCCTGCGGTCAAGAAGCTGCTGGCGAACGCCATTGCTGCGTGCAACAAGGCGGGCAAGTACATCGGTATCTGCGGTCAGGGGCCTTCGGACCACCCTGATCTGGCCAAGTGGCTGATGGAGCAGGGCATCGAAAGCGTTTCGTTGAACCCCGATTCCGTACTGGAAACCTGGTTCTTCCTGGCTGAAGGTCAAGCTTCGGCTTAATGGTGTGGGAACGGCTCGCTCACTGTAGGAGTACAGCTTGCTGGCGATGGCGTCTTCAAAATCGCCATCGCCAGCAAACTGTGCTCCTACAGGGGGTGGCCGTTTTAAGAGATTGAAGTAGGGCGGGCTCCTCTGGATGCCGCCCTTTTTTGTGCAAGAGACTATGCAAAGCAGCAGCAACCTATTTCCTGTCGCCCTGATCAGCGCCGAGCGGCGCGGTGATCTGAGCGAAGACGTTTATCGTTTGAAACCTGGCAACAGCCCTGACGGCACCGTGGAACTGGCCGTGACCCGTCTGGGCATGGCGGACGCGCCCGCGCACGGTGGTGTGCCGGTAATTCTGTTGCACGGCAGTTTTTCCAATCGGCGCTTCTGGTTCTCCCCTAAAGGCCTGGGGCTGGGCGCCTATCTGGCGCGCCTGGGGTTTGATGTGTGGATCGCGGAAATGCGCGGTCATGGCCTGTCCCAGCGCAACCAGAACTATCGCAAGAACCGCGTCGCCGACTACGCTCGTTACGATCTGCCGGCCATTGGCGCGTTCGTGCGCGAGCAGAGCGGCCAGGTTCCGCACTGGATCGGTCACTCGCTGGGTGGCATTACCCTGGCGGCAGCCTTGGGTGGCGGGTACATCGGTGAACCGGTCGTCGCATCTGCGGCATTCTTCGGTACGCAAGTCAGCCGCACCTATTGGCCGTTGAAAATTCCGCCGGTGGAGTGGAGCGGGCGCTTCATTCTCAAGCGTTTTGCCCAACTGTCCGGATCACGGCTCAAGCGCGGTCCGGAGGACGAGCCGATTGGCCTGGCCCTGGAAAGCATGCGTTGGTATGGCCTGTTCGGGCGTTTTGGCGATGCCGACAAGGATTGGTGGGCCGGATTGGCTGACGTTCAGAGCCCTGTCTTGGCCGTGAGTGCCGTCAGCGATCATCAGGATCCAGCGTGGGCGTGCCGCAAGTTGTTTGATCAGATCGGTTCCGAGCACAAGCAATTCATCAACCTTGGCCGCGAGCAGGGCTTTGGCGACAATTTCGGTCACGTGGAAATGTTGGTCAGCAAAGCCGCTCAAGCCGAAGTCTGGCCGTTGGTGGCGCGTTGGCTGTCGGATCAGCACACGCCTTTGCTCGGTGAAAAAGCGGATTTGGCCTCGGCAGTCTGAGCCCGATGCTCTATCAAGGGCATTCCGCTCTGATCGGCTTGCGGCTAAGATATGACGCATTGAGCTTTTCTGGTCACTTTGCGACATCCTCGATTGTCTTCCTCTTTACAGGAGTTTCTCGATGAACCATTACCTCACGCCTGACCTGTGCGACGCCTATCCGGAACTGGTACAGGTGCTGGAACCGATGTTCAGCAATTTCGGCGGCCGTGATTCCTTCGGCGGCGAAATCGTGACCATCAAGTGCTTCGAAGACAACTCGCTGGTCAAGGAGCAAGCCGAACTCAAGGGTAATGGCAAGGTGTTGGTGGTCGATGGTGGCGGTTCCCTGCGTCGCGCGCTGCTGGGCGACATGATCGCCGAGAAAGCCGCTAAAAACGGTTGGGAAGGGATGGTGATCTACGGGTGCATCCGCGACGTCGATGTCATCGCGCAGACTGATCTGGGCGTTCAGGCCCTGGCCAGTCACCCGATGAAAACCGACAAACGTGGCATTGGCGATCTCAACGTTGTGGTGACGTTTGCCGGTGTGACGTTCCGTCCAGGCGAATACATTTATGCGGACAATAATGGCGTGATCATCTCGCCAAGCCCGCTGAAGATGCCTGAATAAGCGTTGCGCCAACCGAAGGGGTGAGGATGTTCGAGGAAGAAAACGCGCAGTGGGGGCTGGTGCATGCCCTGGTGCTGGATGGTAAAGGCGGCGCGCGTTCGATAGCCCGGACTGAACTCGATGACTTGCAGCTTCAGGCCCATGAAAGCCTGTGGCTGCACTGGGATCGCAGTCACCCGCAAACCCAGACCTGGCTGCGCAAATCCAGCGGTCTGAGCGAATTCAGCTGTGATCTGCTGCTGGAAGAAAACACCCGTCCGCGTCTTCTACAGCTTTCCGACAGCGAACTGCTGCTATTTTTGCGTGGGGTCAACCTCAACCCCGGGGCCGAGCCGGAAGACATGGTCTCGGTGCGGATCTTCGCCTCGGCACAGCGGGTTATTTCCCTGCGCCTGCGTCCATTGCGCGCCACCGACGAGTTGCTGGTGCAGCTCGCGGAGGGCAAGGGGCCGAAGACCGCTTCCGAACTCATCCTTTATATGGCCCAGTACCTCACCAATAAGGTGCAGGATCTGGTCAGTTGCCTCTCGGAAGTGGTCGATGAGGAAGAAGAAAAACTGGATGCCGACGAACGGTATTCACCCGAGCATGACTCCATTTTGCAGATCCGTCGCAGGGCTGCCGCGCTGAAACGTTTCCTGGCACCGCAGCGGGATATTTTCGGGCAACTGACCCGGATAAAACTGCCCTGGTTTGTCGAAGATGACGGCGACTACTGGAACGAATTGAACAACAGCCTGACCCGCTATCTCGAGGAGCTGGAATTGACCCGGGAGCGGGTGGGGCTGGTCCTCGAGGCCGAGGACAGACGTTTGAGCGTGCGCATGAATCGCACGATGTACCGCTTCGGGATCATCACCGGAATCTTTTTGCCGATGAGTTTTCTGACCGGTCTTTTGGGTATCAACGTCGGCGGTATTCCGTTCTCTGCCAGCCCGTATGGCTTCCTGATTGCCTGCCTGATGATGATCTCGGTGGCACTGGGGCAGTGGTGGTTATTCCGACGTTTGCGCTGGGTATGACGATGCGCCATGTGACCCGGGTAAATTTGACCGCGTCTTTCACAGACATCACGAGAGGTGCGTATGCACGATCCGTTTGAACAGTCTTTGCGTGACATGCTGAACGCTTCGCCGTCCACCCGCGACGACGATGCGTGTCTTGGGCGCGTCCTGAAAACCGCCAACCGCCAGGTCGGCGCCGGCGATCTGTTCAGCCTGCTGGGCCGCTGGTTGCCCGCGCTGATGATCGCCTTGAACAACGGATCGGCTCACGTCTCGCCGGTTTCCCGTCACCGTAAACCTACCGTTCGCACTGCTGATAAGGCTGATTGAATATGGAACTTGATCTCTGGACTCAGAGCCTCGTCACTGCAATGACTGCGTTATGGACCAAGGTTGCGAATTTCATTCCGAACCTGTTCGGCGCACTGGTCGTGCTGCTGTTGGGTTTCGTCGTGGCGAAACTTTTGGATACTTTGCTGTCCAAGTTGCTCGCCAAGCTCGGTCTCGACCGCTTGATGGGTGGCACCGGTCTGACAAAATTGCTGTCCCGGGCCGGCCTTCAAGTGCCGATTTCGACGCTGATAGGCAAAATTGTCTATTGGTTCGTTTTACTGATTTTTCTGGTTTCTGCAGCAGAATCGCTTGGACTTGAGCGAGTTTCGGCTACGCTGGACATGCTTGCGCTGTATTTGCCGAAAGTGTTTGGCGCCGCGCTGGTGCTGCTGGTAGGTGTTTTGCTGGCACAACTGGCCAATGGGCTGGTGCGAGGTGCGGCAGAGGGCGTAGGGCTGGATTACGCCGCCGGGCTGGGGCGAATTGCCCAGGGCCTGGTGATTATCATCAGTATTTCGGTCGCAATCAGCCAGTTGGAGGTCAAGACTGACCTGCTCAACCATGTGATTGTGATTGTTTTGATTACCGTTGGTCTGGCGGTAGCGCTGGCCATGGGGTTGGGAAGCCGGGAAATTGCCGGTCAGATTCTTGCGGGAATCTATGTGCGTGAGTTGTATCAGGTTGGGCAACAAGTGCGTGTTGGCGAGGTCGAAGGTCAGATCGAAGAGATCGGCACGGTTAAGACCACATTGCTGACCGATGAGGGTGAGCTAGTCTCTCTCTCTAATCGGATTCTCCTGGAGCAGCATGTGAGTAGCCGCTAACCCGGCAAACCCTGCTAATGTATGCCGCCGCAAAATGCCCTGAAGGGCTGCGGCGGACATTGACCTGACTGTCGGCCCGACTTGTTTTGAATAAAGCTCAATCGCTCTCCACGCGCTACGACCCCCGCGAGCTCTCTGATGAGGAGTTGGTCGCGCGCTCGCATACCGAGCTGTTTCACGTAACGCGCGCCTATGAAGAATTGATGCGCCGTTACCAACGAACATTATTTAACGTTTGTGCACGATATCTTGGGAACGATCGCGATGCAGACGATGTCTGTCAGGAAGTGATGTTGAAGGTGTTGTATGGCTTGAAGAACTTCGAAGGTAAATCGAAGTTCAAGACATGGCTATATAGCATCACGTACAACGAGTGCATCACACAGTATCGGAAAGAACGGCGAAAGCGTCGCTTGATGGACGCATTGAGTCTGGACCCCCTCGAGGAAGCGTCTGAAGAAAAGGCGCCGAAACCCGAGGAGAAGGGCGGGCTTGATCGCTGGCTGGTGTATGTGAACCCGATTGACCGTGAAATTCTGGTGCTACGATTTGTCGCAGAGCTAGAGTTTCAGGAGATCGCAGACATCATGCACATGGGTTTGAGTGCGACAAAAATGCGTTACAAACGCGCTCTAGACAAATTGCGTGAGAAATTTGCAGGCATTGCTGAAACTTAGTTCGGCGCAAATATCTCTTACGTGTAGGCAAGTTCTGATAGACTTGCCGCCGAGTTGTCCCCCGGTTTGCGGGACTGCTTCACAATCACCAGATGGGGATTTAACGGATGAAACTGAAAAACACCTTGGGCTTGGCCATTGGTTCTCTTATTGCGGCCACTTCGTTCGGCGCATTGGCACAAGGCCAAGGCGCAGTTGAAATCGAAGGCTTTGCAAAGAAAGAGTATTACGATAGCCAGCGCGATTTCAAAAACGACGGCAACCTGTTCGGTGGTTCGGTTGGTTACTTCCTGACCGACGACGTTGAACTGCGTCTGGGCTACGACGAAGTGCACAACGTTCGTAGCGAGTCGGGCAAGAACATCAAGGGCTCCAACACTGCCCTGGACGCTCTGTACCACTTCAACAACCCAGGCGACATGCTGCGTCCGTACGTTTCGGCCGGCTTCTCCGATCAGAGCATCGGTCAGAACGATCGCGGTGGTCGTAACGGTTCCACCTTCGCCAACGTTGGCGGCGGTGCCAAGTTGTACTTCACTGACAATTTCTACGCCCGTGCCGGCGTTGAAGCTCAGTACAACATCGACCAAGGTGACACCGAGTGGGCTCCAAGCGTCGGTATCGGTGTGAACTTCGGTGGCGGCTCCAAGCCTGCAGCTGCTCCAGTTCCAGCACCAGCTGAAGTCTGCTCCGACAGCGACAACGATGGCGTTTGCGACAACGTTGACAAGTGCCCGGACACCCCAGCCAACGTAACTGTTGACGCTGATGGCTGCCCAGCAGTTGCTGAAGTTGTTCGTGTTGAGCTGGACGTTAAGTTCGATTTCGACAAATCTGTTGTTAAAACCAACAGCTACGGCGACATCAAGAACCTGGCTGACTTCATGAAGCAGTACCCATCCACCACCACTACTGTTGAAGGTCACACTGACAACGTCGGTCCTGACGCTTACAACCAGAAACTGTCCGAGCGTCGTGCAAACGCCGTTAAGCAAGTTCTGACCAACCAGTACGGTGTTGAATCGTCCCGCGTTCAGTCTGTTGGCTACGGCGAATCCCGCCCAGTTGCTGACAACAAAACTGACGCTGGCCGCGCTGTAAACCGTCGCGTAGAAGCGCAGGTTGAAGCTCAAGCTAAGTAATTAGCCCGCAGCTCTGAGAAAAGCCCGGCTTAGGCCGGGCTTTTCTTTGCCTGCGATTTGGGTTTTCGAATCACCGGCCCCCTGTAGGAGCCGGCTTGCTGGCGATGGTCGTCAACGATGACGCGTTAAGCCTGGCACCCCGCGGTGATCACAGAATCATCGCCAGCAAGCCGGCTCCTACAGGTTTCAGAGCGTGCCGCTACAACACCGATCACCAGAATCGCCGGGCTTTTCAACTCAAAGGCGCAGGCATCTTCCTCCATCGCTGTCAGATCGCTCCGACATTCCCGTTGATGCGGCAGGGAAGCGTTTTCAATCATCGCCACCGGCGTATCCGCCGCCATCCCTCCGGCCAGCAGTTGCTCGCGAATTTCACTGAGCTTCGCTACGCCCATGTACACCACCAGTGTTGTGCCACTTTGTGCCAGGGCTTGCCAATTCAGGCTGCTGCCATCCTGAGTGTGAGCGGTGACCAGCGTCACGCCACGCGCAACGCCCCGCAGGGTCAATGGAATATCGCATTGCGTCGCACCGGCCAGCCCGGCGGTGATGCCATTGACCAGCTCCACGTCGACCCCGCGTTCGCGCAGCCACTGCGCTTCTTCACCGCCCCGCCCAAAAATGCACGGATCGCCACCCTTGAGCCGCACCACGCATTTGCCGTGACGGGCATAACGCAGCATCAATCGATGAATGAACGCCTGAGGCGTCGAGCGACAGCCACCGCGCTTGCCCACCGGAATGATCCGCGCCTGCGGGCAATGCTCCAGCACGGCGCCATTCACCAGATCGTCGATCAGCACCACATCCGCTTCGCTCAGCGCCCTGACGGCTTTGAGGGTCAGCAATTCCGGGTCACCAGGACCCGCACCCACCAGCCAGACTTTTGCGTTCATAGTGTTTTCCTCACGAGATGACGGCGATCGGCTGCGCCGTGGTGGCCAGCAAACGCTTGATTTCCGGGACGCACGAGCCGCATTGCGTGCCGCAGCCCAATTCCTGTTTCAACCCCTGCAAATCCAGGCCTCGACGGATACCGGCACAGACCGCGCCTTGGCTGACGTTTTTGCAGTTGCACAGGGTTTTAGTGCCGGCAACCGATGTGGTGGCGTTGCCCGGTGGTGCGCTCAGCGGTGCAAGCAGCCAGCGCCGCAGTTGTTCATCGGCGCGACCTTCTTGCCAAAGGTCCTGCAGCCAGTGCTGTGCGAGGGTTTCGCCGGCCAGGCGAATCGCGGTGATCCTGCCGTGCTCGATCCGCACCCGTTTGCCGATGGCGCGCCGTGGGTCGTCGTACGCCAGCACCGGACCTTCATTGAGCCCAAGGCAACGGTCGATATCGCATAACAATTGCGGATCTGGCGCTGTGGCGCTGGCAGCGCGTATGAGCAGCGCAGGGCGTTCACGACCGGTGAGACTGAGGCTAACGTAGGAAAACGCCTCACAGAGTGGTCGTAGCGTCTCAAAATGCTCTTGAACATCGCCCTCAATCAGTACGAAAAGGTTCCAAGGCAAATGCACGGGGTCGATTCGTACGCCGCTGTGTTTGAGTTCCGGTTGTTTCGACAACGGATCGAATGCCGGTTGGGTGAGCGCATTGACCCCGCCCTTCAGGAACCGGTCGCCCCAGTGCATCGGCAGAAACGCCTGGCCCGGACGCACGCTGTCATCGCTGCCGACGGCGACAATCACCGCGCCGCGACGGCTTTTCAAACTGACCAGTTCTCCCGGTTGCAGTCCATGGCGATGCAATTCATCCGGGTGCAGGCTCAGCACGGCCTCGCTGACATGACCGAACAACTGCGCGGCAGTGCCGGTGCGGCTCATGCCGTGCCACTGATCGCGCAGGCGGCCGGTGATCAGGGTCAGCGGGAATTGCCCATCGCGTTGTTCCTTGGCGGCAAGGTACGGATCGGCCACGAACCGGGCACGCCCGTTGGCGGTCGGGAAAATTCCGTCCCGATACAGTCGGGCCGTACCTTCACGGGCGCCGGCGGGAAACGGCCATTGCTGTGGACCGAGACGATCAATCAGCTCATGACTGATACCGGACAAATCCAGGTCCCGGTCGCGCGTCAGGAGTTTGTACTCATCGAAGACCTGCGCCGGGGTGTCGAACGCAAACAGACTGGGTTGTCCGGGACGCAGGTATTTTTCCAGGCGCTGTGCGAAATCCACTGTAATTGCCCAGTCGGAACGCGTTTCTCCGGGGGTGACAATCGCCCGGCGAACGTGGGAAATCCGCCGTTCGGAGTTGGTCACCGTGCCGTCTTTTTCACCCCAACTGGCAGCAGGCAGCAGCAGGTCGGCGAACGCGGCGGTTTCGGTGGTGCGAAAGGCTTCCTGCAACACCACGAACGGGCAGGCTTGCAGCGCCTCGCGCACGGCGCTCTGGTCCGGCATCGATTGCGCGGGGTTGGTGCAGGCGATCCACAGGGCTTTGATGGTTCCGTTACGAACCTGCTCAAACAGTTCGATCGCGGTGAGCCCGGTGTTTGCCGGCAGTTGATCCACGCCCCAATAGGCTGCGACTTCTGCGCGATGCCCGGCATTGGCCGCTTCGCGATGGCCTGGCAGCAGGTTCGACAGGCTGCCGGTTTCGCGACCACCCATGGCATTCGGCTGACCGGTCAGGGAGAAAGGTCCTGCGCCGGGACGGCCGATCTGCCCGGTGGCCAGGTGCAGGTTGATCAGCGCACTGTTTTTCGCACTGCCGGCGGTGGACTGGTTCAGTCCCATGCACCACAGCGACAGAAAGCTTGGCGAGGTGCCGACCCACTCGGCGCATTGCTGCAGTTGCTCGACGCTGATCCCGCACAGTTGCGAGACCATCGGCGGCGTGTAATCGCGCACCAGGTTTTTCAGTTCGGCCAGGCCTTCGGTGTGGGCCTCGATGAAGTCGCGATCGATCCAGTCTTCCCACAGCAGCAGGTACAAAATCCCATGGAACAAGGCGACATCGGTGCCGGGAAGAATCGCCAGATGCAGGTCAGCCAAGTCGCAGGTATCCGTACGACGTGGGTCGATGACGATGACTTTCATCTGTGGTCGGCGGGATTTGGCCTCTTCCAGGCGACGAAACAGGACCGGGTGGGCGTAAGCCATGTTACTGCCGACGATCATCACACAGTCGCTTGATTCAAGGTCTTCGTAGCTGCATGGCGGTGCGTCGGCACCGAGGCTGCGCTTGTAGCCGACCACTGCCGATGACATGCACAGGCGCGAATTGCTGTCGATGTTGTTGGTGCCGACCAACGCTCGCGCCAGTTTGTTGAAGCTGTAGTAATCCTCGGTCAGCAACTGCCCGGAGATGTAAAACGCCACGCTGTCCGGGCCATGTTCGGTGATGGTTTCGGCGAACACGCTGGCGGCGTGATCGAGGGCGGTGTCCCAGTCGGTGCGGCTGCGGGCCAGGCCTTTGCCCAGGCGCAGTTCCGGGTACAGCGCTCGGGCCGCGAGGTCGCCGGTCAAGTGCAGGGTCGAGCCCTTGCTGCACAGCTTGCCGAAGTTGGCCGGGTGGGCCGGATCGCCGCTGACGCCGAGGATGCGCTCGCCGTCATGCTCGATCAGCACGCCGCAGCCGACGCCGCAGTAGCAACAGGTGGAGGCGGTGATCTGGCGGTTCATCAGCTGGCTTCCCGCATGTTTTCACCAAACATCA
The DNA here is from genome assembly GCF_014852385.1 of Pseudomonas sp. PDM03. Classification (NCBI taxonomy): domain Bacteria; kingdom Pseudomonadati; phylum Pseudomonadota; class Gammaproteobacteria; order Pseudomonadales; family Pseudomonadaceae; genus Pseudomonas; species Pseudomonas sp. PDM03. The sequence continues at coordinate 184,274 of NZ_JACVBM010000003.1, read as the reverse complement.
GGTGATTGCGGATTTCGTCGATATTCCGGTTCTCGCGAATCTGCCGGAAATACCAACCGCCATCGGCCGTGTCGCCGTACAGGCAGGCCCCGACCAGCACGTCGTCCTTGATCACCAGTTTTTTGTAGATCCCGCCGATCGGGTCGGAAAGGGTGATGGTTTCGGTGCCTTCGCCGCCCATGAAATCGCCGGCGGAGAACAGATCAATGCCGGTGACTTTCAATTTGGTCGAGGTCACTGAGCCTTTGTAGCTGGCGAAGCCAAGCTGTGCGAGATGGTTGGCGCAGACCTTGGCCTGTTCGAACAGCGGCGCCACCAGGCCGTAGGCGATGCCGCGATGGCTGGCGCATTCGCCGATGGCGTAAACCCGTGGGTCGTAAGTTTGCAGAGTGTCGTTGACCAGAATCCCACGGTTGCACGGGAGCCCGGAGCGCTCCGCAAGTTCGCTCGCGGGGCGGATGCCGGCGGCCATCACCACCAGGTCGGCGGGGATGCGCTCGCCGTTCTTGAACTCGACCGAGCCGACCCGGCCATTGCCGGCATCATGCAGGGCCTGGGTTTGCTCGCGCAGGCGAAAGTGCAGGCCACGGTCCTCAAGCGCGGTTTGCAGCAAGCGGCCGCTGACGCTGTCCAGTTGCCGCTCCAACAGCCATTCACCGTTATGCACCACAGTGACGTGCATGCCGCGCAGCATCAGGCCATTGGCCGCTTCCAGGCCGAGCAGGCCGCCGCCGATGACCACCGCGTGCTTGTGGGTTTTTGCGGTGTTGATCATGGCTTGGGTGTCGGCGATGTCGCGGTAGCCGATCACGCCGTGCAACGTGTTGCCCGGGATCGGCAGGATGAACGGGGTCGAGCCGGTGGCAATCAGCAGACGGTCGTATTCGGCCTCGGTGCCGTCGTCGGCGATGACCCGACGTTTGATCCGGTCGATCTCTACGACTCTGCGGTTGAGCAGCAACTTGATGTTGTTGTCCAGGTACCAGTCCAGGTCGTTGAGCGCGATCTCTTCGAAGGTTTGCTCGCCGGCCAGTACCGGCGACAGCAGGATGCGGTTGTAGTTGGTATGGGGTTCGGCACCGAAGACCGTGATGTCGTACAGCTCGTTGCTCAGCTTGAGCAGCTCTTCCAGGGTGCGAACCCCGGCCATGCCGTTGCCGATCATCACCAGTTTTAGTTTTTTCATCAGGTTCTCCGGGGAGCTCGGACCCGCCTCGACAGGGCGTTCAGGTCGTGCTCGACAAATTTTGCGCAAACAAAAAAAGGCGTCCCGCTAGTTGCCTAGCGAGGACGCCTTTGTCCTGGTCCCGTTCTCTCGGGAAGCGCATCCTTCGTCGTTGAAGGCTGGGCTTTATGTCTGTTGAGAGAGGTAATGCAGTGGTTGTGCCAAGTTGTCCTGCGCCCGGTTTTGTTGGCTCGGAGTGCTTTGTCAAAGGGGGCTTCTGCACCGAATCGAAGCGTGGTGCCCGCTAATGGAGCGGGTTGCTGATGGATCTGTGTTGGTTGTCAGTCCGCCTTCGCGAGCAAGCTCGGCTCCTACAGGTCGATCAACCCGCAACCTGTAGGAGCCGAGCTTGCTCGCGAAGGACGCGACTCGGTCTAGCCGCGAAACAGCAAAACCAGCAGCACCACATTCACCAGCAGCGCCACCAACGCCAACGTCCGCCAGACCTTCACTGGCTCGCGCTCCAGCAGCGGCCGGGGCCGTACGCTCAAACTGCGTCGTTCACCCTGTTCCAGCACCAATAACCATTCTTCCGCGGTTTCGAATCGCTCCGCCGGGTCCGCCGCCACGGCGCGCTCCAAGCTTTGTGCGATCCATTCGGGCAGGTCCGGGCGGTAGCGACTGGCGCTGACCGGTACACCAAACCGTGGACGCTGGAACGCTTCGATTTCGCCGTAGGGATAATGCCCGGTGAGCAGGAAATACAAGGTCACGCCGGCCGCATACAGATCCTGTTGCGGGCTCGGCGCGTCACCGCGAAAAGCTTCCGGCGCAATGTAGCTGGGTGTTCCGGGCAGGGTCGAGGCCTGATCTTCAGACAGGCCAGGGCAGTAGGCCAGGCCGAAATCCAGCAACCGCAGCTCGCCGTCATCCCCCAGCAGCAGATTCTCCGGTTTGATGTCGCGATGCAGAATCTGCCGTCGATGCAACATACCGACCGCCCGCAGCAAACGTTCCGCCAGATCCTGCCATTGGGCCAGCGGCAGCGTTGTGGTTCGCTCAGCCAGTTGCGCCAAAGTCGAACCGGAATATTCACGCATCACGTAGTACAAATGCTGACGCTGACTGGCGGCATGGACTTCAGGGAAATGCCGGCCGGCCACGCGCTTGAGAAACCATTCCTCCGACAGCAAGGCTTGCCCGGCCAGGTGATCGTCGCGCAACGCGCCGGGCAGGGTTTTCAGCAGCCAGGGTTGTTGCTGTGCGTCGCGCACCCGATAGAGCAGCGACTGCTGGCTCTGGCCGAGTATTCCTTCGACGTGCCAGCCCTCAAACGTCTGGCCCGATTTCAGCGCTGGCGGCAGCGGCCATTGCTGCACATGAATCAACGCATCGCCGATGCTCGTTTCACCGAGGGCGTCGACCCGCACCAATAACGCGCTGGCGTTGTCCTGACTGCCCGCCAGATGCGCCGCATTCACCAGGGTCTGCGCGGCGCTGTGCAGATCCGGTTGATCGCGCAGAATCGCCGCAATCGCGGTGTCGCCCAGCACAGCCCAGATGCCGTCGCTGAGCAGCACGAAATGCTCATTCAGGCGCAGTTCGCCATCGAGAAAATCCAGCACCAGATGCTGATCGAGGCCGAGCGCCCGTTTGAGCACATGCTGCATGCCCGGTTGATCCCAGACGTGGTCCTCCGTGACCCGCTGCAATTGATCGGCGTGCCAGCGATAAACCCTGCAGTCACCGACATGCGCCAAGGTAAAACGCCTGCCGCGCACGACCAAGGCGCTGACGGTGGTCAACAGCGGTTGCCCACCGCCATTGGCCTGCAACCAGCGATTTTGCGCCAGCAGCAAACGATCCAGTGCCTGGGCGACACCCCAGGTTTCCGGGGTGGCGTAGTAGTCCAGTGCCAGCGCCTGCAAGGTCGAACGTGCCGCGAGGCCGCCATCGGCGCATTGGCTGACGCCGTCGGCGATGGCGAACAGGTAGCCCTTGCTCGCCGCGAGTGCCGGGGCCGGCGTCACCAGGCGCAGGGCGTCCTGGTTCTCCTCGCGCGGACCGATGGCGCTGGCTTCGGCAAAACTCAGTTGCAGGCTCATTCAGCCCTCACACCCGCGCAGCGGTGACGGCCGCCGAACCCCAAGTGGTTCTCCAGCGACGCTTCACACCGTGCAGACCGAACCAGGCGAGGACGCCGAGGCTGGCGAACAACCACAGCGCCAGTTGATAACTGCCGGTGCTTTGCTTGATCGCGCCCATGCCCGCCGCGAGGGCGAAGCCGCCGATACCACCGGCCATGCCGATCAAACCGGTCATCACACCGATCTCGCGACGAAAACGTTGCGGGACCAATTGGAAAACTGCGCCGTTACCGGCACCCAGGCCGAGCATCGTGCAGACGAAAAGTGCCAGCGCCGCGTAGGAACTCGGCAAGTTGAAACCCACCGCCGCAATGCAGATCGCCGCCACCGTGTACATCGCCAGCAATGTGCGAATCCCGCCGAAGCGGTCGGCCAGTGCGCCGCCCAGAGGACGCATCAAACTGCCGCCAAACACGCAGGCCGCCGTGTAGTAACCGGCAGTCACCGGGCTCAGGCCGTATTGGTCGTTGAAGTAGCCGGGCAGGGCGCTGGCCAGGCCGATGAAGCCGCCAAAGGTCACGCTGTAGAAAAACATGAACCACCAGCTGTCGCGGTCGCCCAGGGCTTTGAAGTAGTCGGATACCGACTTGGCTTTCGGCCGTTCAGGCGCGTTTTTGGCCAGCCAGGCGAAGACGATGATGGTCAGGATCAGCGGGATCAGCGCGAAGCCGAACACGTTGCTCCAGCCGAACGCGGCGGCCAGCACCGGAGCGATCAGCGCGGCGAGCACGGTGCCCGAGTTACCGGCCCCGGCGATGCCCATGGCCTTGCCTTGATGCTGCGGCGGATACCACTGCGACGCCAGCGGCAGGGCCACGGCGAACGACGCGCCCGCCATGCCGAGGAACAAGCCCAACAGCAGCGCTTGTTCGTAACTTTGAATGCCGTGCTTCCACGCGACGAACAGGGCGCAGATGACGATCACCTGGCCGATCAGCCCGGCGGTTTTTGGCGACAGGCGATCCGCCAGCATGCCCATGATAAAGCGCAGTACGGCCCCGGCCAGAATCGGCGTGGCCACCACCAGCCCGCGTTGTTGGGTGGTCAGGTGCAGGTCGGCGGCGATCTGCACCGCCAGAGGGCCGAGCAGGTACCAGACCATGAAACTCAGGTCGAAATAGAGGAAGGCCGCGAACAGGGTCGGGGTATGGCCGGATTTCCAGAAGCTTGAATTCATCGCGCACCTCAGCTGTGAGTCGTCTCGAGAAGGAGTCATGAGCTTGCAGGTGGGGGGCCGCAACGGCCGCACCACCGGCCCCGGTCTGTGGGGCCAAAACAAAAAAACGCCGCCACCCGATTCGCCATGGGCAAATGAGGTGAGCGACGTCTTTGTCGTAGGTGGGGCAACCGCCGTTGGTTACCTGTAGTGATTGCTTAGCGAGATTTGTGCCAACAGTCCAAGATCGAGTCGACCCTTTCGCGGGCAAGCCTCGCTCCTACAGGTACAGCGTAAACCCCGTAGGAGCGAGGCTTGCCCGCGAAGGCGTCCTTCAGCCAAGCAATTCACTCATCGCAATGATCTGCTCCGCCACCTGAATCAGCTTCTGCTGCCGGCTCATGGCCTGGCGGCGCATCAGCGTGTAGGCCTCTTCCTCGTTGCAGTCCTTCATCTTCATCAGCAGCCCCTTGGCCAGCTCGATGCGCTTGCGCTCGGCCAGTTGCTGGTCGCGGGCGTGCAGTTGCGCGCGCAGGGCCTGGTCGCTTTCGAAGCGTGCCATGGCCACGTCGAGAATCGGCTGCAAGCGTTGTGCGTGAATGCCTTCGACGATGTAGGCGCTGACCCCGGACTTGATCGCCTGACGCATCACGTCGGGGTCATGTTCGTCGGTAAACATCACAATCGGCCGTGGCTGGTCTCGACTCACCAGCACCACTTGCTCCATCACATCGCGGCTCGGTGACTCGGTATCGATCAAAATCACATCCGGACGCACCGTTTCGACGCGCGCGGGCAGGTCGATGGTCAGGCCGGACTCGTCGATGACCTCGAATCCGGCTTCGGTCAGGGCGGCCTTCAAACGGCCGACTTTCTTCGCGGTGTCGTTGATCAGCAGGATACGCAGCATGTTCGTAGTCTCCTGTCAGCGGCTGGCGAGTAGGGGCGAGCTGTCGCTCATGGCGTGCAGTTTGAAGCTGCGGGCATACCCGGCCGGGTCCGAGCCGTCCCAGATTTTGCCGTCGATCAACTGGCTGCTGCGCATTTCCCTGGCCGAAGAATCGACACCGACCACGCTGGCGGCCTCTCGATACAAGTCTAGTTGCTGGACCTGACGGGCCACCGCGAGGTAGTCCGGGTCGTCGCGCAGCAAACCCCAGCGACGGAACTGGGTCATGAACCACATGCCATCGGACAGGTAAGGCTGATTGACCTCGCCGGCGCCATGGAAGCGCAGCGCGTGCAGGTCTTGCCAGCGATTGCCGAGGCCGTCGGCGTAGTCGCCGAGCAGGCGCGGTTCGATGCAGTCGAGCGGTGCGTCCAGGTATTGGGGGGCGCTCAGCAATTGGGCGGTGCTGCGGCGATTCTCGACGCTTTCTTCAATGAAGCGACTGGCCTCCAGAATCGCCTTCACCAGCGCCCGTGCGGTGTTGGGGTATTGCTCGACGAAGGCGCGGGTGCAGCCGAGGACTTTTTCCGGATGATCGGGCCAGATGGTCTGGGTCGTTGCCATGGTGAAGCCGAGATTGTGTTTCACGGCGCTGGCGGACCACGGTTCACCGACGCAGAAACCGTCAATCCGCCCGGCTTGCAGGTGCGCGACCATTTGCGGCGGCGGCACCACCACACTGTCGACGTCGTGCAACGGATGAATGCCCTGGCTCGCCAGCCAGTAATACAGCCACATGGCGTGGGTGCCGGTCGGAAAAGTCTGGGCGAAGGTGAGTTTTGGGCGAGTTTGGTGCACGTGGCGGTCCAGTGCTTCAGGACCGGTCACGCCCAACGCCTGCAAGCCGTGGGAAAGGTTGATGCTCTGGCCGTTCTGGTTCAGGCCCATGAGCACCGCCATCTCGGTCGGCGCCACGCCGCCGATGCCCAGGTGCACGGCGTAGATCAAACCGTACAGGCTATGGGCGGCATCGAGTTCGCCGCTGACCAGTTTGTCCCGCAGGTTGGCCCAGGAAGACTGGCGCTTGAGATTCAAGGTCAGGCCGTAGGGCTGGGCGAAGCCCTGAGTGGCGGCGACCACCACCGAGGCGCAATCGCTCAAGGCCATGAAACCGAGATTGATGTCGGTCTTTTCCGGGGCATCGCTGCCGTTGACCCAGGCCAGAGGGCCCACTGTGGTTTCATTCATGGCAAAACACCTTCCAAAAAAAACGTCGTCCCAGGCCTTCGCTCAAGCAAAGCCGGGTGACGACGCCATTGTCCTTCCACTCATCCCGTCGTTGGCATGAGTGCTGATGCCTGTGTTGGTGCAAGGCATATGCCATCGCTTGCTGATTTTGTCGCGTGCCTCGCTTGCGACCCCGATGCCCGGCTATAATCGCCGCCTCATTTCGCCGCCATTCGAGTCAACGCCGCCCATGTACACCCTGGCCCGTCAGCTGTTGTTCAAACTTTCCCCGGAAACCTCCCACGATCTGTCCCTGGACCTGATCGGCGCGGGCGGGCGTTTGGGCCTCAATGGCTTGCTGTGCAAGGCGCCGGCAAAAATGCCGGTGAGCGTCATGGGCCTGGATTTCCCGAACCCGGTGGGTCTGGCGGCCGGTCTGGACAAGAACGGCGCGGCCATCGACGGTTTTGCCCAGTTGGGTTTTGGTTTTGTCGAAATCGGCACCATCACGCCGCGTCCACAGCCGGGCAATCCGAAGCCACGCATTTTCCGTCTGCCGGAAGCCGAGGCGATCATCAACCGCATGGGCTTCAACAACCTCGGCGTCGATCACCTGCTGGCCCGCGTGGCTGCGGCCAAGTACAAGGGCGTGCTGGGCATCAACATCGGCAAGAACTTCGATACCCCGGTCGAGCGTGCAGTCGACGACTACCTGATCTGCCTGGACAAGGTCTACGCCCACGCCAGCTATGTGACGGTCAACGTCAGCTCGCCGAACACCCCAGGCCTGCGCAGCCTGCAGTTCGGTGATTCGCTCAAGCAATTGCTGGCTGACCTGGCGACTCGTCGTGCCGAGCTGGCGTTGCGTCACGGTAAACATGTTCCGTTGGCGATCAAGATCGCACCGGACATGACCGACGAAGAAACCGCGCAAGTCGCTCAAGCGCTGATCGAAACCGGGATGGACGCGGTGATCGCCACCAACACCACCTTGAGCCGCGTTGGCGTCGAAGGCATGGAATACGGTGACGAGGCGGGCGGTCTGTCCGGGGCGCCGGTTCGTGACAAGAGCACCCACACCGTGAAGGTGCTGGCGGCAGAATTGGCGGGTCGCTTGCCGATCATCGCCGTGGGCGGCATCACCGAAGGCAAGCATGCCGCCGAAAAAATCGCGGCGGGTGCGAGCCTGGTGCAGCTCTATTCCGGCTTCATCTACAAAGGCCCGGCGCTGATTCGCGAGTCCGTAGACGCCATCGCCGCCCTGCGCTAAACCCCGTACCTGTGTAGGAGCGGCCGGGCGGCGTTCCGTTTGCCGGCGATGGCGTCTCCAAGATCGCCATCGCCGGCAAGCCGGCTCCTACAGGGACTTTGGCGTCCTCGAGATCGCTTTCGCAGCATTGCATAACCCTGTAGGAGCCGGCTTGCTGGCGATGGCGTCCTATCAGGCGATACGTGTGTCGCTGACCCACCGCCATCGCCAGCAAGCCGGCTCCTACAAGGGGAATGTGTTTTGTCAGAATGCAGGCATAAAAAAGGGCCCCTTGAAGGAGCCCCTGGGCCGAAGCCCGCCGCCCGGATGGGGCGTGCGTGGTAAGTCGTTACGTAATCAGGTTGTCGTGTCGGAGTGTGTGCCCTGTGTTAGCCGACGGCGTGAAGTTCGTTGAGTCTATGGATTCCCGCAGTGCCGGTCATACCGTCCCAGTTGTCGCCGCGTCCTTCTCGCCAGCCGTTAATCCAGGCTTGGCGTACTGACGGTAGAGTAAATGGGCAAAGCTCACGGGATTTACCACCAACGCCATATTGATATCCGCGCAAAAATGCTCTTTCCAACGGATCACGCTTAAGTCTTCTCATAGGGTGTTGCCCTCACTTGTTGACTGTATGTATCGCGTTGACCTCAATCGAGGTCTGGCAGAAATGTCTGCCGTTGGGGGGCTCGCTGCCGGCGTGGCGAGCCAAGGTGTTGACGTCCGTTGTGGCGCCAACCTGTATTGAGTTCTAACCAATGCGTCACATCGAGGGAATGATCGTTTTGTCATAAGGACGTAACCATAAAGATGCTATGGCCATAAGTAACACGATGTTTGTCCCGTGTTTATTAGCCAAAGCCCTGTATGATCGGCCCCCCGCAGGATGATGGGGTTAATCCTTTAGTGAGAATGCCTCGCGTTGGTCTCGGGCATTATTCGACGAAGGGTCGAGTTATGACATTTTGTTGCATCAACTTTTTTATCTGCCCGTGCATCTAAGCTCTTCTAACCTGAGCAGCACGGGTGGGACGGCACACCTTCGTGCCACGCGGGCGCTCTTTTAGAAAAGCGCCTGATTGAAAACCGGGCCGGCAATGCGTTGTCGGTTCACTTAGCCAAAGGCTCTGAAATTCCAATGTCCGATCAATTCGAAATCTTCCTCACTTGCCCCAAAGGCCTCGAAGGCCTGCTCATCGAGGAAGCCGTCGGGCTTGGCCTTGAAGAAGCGCGTGAGCACACCTCTGCCGTGCGCGGCATGGCGACCATGGAAACCGCTTATCGCCTGTGCCTGTGGTCGCGTCTGGCGAACCGGGTGCTGCTGGTGCTCAAGCGTTTCCCGATGAAGGACGCCGAAGACCTGTATCACGGCGTGCTCGATATCGAGTGGCAAGACCACATGCTCAACGACGGCACCCTGGCCGTCGAGTTCAGCGGTCACGGTTCGGGCATCGACAACACGCACTTCGGCGCCCTGAAAGTCAAAGACGCCATCGTCGACAAACTGCGCACTCCGCAGGGCGACCGTCCGTCCATCGACAAACTCAACCCGGACCTGCGCATTCACCTGCGCCTGGACCGTGGCGAAGCGATCCTGTCCCTCGACCTCTCCGGCCACAGCCTGCACCAGCGCGGTTACCGCCTGCAGCAAGGCGCGGCGCCGCTGAAGGAAAACCTCGCGGCCGCCATCCTTATCCGTTCCGGCTGGCCGCGCATTGCTGCCGACGGCGGCGCGCTGGCTGACCCGATGTGCGGTGTCGGTACGTTCCTCGTCGAAGCGGCGATGATCGCCGCCGATATGGCACCGAATCTGCGTCGCGAGCAGTGGGGCTTCACCGCGTGGCTTGGCCACGTGCCGGCGCTGTGGAAAAAGCTTCACGAAGAAGCCACCGAGCGCGCTGCGGCCGGTCTGGCCAAGCCACCGCTGTGGATTCGTGGCTACGAAGCCGACCCGCGCCTGATTCAACCGGGCCGCAACAACGTCGAGCGTGCCGGCCTGAGCGAGTGGATCAAGATCTACCAGGGCGAAGTCGGCACCTTCGAGCCGCGTCCGGACCAGAACCAGAAAGGCCTGGTGATCTGCAACCCACCGTACGGCGAGCGTCTGGGCGACGAGGCGAGCTTGCTCTACCTCTACCAGAACCTCGGCGAGCGTCTGCGTCAGGCCTGCCTGAACTGGGAAGCGGCGGTGTTCACCGGCGCGCCGGACCTGGGCAAGCGCATGGGCATCCGCAGCCACAAACAGTATTCGTTCTGGAACGGCGCGTTGCCGTGCAAGCTGCTGCTGATCAAGGTCACGCCGGATCAGTTCGTCACCGGCGAGCGTCGCACCCCGGAGCAGCGTCAGGTCGAGCGCGAGCAGGCGGAATACGATCAGGCGCCAAACGAGCCGCAGGAACGCCAGTACAACAAAAACGGTAACCCGATCAAACCGGCCGCGGCACCCGCTCCGGTGATCGAGCAACCGCGTTTGAGCGAAGGCGGGCAGATGTTTGCCAACCGTCTGCAAAAGAACCTCAAGGCACTGGGCAAGTGGGTCAAGCGTGAAGGCATCGACTGCTATCGCGTCTACGATGCCGACATGCCGGAATACTCGATGGCCATCGACCTGTATCAGGATTGGGTCCACGTCCAGGAATACGCCGCGCCGAAATCCATCGACCCGGAAAAAGCCTCGGCGCGCATGTTCGATGCACTGGCAGCCATTCCACAGGCGTTGAACATCGACAAGAACCGCGTAGTGGTCAAGCGTCGCGAGCGTCAGAGCGGCACCAAGCAGTACGAACGCCAGGCTGCACAAGGCAAGTTCGTCGAGGTCAACGAAGGCGGCGTGAAGCTGCTGGTCAACCTCACCGACTACCTCGACACCGGGCTGTTTCTCGACCACCGGCCAATGCGCATGCGCATTCAGAAAGAGGCGGCCGGCAAGCGCTTCCTCAATCTGTATTGCTACACCGCGACGGCCAGCGTCCACGCAGCCAAGGGCGGCGCGCGCAGCACCACCAGCGTCGACTTGTCGAAAACCTACCTCGACTGGGCGCGTCGCAACCTGTCGCTGAACGGTTTCTCCGACAAGAACCGTCTGGAGCAGAGCGACGTGATGGTCTGGCTGGATGCCTGCCGTGACGAGTTCGACCTGATCTTCATCGACCCGCCGACCTTCTCCAACTCCAAGCGCATGGAAGGGATCTTCGACGTGCAGCGAGATCAGGTGCAGTTGATCGACCTGGCCATGGCACGACTGGCGCCGGGTGGCGTGTTGTACTTCTCCAACAACTTCCGCAAGTTCGCGCTCGAGGAAAACCTCACCGAGCGTTACGCGGTCGAGGAGATCACGACCCAGACCATCGATCCGGACTTCGCCCGCAACGGCAAGATCCACCGGGCCTGGAAAATCACTGCGCGTTGACAGTTTTTTGCATTGGATCCACAGAGCCTTGATTTTTAAAGGCTCTTGGCTTCTTTCAGTGCTGGTCAAATTGATGGCTAATAGCTATAACTCATCGCATGGCCAATGGGCTTTTCCGGCACCTGGCGTTTTGAGTTGCCTCTATGTCGTTGCACGCCGTGCGCCCAAAGATCCTGGGTTTTATCAGTGAAGACGTCTCGGCCCGGCTGGTCGCGCTGTTTGTATTGGTCGTCGGCGGGGTTCTCACCGGGTTGCTCGCCTGGTCGACCCTGAATCTGTTTCACCAACAATTGCGGCAACGTTTCCAACTGCTGGCCAGTGAACGTTACAGCCGTATCGAAGAACGCTTCGAAGATCAGGAGCAGCGCCTCGATGGCCTGCGCCGGTTCTTTGTCAATTCCGCTTCGGTTGCCCGCGAGGAATTCGACGGTTACACCCAACCTTTGCTGCACCGGACTCAGGCCTATTCGTTCGCCCTGCGGGTCAGCCGTGCCGAGCGGGCGGAGTTTGAGCGTCGGGTGCGGAAAGAAGGGGTACCCGATTTCAACATTCGTGAGCTCAATGCCGACGGTCAGCTGCAATTGGCGGCGGAGCGCGATGAGTATGTCGCGGTGCTGTACAGCCAGACCCAGAGCAAGCTCGGCTCACCGTTGGGTTACGACCTGGCCGCGCAGCCCCTGCGCCGTGCCACCCTGGACCGGGCGGACCAGCATGGCCAGATGGCGGTGTCGCAGCCGATGCATCTTGTCGCTATCGAGCCGGCTTATGCACGGGGCGTGTTGCTGGTGGCGCCGGTCATGCCACGCAAAAGTCCAGACACGAAACCTTACGGTTATGTGATGGCGGTGATCAGCATGCGGCAGTTGCTGGCCGATGGCTTGCCGGAAGCGGGCCGTGATTATCTGTCAGTGCGAATCCTCGACCTGTCCATCGAAGAACAGCACGAAGTGCTTTACGAATCGCCCAACGGCCCTGCCGTCAGTGAGTTGTCCGCGACCCGGCTGCTGCGGCTGGCCGACCATGACTATCAGGTCGACATCCAGCCCAGCGAGGCCTTCCTGCAAGCCAACCACTCTTCGGTCAGCAGCCTTGTGGTGCTGGGTGGGTTGCTCAGTCTGCTGCTCAGCTCGCTGCTTTATGTGTTGGTCAGTCAGCGTCAACGCGCGCTGAAAATGGTCGAGCAGCGGACCCAGGAGTTGCGCGCCCGTGAGCAGGAACTGCGCGGTACCCATGGTCAGCTGCGTGGCGTATTGAATGCCGCGACCCAGGTGGCGATCATCGCCACCGACCTGCGCGGCGTCATCAGCACGTTCAACGCCGGAGCGGAGCAGATGCTCGGCTACTCAAACGTGGAAGTGGTGGGGCACATGACCCTGGAAAACCTGCACCTGCCCCGGGAACTTGCCGCGCGTTCGGCCGAGTTGAGTGCACGTTATGGCAAACCGATTCCGACATGCCAGGCGATGTTGGTCGAGGGGGGCGAGGAGGGCGGTCACGAGGCGCGGGAGTGGACGCTGGTGCGTGGCGATGGCAGCCAGTTGACGGTGAACATGCTGGCGACCCCGGTGCTCGACGAGCAAGGTTTGTGGGTCGGGCACCTGGCGATTTGCATCGACGTCACCGAGCGTAAGCGCGTGTACGAGGCGCTTGCTGCTCGGGATTTGCTCTTGAAGAAACTCAGCGCCCATGTGCCCGGTGGGATCTATCAGTTCAAGATGGAGTTCGACGGGCGCTTCAGTGTGATCTACGCCAGCGATGGTATCCGCGATATCTACGAGCTCGAGCCGGATGTCTTGTTGCTCAATGCCGAAGCGATTTTCACCCGGATTCACCCCCAGGACACCACCCGGGTCCGCGCTTCGATCCGGGCGTCGGCGGACACGCTCAGCCCGTGGCGCGAAGAGTACCGCGTGCAGTTGCCAACGCGGGGGGTGCGCTGGGTCCGTGGCGAAGCGACCCCGGAGGAACTGCCCGGCGGTGGCGTGCTCTGGCATGGTTACATCTCGGACATCTCCGACCTCAAGCGTGTCGAAGAAGAGCTGCGGGCGCTGTCGATCACCGACTCGCTGACCGGGATCCACAATCGGCGCTACTTCCAGGAACGCCTGACCACCGAGATGGTTCGTGTGGAACGCGGTGGCGGCGAGTTGTCGGTGATCATGCTCGACATCGACCATTTCAAACGCATCAATGACCAGCATGGCCACGCCGTGGGCGATCGGGTGTTGCAGGCGGTGTGCGAGCGCATCGGCAATCGCCTGCGTCGCACCGATGTGTTCTGTCGCCTGGGCGGTGAAGAGTTCATGGTGCTCTGCCCGGACATCGATGGCGAACAAGCCTATGGGCTGGCGCTGGAGTTGTGGCAGGGCTTGCGCAGTTCACCGATCGACGATGTCGGGGTCGTCACGGCGAGTTTCGGCATTGCCAGTTGGCGTGTCGACGAAGGCGCGGATGCGCTGCTGTTGCGGGCGGACTCGGGGGTGTATGCGGCGAAACAGGCGGGACGGGATCGGGTTCAGGGCGAGTTGGGTTAAGTCAGGGCTACACACAACCCCTGTGGGAGCTAGCCTGCTAGCGATAGCGGTGTGTCAGTCAATACATGTGCCGACTGACACACCGCTATCGCTAGCAGGCTAGCTCCCACATTGGATTTGAGGTGTGCTTACAACACTGAAGCGGTATCAGGCAGTTTCGGCTGGCGATACAGGTCCAGCAGCACCTGATCCAGCACCGACGATGCGCCAAACGGGGCCTTGTCGTTGAGGATCGCCACCACCGCCCAGGTGTTGCCATTGACGTCGCGGCTGAAGCCGGAGATCGCGCGCACGGTGTTCAGGGTGCCGGTCTTGACGTGGGCTTCGCCGCGCATCGCGGTGGTCTTCAGGCGTTTGCGCATGGTGCCGTCGGTGCCGGCAATCGGCATCGAACTGATGAACTCGGCAGCGTACGGGCTATGCCACGCGGCTTGCAGCATCGCCGCCATTTCACGGGCGCTCACGCGTTCTGCGCGGGACAGGCCGGAACCGTTTTCCATCACCAGGTGCGGCGCGGTAATGCCTTTCTTCGCCAGCCACTGACGCACCACGCGCTGGGCCGCTTTGGCGTCATCGGCGTCGGCGTCGGTGCGGAATTTCTGGCCCAGGCTCAGGAACAGCTGCTGCGCCATGGTGTTGTTGCTGTATTTATTGATGTCGCGGATGACTTCCGCCAGGTCCGGCGAGAAGGCGCGAGCCAGGACCTTGGCGTCTTTCGGCGTGGCCGCCAGAACGTCCTTGCCCTGAATGCTGCCGCCCAGTTCCTTCCAGATCGCCCGGACGGCACCGGCGGTGTACGTTGCGTGGTCGAGCAGCGACAGGTAAGTCTGCGAGCTGCAGCCATCGCCCAATTGCCCGCCGACGGTCACGGTGACGCTGCCGTCGGCCTGGGTCACCGGGTTGTAACGCACGCCACCGGTGCATTGCTTGCCGTTGACGGCCTTGACCTGGTTTTCGATGCGGATGCTGGCAATCGGCGGCTCTACCGAGATCAGCACGCGGCCGTTGTCGTTGCGCGCGACGAAGCGCAGGGCCTTGAGGTTGACCAGCAGCGAATCGGGTTTGACCAGGAACGGTTTGTTCTCGTCATTGCCGTCATCGTTGAACTCCGGCAGTTGCGGTTGCACGAAGAAGCCACGATCCAGCACCAGGTCGCCGGTGACTTGTGTCACGCCGTTGGCCCGCAGATCGCGCATCAGCAGCCAGAGTTTTTCCATGTTCAGCTTCGGATCGCCGCCACCCTTGAGGTAGAGGTTGCCGTTGAGAATGCCGCCACTGAGGGTGCCGTCGGTGTAGAACTCGGTTTTCCACTGGTGGTTCGGGCCGAGCATTTCCAGCGCTGCATAGGTGGTCACCAGTTTCATGGTGGACGCCGGGTTGACCGAGACGTCAGCGTTGAAAATGGTCGGGGTGCCAGGACCGTTGAGCGGGATCATCACCAGCGACAGGGCGTTGTCCTGCAGCTTGCTGGCCTTGAGGGCTTTTTCGACGTTGGGCGACAGCGCGGTGTTGATGGTGGCGGCGGAAACGGGGAGGGCCAGCGGGAGAAGAAGACTGGCCAGCAGCAGTGGACGCAAAGATTTGATCATCTGAAATAAAACCCTACAGCCGAGGGGGAAAAAGACGAGGGCATGAAGATAATTTCCCTCAGTGGTCATGAAAGTGTCGGCATTATGCCCCAAGGTGTAGCGGCTTGTGCCGTGCCCGCGCCTTCTAATCCGCTATTTTTTTACCGGCGGTAACGCGTTGCGCCCAGAGAGTCGGGCAATTGGCGGCTTAAACTGCTAAAGTGCCGCCCGTTATTACTTATGAGGATTGTTCCAATGGCGACTAACCGTTCCCAGCGTCTGCGCAAAAAACTGTGCGTCGATGAATTTCAAGAGCTGGGTTTCGAGCTGAACCTGGATTTCAAAGAAGATTTGGCTGATGAAGCCATTGATGCTTTCCTCGACGCGTTCCTGAAAGAAGCCATGGAAGCCAACGGTCTGGGCTATGTTGGCGGCGACGACTTCGGTCTGGTTTGCCTGCAGAAACGTGGCTCGGTGTCCGAAGAGCAGCGTGCAGCTGTTGAAGCCTGGCTCAAAGGCCGCAGCGAACTGACTGAAGTGACCGTCAGCCCGCTGATCGACGTCTGGTACCCGGAAAAGCCGATCAATCCGGTAGCTTGATGTCATAAAAGAAGCGGCGACCCAAGGGTCGCCGTTTTTTTATGCCAGTCAGAAAGTCATCGCCCCCCTGTAGGAGCGAGCCTGCTCGCAATGGACTTCAGAGCACCTCGGGGTATCAGAATCCCCACGTAATCGTTAACGTCCATCGCGAGCAGGCTCGCTCCTACAGGGGACGGTGTGTATCAAGCAGCCTTGCGCCAATTCAGAATCACCAGCGTCAACACCCCCGCCACAATCCCCCAGAACGCCGAACCCACGGAAAACAGCGTCAACCCCGACGCCGTGACCATAAAGGTGATCAGCGCCGCTTCGCGTTCCTTCACTTCGGCCATGGCAATGCTCAAGCCATTGATGATCGAGCCGAACAACGCCAGCGCCGCAATCGACAGCACCAGTTCTTTGGGCAGCGCGGCAAACAGCGCCGCCAGCGTCGCGCCGAATACCCCGGCAATCCCGTAGAAAACCCCGCACCACACGGCGGCCGTGTAACGCTTGTTGCGGTCTTCGTGGGCATGCGGCCCGGTGCAGATCGCCGCGCTGATGGCGGCCAGGTTGATCCCGTGGGAACCGAACGGCGCCAGCAGCAGCGAGGCGATGCCCGTCGTAGTAATCAGCGGCGAGGCCGGCACGGTGTAACCGTCGGCGCGCAGCACCGCAATGCCCGGCATGTTCTGCGAGGTCATCGCCACCACAAACAACGGAATACCGATGCTGATGGTCGCGGCCAGGGAGAAGTGCGGCGTGGTCCAGACCGGCGTCGCCACTTCCAGGTGAAACGCGCTGAAATCCAGCAGCCCCATGATCCCTGACAGCGCCGTACCGATCAGCAGTGCAGCGAGTACCGCGTAGCGCGGCGACAGGCGCTTGACCACCAGGTAGGTGAAAAACATCCCCAGCACCAGCGCGGTGCGATGTTGGGCGGCGACGAAGATTTCGCTGCCGATCTTGAACAGAATCCCGGCCAGCAACGCGGCGGCCAATGAGGCTGGAATCTTCTTCACCAGGCGTTCGAAGCTGCCGGTCAAACCACAAACGGTCACCAGCACCGCACAGGTCATGTAGGCGCCAATGGCTTCGCCATAACTCACACCGCCCAGGCTGGTGATCAGCAACGCCGCGCCGGGTGTCGACCATGCGATGGTGATCGGCGTGCGATAACGCAGGGACAGGCCAATCGAACACACCGCCATGCCAATGGAAATCGCCCAGATCCACGACGAAATCTGCCCGCTGCTCAGGCCTGCCGCTTGCCCGGCCTGGAACATCAACACCAGGGAGCTGGTGTAGCCGGTCATCATCGCGATGAACCCGGCGACGACGGCGGAAGGGGACGTGTCCGCCAATGGGCGGAGCTGCGTGTGCGTGGCGTCGTTCATGACAACGGTGTTCCTTAATACGTACGAAAATACCCAAAGCAACACAATCCCTTGTAGGAGCCGGCTTGCTGGCGATGGTGTGTCAGTCAGCATCAATGTGTCTGACACGCCATCGCCAGCAAGCCGGCTCCTACAGGGGAGCGTATTCGCTGCGGATTCTGCGGATAAGCCTAAACTCAAACGTAAGCAATCGTTGCGATACAGCAAAGGCGACAAACAGCCGTACAGTCGTGTTGCCACCATCCATTGTGTACAATCGCGGTGTTTTTTACGCGATACTTGCCAGCGACCCACTGTGCCGTATTACAGTCACGGTCAATTCGCCGCAGTTCTCCCGACTCGAGTGCCCATGAACGAACAGTTGCAACCCCTCAAGAAACAACCGCGAGCAGGCAAAGCCGGCCGCAGCGGTACCCAGGACGATATTGTCTACGCGCATATCTTCGAGGCCATCCTCGAACAGCGCCTGGCGCCCGGCACCAAGTTGAGCGAAGAAGCGCTGGGGGAAATTTTCGGGGTCAGTCGCACCATCATTCGCCGCGCGCTGTCGCGCCTGGCCCATGAAGGCGTCGTGCTGTTGCGGCCGAATCGCGGCGCCGTGGTTGCCAGCCCGAGTGTCGAGGAAGCGCGCCAGGTGTTCCTCGCCCGGCGTCTGGTCGAGCGCGCGATCACTGAACTGGCCGTGCAGCACGCCACCGCCGAGCAAATCGCCGAGTTGCGGCAGATGGTCAACGACGAGCGCGACAGCTTCTCCCGTGGCGATCGCGGTGCCGGCATTCGTCTGTCGGGCGAATTCCACCTGAAACTGGCCGAAGCAGCGAAGAATGCACCGCTGATCAGCTTCCAGCGCAGCCTGGTGTCCCAGACTTCGTTGATCATCGCGCAATACGAAAGCGGCAACCGTTCGCACTGTTCCTACGACGAACACACCCAACTGATCGACGCGATCGAAGCGCGCAACGGTGAGCTGGCGGTGAACCTGATGATGCATCACATGGACCACATCGACAGCAAGCTCAACCTTGACGAAGAAAGCGCGTCGGATGATTTGCATGCGGTGTTCTCGCATTTGTTGCAGACCAAGAAGCCAGGCCGTTCGCCGGCGAAAATCTGATAGACCGAGTCGCGCCCATCGCTGGCTTGCCAGCGATGGCGGCAGAACAGGCAATAAAAATCCCCTGGGGCAAACGCCGCCAGGGGATTTTTTTATGCCCGAAAAACCTTATCGCTGATGCACCTGATTCCCCGCCGCATACGTCTGCAATACCGTCCGGTCATCCCCCAGCGTCATCAACACAAACAATGTCTCGGCAATGTTGTTCGCCTGCTTCAAGCGGTAGCTCAGCAACGGCGTGGCGTTGTAATCCAGTACCAGGAAGTCCGCGTCGGTGCCCGGCTGCAGTGTGCCGATCTTGTCTTCCAACCGCAGTGCCCGTGCGCCGCCCAGCGTCGCCAGGTACAACGATTTGAACGGGCTCAGCCGCGCCCCTTGCAGTTGCATGACCTTGTACGCCTCGTTCAATGTTTGCAGCAGCGAGAAACTAGTGCCGCCACCCACATCGGTGCCGATGCCGACATTGAGTTTGTGCTTCTCGGCCATCGGCAGGTTGAACAGGCCGCTGCCGAGGAAGAAGTTCGAAGTCGGGCAGAACGAGATGGCCGAGCCGGTTTCTGCCAATCGCGCGCATTCGTCATCGCACAGGTGCACACCGTGGGCGAACACCGAGCGCTCGCCGAGCAACTGGTAGTGATCGTAGACGTCGAGGTAGCCTTTGCGCTCCGGGAACAGTTCCTTGACCCACTCGATTTCCTTGAGGTTTTCGCTGATGTGGGTCTGCATGTACAGGTCCGGATATTCACTCAGCAACTGACCGGCGAGGGTCAGTTGTTCCGGGGTGCTGGTCGGGGCGAAGCGCGGCGTCACGGCGTAGTGCAAGCGACCCTTGCCGTGCCAGCGCTCGATCAGCGCCTTGCTTTCGACATAGCTGGATTCGGCGGTGTCGGTCAGGTAGTCCGGCGCGTTGCGGTCCATCATCACCTTGCCGGCGATCATCCGCAGGTCCAGCTGTTCAGCCGCTTCGAAGAACGAATTCACCGATTGCGGGTGCACGCTGCCGAACACCAGCGCAGTGGTGGTGCCGTTGCGCAGCAGTTCCTTGATGAAAATATCTGCGACTTCGTCGGCGTGAGTCTTGTCGGCGAACTGGCTTTCACACGGGAAGGTGTAGGTGTTGAGCCAGTCCAGCAACTGCTCGCCGTACGCACCGACCATGCCGGTTTGCGGCAAATGGATGTGGGTGTCGATGAAACCGGGGGTGATCAGCGCGTCCTGATAATGAGTGATCTCGATATCGGCGGGCAGGGTTGGCAGCAATTCGCTGGCGTGACCGAGGGCACTGATCTGGCCGTTATCGACCACCAGCAAGCCGTCTTCGAAATACTCGTACGAGGCTTCGATCCCCACTTCAGCGGGGTCGGCGATGCTGTGCAGGATGGCGGCGCGGTAGGCTTTGCGAGTCAGAGGCATGGGCGTTCTCAATTAGAGGCTTGGCTGCGGCGTGAAGCAGGCAGCAATTTGGCAATCGACGATCCGGCGCTGGCGGTGTGCTGGCCGAAATTCGCGTTATAGGTGGCGATGATTTCGCCGGCGATGGAGATGGCGATTTCCACAGGCAATTTGCCTTTGACTTCGCCGATGCCCATCGGGCAGCGCATGCGTTGCAGCACGCTGCTGTCAAAACCACGGTCGCGCAGGCGATGTTCGAACTTCACCCGTTTGGTTTTCGAACCGATCAGGCCGAAGTAGGCGAAGTCGTTGCGCTTGAGGATCGCAGCGGTGAGTTCAAGGTCGAGCTGATGATTGTGGGTCATGACGATGCAGTAGCTGCCGGCGGGCAGGTCGTCGATTTCATCCACCGGTTCTTCGGCGACGATTTTGCGTACGCCGTGGGGGATCTGTTCAGGGAATTCATCTTCCCGCGAATCGATCCAGCGCACCCGGCAGGGCAGGCTGGCGAGCAGCGGCACCAGTGCGCGACCGACATGGCCGGCGCCGAACACGGCGATCTGCGCCTGGACCTGGCCCATCGGTTCGAACAGCAGCACGGTCACGCCGCCGCAGCACTGGCCGAGGCTGGCGCCGAGGCTGAAGCGCTCCAGGTGCGTGTCCTGTTTGCCGCTGGCGAGCATCTCGCGGCCGATCTGCATGGCCTTGTATTCCAGATGCCCGCCTCCGATGGTGTCGAAGGTCTGGCTGGCGCTGATGACCATTTTCGAACCGGCATTGCGCGGCGTCGAGCCGAGCTCTTCGATGATGGTCACCAACACGCAGGGTTCACCGCGGTTTTGCAGGTCGGCGAGGGCGTCGATCCAGTTGTACATGTTTCACCTCGACATCTGTGTTGTCTATCCGGGCCTCATCGCTAGCAGGCTAGCTCCCACAGTTGATCGCATTCCCCTGTGGGAGCTAGCCTGCTAGCGATTGGCCGCGCCTCGGTCTTAGAGCGAAGCCAACTCGGTTTCGGTTTCGACGGCCTTCGCCGCCTTCAACTGCCGCATCTGCTCACAGCCCCACAACACCCGCTCCGGCGTCGCCGGCGCATCGATTTTCGGTTGATGTTTGTAATCACCCAGACTCGCCACAGCGTCCTTGATCGCACACCACGACGCGATGCCGAGCATGAACGGCGGCTCGCCCACAGCCTTGGAATGGAACACCGTGTCTTCCGGGTTCTTGCGGTTTTCCACCAGCTTCACCCGCAGGTCCAGCGGCATGTCGGCCACCGCCGGAATCTTGTAGCTCGCCGGGCCGTTGGTCATCAGTTTGCCCTTGGCATTCCAGACCAATTCTTCCATGGTCAGCCAGCCCATGCCCTGGATGAAACCGCCCTCGACCTGACCGATGTCGATGGCCGGGTTCAGCGAGGCGCCGACGTCGTGGAGAATGTCGGTGCGCAGCATTTTGTACTCGCCGGTCAGCGTATCGACGATCACTTCGCAGCACGCCGCGCCGAACGCGTAGTAGTAGAACGGCCGACCACGTGCCTGGCTGCGGTCGTAGAAGATTTTCGGCGTCTTGTAGAAGCCGGTGCTCGACAACGACACCTGAGCGAAATACGCCTGCTGAATCAGCGCTTCGAACGTCAGGATGTGATCGCGAACCCGTACGTGACCGTTGTGGAATTCCACGTCTTCTTCGCTGACCTTGTACTGGCGCGCAGCAAATTCCACCAGGCGTTTCTTGATGATTTCCGCCGCGTTTTGCGCGGCTTTACCGTTCAGGTCAGCACCGCTGGACGCGGCGGTCGGCGAGGTGTTCGGCACCTTGTCGGTGTTGGTCGCGGTGATCTGCACGCGGTCCATTTCCACCTGGAACACTTCGGCCACGACCTGCGCGACTTTGGTGTTCAAGCCCTGGCCCATTTCCGTGCCACCGTGGTTCAGGTGGATGCTGCCGTCGGTGTAGACGTGCACCAGCGCACCGGCCTGGTTGAGGAAACTGGCGGTGAAGGAAATACCGAATTTCACCGGGGTCAGCGCCAGGCCTTTTTTCAGGATCGGGCTGTTGGCGTTGTAGCGGCGAATCGCTTCGCGGCGCTCGGCGTACTGGCTGCTTTCTTCCAGTTCGGCGGTCATTTCCTCGAGCATGTTGTGCTCGACGGTCTGGTAGTAATGGGTGACGTTGCGTTCGGTCTTGCCGTAGTAGTTGGCCTTGCGCACCGCCAGCGGGTCGAGGGCCAGATGCCGGGCAATCGCGTCCATCACTTCTTCGATGGCGACCATGCCTTGCGGGCCGCCGAAGCCACGGTAAGCGGTGTTCGACGCGGTGTTGGTCTTGCAGCGGTGACCGTTGATGGTTGCATCGCCGAGGTAGTACGAGTTGTCGGCGTGGAACATCGCACGGTCGACAATCGAGTTCGACAGGTCCGGCGAGCAGCCGCAGTTACCCGCCAGTTCCAGCTGGATGCCGTGCAGGCGCCCGCTGTCGTCAAAGCCCACGTCGTACTCGACATAGAACGGGTGACGCTTGCCGGTCATCAGCATGTCTTCGACACGCGGCAAGCGCATTTTGGTCGGTTGGCCGGTCAGGTGCGCAATCACCGCGCACAGGCAGGCCGGGCTCGCTGCCTGGGTTTCCTTACCACCAAAACCACCGCCCATGCGGCGCATGTCGACGACGATTTTGTTCATCGACACGTCCAGTACTTCCGCCACCAGTTTCTGTACTTCGGTGGGGTTTTGCGTGGAGCAGTAGACGATCATCCCGCCGTCTTCAGTGGGCATCACCGACGAAATCTGCGTTTCGAGGTAGAAGTGCTCCTGGCCGCCAATGTGCAGCGTGCCCTGGATACGATTTTTCGCTGTCGTCAACGCGCCCGCTGAATCACCGCGTTCATGGGTGTGACTGTCCAGCACGAAATGCTTTTTGCGAAAGGCCTCGACCACGTCCAGCACCGGTTCCAGGTCTTCGTATTCGATCACTGCGGCCATGGCGGCTTTGCGTGCGGTCTCCAAGTCACGAGCGGCAACGGCCAATACCACCTGACCGACGAACTGCACGGTGTCGATGGCCAGCAACGGATCACCGGGCATCAGCGGGCCGATGTCTTTCAGCCCCGGAACGTCTTCGTGGGTGATGGCGATGCGCACGCCTTCGAAGGCGTAGCAAGGCTTGGTGTCGATGCTGATGATTTTCGCGTGGGCGCGGTCCGACAGCCGTGCGTAAACGTGCAGCTGGTTCGGAAACTCCAGGCGGTCGTCGATGTACTGCGCCTCACCGGACACATGCTTGGCGGCGCTGTCGTGCTTGACGCTGCGGCCGACGCCGGTGGTCAGGTCCTTGGCGAACAGTTCAGCCAGTTCGGCTTGGGTCTTCTCTACAGCGTGATGATTAGACATAAGCGGTCACCCGAGTCTCGATGTGCGGCGTTTGCAGTTCAATGAAGTATTTGCGCAGCAGGTTTTGCGCGCTGAGCAGGCGGTATTCCTTGCTGGCGCGGAAGTCCGAGAGCGGCGTGAAATCTTCGGCCAGTGCAGCGCAGGCGCGTTCGACGGTGGCGTTGTTGAACGGTGAACCGAGTAATACGGCTTCGCAATTGGCGGCGCGTTTCGGGATGGCAGCCATGCCGCCGAAGGCAACGCGTGCGTCGGCGATCACACCGTTTTCCAGGCGGATGTTGAAGGCGGCGCAAACGGCGGAAATGTCATCGTCCAGACGCTTGGAAACCTTGTACGCACGGAACAGTTGTTCGGCGCTGGCACGCGGCACGATGATCTTCTCGATGAACTCGCTTTCCTGACGCGCGGTGACGCGGTAATCGATGAAATAATCTTCCAGGGCCATCGTGCGGCGGGTTTCGCCCTTGCACAGCACAATCTGCGCACCCAAGGCGATCAGCAGTGGTGGTGAGTCACCGATCGGCGAGGCGTTGCCAATGTTGCCGCCGAGGGTGCCCTGGTTGCGGATCTGCAACGAAGCGAAGCGATGCAGCAATTCGCCGAAGTCCGGGTACTCGGCGTTCAAGGCTTCATAGCAATCGGAAAGGGCGGTGGCGGCGCCGATTTCCAGGCGATCGTCAAAACGTTCGATGCGCTTCATCTCGGCGACGTTGCCGACGTAAATCATCACCGGCAGCGTGCGGTGGAATTGCGTGACTTCCAGCGCCAGGTCCGTTCCGCCGGCCAGCAGCCGGGCCTGTGGATAAGCGTCGTAGAGGTCGGCCAGATCGGCGACGGTCAGCGGCACCAGGCAGCGCTTGTCGCCGCTGTTGAGTTCGCCGATATCGGTTGGCGCGATGGCCTTCAGACGAGCAATGGTCTCGGCTTCTCGAGCGTCGAATTGATCGGGTTGCTTGCCGCAGCAGGATTGCTCGGCGGCTTGCAGAATCGGCCGATAGCCGGTGCAACGGCAGAGGTTGCCGGCCAGTGCTTCGTGCGCTTTATGCGAATCCGGTTGTTCGCTGTTCTTTTGCAGCGCGAACAGCGACATCACGAAACCGGGGGTGCAGAAGCCGCATTGCGAGCCGTGGCACTCGACCATGGCTTTCTGCACGCTGTGCAGTTCGCCTTGGTGCTTGAGGTCTTCGACGCTGATCAGTTGTTTGCCATGCAGCGACGAAACGAACGTCAGGCACGAGTTGAGGCTGCGATAGCGAATGTGTTCGCGGCCATCGTCATCCGTTTGCAACTCGCCCACCACCACGGTACACGCGCCGCAGTCACCGCTGGCGCAACCTTCTTTGGTGCCGGGTTTGCCCACATGGTCGCGCAGATAATTGAGCACGGTCAGGTTTGGGTCCAGGGCGTGCTCGCTACGGAGTTCCTGGTTAAGTAAAAACTGGATCACGGAAGGCCTCGCAGACTCATTATTGTTGTTAACCGACTTGGACCGAATTTATCAGGTCTGACTTTGCGGTCAATGATTTTCTGACTTAAAGGTCAGGAAATAGCATTTTGTCGATCAACGACTCGTTCCTTCATTATTGACCCTTGCGGGTTAGCCTGCTTTTTGCGGGATTCGTGCCAAAAACCGCCGAGTGGGCACTCCGCCATGACCCCTCATGTGCGCTACACTGCGCCGCTTGTACAGATCGAAGAATTTGAAGGACACCCATGACGTTCAAGGCGCCGGACAGCCTCGCCGAGCAAATTGCTCACCACCTCGCCGAACGCATCATTCGTGGCGAAATGAAGCCCGGGGAGCGCATCCAGGAACAGAAGGTCACGCTGGCCCTCAATGTCAGCCGCGGCTCGGTCCGCGAAGCCTTGCTGATCCTCGAGCGTCGCCACCTGATCGCGATCCTGCCGCGACGCGGCGCGCATGTGACCGAACTCACCGTGCACAAGGTGCAGAGCCTGTGCACGCTGATGGGCGAGATGTACATCCTGCTCGCTAATGCCGTGGCCACTGGCTGGCAAGTCCAGGCCGACCTGGCGCCGTTCGTGCAGATCCAGCAGCGCCTGACCGCGAGCTACGAGCGCCAGGACATCCATGCCTTCGTCGACGACAGTTTCAATGTGATGCGCGCCACGTACGGGTTTGCCAACAACCCGTACTTGCAGGAAACCGTCGAGAATCTGCAACCGGCCATGAGCCGTGCGTATTTCCTCGCCCTGGAGCAGCGCAAGGCCTCGATGAGCGAGTATCTGGAACTGTTCGAACGCTTGCTCGCGGCCGTGATCGCCCGTGACCATGCGCTGATTCGCACCGTGCTGACCGCGTATTGCCAGCGCAGTTGCGATCTGGTGATTTCTGCCCTGACGGACGCTTAAGCGTGCGGCTCAAGTGCATCAAGCTGGCGGGGTTCAAATCCTTCGTCGATCCGACCACGGTGAACTTCCCCAGTAACATGGCGGCGGTGGTCGGGCCCAATGGCTGCGGCAAATCGAACATCATCGACGCCGTGCGCTGGGTGATGGGCGAGAGCTCGGCCAAGAACTTGCGCGGCGAGTCGATGACCGACGTCATCTTCAACGGTTCGACCAGCCGCAAACCGGTGAGCCAGGCCAGCATCGAGCTGGTGTTCGACAACACCGACGGCACGCTGCTTGGCGAATACGCCGCCTATGCGGAAATTTCCATTCGCCGCAAAGTGACCCGCGACAGCCAGACCACTTATTACCTCAACGGCACCAAATGCCGTCGCCGCGATATCACCGACATCTTCCTCGGTACCGGCCTGGGCCCGCGCAGCTACTCGATCATCGAGCAGGGGATGATCTCCAAGCTGATCGAGTCCAAACCCGAAGACTTGCGCAACTTCATTGAAGAAGCGGCGGGCATCTCCAAGTACAAGGAGCGCCGGCGCGAGACCGAAAACCGCATTCGTCGCACCCACGAAAACCTGGAGCGCCTGACGGACCTGCGCGAAGAGTTGACGCGTCAGCTTGAACGCCTGCACCGCCAAGCGGAAGCGGCCAAGAAGTATCAGGAATACAAGGGCGAAGAGCGTCAACTCAAGGCGCAACTATCGGCCCTGCGCTGGCAGGCCTTGAACGAACAGGTCGGTCAACGCGAAGCGATCATTGGCACCCAGGAAGTCACGTTCGAAGCGCTGGTGGCCGAGCAGCGAAACGCCGACGCGAGCATCGAACGCTTTCGCGACGGGCACCATGACCTGTCGGAGCGCTTCAATCTGGTGCAGGGGCGTTTCTATTCGGTCGGTGGCGACATCGCCCGGGTCGAGCAGAGCATCCAGCACGGCCAGCAGCGCTTGCGTCAGCTGCAAGACGATCTGAAAGAAGCCGAGCGCGCGCGTCTGGAAACCGAGTCGCATCTGGGCCACGACCGCACGTTGCTGCTGACCCTCGGCGAAGAGCTGGACATGCTCACGCCGGAGCAGGAAGTCACCAGCGCCGCCGCCGAAGA
Source organism: Pseudomonas sp. PDM03 (assembly GCF_014852385.1). Taxonomy (NCBI): domain Bacteria; kingdom Pseudomonadati; phylum Pseudomonadota; class Gammaproteobacteria; order Pseudomonadales; family Pseudomonadaceae; genus Pseudomonas; species Pseudomonas sp. PDM03. Next base: position 157,589 of record NZ_JACVBM010000003.1, on the reverse strand, counting down.
AGCCGCCGCCGCGCTGGAAGAATCCGAAACCACCATGCACGGCTGGCAGGAGCAGTGGGACACGTTCAACCTGACCGCCGCCGAGCCGCGTCGCCAGTCCGAAGTCCAGCAGTCGCGCATCCAGCAGCTGGAAACCAGCATGGAGCGTTTGGCTGATCGCCAGAAGCGCCTCGGCGAAGAGCGCGCCTTGCTTTCGGCGGACCCGGAAGACGCGGCGATCATGGAACTCAGCGAGCAGTTGGCCGCTTCCGAGGCCACGCTCGAAGACTTGCAGGCCAGCGAAGAAGCGCAGGTCGAGCGACTTGAGCAACTGCGTCAGGAATTGCAGCAAGCGTTGTCGGCGCAGCAACAGGCGCAGGGTGATTTGCAGCGTCTCAACGGGCGTCTCGCCTCGCTTGAAGCCTTGCAGCAAGCCGCGCTCGATCCGGGCACCGGCACCGCTGAATGGTTGCGCGAACAACACTTGGCCGACCGTCCACGCCTGGCCGAAGGCCTCAAGGTTGAAGCCGGTTGGGAGCTGGCGGTGGAAACCGTGCTCGGCGCCGATCTGCAAGCGGTGCTGGTGGACGATTTCGGCGGTTTCGACCTGGCCGGTTTTGCCCAGGGCGATTTGCGATTGCTCAGCCCCGCCAGCGATGGCGTGCGCGTGCCAGGCAGTCTGCTCGACAAGGTCGAGGCGCAGATCGATCTGTCGCCGTGGCTGGGGCAGGTCAAGCCGGTTGAAAACCTCGAACAAGCCTTGGCAATGCGCAGTCAGTTGAGCGCCGGTCAGAGCCTGATCAGCCGTGATGGTTACTGGGTCGGTCGGCACTTTTTACGGGTGCGCCGCGCCAGCGAAGCGGAAAGTGGCGTGCTGGCTCGCGGCCAGGAAATCCAGCGTCTGAGCAGCGAACGCGAAGAGCGCGAGGCCACGGTCGAAACCCTCGAAACCCAACTTCAGAATCTGCGGGCGCAACAGCGTCAACAGGAAAACGGTCGCGAACATTTGCGCCGTTTGCTGCAGGACGAAGCGCGTCAGCAAGGCGAATTGAAAGCCCAGTTGTCCGCCGGCAAAGCCAAGGTCGAGCAGTTGACCTTGCGCCGTACTCGGCTCGATGAAGAGCTCACCGAACTGGCCGAGCAACGTGCGCTGGAACACGAAAACATCGGCGAAGCGCGCCTGCAATTGCAGGAAGCTCTCGACGCCATGGCTCTGGACACCGAGCAGCGTGAGCTGCTGCTGGCCCAGCGCGACAGCTTGCGCGAGCGCCTTGATCGCGTGCGTCAGGAAGCCCGGCAGCACAAGGATCACGCGCATCAATTGGCGGTGCGTCTGGGTTCGCTCAAGGCGCAACACGACTCGACGCGTCAGGCGCTGGAGCGGCTGGAAATGCAGTCCGAGCGCCTGACCGAAAAACGCGAACAGCTCAGCCTCAATCTGGAGGAGGGCGAGGCGCCGCTGGAAGAGCTGCGCCTGAAGCTCGAAGAGTTGCTCGACAAGCGCATGACTGTCGACGAAGAACTCAAGACCGCACAGATTGCCCTCGAAGACGCCGACCGCGAATTGCGTGACGCCGAAAAACGCCGCCACCAGGCTGAGCAGCAATCGCAGTTGATTCGTGGCCAGATGGAAACCCAGCGCATGGAATGGCAAGCCCTGACCGTGCGCCGCAAGACCCTGGAAGATCAGTTGCTGGAAGACGGCTACGACCTGCACGGCGTACTCGCCACGCTGACGACCGAAGCCAGCGAGAAGGACGCCGAAGAGGAACTCGAACGCATTGCCGCACGCATTCAGCGCCTCGGCGCGATCAACCTCGCGGCCATCGACGAATATCAGCAACAATCCGAGCGTAAACGTTATCTGGATGCGCAGAACGACGATTTGGTCGAGGCGCTGGACACCCTCGAGAACGTGATTCGCAAGATCGACAAGGAAACCCGCAACCGCTTCAAGGATACCTTTGATCAGATCAATGGCGGTTTACAGGCGCTTTTCCCAAAAGTTTTCGGTGGAGGACGCGCGTATTTGGAACTGACGGGCGAAGATCTACTCGATACAGGGGTGACGATCATGGCGCAACCGCCCGGAAAGAAGAACAGCACCATCCATTTGCTCTCCGGTGGCGAAAAAGCCCTGACCGCATTGGCCCTGGTTTTTGCGATCTTCAAGTTGAATCCGGCGCCGTTCTGCATGCTCGATGAAGTTGACGCGCCGCTGGATGACGCTAACGTTGGACGCTACGCCCGGCTGGTGAAAGAGATGTCGCAGACGGTGCAGTTCATCTATATCACCCACAACAAGATCGCCATGGAAATGGCCGATCAATTGATGGGGGTGACGATGCACGAACCGGGTTGCTCGCGTCTGGTGGCAGTGGATGTCGAGGAGGCGATGGCGATGGTGGATGCCTGAGTCGGCGTCTGTAGGTTGAGTATTTTTTGTCCGTAGGACTTATTTACCTTCCTTGACTTGCTGGCCAATCGACATATTCGCGCAAGCCATTGTGACAGACGGTGTAAAGTTGCCTTTGGTCGTGCTAGTTTAATGTCAATTTTTCGTATACGTGGGCAAAACGCCTGTCAGAACATAGAGTTGGCGCCACGTTTTAAAGCGGTTTACGAGTTGTAAACCCCTTATTTTTCAGCATTTTTTATAGAGGCACGGGATTACATGGAAATCGGTCTGCGCGAGTGGCTGATCGTCATCGGCATTATTGTCATTGCCGGTATTCTTTTCGATGGCTGGCGCCGTATGCGCGGCGGCAAGGGAAAACTGAAGTTCCGTCTTGATCGAAGTCTGTCCAATTTGCCGGACGAGGACACCAGCGCCGAGCTGTTGGGCCCGCCGCGCGTTCTGGATACCCACAAAGAACCGCAACTGGACGAGCACGATCTGCCGTCGGTGAGCATGCCTGCCCGTGAGCCCCGTGAGTCGGGTTCCAAGCGCGGCAAGCGTGGCCATGGCGAGCCGTCGCAAGGCGACATGAACCTCAGCCTGGACCTGGACGGCGGCCCGAGCTTCAGCAGCCGTGACGACGATTTCCCGGTTGACGCCAAGTCTTCGCCTTCGGTCAGCGACAAAGAACAACCGCAAGCCGAAGAAGTGCTGGTAATCAGCGTGATCTGCCGCGACGCCGCTGGCTTCAAAGGCCCGGCGCTGTTGCAGAACATTCTGGAAAGCGGTTTGCGCTTCGGCGAGATGGACATTTTTCACCGCCACGAAAGCATGGCTGGCAACGGTGAAGTCCTGTTCTCGATGGCCAATGCGGTCAAGCCGGGCGTTTTCGATCTGGACGACATCGACCACTTCAGCACACCGGCCGTGAGCTTCTTCCTCGGCCTGCCAGGCCCGCGTCATCCGAAGCAGGCCTTCGACGTGATGGTGGCTGCGGCGCGCAAACTGTCCCAGGAGCTGAACGGCGAACTGAAAGACGACCAGCGCAGCGTGCTGACCGCGCAGACGATCGAGCATTACCGTCAGCGCATCGTCGAATTCGAACGCCGCGCCCTGACCCAGAAGCGCTGATATTGGTGGCCTGCGGAAAATTCTGAATTCTCCGCAGGTCTGTGTAGGAGCCAGCTTGCTGGCGATGGTGGATCAGATACATCTATGTCTACTGACACACCATCGCCAGCAAGCCGGCTCCTACATTGAATCTACGCCGCACCACAGATTGAGCAGCCTCGGCTGCTCTTTTGCTTTATGAGAGAACACCCATGACCGCCGCCAAAACCCGCATTCTAGAGCTGCGCGCTGAGCTGGATCAGCACAACTATCGCTACCACGTGATGGACGAGCCGAGCATTCCGGACGCCGAGTACGACCGGTTGTTCCATGAGCTCAAGGCCCTCGAAGCAGCCAATCCTGACCTCATCACCAGCGACTCGCCAACCCAGCGCGTCGGCAGCGCGGCGCTGTCGACGTTCACCCAGGTGCGTCACGAAGTGCCGATGCTCAGCCTCGGCAACGCCTTCGAAGAAAGCGACATGCGCGAGTTCGATCGTCGGGTGACTGAAGGTCTCGACCTGCCAGCCGGCGACTTGTTTGGCGGCGGGGCGGCGGTGGAGTACAGCTGCGAACCGAAGCTCGATGGCCTGGCGGTCAGCCTGCTTTATCAGGACGGTGTGCTGGTGCGCGGCGCAACGCGCGGTGACGGCACCACCGGTGAAGACATCAGTGTCAACGTACGCACCGTGCGTAATATTCCGCTCAAGCTGCAAGGCACCGGCTGGCCGGCGACCCTGGAAGTGCGCGGCGAAGTGTTCATGTCCAAGGCCGGTTTCGAACGGCTCAACGCCACGCAACTGGAAGTCGGCGGCAAGACCTTCGCCAACCCGCGCAACGCGGCGGCGGGCAGCTTGCGGCAGCTGGATTCGAAGATCACTGCCAACCGTCCGCTGGAATTCTGCTGCTACGGCATCGGTCAGGTTTCGGCGGAGATTGCCGACACCCACATCGGCAATCTGAAGCAGCTTCAGGCATGGGGCATGCCGATCAGTCGCGAGCTGAAACTGGCACACGGCATCGATGAATGCCTGGATTACTACCGCGACATCGGTGAGCGCCGCAACAGCCTGGCCTATGAAATCGACGGCGTGGTGTTCAAGGTCAACAGCATCGCCTCCCAACGTGAATTGGGCTTCCGCGCCCGCGAACCGCGCTGGGCGATTGCCCATAAATTCCCGGCGATGGAAGAGCTCACCGAATTGCTCGACGTGGAATTCCAGGTCGGGCGAACCGGTGCCGTAACGCCGGTGGCGCGCTTGAAGCCGGTCAAGGTGGCGGGCGTCACCGTGGCCAACGCGACGCTGCACAACATGGACGAAGTGGCGCGTCTGGGGTTGATGATCGGCGACACTGTGATCATCCGCCGCGCGGGCGACGTGATTCCGCAGGTGGTGCAAGTGGTCATGGAGCGCCGCCCGGAAAACGCACGGCCAGTGCAGATTCCTGAGCAGTGCCCGGTCTGCGGTTCGCATGTCGAACGCACACAATTGGTCAAGCGCAGCAAGGGGCGCGAGACTATCAGCGAGGGCGCGGTGTATCGCTGCGTCGGTCGTCTGGCCTGTGGCGCGCAACTCAAGCAGGCGATCATTCACTTCGTTTCCCGTCGAGCGATGGACATCGAAGGGTTGGGCGAGAAGAGCGTCGAGCAGTTGGTGGATGAAGGTCTGGTGAGTTCGCCGGCCGATCTGTACGCCCTGACGTTCGAGCAAATCGTCGATCTCGAAGGCTTTGCCGAGCTGTCGAGCAAGAACCTGCTCAGCGCCATCGAAGACAGCAAAAAGCCGGGCCTGGCGCGCTTCATCTACGCCCTCGGCATTCCCGATGTCGGCGAAGAGACGGCCAAGGTGCTGGCACGCTCCCTCGGCTCGCTGGAGCGGGTTCAGCAGGCGTTGCCGCAAGTGCTCACGTACTTGCCGGATGTCGGCCTGGAAGTGGCTCACGAGATTCACAGCTTCTTCGAAGATGCGCATAACCAGCAGGTGATCGCCGATCTGCTCAAGCATGGCCTGCAGATTCAGGATCAGGGCGAGTTGGGCGCCGAGTTTGCGGCGAGCACCACGCTGGGCGGTTTCCTCGACAAGCTGCACATTCCTTCGGTCGGGCCGGGCGGGGCGCAGAAGCTGGCGGAAAAATTCGGTTCGCTGGAGGGTGTGTTTTCTGCTGACTGGCTGGACATGCGCCAGGCCTTGCCAGAGAAACAGGCCAATTCGGTTCGTGAGTTCTTTGCCGTCGCCGAAAATCGTCAGATCGCTGAAGCCGCTGAAAAGCAGCTGCGTGATTTCGGCATGCATTGGCAGAGCGAGAAGAAGGTCGTCGAAGGCTTGCCGCTGGCAGGGCAGACCTGGGTGCTGACCGGTTCGCTGGAATTGATGAGTCGCGATGTTGCCAAGGATAAACTGGAAAGCCTCGGCGCCAAAGTGGCCGGTTCGGTGTCGGCCAAGACCCATTGCGTGGTGGCCGGGCCGGGCGCCGGTTCGAAGTTGGCCAAGGCCAATGAGCTGGGGTTGAAGGTGCTGGATGAAGAGGCGTTTGTCGGGTTTTTGAGCAAGCACGGTATTTCTGTGTGATGCCAATCGCGAGCAGGCTCGCTCCCACATTTGACCGCATTCCTACTGGAAAAACGCGGTTACCTGTAGGAGCGAGCCTGCTCGCGAAGGCGATATTCGCCATCACGCAAAATCCGGGAACGATCAACAACCAATCATGATCTAGTCTTGGCAAGCCCAGGGAGAGATCGCCATGTACCGCTTCTTCGAACAGCTCAGTTCACGCATCGCCGCGCCTTTCATTGGCGAAAGCTCGCGCAACAGCAAGGTCTGGCATTGCCGCTGCGGGCAGTCACTGTTCTTTCGCAACAGCCAGTGCCTGGCCTGTTCGGCGGCCTTGGGCTATCAGCCTGAACAGGGTCGCCTATCGTCGTTACAGCCCGCTTCGCAGGCCGATACCTGGACTCTCGATGCCGACCCCGGCGCGGGTATCTTCCGGCGCTGCGCCAATCTCGACACCCCGGCCGCCTGCAACTGGCTATTGCCGGTCAACGATCACGAAACCTTGTGCATCGCCTGTAGCCTGAATCACACCATTCCTGATCTATCGCTTCCCGAGAATCACGAACGCTGGCGCAAGGTCGAAATCGCCAAGCGTCGGCTGGTCGCGCAATTGGTCAGCCTGGGTTTGCAGGTCATCCCCAAAACCGTGGACGAAGAGAGCGGGCTGGCCTTCGATTTCATCGGCGTCGACCTCGAAGGCAAGCCGCCGACCACGGGCCATGCCAACGGCCTGATCACCCTCGATATCAAAGAAGCCGACGACGCGCACCGCGAGCAGGTGCGGGTGCAGATGCACGAACCGTATCGCACGTTGCTCGGGCACTTCCGTCATGAGGTCGGGCATTATTATTGGGATCGGCTGATCACCAGCAGCCAGTGGCTGGAACCATTTCGTGGCGTGTTCGGCGACGAGCGCGCAAGTTACGCCGAGGCGCTCGACCGGCATTACCAGCAAGGCGCGCCGCTCGACTGGCAGCAACATTTCGTCAGCGCCTACGCCACCATGCATCCCTGGGAAGACTGGGCCGAAACCTGGGCGCATTACCTGCACATGATGGACGCGGTGGACACCGCCCTCGGCTTCGGCATGAGTGCGCGGGAAATGGATTTCGACTACCAGCCATTCCCGTCCAGTACTCTCTATGATCCGCAGCATCCCGGCGGCGCGGCGTTCCTGTCATTCGTCAATGCGTGGATCGAACTCGCCGGCATGCTCAACGAACTGTCGCGCAGCATGGGCCAGCCGGATTTCTACCCGTTCATATTGCCGCCGGCGGTGATTGCCAAGTTGCACTTCATTCACCTGGTGATCCAGCAGGAGGGCGGCAGGGCGGATGAAGTGGTGCAGGACCTGTAGGCGCCCGCGCTCTTTTCAGGACTGCGCATGTCCTTGAAGCCGCTCATATTTTTTAATCCGCCCGAACGGTTGTAACTTCGCCTCAGATAGGTACAATGGCGCGGCTCGCCGTCAGGTGAGCGTCGTTATGGTGACCCCATCGGTCCCCCCGCAACGATTACCCGTGAACCTGGTCAGATCCGGAAGGAAGCAGCCACAGCGGGAACATTGTGTGCCGGGGTGTGGCTGGTGGGGTTGCCTCCATAACGCACCGCGAGCCTTCTCTCGCGTTTTTCATCAAAAAATACTGTCTTGTTGCTCTGCCATGGATTTCGTCCAGGGCGGATTTTTCGTCGTTTCCGTTTTGAAAACAGGCGCAAAAAAGGAGGCCGACCTGTCGAATCACGACAAGTCGGCCTCCTTTTTCATTTCTGCCACTAAGGCTTGGACATGGCCTGGTCAACCGCTGCAATCAGCTTTCCCAGATCCTTCGGGGTGGCTTTGTGGATGACTCCGAACAGGTACGCCCGCTGTTCATCCTCATCGCCCAAATCTGCGAAGAAGGCTTTCAGTTTCACCCCCAGCACGCCGGCAAGCAGGAACAGGGCTTCCACGCTGGGGGTGTAGGTGCCGGTTTCAAAACGGCTGATGGTTTTCGGGTCAAAACCGGTTTTTTCGCCGAGTTCAGCCTGAGTAAGCCCCGCGACCTTGCGGTAACGCCGAATGGCTGAACCCAAACTTGAAATTTGCATCGCTCAATTCCCATTTAGAATCAAGAACTTAACGATAGATTTTTGCATTAGACAACTGCATGATCCATCACCTTGCTTTGCAAAATGTGATGCATTTCGTAGAATTGCCTCCTCTAAAGGGTATTTGGTGACCTGTTTGCGTAAGTTTGGCTGATGCGAAAGAGCCAGTAGGGTGCTCCCTTGAACAATATGTGGAGTGCCGAAGCCTCCCTGAAGCCTTGCAAAATGTTATCGAAATCGTTGTTGCTGCCCTTTGTCCGGGTCTTTGAGCCTAGTTGATCTTCGGCGGCCAAAGGGCCATCAATCGCTGTTCCTGGAGTGATCACGTGGCTCTGCGCAGTACGAATCAAAACATCTCTTCCGGGCATTTTGCGCTGGTCGAGCGGTACCACCGCTAGCGACAGTGAGCCTGACTCATGGATGAGAAATACCGCAGGGCCGTGGACGCCGCCGCAATCTTTTCCGAGACCGATCTGACCGGCCGGATTACCTACGTCAACGATCAGTTCTGCGCCGTCTCCGGTTACAGTCGCGAAGAACTGCTTGGGCAGAACCATCGCCTGCTCAATTCCGGCCTGCACTCCGCTGATTTCTTCGCCGGCATGTGGCGCACCATTGCGCTGGGCAATGTCTGGAAGGGCGAGATCTGCAATCGCGCCAAGAATGGCAGTCTGTATTGGGTCGAAAGCACGCTGGTGCCACTGCTGGATGACGCCACCGGGCGGATTCATCGTTACCTGGCGATCCGTTTCGACATCAGCGAAAAACGCCAACTGCTGCATTCCCTGCAATGGCGGGTCGGCCATGACGTGCTGACCGGGCTGCCCAATCGTGCGTTTCTCTCGGACCTGCTGGATCAGGCGCTGGCGTTCTCGCGTGAGGAAAACATCCCGCTGGCGGTGTGCATGCTCGACCTCGACGGCTTCAAGGCGGTCAACGACGGCTACGGGCATGCCAGTGGCGATCTGTTGCTGGTGGAGGTGGCCAAGCGTTTGCGCGACATTGTTCGCGGCGAGGATGTGGTGGCGCGGCTGGCCGGTGACGAGTTCGTGCTGGTGTTGCGCTATGTGCGTGATGTACCGGAGTTGCGTGCGGCGCTGAACCGTGTGTTGGGCGCGATTTCGGCGCCGTACCAGCTGCGGGGCAAGACCCTGAATGTATTTGCCAGCATCGGCGTCACCCTGTTCCCCGATGACAATCAAGATGCTGAAACCTTGCTGCGTCACGCCGATCAGGCGATGTACGTGGCCAAGCAGAGCGGGCGCAATCGCTTTCATTTATTCGACGTGTTCCGGGATCGAGAGGTCAAGGCCACTCACCAGACCGTCGAACGGGTTCGGCAGGCGTTGGCCGCCGGCGAGCTGCGTGTGCATTTCCAGCCAAAAGTGAATATGCGTCGCGGTGTCGTCGTCGGCTTCGAGGCGCTCTTGCGCTGGGAGCATCCGCAAAATGGCATGGTGCCGGCCCGAGAGTTTTTACCGATGGTGGAGGAGACGGACCTGATCATCGATATCGGTGAATGGGTGATGGATCAGGTGTTGATGCAGTTGGACCGTTGGCAGCAAGCGGGGCAGGGCTGGCCGATCAGCGTCAACATCGCCGCCCGGCATTTCCAGCGAGCGGATTTCGTCGACCGGCTCAGGCAGGTACTCGCCCGCCATGCCCGGGTCGCGCCGCAGATGCTGGATCTGGAAATCGTCGAGTCGGTGGCGATAGAAAACATCCAGCATGTCAGCGCCTGTCTGCAGGCCTGTCAGGCGCTCGGCGTGCAGTTTTCACTGGGTGACTTCGGCACCGGTTATTCGTCCTTGAACTACCTCAAGCGCTTGCGCACCCAGACCATCAAGATCGACAAGTCGTTTATCCGCGACATTTTGCATGACCGCGACGACTTGGCCCTCACCACCGCAGTGATTGGCCTGGCCCGCGCGTTTGGCCGACAAGTGATCGCCGAAGGGCTGGAAAGTATCGAGCACGGCGAGCTGTTGATGCAGTTGGGGTGCGACGTTGCCCAAGGTTATTTCATCGCCCGGCCGATGCCGGCGGTTGATGTGCCGGGCTGGGTCGAAGGTTTTGTCGCGCCGGCGCAATGGCGGGCACTCGATCAAACAGCCTGAGACTGTCAGACCTATGAAGATCAAATGTGGGAGCGAGCCTGCTCGCGAAGACGGTGTGTCTATCACGCAAGTGCTGGCTGAAAGTACGCAATCGCGAGCAGGCTCGCTCCCACAGGTTCAGGGTTTGCCGACATAGAGGCGGATAATGTCATCAATTTCCCCGGACATTTTCATCCTCAGTAACGTGCGCAGAATGCGTTGCACGGGCACTTTCGGGTCATTACGCACGTAACAACCGACACTCTGCACTTGCAGCACCGCCACGCCTTGCAGTTGCTGCTCAGGTAGCAGGCGCTGATTGAACCAGTCCAGCGTCCATTGATTGCTCACGGCGTAGCGGTAGCGTCCGGCCATGAGTTTTTCCAGGACCTGTTCCTGATTGCGCGCGTCCTCGCGAAGCAGGCGCCCGGCGTCGAACAGCGGTTGCAGGGTGGGGTAACTGTAGCCGAGCACCGTGCCGATGGATTGTTGTGGCAAATTCGCCGGATCGATTGAGGTCTGCAACTCGTGCCGGCTGATCAGCACGTCCGGCTGGGTCCAGAGCGGAATGCTCCAGATGTAGTCTCCGGACTGATTTGGCGACCACGTTTGCGCGGCGTAGCAGCGGACATCGATCTCGCCGTGCTCCATGGCATTTTGCACCCGGGCCCGCGGCAGTACGTGAAACTCGGCCGGAACGCCAACCTGGGTCGCGAGGCTGACCATCACGTCATGCAGGATGCCCTGGGTCGGCTGGCCTTGATAAAGCTGCACCATCGGCATCGCCCAACTGTCGGGCACCACGAAGCGCAGCGGCGCGTTGGCAGCCATAACGTTCAGACTCATCAACAGCAGTGCCCCCAAGGCCAGCCGCATAAACGCTCCGCTATCGATGAAAATCGAGCCGATAAAAATCACCGCAAGTGCAGCTTAGCCAGATTAGACGAGCGCGCCGGATGCAATTTTGGCCTTGCTCCGCTAGCATTAGCCGCTTCTGCTTCCCAGTGGCGATGGTTTTCGATGAGTTATCAGGTTCTTGCACGTAAATGGCGTCCGCGCTCGTTCCGCGAAATGGTCGGCCAGACCCATGTGCTCAAGGCTCTGATCAATGCCTTGGACAGCCAGCGGCTGCACCACGCTTACCTCTTTACGGGCACGCGCGGGGTCGGCAAGACGACCATCGCGCGGATCATTGCCAAATGCCTGAACTGTGAAACGGGTATCACTTCGACGCCGTGTGGCGAATGTTCGGTGTGCCGCGAGATCGATGAAGGCCGTTTCGTCGACCTGATCGAGATCGACGCCGCGAGCCGGACCAAGGTCGAGGACACCCGCGAGCTGCTCGACAACGTGCAGTACGCCCCGAGCCGCGGGCGCTTCAAGGTCTACCTGATCGACGAAGTGCACATGCTCTCCAGCCATTCCTTTAATGCGCTGTTGAAAACCCTCGAAGAGCCGCCGCCCTACGTCAAGTTCATCCTGGCGACCACTGACCCGCAGAAACTTCCTGCAACGATTCTTTCGCGGTGCCTGCAGTTCTCGCTGAAGAACATGACCCCTGAACGGGTGGTCGAGCATTTGACCCACGTGCTGGGCGTCGAAAACGTACCGTTCGAAGACGACGCGCTGTGGCTGCTGGGTCGTGCCGCTGACGGTTCGATGCGCGATGCCATGAGCCTGACCGACCAGGCGATTGCCTTCGGTGAAGGTCGGGTCATGGCCGCCGATGTGCGGGCGATGCTCGGCACGCTCGATCACGGTCAGGTTTACGACGTTCTGCACTCGCTGATCGAAGGCGACGCCAAGGCGTTGCTCGAGGCCGTCCGCCATCTGGCGGAACAAGGCCCGGACTGGAACGGCGTGCTCTCGGAAATTCTCAACGTGCTGCACCGTGTCGCCATCGCCCAGGCCTTGCCTGAAGGCGTCGACAACGGTCACGGCGACCGTGATCGGGTGCTGGCGCTGGCCCAGGCCTTACCGGCCGAAGACGTGCAGTTTTATTACCAGATGGGCCTGATCGGCCGCCGCGATTTACCGCTGGCGCCGGACCCGCGCGGCGGCTTCGAAATGGTCTTGCTGCGGATGCTCGCGTTCCGCCCGGCGGACACCGCGGATGCGCCGAGGCAACCGCTAAAGCCAGTGGGGATCAGCCAGGCCACAGTTGATTCCGCAAACTCAGTGGCTGCCGCGCCGGTTGTTGCGCCGGTAGTCGCTGCGGCAGTTGCACCGGTTGTTGCCGCGCCGGTCGCGCCGGTGGTTGCTCCCGAGCCTGAGCCGGTCGTCGTGCCGGAGCCCGTTGTTGCGCCGGTAGTGGTCGAAGCGGTCGTCGATCTGCCGTGGAATGATCCGGTAGAACCCGAAGTCGTCCAGCAGCCAGCCGTCGAGCCGGTGCTGGAAACCGCCGCTGAACAACCCGAATTGCCCCCGATGCCGTTGCCGACGCCTGACAGCGTTGTGCCAGACGCGCCGGAATGGGCCGCTGCGCCGATCCCGGAACCTTCCGTGGCCGACGTCGACGCCGCGACACGGGGCATCGACTCCGACGACGAGCCGCCGCTGGACGAGGACTACATCGAACCGGACATGGATTCGGCGTACAGCTACCTCGACGAACTGGCCAGTGAACACGCCGCCGAACCCGCGCCGGAACCCGAACCTGAGCCGGCCGCGATGCCCGCCACCGGTCTGGCCCTGCAATGGCTGGAACTGTTCCCGAAACTGCCGATTTCCGGCATGACCGGGAGCATCGCCGCCAACTGCACGCTGATCTCCGTGGAAGGTGACCACTGGCTGATGCACCTGGACCCGGCCCATAGCGCCTTGTTCAACGCGACTCAGCAACGTCGTCTCAACGATGCGCTGAACCAGTTTCACGGGCGCACGCTGACCCTGAGCATGGAGCTGATCAAGCCCGAGCAGGAGACCCCGGCCCAGGCCGCATCCCGGCGCCGTGCCAACCGTCAGCGCGAGGCGGAAGAGTCGATCCACGGTGATCCGTTCATCCAGCAAATGATGCAGCAGTTCGGTGCGGTGGTCCGTAACGATACTATTGAACCTGTCGAAGCTCTGGTCAGTCAGGGCTAATAACTGAAGGCGTTCGGCCGAAAGGGCCGGGCGCTGTTTTTATCCAAGTACTTTGAGGTGATTCCCATGATGAAAGGTGGCATGGCCGGCCTGATGAAGCAGGCGCAGCAGATGCAGGAAAAAATGGCCAAGATGCAGGAAGAGCTGGCCAACGCCGAAGTCACCGGCAAGGCTGGTGGCGATATGGTCACCGTGGTGATGACCGGTCGTCACGACGTCAAGCGCGTGACCATCGATCCGAGCCTGGTCGAAGGCCTGAGTGAAGACGACAAAGAGATGCTGGAGGCCGTATTCGCCGCCGCCGTCAACGACGCCGTGCGCAAGATCGAAGCCAACAGCCAGGACAAAATGTCCGGCATGACCGCTGGCATGCAACTGCCACCGGGGATGAAGCTGCCGTTCTGATTCGCCAAAGCGCGTCGGATGAGCTACATAAAAATGCCAGGCATTGCGCCTGGCATTTTTGTTTCTGTCTGTTGGAGATGTAGTGTCTGTGGGGGCGCCTTCGCGGGCAAGCCTCGCTCCTACAAGAGCGACTCATGACCTGTAGGAGCGAGGCTTGCCCGCGAAGAAGTCGACTCGGTCTCGAACAGAAACATCGAACACCCGACCGCCACAAAGGTCTGCTTCCCTATACCGCCAAATTCATCGATCAAAGGAGACGCTCAGATGCCACAAGCATTGACCCTCAACCAACGTATCGTCCTGGCATCCCGCCCGGTGGGCGCACCGACGCCGGAGAATTTTCGCCTGGAACGGGAAGCACTGCCGGACCTGGCGGATGGCCAGATATTGCTCAAAACCCTGTACCTGTCGCTGGATCCCTACATGCGCGGCCGCATGAGTGACGCGCCGTCCTACGCGGCGCCAGTGGCAATCGACGAAGTGATGACCGGTGGCGCCGTCAGCCGTGTCGAGCGCTCGCTGAATCCGAAATTTCAGCAAGGTGACCTGGTCGTCGGCGCTACCGGGTGGCAGAGCCACAGCATCAGCGACGGTCGCAATATCATTCCGGTGCCGTCCGGGTTGCCGAGCCCGTCGATGGCGCTGGGCGTGCTCGGCATGCCGGGCATGACCGCCTACATGGGCTTGATGGACATCGGCCAGCCAGCCTCCGGAGAAACCCTTGTGGTCGCGGCGGCGTCCGGTGCGGTGGGTTCGGTGGTCGGGCAAGTGGCGAAGATCAAAGGCTTGCGTGTGGTCGGCGTGGCCGGTGGCGCGGACAAGTGCCGCTATGTTGTGGATGAGTTGGGTTTCGATGCCTGCATCGACCACAAGAGTCCCGACTTCGCCGATGAGCTGGCTCAGGCGTGTCCCCAGGGCATCGACATTTATTACGAGAACGTCGGTGGCAAGGTATTCGACGCGGTGGTGCCGTTGCTCAACCCCAAGGCGCGGATTCCATTGTGTGGCCTGATCGCTTCCTACAACGCCAGCGAGGCGCCGACCGGTCCGGATCGCCTGCCGCAGTTGCAGCGCACCTTGCTGACCAAGCGTGTGCGGATCCAGGGCTTCATCGTGTTCGACGACTACGGTGATCGTCAGCCGGAATTCGTCAGCGCCATGGCGCCGTGGGTGCGCGACGGCAAGGTGAAATTCCGTGAAGATGTGGTCGAAGGTCTTGAGAATGCGCCCGAGGCGTTCATCGGTCTGCTGGAGGGACGCAACTTCGGCAAACTGGTGGTGCGCGTCGCGCAGGACTGAGTATTTGACGCTAAAGAGAGGCGCGGGTATAAACCGCGTCTCGTTGTTTTGTCGGACGTTTCCCCATGAGCTTCAGCCCTTTGATTCGCCAACTGATCGATGCCCTGCGAATTTTGCCAGGTGTGGGTCAGAAAACTGCCCAACGCATGGCGTTGCAGCTGCTCGAGCGTGATCGCAGCGGCGGCTCGCGACTGGCCCTGGCACTCAGCCAGGCGATGGAAGGGGTGGGGCATTGCCGGTTGTGCCGCACGCTGACCGAAGACGACCTGTGCCCGCAATGCGCCGATAACCGCCGCGACGACACCTTGCTGTGCGTGGTGGAAGGGCCGATGGACGTCTACGCGGTGGAGCAGACCGGTTTCCGCGGTCGTTACTTCGTGCTCAAGGGCCACCTGTCGCCGCTCGACGGGCTGGGGCCGGAAGCCATCGGGATTCCGCTATTGATGGCGCGGATCGAAGAGGCGGGCACCTTTACCGAAGTCATCCTGGCGACCAACCCGACGGTCGAGGGTGAAGCTACGGCGCACTACATCGCCCAGTTGCTCAGCAACAAAGGCCTGATCGCCTCGCGGATTGCCCACGGCGTGCCGTTGGGTGGCGAGCTGGAACTGGTGGATGGCGGGACGTTGGCGCATTCGTTTGCGGGGCGTAAGCCGATCGCTTTGTAGTGTTTTTACCGAGGCTATCGCCAGCAAGCCGGCTCCTACAAGGGAACACGATACCTCTGTAGGAGCCGGCTTGCTGGCGATCCAGGCAGCTCGGTCCCGCTGATTCACACAATCCTGTTGAAAACCAAGCAAGCGCTCGGTTAACGTCGCTGAACCCTTCCATGGAGTTCGCCGATGCCTGCCTTCCAGGAATACTTCGACCCCAGCCACCAATTGGTCCGCGACAGCGTCAGACGTTTCGTCGAGCGCGAGATTCTTCCGGACATCGACCAGTGGGAAGAAGCCGAAAGCTTTCCCCGCGAACTCTACCTCAAGGCCGGTGCAGCGGGGATCCTGGGCATCGGTTATCCCGAAGCTCTGGGCGGCAGCCATGAAGGTGATCTGTTCGCCAAGATCGCCGCCAGCGAAGAGTTGATGCGCTGCGGCTCTGGCGGTCTGGTCGCCGGGTTGGGTTCGCTGGACATCGGTCTGCCGCCCATTCTCAAATGGGCCAGGCCGGACGTTCGCGATCGCATCGTGCCGGCCGTGCTGGCTGGAGAGAAGATCAGCGCCCTGGCCGTCACCGAGCCCAGCGGTGGTTCCGACGTGGCCAACCTGCAAACCCGCGCCGTGCGTGACGGCGACGTCTACCGGGTCAGCGGCAGCAAAACCTTTATCACCAGTGGCGTGCGTGCGGATTACTACACCGTTGCGGTGCGCACCGGTGCGCCCGGTTTCGGTGGCATCAGCCTGCTGCTGATCGAGAAGGGCACGCCAGGGTTCACCGTAGGCCGTCAGTTGAAGAAAATGGGTTGGTGGGCGTCGGACACCGCCGAGTTGTTCTTCGACGATTGCCGCGTACCTGTAGGCCATCTGATCGGCGCGGAGAACATGGGCTTCGCTTGCATCATGGGCAACTTCCAGAGCGAACGCCTGGCGTTGGCGCTGATGGCCAACATGACCGCGCAACTGGCGCTGGAGGAAAGCCTGAAATGGGCTCGTCAGCGCGAAGCGTTCGGCAAGCCCATTGGCAAGTTTCAGGTGCTCAAGCATCGCCTCGCCGAAATGGCCACGGCGCTGGAAGTGTCACGGGAGTTCACTTACCGCCAGGCGGCGAAAATGGCGGCGGGGCAGAGTGTGATCAAGGAGATTTCCATGGCGAAGAATTTCGCGACGGACACGGCGGATCGGATTACCACGGATGCGGTGCAGATCCTTGGCGGTCTTGGCTACATGCGTGAAAGCCTGGTGGAGCGGCTGTACCGCGACAATCGCATCTTGTCGATTGGCGGCGGGACGCGGGAAGTGATGAACGAGATCATCAGTAAGCAGATGGGGCTTTGAGTGTTGTGGTGTTGCTGCTGACGCTATCGCCGGCAAGCCAGCTCCTACAGGTTCGGTGTCGTTCGCACACATTCGGCACGACTCGAAATTGTAGGAGCTGGCTTGCCGGCGATGGCGTCCTTGAGCGCGCCGCTTATTTATCAGCCAGGGCAAACTGCGTCAGGCAAAACGTCGGAATCCCCATATCTTCCAGGCGCTGCGATCCACCCAACTCCGGCAGATCAATAATCGCCGCCGCTTCATGCACCCGGGCGCCCATGCGTCGAATCAGGTTCGCCGCCGCAATCAGCGTGCCGCCGGTGGCGATCAAATCATCGAACATCACCACCGAGTCGCCTTCACACAAGCTGTCGGCGTGGACTTCGAGGAAGGCTTCGCCGTACTCGGTCGCATAACCTTCGGCCAGCACATCCGCCGGCAGTTTGCCTTGCTTGCGGAACAGCACCAGCGGCTTGTTCAACTGATAGGCCAGCACCGAACCGATCAGGAAACCACGGGCATCCATGGCGCCGATGTGGGTGAAATCAGCCTCGACATAACGGTGGGCAAAGCTGTCCATCACCAGGCGCAGAGCCGTGGGCGACTGGAACAGCGGGGTGATGTCGCGAAAAATGACGCCCGGTTTCGGGAAGTCGATCACCGGGCGGATCAGGGATTTGATGTCGAAGGAGTCGAAGACCATTGTCTAGGTGTCCTGGCAGGCTGCAAACGTCGCAGTATAACGGCGGCTGAACCGTTTCGCTCAGCCGCCGTGGTCGTAATCAGCCTTCGATCGAACCGCCGGCGAGGGCGCAGAGCTGGATCGGGTCGAGGATGTGGATTTCCTTGCCTTCGGCGGCGATCAGCTCGTTCTGCTGGAAGCGCGTGAACACCCGCGACACGGTTTCCACCGCCAGGCCCAGGTAGTTGCCGATTTCATTGCGCGACATGCTCAGGCGAAACTGATTGGCCGAGAAGCCGCGAGCGCGGAAGCGTGCCGACAGGTTGACCAGGAAGGTGGCGATGCGCTCGTCGGCGGTTTTTTTCGACAGCAGCAACATCATCTGTTGGTCGTCGCGGATTTCACGGCTCATCACGCGCATCAACTGACGGCGCAGTTGTGGCAGTTGCAGCGCCAGTTCGTCGAGGCGTTCGAACGGAATTTCGCAGACCGAGGTGGTTTCCAGCGCCTGCGCCGAGACCGGATGCTTTTCGGTGTCCATGCCCGACAGGCCAACCAGCTCGCTCGGCAGATGGAAGCCGGTGAGTTGTTCTTCACCGCCATCGCTGAGACTGAAGGTTTTCAAGGCGCCAGAACGTACTGCATAAACGGAGTCGAAAACGTCGCCCTGACGGAACAGGAACTCGCCCTTCTTCAGTGGGCGGCCACGTTTAACGATTTCGTCCAGCGCATCCATGTCTTCCAGATTCAGAGAAAGTGGCAAGCAGAGGGGAGCCAGGCTGCAGTCCTTGCAATGGGCCTGGTTATGAGCGCGCAGTTTTACTGGCTCGGACATTTCTTAAATCCTTGTGGGAAAGCACACATAAGACGTAAGGGTACCTTACCGGAAGACGTTCAGGCCAGCGCTGTGCCGATTTGTCACGCCATGGTAAAGCGCCGCTATCGGCGGCCGATAACCTGGCACCAACCTATGCGCAGGTACTCGTTTCATGGCCACCATCGGCGTGCTCAACCCCGGCAACAGTGGCGTGCAAACACTGCATGAGCCCGCAAACGGCTTGGCCGGCGAAGACTCGGCAATCGCCATTGGCCCGGGCACTTCGCCCGTGGCTGAAGGCATCAAAGTCTCGTTGTCTGGCGCCGGTTTGACCAGGGCTGCCAGTTCCCACGATGACAACAAGGACATTGAAGAAAGCGGGTTGCCGGAAAACATTCAACAGATCCTGAAAATGATTCGCCGAATACAGAAGCAGATCGCCGAGAAAGTCGCGAGCATGCAAGCGGTAATGGCAGACAAGCGACTTTCAGCAGAAGAACGCAGGGCCAAGCTCGGCGCGCTGCAAGCGACCATCACCACCCTCAATGGCGGGCTGATCACGGCCAATATGGTGCTGTCCAAAGCCATCTCGCAGGCGAGCCTGACCCCTGAGCAAGTGCTGAAGACGACTTCCCTGCTGGTGGAGCGTTAGATGACACGCGAAAACCGCTGGCGATTCTGTTGCTCCAGGTACGCGTCGAACACCATGCACACCGAACGCACCAGCAACCGCCCGGCCGGCAATACGGTGATCCGTTCATTGTTCAATTCGATCAGTCCGTCTTCGGCCATGCGTTGCAGTTGCGGCCACAATTCGCCGAAGTAACCGCGAAAATCGATGTTGAAAGCCTTCTCGATCTCGGCGAATTCCAGGTTGAAACTGCAAATCAATTGTTGAATCACCGCCCGCCGCAGGCGGTCATCGGCATTGCACAGCAGGCCGCGATTGGTGGCCAGTTGTGCTGAGGCCAAGGCGTTCTGGTACTGATTCAGGTCGCTGCTGTTCTGGCAGTACAAGTCGCCAATCTGGCTGATGGCCGAGACGCCGAGGCCGATCAGGTCGCAATGGCCGTGAGTGGTGTAGCCCTGGAAGTTGCGTTGCAGGGTTGATTCTTCCTGAGCAATTGCCAGCTCATCGTCGGGCAGGGCGAAGTGATCCATGCCGATGTAACGGTAGCCGGCGGCGGTCAGCTGTTCGATGGTGCGCTGGAGCATTTCCAGCTTCTGTGCCGGCGTCGGCAATTCATCGCTGTTGATTCGCCGTTGCGGCATGAAGCGCTCCGGCAGGTGCGCGTAGTTGAACACCGACAGGCGGTCCGGTTGCAGGTTGATCACTTCGTCGACCGTGCGGGCGAAGTTCTCCGGCGTCTGCCTTGGCAAACCGTAGATCAGGTCGATGTTGATCGAGCGAAATTGCAGCGTCCGTGCGGCGTCGATCACCGCCCGGGTTTCCTCCAGGCTTTGCAGGCGATTCACCGCGCGCTGCACGGCCGGGTCGAGGTCTTGCAGGCCGATGCTGACCCGGTTGAAACCCAGTTCGCGCAGCAGGCCCATGGTCGACCAATCGGCTTCGCGAGGGTCGATCTCGATGCCGTAGTCGCCGGAATCGTCCTCCAGCAAATTGAAGCTTTTACGCAACTGGGCCATCAGCTGACGCAGTTCGTCATGGCTGAGAAAGGTCGGTGTGCCGCCACCGAAATGCAATTGCTCGACCTTCTGCGCCGGGTCGAGATGGCAGGCGATCAGCTGGATTTCCTGCTCCAGGCGCTGCAAGTAGGGCAGGGCGCGGCCGCGATCCTTGGTGATGACTTTGTTGCAGGCGCAGTAGTAGCAAATGTTCGCGCAGAACGGCACGTGCACATACAGCGACAAAGGCCGCAGGGCCTTGCGACTTTCGCGCAGCGCATGGAACAGGTCGAAGGTGCCGACATGACCATCGAACTGCACGGCGGTCGGGTAGGAGGTGTAACGCGGTCCCGCCAGATCATAACGGCGGATCAGATCGGTATCCCAACGAATGGCGTCGAGCATCATGCGGGCATTCCCCCGGATAGGCTGGCAGTGTCGGCAAGTCTATGGGGTGCGGCGTTGGGGCATCTTGATTTGCATCAACGGTCAGGATTTGTGTTGTGGGTGCGGGCCTCTTCGCGGGCAAGTCGAATCGTCGCACCGCACGCTCCTACAGGGGAATGCATTTCAAAGTAGGAGCGAGGCTTGCCCGCGAAGGCCGCGCCGCCGATCAATGCCCCATGAGCCAATGCTGATGCGGCCCCGGCAAGGTCCAGATGCCAAACAGCATCACCAGCAAGCCGCCCGTCATGCGTACATACCGTTTGCGCAACAGTGCCGTGACCCGCTCGGCCGCCAGCCCCGTGGCGAGCAACACCGGCCAGGTGCCCAGCCCGAATGCGAGCATCAGCAATGCACTGTCCAGCGCATTGCCCTGGCTCGCCGACCACAGCAACGTGCTGTAAACCAGCCCGCACGGCAGCCAGCCCCAGAGCGCGCCGAGCAACAAGGCTCGCGGCAGGCTCGATACTGGCAGCAGCTTGTTCGCGACGGGCTGGATATGCCGCCACAGACCGCGACCAAGGCTTTCGATGCGGGTCAGGCCGCTCCACCAGCCAGCGAGATAAAGCCCCATGGCGATCAGCAGCAATCCGGCGAGGATACGCATGAACATCGCCGCCGGGCTGTTCGCCACCGCCCAACCCGCCAGGCCGATCAGCAGGCCGGCCGCTGCGTAACTGAGAATCCGCCCGAGGTTGTAGGCCAGCAGCAATCGAAACCGGCGGCTGCGCTGTTCCTTGGGAATTGCCAGGGTCAACGCGCCCATCAAGCCGCCGCACATGCCCAGGCAATGCCCCCCGCCGAGAAGGCCCAGGATGACCGCCGACACCAGCAGTGGCGCCAGCTCAAACATGCGGGGGCGCCTTGTCGTCCGGTTTGGCCGGCTGGCCACTGGCCTCGTCGACCGCTGCGGTGTGGTTCGGGTCCTGGTCGTCGAACAGGATGCTGTGGGCCGGGCCGTCGAGGTCGTCGTACTGACCGCTGTCGACCGCCCAGAAGAAGATGTAGACCGCAATGGCGACGATCAGCAGTGCGGCCGGGATCATCACGTAGAGAGCTGGCATGGTGAGGCTCCATGCCCGCGCGGCTCAGGCCGGCAGCGGGCGGGTTTCTGGCGCGGCGCTGGCGGCCGGCGTGCTCGGCAGGCGAGTCAGGCGCAGGGCGTTCAGCACCACGGTCAACGAACTGATGGACATGCCGACCGCCGCCCACACTGGCGTAATCCAGCCGAGGGCGGCGAACGGCAACATGAGGCCATTGTACAGCCCGGCCCACAACAGGTTCTCGATGATCACCCGACGGGTGCGCCGAGCGAGGCTGAAGGCTTGCACCAACGCGTCCAGGCGATTGGACAACAGCACCGCATCCGCACTGGTTTTCGCCAGATCGGTGGCCGAACCCATGGCGACGCTGATGTCGGCGGCGGCCAGCACCGGCACGTCATTCACGCCGTCACCGAGCATCAACACCTTGCGCCCTTCCTTGTGCAGCTGTTGCAGGACCTGCAATTTGTCGTCCGGACGCAAACCGCCACGGGCCTCGTCGATGCCCAGCTCGGCGGCGACGCTGGCGACCATCGGCGAGCTGTCACCCGACAGCAGCAACGTGCGCCAGCCGCGCGCCCGACAGGCTTCCAGTAATGCGGGCGCATCGCTGCGCAAACGGTCGTCGAGGACGAACCATGCCAGCGGTCCGGCATTGTCGCCGAGCAGCAGCCATTGGCCGGCTTCATCCGGCATCAGCGGGATGGCAGCGCCACTGAGTTCGCAAACAAAACCCGGTTGGCCGATGCGCAGGCGTTGCTCACCGACCACGCCTTCCAGGCCCAGCCCCGGCGTGCTGTGGACTTCTTCAGCGGCCAATGGCGCGCGACCAAACGCACGGGCGATGGGGTGTTCGGAACGGTTTTCGAGGGCGGCGGCGAGGCCCAGGCATTGATCGCTGTCGAGCGCGCCGAGCGGGCGGATCGAGCGCAGCGCCAGGCGCCCTTCGGTGAGGGTGCCGGTCTTGTCGAAAATAACCGTGTCGATCTGGTTCAGGCCTTCCAGCACATGGTCGCGGGTCAACAACAAACCCAGTTTGTGCAGCGTGCCAGTGGCGGCGGTGAGGGCGGTCGGTGTGGCGAGGGACAAGGCGCACGGGCAGGTCGCGACGAGCATCGCCAGGACAATCCAGAAGGCGCGCGATGAGTCCAGCTCCCACCACAGCAGGCCAATGCAAGCGGATGCGATCAGCGTCAGCAGCAGGAACCATTGCGCGGCGCGGTCGGCGATCTCTGCCAGTCGTGGCTTCTCGGCCTGGGCGCGGTCGAGCAGGCGGACGATGGCAGACAGTCGGGTGTCCTGGCCGAGGGCGAGGACTTCCACGGTCAGCGCGCCCTCGACGTTCAGGGTGCCGGCGGTGACGGCATCACCGAGCGTGCGTGGCTGTGGCAGGTATTCGCCGGTCAGCAGGGATTCGTCAATGCTCGACTGGCCGTCGAGGATCTTGCCGTCGGCCGGCAGGATCGCACCGGGATGCACCAGAACCTGATCGCCGACGCGCAGTTCGCTGAGCAGGATCCGCTCGCTCTGGCCGTCGGCGCTCAGGCGCAGACACGAGGCGGGCAGCAAGTTGACCAGCTGTGCGGTGGCGGCGGCGGTGCGTTCTCGGGCGCGACGCTCCAGATAACGCCCGGCCAGCAGGAACAGCGCAAACATGCCGACGGCATCGAAATACAATTCGCCGACCCCGGTGATCGAAGTCCAGATCCCGGCGATGTAGGCGCTGCCAATCGCCAGCGACACCGAGACGTCCATGGTCAGGTGGCGGGTACGCAAATCGCGCATCGCCCCTTTGAAGAACGGCGCGCAGCTGTAGAACACGATCGGCGTGGTGAGGAACAGCGCGACCCAGCGCAGGATGGTGTGCAGCTCGGGGCTGAGGTCGATGTTGAATTCCGGCCAGGTGGCCATGGTCGCCATCATCGCCTGGAACCACAGCAGCCCGGCAACCCCGAGTTGGCGCAGGGCCAGGCGGTTTTCGCTGGCCAGTTGTTCGCTGGCGCGGTCGGCCTGATAGGGATGGGCGGCGTAACCGATGTGACGTAACTCGCTGAGCACCTGGCTCAGCGGCAATTGCGCATCGGCCCAGCGTACGTGCAGGCGATGGTTGGACAGGTTGAGGCGCGCTTCGGCCACCGCCGGCAAGCCGCGCAGGTGTTTCTCGATCAGCCAGCCACAGGCCGCGCAACTGATGCCTTCCATCAGCAGCGTGGTTTCGGCGAGTTCGCCATCGTGGCGCACGAAGGGTTTTTGCACGTCGGCGCGATCGTACAGCGCCAGTTCATCCACCAACTGCACCGGCAACGCTTCGGGGTTGGCCGAGGCTTCGCTGCGGTGCTGGTAATAGCTCTCCAGCCCACCGGCGACAATCGCTTCGGCCACCGCCTGACAACCCGGGCAGCAGAACTCGCGGGTTTCACCGAGGACGGCCGCGGTGAAGCGGCTGCCGGCCGGGACGGGCAGGGCGCAGTGATAGCAGGGGGTTGGGGTGGTCATGATTTTGGATCTATGTCGTCTGGAAGGGCCTCATCGCTGGCAAGCCAGCTCCTACAAGGGTTCGCACTATCCTGTAGGAGCCGGCTTGCCGGCGATGCGCGAAGCGCGACTTTACTTTTTCAGGTCTTCGGCGCCCTGCAGCGGTTCGTCACCCAGCAGCAGATCCTTGTCATGGCTGACCAGCTCTTCTTCGAACATACGCCAGATGTGGTCGTCCTGAGTACCCAGCAGTTCGACAAAACGACGACCTTCAACCTTGTCGCTCAACTGGCCGATGTAGCGGCCCTGTTCGGTTTCGCTTTGGGCGAGGGTGATCTTGCGATCCTTCTCCGGCTGGGTCGGCGAGATCAGGTTCAGTTCGAGGGTTTTCGGTTGGCTGTTGCCGCTCAGGCGCAGGTCGACTTCGCCGGTCACATCATCCAGGTGCACGCTGGCGCGCAGGAGCAGGGTTTGCGCCAGCAGTTCACGGTCGAGGGAGCGGTTGATGCCTTTGCCGGCCTCGTAGTAGTTGTCGTTGACCAGGTTATCCGGGTTGTTCACCGCGATGGTCACCATGGACAAGGTCAAGGTCACCGAACAGGCGAGGATGGCAATGATGATCCACGGCCAAAGATGCTTGTACCAGGGACTTGCGGCGTTTGCTGCGGGCATGATCACTTCTCTTAACGAATTTGTGGGCCGATGAACCGGCTCTTGGCTTCAACGTGGATGCTCTCGTCATCGGCATCCTTGAGGATGAATTTCACCTCGTTGGTGCTCGATGGCAGTTTTTCCGGCGCGATGGACAGTTCCACCGGCTGGCTGAAAATTTCGCCGGCGGCGACCTTGATCTCGCGTTTGCCTTGCAGCTTGAGATCCGGCAGGCCGGCGGCTTCCAGCACGTAGGTGTGGTCGCGCTGATCCTTGTTCATGATCTTCAGGCTGTAGACGTTTTCAATCCGGCCTTCGGCGTTCTCGCGGTACAGCACGCGGTCTTTGCTGACGTCGAAACCGACCAGCGAACGCATGAAGAACGCCGTCGCCAGCAACGCCATCATCGCCAGCAATACAGCGGCGTAGCCGATCAGGCGCGGGCGCAGTTTATGGGTTTTTTGCCCGGACAGGTTGTGCTCGGTGGTGTAGCTGATCAGGCCGCGCGGGTAATCCATCTTGTCCATGATGCTGTCGCAGGCATCGATGCACGCAGCGCAACCGATGCATTCGATTTGCAGGCCGTCGCGGATGTCGATGCCGGTCGGGCAGACCTGGACGCACATGGTGCAATCGATGCAATCGCCCAGGCCCTGAGCCTTGTAGTCGATGCCTTTCTTGCGCGGGCCGCGGCTTTCACCGCGACGCGGATCGTAGGAAACGATCAGCGTGTCCTTGTCGAACATCACGCTCTGGAAGCGCGCATACGGACACATGTAAATGCACACCTGCTCGCGCAACCAGCCGGCGTTGCCGTAAGTGGCGAGGGTGAAGAACCCGACCCAGAAATACGACCAGCCATCCGCTTCGCCGGTGAAGAATTCGATGGTCAGTTCGCGGATCGGCGAGAAGTAACCGACGAAGGTCATGCCGGTTGCGAAGCCGATCAGCAGCCACATCGAGTGCTTGCTGAATTTACGCAGGAACTTGTTGGCGCTCATCGGCGCCTTGTCGAGCTTGATGCGCTGGTTGCGGTCGCCTTCGGTGACCTTCTCGCACCACATGAAAATCCACGTCCAGACGCTCTGCGGGCAGGTATAACCGCACCAGACACGACCGGCGTACACGGTAATGAAGAACAGGCCGAACGCGCTGACAATCAGAATGCCCGAGAGCAGGATGAAATCCTGCGGCCAGAACGTTGCGCCAAAAATAAAGAACTTACGCTCCGGCAGGTTCCACCAGACGGCTTGATGACCGGCCCAGTTCAGCCAGACCGTGCCGAAATACAACAGAAACAAAAACGCGCCGCCCATCATCCGCAGGTTACGGAACAGGCCGGTGAAGGCGCGGGTGTAGATCTTTTCTCGAGAGGCGTAGAGGTCGACGCTGTTGTTCGCGTTCTTGGCAGGCGGGGTAACGTCGTGTACCGGAATCTGGTTGCTCATCAGTTGCATCCCACGGCAGTGGAAAAATGCCTCGGTCAGTACATGCCGACCGCGGTCAAAAAGGGGTGTTGCAGTGGCGCAATGATACGCCTGTAGCTCTAGATCAAGGGTGCGACCTTTGGTCGCGTTGGGGAAAAATTACTAATGGTGTAGCGAATGTAACAAAACATGATGCAGGTCAATTGACTATAGACGAATCGTATTTCGTCTTGGTGAGCACCACACGCAACGACAATGGATTGCAGAGCGCCTGCGCTGCAATCCATCAGCGGAATTTAGTCCTCTTCAAAAAGGAGATTGCCGCCACCCAGGCTGTCGAGCCCGGTTCCGCGGGGTTTTTGTCGGTCTGCGATGCTCGAGATGCCCGCCGACCTTGCGCGGCGTTTCAGGACAGTTGTCTCGCTGACTACTTCAGTCAGTGGTAGATCTTCATTAGGCACGGCAGGTTTAATATTGTTGTTGGAACTGTTGGCGGTTGTTTTGTTGTTCATGTAATGACTTCCTTGTGTTTAATTAACTATAGGTTTGCTTGCGCTGGAGTTTAAGCCGGTCATCAAGTTGCAGAGACGTTACGGCTACTCTGTGGTTGTTTTCCAGTGGGTATGGGTTTCAAGGTGTAAGCGTGTTGTGGATGCTGAGTTCTATTTTGCGGGAAATGCTTTGTATTTGTTTTGGATGTTGCTTTTGTTTTGTATTTGATCGAGATTTTATGTGCTTTATTTAAATTAAATGTAGTTGAAGTGGAAATGGAATTCTATGAGCGTAACAAAGTGCGTAAGATTACTTGCGTGTATGTGGATCCTGTCGTTGGCATCTCTCGCGCATTCAAATGAAAGTATGCCACGGCATATCGTGTTCGCTTCGGACCCGCAGTTTCCCTGGACCGATAACACTGACGCCCGGTTGCCGGAGTCCGATTCGCAGAAGCGGGAGCGCTCCCGTTGGCTGATCGAAACGCAGTACGACAGTATTGCCGACTTCAGGCGGCAACAGGGTGGGGGCGCGGCGGTTCCCGTGATGATCAATGGCGATATGACCGCCTTCGGTCATGCGGATGAGCGTTCCTATGTCCAGCAGACGCTGGATGTGAAACTTCAAGGGGATTATGACTACGGGTTGGGTAATCATGACTATCAAAATAACGTGGATGATTGTTTTCTGAATAATTGCGCCGCTGGAAGCATTGAAAATCTGAAGGAGCGCTATTGGGGAAAAGTCGGCAGTATGGATCTGGCAGCGCGGGCTTCATGGCCGAGCACCACTTATTACGGCAGTCTCGCGTACTCCAGGGATTATGGCGATGTGCACTTGGTGCAGTTACATAACGAGCCAACTTACTCGGTGACCTTCTCTTCGGGGACTTTTTTCAGTCCGACGGTTTTTGAAATAACCCCGGCACTCGATTGGCTTGAGCGTGATCTTCAGCAGGCACGCGCGCAGGGGAAAATCATTCTGCTGAACATGCATAAACCCAATGATTTTATGGGTGACTGGAGTCAGGAAAAACGGTTCAGGGATATGGTCGATAAGTATGAAGTGACTGCAGTATTCGCCGGTCATCTCCATGGGAGCAGCGGCTCCATGTGGTACACGAGCAGTGTGCCCGGTTTCATCAGCGGCAGTGCATCCCAGCAGACCTATCTGATCGCCAGTTTTTCCGAGGATCGCAAAAACCTGCACGTCTATGCGGTCGACAACAACCAGTGGCAGAAACGTGAGCTGATAGCGACAGTGCCGGTGACATGAATTCAGGCCCGTCGCCCATAAAAAAGGCCCCGCCAGATCACTGGCGGGGCCGTTTTTTTGCATCAAGCGTTTGCCTTACTGGGCATCCGCCGCCGGAGCTTTCTCACCGTGAGACAAGCTGTAGACGTAAGCGGCCAGCAGGTGAACCTTGTCGTTGCCTTGCAGCTGTTCTTGCGCAGGCATCTGGCCCTGACGGCCGTAACGGATGGTCTGCTGCAGTTGAGCGAAGCTCGAACCGTAGATGAACGCGCCCGGGTGTGTCAGGTCAGGTGCGCCCATCGCTGGCGTCCCTTTGCCCGCCGGACCGTGGCACGCCACGCAGTTGGCGGCGAACAGTTTTTGCCCGGCAGCCGGGTCAGCCTTGGTGCCTTCCGGCAGCTTGCGGCCATCGAGGCTGGTCAGGACGAACGCAGCAACATCAGCAACGCCTTGCTCGCCGATCACTTCAGCCCACGCCGGCATGACCGCATGACGGCCGCCCATGATGGTGGTCTTGATGGTTTCCGCTTCACCGCCCCAGCGCCAGTCGGCGTCGGTCAGGTTCGGGAAGCCATAAGCGCCTTTGGCGTCGGAGCCGTGGCAAACCGAGCAGTTGGAGGCGAACAAACGGCCACCCATCTTCAGGGCTTGCGGGTCCTTGGCGACTTCTTCGATCGGCATGGAAGCGAATTTGGCGAAGATCGGGCCGAACTTGGCGTCCGACTTGGCCATTTCCTTTTCCCACTCGTGAACGCCGGTCCAGCCGCTCTGGCCGTTGGCGAACGCGGTCTGCTTCTCGTTATCCAGGTAGTTGTAACCTGGCAGCAGGCCTTTCCAGTTGCCCAGGCCCGGGTACAGCACCAGGTAACCCAGGGCGAAAATGATGGTGCCCACGAACAGCATGAACCACCATTTCGGCAGCGGGTTG
Source organism: Pseudomonas sp. PDM03 (assembly GCF_014852385.1). Classification (NCBI taxonomy): domain Bacteria; kingdom Pseudomonadati; phylum Pseudomonadota; class Gammaproteobacteria; order Pseudomonadales; family Pseudomonadaceae; genus Pseudomonas; species Pseudomonas sp. PDM03. The sequence continues at coordinate 128,769 of NZ_JACVBM010000003.1, read as the reverse complement.
TCGTACTCCTCGATCCCGTCGAAGGAGTGGCCAACCGTTTCTTCGGTGGCTTCGCTGCGCTGGCCCTTGCGGGTGGACAGCAACAGCCAGGTCAGGGCGAAGATGGTGCCGAGACTGAGGACTGTGACGTACAGACTCCAGAACGTAGTCATTCTTTGTTACTCCTAGAAGCTTGCTCGACGTGCTTGATGGCTTCGGGATCATCCGCGAAAGGCAGCAAGGTCGCGTCTTCAAACTCCGACTTGCGCTTGGGGCTGAACACCCACAACGCCAGACCGATGAAGGCCACCATCACAACAACGGTGCCCAGGCCACGAATCATCCCGATATCCATCTAAATCACCGTTTGCTTTTGATGATGGTGCCCAGGCCTTGCAGATAGGCCACCAGCGCGTCCATTTCGGTTTTGCCCTTCACAGCATCCTTGGCGCCGGCGATGTCTTCGTCGGTGTAAGGGACGCCGAGCGTGCGCAAGACTTCCATTTTCTTGGCGGTGTCTTTGCCGTCGAGCTTGTTTTCCACGAGGAACGGGTAGGCCGGCATTTTCGACTCGGGCACTACGTTGCGCGGGTTGTACAAATGCGCACGCTGCCAGTCATCGGAGTAACGACCGCCGACACGGGCCAGGTCCGGACCGGTACGCTTGGAACCCCACAGGAACGGGTGGTCCCAGACGCTTTCACCGGCAACCGAGTAGTGGCCGTAGCGTTCGGTTTCAGCACGGAACGGGCGGATCATCTGCGAATGGCAGCTGACACAACCGTTGGCGATGTAGATGTCGCGGCCTTCCAGTTCAAGGGCGGTACGAGGCTTCATGCCTTCGACCGGCTTGTTGGTGACGTCCTGGAAAAACAGCGGAACGATCTGGGTCAGGCCGCCGATGCTGACGGCGATGACCATGAAGAAGGCCAGCAGGCCAATATTCTTCTCGACTGCTTCATGCTTCATCAGTGAGCTCCAACTACAGCAATCTGTTCGGCGGCTTCAGCTTCTGCCGGGTTCGAGGCACGTACGGTACGCCATACGTTGTAGGCCATGAGCAGCATGCCGGTGGCGAAGAAGGCGCCGCCCAATGCGCGAACGATGAAGCCCGGGTGGCTGGCTTGCAGCGCTTCGACGAACGAGTAGGTGAGAGTGCCGTCGTCGTTGATTGCACGCCACATCAGACCCTGGGTGATGCCGTTGACCCACATCGAAGCGATGTACAGCACGGTACCGATGGTCGCGAGCCAGAAGTGTGCGTTGATCAGGCCGATGCTGTGCATCTGCGCGCGACCGAACAGTTTCGGGATCATGTGGTAGATCGCGCCGATCGAGATCATCGCTACCCAGCCAAGAGCGCCGGCGTGTACGTGGCCGATGGTCCAGTCGGTGTAGTGCGACAGCGAGTTGACGGTCTTGATCGCCATCATCGGACCTTCGAAGGTCGACATGCCGTAGAACGCCAGGGAGACCACGAGGAAACGCAGGATCGGGTCGGTGCGCAGCTTATGCCAGGCGCCCGACAGGGTCATCATGCCGTTGATCATGCCGCCCCAGCTTGGCGCCAGCAGGATGATCGACATGGCCATGCCCAGCGACTGCGCCCAGTCCGGCAGCGCGGTGTAGTGCAGGTGGTGCGGACCGGCCCAGATGTACAGGGTGATCAGCGCCCAGAAGTGCACGATGGACAGGCGATAGGAGTAGATCGGACGCTCGGCCTGCTTCGGAACGAAGTAGTACATCATCCCGAGGAAGCCGGTGGTCAGGAAGAAACCTACGGCGTTGTGGCCGTACCACCACTGGATCATCGCATCCGTCGCACCGGCGTAGGCCGAGTAGGACTTGAAGAAACTGACCGGCAGCGAGGCGTGGTTGACGATGTGCAGCATCGCCGTCACGACGATGAAGGCACCGTAGAACCAGTTGCCCACATAGATGTGCTTGGTCTTGCGCTTGGTGATGGTGCCGAAGAACACCAGACCGTAGGTGACCCAGACGATGGCCAGCAGAATAGCCAGGGGCCATTCCAGCTCAGCGTATTCCTTGGTGGTGGTGTAACCCAGCGGCAAGGTAACGATGGCGCCGACGATCACCGCTTGCCAACCCCAGAAGGTGAAGGCCGCGAGGCTGTCGGAAATCAGTCGCGTTTGGCAGGTTCGCTGCACGACGTAATAAGAAGTGGCAAACAGTGCACAACCACCAAAGGCGAAAATCACCAGGTTAGTGTGCAACGGGCGCAGGCGTCCAAAGCTCGTCCACGGCAGACCGAAGTTCAACTCCGGCCAGACCAGTTGCGAGGCGATGAAGACACCGAGCCCCATGCCAAGGATCCCCCAGACCACCGTCATGATGGCGAACTGGCGGACTACCTTATAGTTATAAGCAGTCGGACTGATTGCTGTGCTCATTCTAAGGTTCCACGGTTTGGGTGTTTTATTAGGAGTAAAAATCGGCCGCAAGTATGGAGAAAGCAGGGGGTCATTGCAACGCGCCATGACCTGGGTCAATGCTTTCAAAAGCTGATTCTGCGGCCTTTCCATGCGCCGCGTAAGGACAAAATCGCCCTCGGACAAAATGTCGCAGCGAACGAAAATGATGAGAGGGTCAGGTCAGTTGTAACGGGGTGTGTTCAAACGCAACGATCGGGTGACCGATGGCAATTGGCACGACAGCCGGTATCTACCAGCCTTTGCGGCTTGTCATCGAGCTGATTCGTCGAACACATCGGGTCGGGTCGACCTGGAACCGGCTCAAGCCAGTCCGCATCGGGGCAAGCTTAGACCCGAATCTGGTGAACCGAAAGGCGGACTAACGGAGGGGTGCGACAATGGGTCGCAAAGGGGCAGGGAACTGCCGCATCCGAGAAGAATGCGGCAGCAGAGCGGTCAAGAATTATTCGCTTTTGCCTTCGGCCTGCAAACGCTCTGTATTCAGACCGTGGGACAGGCTGTACACATAAGCGGCCAGCAGTTGCACTTTGTCGTTGCCGAGCAGTTCGTTCTGCGCCGGCATATGGCCCTGGCGGCCATGGCGGATCGTTTGTTGCAGTTGCGCCAGGCTTGTACCGTAGATAAAACCGGCCGGTTGCGTCAGGTTCGGCGCCCCCATGGCTTCAGTGCCCTGGCCGTTTGCCCCATGACAGGCTACGCAGGTGGTGCTGAACGCTTGCTGTCCGGCGTGCAGGTCGGCGGTGTCGCCAGCCGGCAATGGCAGGCCGGCCAGTTCATGACGCACATACGCGGCAACGTTTTTCACGCCGGCTTCACCGAGGATTTCACCCCAGGCCGGCATCGCCGCCATGCGTCCACCCATGATCGTGGTCTTGATCATCTCGGCGTCGCCGCCCCAGCGCCAGTTGCTGTCGGCCAGGTTCGGGAAGCCGAAAGCGCCCTTGGCATCCGAGCCGTGGCACACCGAGCAGTTCGAGGCGAACAGGCGACCGCCCATTTTCAGCGCTTGCGGGTCCTTGGCCACTTCTTCCACCGGCATGGCGGCGAATTTGGCGAAGATCGGTCCGAACTTCGCGTCGGCCTTGTTCATCTCCTTTTCCCATTCGTGAACGCCGGTCCAGCCGTTCTCGTAACCCGGCAGGATGCCTTTCCAGTTGCCCAGGCCCGGGTAAAGAATCAGGTAGCCCACGGCGAACACCAGCGTGCCGGCGAACAGCATGAACCACCATTGCGGCAGCGGATTGTCGTACTCCTCGATGCCGTCGAAGCTGTGGCCCATGGTCTGGTCGACGCTGCCCTTGGTTTCGCCCTTGCGGGTGCCGATCAGCAGCCAGGTCAGGCCGATCAGGCTGCCGATGGTCAGTACGCAGATCCACGTACTCCAGAAAGTGGTCATGACCGGGTACTCCTTGCTTCAGGTTCTTGGGTGCTATCGGCTTGCGGCTCATCGGCGAACGGCAGCAAACGTGCTTCGGCGAACTCCGGATTGCGCTTGCTGTTGAACACCCACAACGTCAGGCCGACGAAGGCCACGAACACCACGACCGTGCCCAGGCCGCGAATCAATCCACTGCTCATTACGCTCATTATTTCAAAGGGCATGGCTCACCTCTTGCTCTTGATGGCAGTGCCGAGCACTTGCAGGTAGGCGACCAGCGCGTCCATTTCGGTCTTGCCCTTGAGCGATTCGACCGAGCCTGCGATGTCGGCATCGGTGTACGGCACGCCGAGGGTGCGCATCGCCTTGATCTTGGTTTCGGTGTGGCTGCTGTCGAGCTGATTGGCCACCAGCCATGGATAGGCCGGCATCTTCGATTCCGGCACCACGTTGCGCGGGTTGTACAAGTGCGCGCGGTGCCAGTCTTCGGAGTAACGGCCGCCGACACGGGCCAGGTCCGGACCGGTACGCTTGGAGCCCCACAGGAACGGGTGGTCCCAGACGCTTTCCCCGGCCACCGAGTAGTGACCGTAACGCTCGGTCTCGGCGCGGAACGGCCGGATCATCTGCGAGTGGCAACCGACGCAGCCTTCGCGGATGTAAATGTCGCGACCTTCCAGTTGCAGCGCAGTGTAGGGCTTCATGCCTTCCACCGGTTTATTGGTCACGTCCTGGAAGAACAGCGGGACGATCTGGGTCAGACCGCCGATGCTCACGGCCAGGACCATCAGCAGCATCAGCAGGCCGACGTTTTTTTCGATTGTTTCGTGTTTCATCTCGGACTCCTCAGGCCATCTGCGCGGCAGCGGCGACTTCGGCAGGCTGCGAGGCCCGCACGGTGCGCCAGGTGTTGTAAGCCATCAGGAACATGCCGCTGAGGAAGATCGCACCGCCCACCAGTCGCACGATGAAGCCTGGGTGGCTGGCCACCAGGGTTTCGACGAAGGAGTAGGTCAGCGTGCCGTCTTCGTTGACTGCGCGCCACATCAGGCCCTGGGCGATGCCGTTGACCCACATCGAGGCGATGTACAGCACGGTGCCGATGGTGGCGAGCCAGAAGTGCGCGTTGATCAGGCCGATGCTGTGCATCTGCGGGCGACCGAAGATTTTCGGGATCATGTGGTACAGCGCGCCGATGGAAATCATCGCCACCCAGCCGAGTGCGCCGGCGTGCACGTGGCCGATGGTCCAGTCGGTGTAGTGGGAGAGGGCGTTCACGGTCTTGATCGCCATCATCGGCCCTTCGAAGGTCGACATGCCGTAGAACGCGAGCGAGACCACGAGGAAGCGCAGGATCGGGTCGCTGCGCAACTTATGCCAGGCGCCGGAGAGCGTCATCATGCCGTTGATCATGCCGCCCCAGCTTGGCGCCAGCAGAATCAGCGACATCACCATGCCCAGCGATTGCGCCCAGTCCGGCAGCGCGGTGTAGTGCAAGTGGTGCGGGCCGGCCCAGATGTACAGGGTGATCAGCGCCCAGAAGTGCACGATCGACAGGCGATAGGAATACACCGGACGCTCGGCCTGTTTCGGCACGAAGTAATACATCATCCCGAGGAAACCGGCGGTGAGGAAAAAGCCTACGGCGTTGTGGCCGTACCACCACTGCACCATGGCATCGGTCGCACCGGCGTACAGCGAGTAGGACTTGGTGAAACTCACCGGCAGCTCAAGGTTGTTGACGATGTGCAAAATCGCCACGGTGATGATGAAACCACCGAAGAACCAGTTGCCCACATAGATGTGCTTGGTCTTGCGCTTGGCCAACGTGCCGAAAAACACGATGGCGTAGGCGACCCAGACGATGGTGATCAGGATGTCGATCGGCCATTCCAGCTCGGCGTATTCCTTGGAACTGGTGTAACCCAGCGGCAGGCTGATCGCCGCCAGCAGGATCACCAGTTGCCAGCCCCAGAAGCAGAACGCGGCGACTTTCGGCGCAAACAGTTGTGTCTGGCAGGTGCGTTGCACCGAATAGAACGAACTGGCGAACAGGGCGCAACCGCCGAACGCGAAGATCACCGCGTTGGTGTGCAGCGGGCGCAAGCGGCCGAAACTGGTCCACGGCAAATTGAAGTTGAGTTCGGGCCAGACCAATTGAGCCGCGAGAAAAACCCCGAGCCCCATGCCGACGATGCCCCACACCACCGTCATAATGGCGAATTGGCGGACCACCTTGTAGTTGTAGGCGGTACTGATAGAAGTGTTCATGGTTCCCCATCCACGGTTCAGCCGAAAGGGCGTTCGCGCAAGGCAGACGCTCCCTTCGCCTGGAGTTATAGGCAGACTAAAAGCGAGGCAAGCATGGACAAAGAGCACAAGGCCAGTATTGACGGGGATCAATGGGCGCAGTGTGTGCGGGAGCATGGATGGCTGTGGAATGAAGCCGCTTCAACGGTTTCGGGTGAGCCTGTGACGCTGATTCTTGCGCATGGCGCCGGGGCGCCGATGGACAGCGCCTGGATGAACGACATGGCCGCGCGCCTTGCTGTGCAGGGCGTCAACGTGTTGCGCTTCGAGTTCCCCTACATGGCGCAACGACGCGTCGATGGCGGCAAGCGTCCCCCGAACCCGGCGCCGAAACTGCAGGAGTGCTGGCGTGAGGTATACGCCGTGGTGCGACGCCATGTCACTGGCCGCCTGGCCATTGGCGGCAAGTCCATGGGCGGGCGGATGGCCAGTCTATTGGCCGATGAGCTCAAAGCCGATGCGTTGGTGTGCCTCGGCTATCCGTTCTATGCCGTAGGCAAACCGGAGAAGCCACGGGTCGAGCATCTGGCTGCGCTGAAGACCCGGACGCTGATTGTCCAGGGTGAGCGCGATGCGTTGGGCAATCGTGAGGCGGTCGAGGCTTACGCGTTGGCGCCGAGTATCGAGGTGTTCTGGCTGGTGGCGGGGGATCATGATTTGAAGCCGTTGAAGGCTTCGGGGTTTACGCATGAGCAGCATTTGGCGGCTGCGGCGAGTCGGGTAGCTGCGTTTCTTCGGTGAGGTTTGCGGCGCAGAGGATGCCCCCTTCGCCGGCAAGCCAGCTCCTACAGTGACCGGCGGTGTAGCTGGATTTTGTAAGCAATGCAAAACCTTGTAGGAGCTGGCTTGCCAGCGAAGAGGCCCGGAAAGGCAACACTCCCTTCATGGAGGCAATAAAAAACCCGGAGGTTTACACCATTCGGGTTTTTGTCTTTCCCGCATCAATCAGCGGTTAAACCGCTCCACCAACGAATACTGGGTATTCGCGGTCTTGGTCAGCTCTTCACTCAACAACGCCGAGTGCTGCGCCTGTTCCGACGTCTGGTCGGCCAGTTGCGAGATGTTGCTGATGTTGCGGCTGATTTCTTCGGCCACTGAACTTTGCTCTTCGGTCGCGGCCGCAATCTGGGTGGTCATGTCGGTGATGTGTGCCACCGCTTCGCTGATCCCGACCAGTGCCTGATCCGCTTCGAGCACCCGTGCCACACCTTCTTCCGCCTGGCGATGCCCGGATTCCATGGTTTGCACGGCGGTGCTGGCGGTTTGCTGGAGCTTGGCGATCAGGGCGTGAATCTGCCCGGTGGATTCGCTGGTGCGCTGCGCCAATTGGCGAACTTCGTCGGCAACCACCGCAAAGCCGCGACCCATCTCGCCGGCACGCGCCGCTTCGATGGCGGCGTTCAATGCCAGCAGGTTGGTCTGGTCGGCGATGCCTTTGATCACGTCGACCACGCCGCCGATTTCATCGCTGTCCTTGGCCAGTTGCGTCACGGTCAGACCGGTTTCGCCGACCACCTCCGACAGGCGCTGAATGGCTTGGCGGGTTTCCCCGGCGATGTCACGGCCGCGCCCGGTCAGGCGATTGGCTTCCTGAGTCGCGTCCGCCGTGCGTTGCACGTGGCTGGCGACTTCCTGGGTGGTGGCGGCCATCTGGTTGACGGCGGTGGCCACTTGTTCGGTTTCGACGCGCTGACGTTCCAGGCCGGTGGAGCTGCTGTGAGCCAGGGTGTCGGACTGTTTCGCCTGGTCGCTCAGGTGCTCGGCGGTATCCTGCAGACGGGTCAGGCAGGTTTTCAGGCGGGCTTCCTGGCTGAGGATCGACATCTCCAGACGAGCCTGGGCACCACGGCTGTCGGTGTACATCTGCGCGATCAGCGGGTCGGAGGTGGTCTGCTCGGCCAGGCGCAGCAAGCGCTTGAGGCCGCGCTGTTGCCAGCTCAACCCCAGCAGGCCCAATGGCACCGAAAGACCGGCGGCCAGGGCAAAACCCCATTGGGAGTTGAGCGTGGCACCGATCATGAAGCTCAGCTGGCTGACCAGAATGAACGGCAACCAGTCCTGCAGGACCGGCAGCCATTTATCGGTGGAAGGAATCGCTGACTTGCCCTGGTTGATGCGTTGGTAGAGCGCTTCGGCACGCTGGATCTGCTCGGCGGTGGGTTTGACCCGCACCGACTCGTAACCGATCACCTGGTTGCCATCGAACACCGGTGTGACGTAGGCGTTAACCCAGTAGTGGTCACCGGTCTTGCAGCGATTCTTGACAATGCCCATCCATGGCAAGCCTTGTTTCAATGTGCCCCACATGTGCGCGAACACCGCGGCCGGTACGTCGGGGTGACGAACCAGGTTATGCGGTGCACGGATCAGTTCCTCGCGGGAATACCCACTGATTTCGACGAAAGCGTCGTTGCAGTAGGTGATCACGCCCTTGGCATCGGTAGTGGAAATCAACCGTTGCTGAGCCGGGAAGGTCCGTTCGCGTTGTGTAATGGGCTGGTTGTTACGCATGGCTTTTTTCAATCCGCAAGGCTTTGAGAGGTTGTCGGCACCGTCAGGGATTTATTGAAAATATTTTTCAATAATCAGCGGCGCGTCGCAAAACGACCGTTGCGTCAGCCCGCCAGCATCGGATAGGTGAACAGGCTGAAATGCAGCAGGTTCAAACCGAAATGCGTGGCAATGGCCGCACCTAACCCGCCGAAACGGTAGGCCAGACCATAGCCGACACCTGCCAGACTCGCCAGCAACGCCCATTGCCAGCCAGCGCCCGCATGCACCAGGCCAAACAACAGCGAGGCAAGCAGCAGCGCCAGGTTTTCACCATAAGGCAGGTGTTTAAAGTGCCGGCTGAGGCCGCCCTGAAGGTAGCCGCGAAACAGCGCTTCTTCCACCAGCGTCACCAGCAACAGATTGTTGAACAGCCACAGCCAGGCCTGATCAGGCCATTTCGGGGCCCAACTGATCACACCCAACAACAGCGCGCCACCCAATGCCAGCACGCTGCTCAGTGTCAGCCCCAGCAGCGCGGCGGGAATGGAAAGCCGCAGCGAGTGCCGGCCGACAATCCACGGGCAGACCAGCAACAGCCAGAAACCAATCAGCGGTTTGTCCAGATTCAGGTACAGCGCAAACGGTACGGCATCGTCGGTAATACGATGCGGATTGATACCTCGACCGTTGTAGAAGCCGGGAAGCCAGTGCATCGCCAGTGCCAGCGCCATGAAAATAAACAGGCCGTGACCGAGGTAATGACCGACCCGGACCTGTTGCTGACGCACGGCGAAACCGGCGATCAACAGCAATGCGACCGAGATAAGCGCCAGCCAGCCGAGATGGCCGTAGGACAGCGCCATGGCATAACCGAGGGAGAGCAGGGCCAGGAAGGTCCATGGCAAAGCAAACATCTGAAGTCCTTGTGTTCGAAATTCTGCGGGTCGCCTCGGTCCCTTGTAGGAGCAAGCTTGCTCGCGATGGCGGAGTGTCAGGCGGCACTGATATTGGATGTTACGGCCCCATCGCGAGCAGGCTCGCTCCTACAGTGGTGTGGTGTCCGGTATATAAAAGCGCGGCGATTATAGGGACATACACCCCACAAACAAAAACACCGCCCGAAGGCGGTGTCTTTTTCTGCAAACACTTACGACGCAATCAACTGTCGCAGCACGTAATGCAAAATCCCCCCTGACTTGAAGTACTCGACTTCATTCAGCGTATCGATCCGGCACAACACCTCGATCTTCTCGCGGCTGCCGTTTTCACGGGTGATGATCAGCGTCAGGTTCATTCGCGGCGTCAGCTCGACGCCGCTCAGGCCTTGAATGTCCAGGGTCTCCTTGCCGGTCAGGTTCAGGCTCTTGCGGTTCTGATCCAGCTTGAACTGCAAGGGCAGCACGCCCATGCCGACCAGATTGGAGCGGTGAATCCGCTCGAAGCTTTCGGCGATGACCGCTTTCACGCCCAACAGATTGGTGCCCTTGGCCGCCCAGTCGCGGCTCGAACCGGTGCCGTATTCTTGTCCGGCAATCACCACTAGCGGCGTGCCCGAGGCTTGGTAACGCATGGCCGCGTCATAGATCGCCAGTTTTTCCCCGGTAGGAATGTAAATCGTATTGCCGCCTTCCTCGCCGCCGAGCATCTCGTTGCGAATGCGGATGTTGGCAAAGGTGCCGCGCATCATCACTTCATGGTTGCCGCGACGGGAGCCGTAGGAGTTGAAGTCCCGCGGCTCCACACCTTTCTCGCGCAGGTAATGGCCGGCCGGGCTCTCGGTCTTGATGTTGCCGGCGGGGGAGATGTGGTCGGTGGTCACCGAGTCGCCGAGCAGCGCAAGGACCCGTGCGCCCGCGACGTCCTTGACCACGGGCGGCGGTCCGCCGATGTCGTCGAAAAACGGTGGGTGCTGGATGTAAGTCGAATCGTCCTGCCAGACATAAGTCGCCGCTTGAGGCACTTCAATCGCCTGCCATTGCTCGTCGCCGGCAAACACTTCGGCGTATTCCTTGTGGAACATCGCGGTGTTGACCTGATTCACCGCGTCGGCGATTTCTTGGGTGCTTGGCCAGATGTCCCGCAAGTAAACCGGGTTGCCGTCCTTGTCGTCACCCAATGGCTCACTGCTGATATCAATGCGCACCGTGCCGGCCAGCGCAAACGCGACGACCAGCGGCGGCGAGGCCAGCCAGTTGGTTTTCACCAGCGGATGCACGCGGCCTTCGAAGTTGCGGTTGCCCGACAGCACCGAAGCGACGGTCAGGTCGGCTTTCTGGATGGCTTTTTCGATCGGCTCCGGCAGGGGCCCGGAGTTGCCGATGCAGGTGGTGCAGCCATAACCGACCAGATCGAAACCGAGTTGATCCAGGTATTGCGTCAGCCCGGCAGCCTTGTAGTAGTCGGTCACCACTTTGGAACCGGGAGCGAGCGAGCTTTTCACCCACGGTTTGCGTTTGAGGCCTTTTTCCACGGCTTTTTTTGCCACCAGGCCGGCGGCCATCATTACGCTCGGGTTGGAGGTGTTGGTACAGGAGGTGATTGCGGCGATGACCACCGCGCCGTTTTTCAAGCGATAGGTTTGACCTTCAAAATCGTAGTCGGCTTCACCGGCCAAGTCGGCATTGCCCACCGCAACGCCACCGCCGCCTTCACTTTCGAGGCGACCTTCTTCCTTGCTGGTAGGTTTGAATTGCAGGTCGGTGAAGTCATTGAATGCTTGCGCAACATTCGGCAACGACACCCTGTCCTGTGGGCGTTTCGGCCCAGCGAGGCTGGCTTCGACGCTGCGCATGTCCAGCGCCAGGCTGTCGGTGAACACCGGTTCCTTGCCCGGCAGACGCCACAGGCCTTGCGCCTTGCTGTAGGCCTCGACCAGTTTCACGGTTTCAAGTGGACGACCGGACAGGCGCAGATAATCCAGAGTGATGTCATCCACCGGGAAAAAGCCGCACGTAGCGCCATATTCCGGGGCCATGTTGGCGATGGTCGCACGGTCGGCCAGCGGCAGGTCGGCGAGACCGTCGCCGTAGAACTCGACGAATTTGCCGACCACGCCTTTCTTGCGCAGCATCTGGGTCACGGTCAGCACCAGGTCGGTGGCCGTGATGCCTTCCTTCAATTTGCCGGTGAGTTTGAAGCCGATCACTTCCGGAATCAGCATCGACACCGGCTGGCCGAGCATCGCCGCTTCCGCTTCGATCCCGCCGACGCCCCAGCCGAGGACGCCGAGGCCGTTGATCATGGTGGTGTGGGAGTCGGTGCCGACCAGCGTGTCCGGGAACGCATAGGTGCGGCCGTCTTCATCCTTGGTCCAGACCGTGCGGCCGAGGTATTCGAGGTTCACCTGATGGCAAATCCCGGTGCCCGGCGGCACCACGCTGAAGTTGTCGAAGGCGCTCTGGCCCCAGCGCAGAAAGGCGTAACGCTCGCCGTTGCGCTGCATCTCAATGTCGACGTTCTGTTCAAAGGCGCTGGCGCTGCCGAACTTGTCGACCATCACCGAGTGGTCGATCACCAGGTCCACCGGCGACAGTGGATTGATCCGCTGCGGGTCGCCGCCGGCCTTGGCCATGGCGGCGCGCATGGCGGCGAGGTCGACCACGGCGGGAACGCCGGTAAAGTCTTGCATCAAGACGCGGGCGGGGCGGTACTGGATCTCGCGGTCGGAGCGGCGCTCCTTGAGCCAGGCGGCAATCGCTCGCAGGTCGGCGCCGGTCACGGTTTTTTCGTCTTCCCAGCGCAGCAGGTTTTCCAGCAGCACTTTCAACGACATCGGTAGCTTGTCGAGATCACCGAGGCTTTTGGCGGCATCGGGCAGACTGAAATAATGGTAGGTCTTGTCGTCGACTTGCAGGGTTTTAAGGGTTTTCAGGCTATCGAGGGACGGCATTACGATCACTCCTTAAAGTCCGCACGGCTACGGACTGAGGGGACGGACAGAGCATTAAACCTAGCCCTGTTTTAAGTAGCTGGCTAATAACTGGACTCTATCGATAAGCCCGAGGTTCCGAAGTCGGCTATCATGCGCCGGTTTTCGTGACAGGCTTTGCTTCAACGCAAGTCTGGGCATCGCGCAGTGGCTGAATTCTTCGCCAACTGCCCAGGAGTAAGAATGAACACCCTCTTTATGCATTGCCGGCCGGGCTTCGAAGGCGAAGTCTGTTCCGAGATTTCTGAACACGCCGCACGGCTGAACGTGGCCGGTTATGCCAAGGCAAAAACCGCCAGCGCCTGCGCCGAATTCATCTGCACCGAAGAAGACGGCGCCGAGCGCCTGATGCGCGGTCAGCGTTTCGCCGAGCTGATCTTCCCGCGCCAATGGGCGCGCGGGATTTTCATCGACCTGCCGGAAACCGATCGCATCAGCGTGATTCTCGCGCACATGGCGGATTTCCCGCTGTGCGGCAGCCTGTGGCTGGAAATGGTCGACACCAACGACGGCAAAGAGCTGTCGAACTTCTGCAAGAAATTCGAAGTGCACCTGCGCAAGGCGCTGATGGCGGCCGGCAAACTGGTGGAAGATGCGAACAAGCCGCGTTTGCTGCTGACGTTCAAGAGTGGTCGCGAAGTGTTCATGGGCCTGGCCGAGTCGAACAACTCGGCCATGTGGCCGATGGGCATTCCGCGCCTGAAGTTTCCACGCGAGGCGCCGAGCCGTTCGACGTTGAAGCTGGAAGAGGCGTGGCACCATTTCATCCCGCGCGATCAGTGGGACGAGCGTCTGCACAGCGACATGACCGGCGTCGACCTCGGCGCGGCGCCGGGTGGCTGGACCTGGCAACTGGTCAATCGTGGCATGCTGGTGACCGCCATCGACAATGGCCCGATGGCTGAAAGCCTGATGGACACTGGTCTGGTGCAGCATTTGATGGCTGACGGTTTCACCTTCAAGCCACGGCAGCCTGTGGACTGGATGGTCTGCGACATCGTCGAGAAACCGGCACGCAACGCGGCGATGCTGGAAGAGTGGATTGGCGAAGGGCATTGCCGCGAAGCGGTGGTCAACCTCAAGCTGCCGATGAAGCAGCGTTACGCCGAAGTGAAACGCTTGCTGGAGCGCATTGCCGACGGTTTCAAGGAGCGCGGGATTCGCGTCGAAATCGGCTGCAAGCAGCTGTATCACGACCGCGAAGAAGTGACGTGCCACCTGCGCCGCCTGGACGTGAAAAAACCCAAGTCCCGCTGATGTACACAACCCGTGTAGGAGCCGGCTTGCTGGCGATAGCGCGTTACGCGGTGTATCTGAATCACCGCGGTGTCTGGATCGCCAGCAAGCCGGCTCCTACAGGTATGGCGTCATGCCACAGATGACCGAACACCCGGTAATGCGCGACAATGCCGGCCAGTTTCAGGAGTGAATCATGAGTGAAATGCTTGATACGCCGGTAGACGGCACCCTCGACGCCACTGGCCTCAACTGCCCGGAACCGGTGATGATGCTGCACCAGCACATCCGTGACCTGGCGCCCGGCGGCCTGCTCAAGGTGATCGCCACCGACCCGTCGACCCGTCGCGACATTCCCAAGTTCTGCGTGTTCCTCGACCACGAGCTGGTTGCGCAGCATGAAGAGGCAGGCACCTACCTCTACTGGATCCGCAAGAAGCTCGCTTAACCCGCCGAATGACTGATGCGGATCCGCTTGCGTGCACTGCGCGTCAGGCGGATCGACAGCATCAGCGCGGCGCAACTCAAGCCCACGATCAAACCCTGCCACAGCCCGCTCGGGCCGCTCGGCGTGCCGAGCCAGTCGGTCAGGCCCAGCGCGTAACCCACCGGCAAACCAATGCCCCAGTACGCGAACAGGGTCAGGATCATGGTCACCCGGGTGTCCTGAAAACCGCGCAACGCGCCGGCCGCCGTGACCTGGATCGCATCGGAAAACTGGAACAGCGCCGAATACACAATCAGCATCGCCGCTACGCGGATCACCGTCGGATCAGCCGTGTAGATCGTTGCGATGTGCTCGCGCAGCAACAGCATCATGCTCGCCGAAATACACGCGTAAGCCAGCGCCGTGCCCATGCCGACACCGGCGGCGAAGCGCGCTTCACGGGGTTCCTGACGACCGAGGGCCTGGCCGACGCGCACCGTCACGGCCATGCCGAGGGAGTAGGGGATCATGAACACCAGCGAACTGAAGTTCAGTGCAATCTGATGCCCGGCCACCACCGTGGCGCCGAGGCTGCCGATCAGCAGGGCAATCACCGCGAAGATGCTCGATTCGGCAAACACCGCGATGCCGATCGGCAAGCCGATGCCCAGCAGGCGTTTGATCACCGCCCATTGCGGCCAGTCGAAACGGCTGAACAACTGGCTCGACTGATACGCCGGCGCCCAGCGTTCCCAGCCGGCCATGCCCAGCGCCATCACCCACATCACAATCGCCGTGGCCCAGCCACAACCGACGCCGCCCATGGCCGGCACACCGAAGTGGCCATAAATGAAGACATAGTTCAGCGGAATGTTCAGCGCGAGCCCGCACAACCCCAGGACCATCGCCGGGCGCGTGCGTCCCAGGCCGTCACTGAAACAGCGCAACACATGGTAGAGCGCGACGGCGGGCAGCCCGCTGGCGATACCGTGCAGGTATTGCATGCACGGGCCGATCAGCTCGGGATCGACCTTCATCAGGTGCAAAATCGGTTCGGCGCTGAACAGCATGCCGGTCGCCATCACGCCCACCACCAGCGCCAGCCACAACGCCTGGCGCACGATCGGGCCGATTTCGCTGTGGGTGCCGGCACCAAAGCGCTGGGCGACTTTCGGCGTGGTGGCCAGCAGCGTACCGGTCATCAACAGAAACACCGGGACCCAGATCGAGTTGCCCAACGCCACCGCCGCCAGATCCCGTGGCCCGACGCGACCGGCCATTACCGCATCGACGAAGCCCATCGCCGTGGTGGCCAGCTGCGCGATCATGATCGGTAGCGCGAGGCCGAGCAGGTTCTTCAGCTCGAGACGAACCCGGGCGGGGCGATTGAGGGAAATGGCGGCGAGGCGGTCAGTCACGGAATTCAAAGGCAAAACGTCCAAAAGGTTTTGATGCGCGAGGCGGCGCATTCTACGCGTTGACGCAACGGTCAGGAAAAGTCCTGTGTTACCCATTTGTAATCACACAAAAACCTGTAGGAGCGAGCCTGCTCGCGATGGACGTAAACGATGACGAGGGCTGCCTGAATCACCGCAGTGCTCTTGCGTTTTTCGCGAGCAGGCTCGCTCCTACAAATTGTGCGTGCTAGGCGTGAAGTGTCATCTGCGCCTACACTGCCGATCCGCCAAAGGAGCCTGCCATGCTGATTGTTGCCGACGAAAATATTCCGCTGCTCGATGCCTTCTTCGAAGGTTTCGGCGAAATCAGACGGGTGCCGGGACGTTCAATCGACCGCGCCACCGTCGAGCAGGCCGATGTGCTACTGGTGCGCTCGGTGACCAACGTCAATCGCGGGTTGCTCGAAGGCAGCAAGGTGCGCTTTGTCGGCACCTGCACCATCGGCACCGATCACCTCGACCTCGATTACTTTCAGCAGGCCGGCATCACCTGGTCCAGCGCCCCCGGCTGCAATGCCCGTGGCGTGGTCGACTACGTGCTGGGCAGTTTGCTGACCCTCGCCGAAATCGAAGGCACCGATCTCACCCTGCGCACGTACGGCGTGGTCGGTGCCGGCGAAGTGGGCGGGCGGTTGGTCAAGGTGCTGCAAGGGCTGGGCTGGAACGTGCTGGTCTGCGATCCGCCACGGCAAGCTGCTGAAGGGGGCGATTTCGTCAGCCTTGAGCAGATCATCGAGCAATGCGATGTCATCAGCCTGCACACGCCGTTGAAAAAACACGGTGCCGGTTCGACCTGGCATTTGTTCGACCAAAACCGTTTGAACCAGCTCAAGCCCGGTGCCTGGCTGATCAATGCCAGCCGTGGCCCGGTGGTAGATAACGCCGCCCTGTGCGAGGTGCTGCTGCAACGCGAAGACCTGCAAGCGGTGCTGGATGTCTGGGAGGGCGAGCCTGAGGTCGATGTGGCACTGGCCGAGCTCTGCGTGTTGGCCACGCCGCACATTGCCGGTTACAGCCTCGACGGCAAGCAACGCGGGACGGCGCAGATCTACCAGGCGTACTGCGATTTTCTCGGGCAACCGGCGCAGGTCCGCTTGAGCGATTTGCTGCCGGCACCGTGGTTGTCGCAGGTGACCTTGAACGCTGAGAGCGATCCTGCCTGGGCGCTGGCGATGTTGTGCCGTGGCGTGTACGACCCGCGCCGCGACGACGCGGATTTCCGCCGCAGTCTTGTAGGCAGTGTGAGCGAGCAGCGTGCGGCGTTTGATGCGTTGCGCAAGAATTATCCATCGCGGCGCGAGATTGATGGGTTGCGGGTGCGGATTGAGGGGGATTCGCCTGAGTTGCTGAAGATTGTGGCGGCTTTGGGGGCAACAGCCGTCTAGAAATTTAGTCGGCCGCCTTCGCGGGCAAGTCGGGATGCCGCACCACTCGCTCATACAGGGACCGTGCAATGTTGAAAATGGCGCCGACCCTGTAGGAGCGTGGCTTGCCCGCGAACAGCCACACCGCAATTCCGGATCAACACCCACAAAAAAACCGGCCATCAGGGCCGGGTCAAGAAGACGGGGCTATATCAATCTTGTTTGGCAGGCTTGACCAATCGCTTTTCCAGTTCGCGGCAAGCGTCCTGGATCATGCCCTCAGTGATCGGTACTTCGCGGCCTTTTTCGTCAATGATTGAGCAACCCAGAGACTGATCTGGCTGTGTGCGGATCACTTGAATCTTGTCATCGCTGCTATTTTGCAAGGACATGGCCTGTCTCCTCTTCAGGTGTGTGCTTACTGTAGAACCGTCAGGTGACCGGGCTATGACAACTCCCTGCGATCTTTCCCGAGCGGCCACACCAGTCCACCAGAAATACCAAGACGTTACCACCCGGACTTTAGACCAATAGCGTCTAGGACCTGGTCATCGCGGTCATAATTAACCTGACTCATTGTGATTTACAGCGTTCAACCCCATTGAACCGTCAGGCTGGCCCTATCAATTGTGTAACTGGATGAACCCGATGCTCTCTGCCCGTCAACGCCGCGCGATTCGCCTGACCAGCCTTTTTCTCGCGCCCTATCGTTGGCAGGCCTTCGGCGCCTTGCTCGCGCTGGTCGTCACGGCCGGCATCACCTTGTCCATGGGGCAGGGGATTCGCCTGCTGGTGGACCAGGGGTTCATGACCCAGTCCCCGCACCTGCTCAACCAGACGATTGGTTTGTTCATGTTGCTGGTGATAGGCCTGGCGATTGGCACCTTCGCGCGTTTCTACCTGGTGTCGTGGATCGGTGAGCGCGTGGTCGCCGACATCCGCCGTCAGGTGTTCAATCATCTGGTTTATCTGCATCCCGGGTTTTACGAAGACAACCGTAGCTCCGAAATCCAGTCGCGGTTGACCGCCGATACCACGTTGCTGCAATCAGTGATCGGTTCATCGCTGTCCCTGTTCCTGCGCAATCTGCTGATGGTGATCGGCGGGATTGTGTTGCTGTTTATCACCAACCCCAAACTCACCAGCATCGTCGTTGTGGCTTTGCCGCTGGTGATTGCGCCGATCCTGATTTTCGGTCGCCGGGTACGCAGCCTGTCGCGCCTGAGTCAGGACCGGATTGCCGATATCGGCAGTTATGTTTCCGAAACCCTGGGCCAGATCAAAACCGTGCAGGCCTACAACCACCAGACCCAGGACGAACAACGTTTTGCCGTGACCGTGGAAGAGGCGTTCAACACGGCACGCAAACGGATTTTCCAGCGGGCCTGGCTGATCACCCTGGTGATCGTGCTGGTGTTGGGGGCGGTCGGCGTGATGCTCTGGGTGGGCGGCATGGACGTGATGGCCGGGCGAATTTCAGCGGGGGAACTGGCGGCGTTCGTCTTTTACAGCCTGATTGTCGGCAGTGCATTCGGCACGTTGAGTGAGGTCATTGGTGAGCTGCAGCGCGCCGCCGGCGCCGCCGAGCGGATTGCCGAACTGCTTCGTTCGGAAAACATCATCCAGCCACCGGCGACTGGCCTGGTGACGTTGCCCGAGCGGGTGACGGGCAATCTCGTTCTGCAGGAGGTGCGTTTTTCCTACCCGTCGCGTCCGGAAAGCTACGCCGTCGATGGCTTGAATCTGACCATCAAGGCGGGCGAAACCCTCGCGCTGGTCGGGCCGTCCGGTGCTGGCAAATCGACGGTGTACGACCTGCTGCTGCGTTTTTACGATCCCGCCGAAGGACGCATCCTGCTCGACGGCGTGCCACTGACCCAACTCGATCCATTGGACTTGCGCCGTTGCTTCGCGCTGGTTTCACAAAGCCCGGCGCTGTTCTTCGGCAGCATCGAAGAGAACATCCGCTACGGTAACCCGACAGCGACGCTGGAACAGGTTCAGGAAGCGGCGAAAATCGCCTACGCCCATGACTTTATCGAGGCCATGCCCCACGGTTATCAGACTCATTTGGGCGACGCAGGCCTCGGTTTGTCCGGCGGCCAGCGCCAACGCCTGGCCATCGCCCGAGCGCTGCTGGTGGACGCGCCCATCCTGCTGCTCGACGAAGCCACCAGCGCCCTCGACGCCCAGAGCGAACACCTGATCCAGCAAGCCCTGCCCAGCCTGATGAAAAACCGCACCACCCTGGTCATCGCCCATCGTCTGGCCACGGTTAAAAACGCCGACCGGATTGCAGTGATGGATCAAGGGAAACTGGTGGCGGTGGGCACGCATCAGGAGCTGATTGCGAGCAATGCACTGTATGCGCGGTTGGCGGCGTTGCAGTTCAGTGATGGGCATGAAGCGGCATGAATGAACGCTGCTGAATACTGCCGGGTTCGGGCATTATGTCGAGCTCAGTGCGAGCATGGATGAGGATATGAGCCGTTATCAACCACCGTTGACCCTGACCACTAAGATGCTCACGTTGATTGCCGAAATCAGTGAGCGGATCGGTCAACTTTCGGCTGTGGATGATCGACGGCAGACGCCTCAACTGCGGCGGGGTAATCGGATTCGCACGATTCAGGCTTCACTGGCGATCGAGAACAATACCCTGAGCATCGAGCAGGTGACTGCTGTTCTGGCGGGGCAGCGAGTGCTGGGATTACCTCGGGAAATCCAGGAAGTGCGTAATGCCTTCACGGCTTACGAAGCCATGCCGGATTGGCAGCCGAGTAGTCATGTTGATCTGCTTCGTGCGCATGAGTTACTGATGGGCGGCTTGATTGACGACTGTGGGCAGTTTCGCCGAGCCGGTGTGGGCATTTACCGTGGCGAGAAATTGGTTCACATGGCACCGCCACCGAGCCGCATTTCGCATTTGATGGATGATTTGCTGGCGTGGCTCGGCGCTTCTGATTGGCATCCGTTGATTATCAGTTGTGTCTTCCACTATGAATTCGAGTTCATCCATCCCTTCGCAGACGGCAATGGACGTATGGGTCGTCTTTGGCAGACATTGATTCTCAGTCGGTGGCGCCCGGTGTTGGCTTATCTGCCGGTCGAAGCCGTGATTCGGGAGCAGCAGGATGCTTATTACGCGGCGTTATCGGCAGCCGACCAAATGGCCGAATCGACGCCTTTTGTCGAGTTCATGCTGCAAGCGTTGAGCCTTGCGCTTGATGAGGCGGTTAGAACCGAGCCGGTAACCGACCAAGTAACCGACCAAGTAACCGACCAAGTAACGAAACTGCTTCGTGCTCTGCGTGGAAGCGCTCCCGCGAAGGTTAACGATCTGATGGCAGAGCTCGGATTGGCTCACAAGGCGACATTTCGGGCCAACTACCTCAAGCCTGCATTGGTAGAAGGCTTGATTGAGATGACTGATCCTGATTCCCCCCGTAGCCCGGTGCAACGCTACCGCTTGACTGCGCAGGGTGAGCTTGTTGCAGCACGGTGCAGATCCAGGTAGAAGCGCCAAAAAAAATGCCCGCATTTCTCAATGCGGGCATTTTTGTTTACGCCTCAGACAGGCTTATTGATCATCAAAATAGCGCTCATGCCAATCCACCAACGGCTGTGGCGAGTTGAGCTTCTGGCCGTAGATCACCGAGTACGACAGTACGTTTTGCACGTATTGGCGGGTTTCGTCGAACGGGATGCTTTCCACCCAGACGTCGAAGCTCAGGTGATCCGCACCGCGCAGCCACTGACGCACGCGCCCCGGGCCGGCGTTGTAGGCGGCGGAGGCGAGGACGCGGTTGCCGTTGAACTGGCTGTGCACCTGGCTGAGGTACGCGGCGCCGAGCTGGATGTTCTTGTCCGGATCGAACACCTGCTGTGGCGAGGCCAATGGGATGCTGAACTTGCGTGCGGTTTCCTTGGCGGTGCCCGGCATCAGTTGCATCAGGCCGCTGGCGCCTACGCCTGAGCGGGCGTCGGCCATGAACGCGCTTTCCTGGCGGGTAATGGCGAATACCCAGCTCGAATGCAGGCCGCGAACCTTGGCTTCACGCACGAGGGTTTCGCGGTGGGCCATCGGGAAGCGGATGTCCAGATCGTCCCAATACTGCGCCTGACTGATGGTGCGGATCGCCGGGAAATACCATTTCAGGTCGTAGGCCAGTTTGGCCTGGGCGACCATTTCGTCACGGTTGAAGTGGCGGCTGACGTGATACCACTCGCGACGCCCATCGACAATCTGCCCGCGCGCATGGAATTCCAGGGCGCGACGCACGCCCGGCGTGTTGCGAACCTTGTTGATCAGCGCCTGGCTCAATACCAGCGGCTTGTTGTTCAGCGAGTAAGGCAGCTGCGAACGGTCGGCAGCGAGGAAACCGTAGAAGTCACGTTCGCGAGCGAGGCCTTTATAAAGCGTCTGCGCCTCCGGGTTCTGCGGTTGCGCCAGTTCCAGGCTGCGGGCCTGCCAGTAACGCCAGCGGTTGGTGGTCGCCAGGTCCTGAGGCAAACGGCGGGTCAACTGATAGGCATCGTCCCAGCGGGCCAGGCGCAGCAGCAGGCGCAAGCGCCACTCGGACACGGTGTTGTCACGCAATTCCGGGTCGTACTTGGTCATCACGTCCAGCGCGCGACTGTCGAAACGGCGAGCGAGGGTCAGGCCGATTTCCCGGGCGATCGCGACTTTTTCGTCCCGGGAGAAATGCATGCTGCTGGCGTAACCGTCGAGCAACGCCATGGCCTTGTCCGGGTCTTGCTTGGCCAGGCGGCGCAGGCCGAGGCTGACAATGTCGGACATCGGTTCGTCAGCTGGCGTGAAGCGCGACGGCTGGTTGAGCAGTTCGGGTTTCTGCGCCACGTCCACCAGCAACCGGCCGCGAGGGGCGAGGGTGGTCAGGCCGTTGACCAGGCTGTTGGCCAGCGGATAGTTGCGCGCCTGGGCGGCAAGCTTGGTGCGTTCCCAGCGTTTCTGTTCGGTCAGTTGGCCTTCGGCAGCCCAGACTCCGAACAAGCCGTCGCACGCCGCAGGCAGGGATTTGCCAGTCAGCCAGAGCTTGTTGGCGTTGGCGTAGCCTTCGGATTTCAGGTTGTGCCCGATCTGGTACTGCGCGTTCAGGCAGTCCAGCTCAGTGAAATTCAGCTTGGGATCGTAGTACTTGACGAAGGTCGCCCATTCGCCGCGATCAGCCAGCCAGCGCAACCAGCGCAATTTCATCCAGTTGGCTTGCGGCAAGTCACCGTGTTCGGCGAGGAATTTTTCGATCTCGGCGTTGCTCGCCGTTTTCAGGCGTGCGGTCAGTTCGTCATAGGCCAGGTACGGCTCCAGCGGGTAGTCGCTGAGCGCCTTGCTATAACGGAAGTACGGGCCGGTATCACCCTTGGCCAGGGCGCGCTTGGCTTCATCGTAATACTGGCGTTGAGTGGACAGGTCCACCGCCTGGGCAGTTTGAACGGCAGTGGCAGAGAGAAGAAAGCAGGATAAAAGACTGAAAAGGCGACTGCGCATGAGACGTCCGGGCAGAGAAATCATGACAAGTGCGAGGCATGCCCGCACTGAATAATCTGTAGCTTAGCCTTTTGCCAGCAACCGGCGAAAGCTTTGCGGGCCTGTCAGCATCAGTTCGCAACATTTGTCATGCAGAGTGCCCCGAAGGTGAAATTGCCGGCCTTATGAAGCCTCAAGTCAGGTAGAATGCGCGCCCGGTTTTTGGAGAAGCTCATGACCCTGCTCAAATTCAGCGATGTGTCCCTTGCTTTCGGCGCTATGCCGTTGTTGGACAAGGTGTCCTGGCAGATCGCCCGTGGTGAGCGGGTGTGCATCATCGGCCGCAACGGCACTGGCAAGTCCAGCATGATGAAGCTCGTCAAGGGCGACCAGAAGCCTGACGACGGCTCCGTGTGGCGCGCACCCGGCCTCAAGATTGGCGAATTGCCGCAAGAATTGCCGGTAGCCGACGAGCGGACCGTGTTCGACGTAGTGGCTGAAGGCCTGGACGGTGTCGGTGCGCTGCTTGCCGAGTATCACCACCTGAGCCAGAACATCGTCACCGACGCCGACCTGGACAAGCTGATGCACGTCCAGCACGACCTCGAAGCCCGCGATGGCTGGCGTTTGCAAACCCTGGTCGACAGCACCCTCAGCCGTCTGCAACTGCCGGCCGACAAGACCCTTGCCGAATTGTCCGGCGGCTGGCGTCGTCGCGTCCTGCTGGCGCAGGCACTGGTGTCCGAGCCGGATCTGCTGCTGCTCGACGAACCAACCAACCACCTGGACATCGGTGCGATTGCCTGGCTCGAAGAAGCGCTGAAGGATTTCCAGGGCGCCGTGCTGTTCATCACGCACGACCGTTCCTTCCTGCAAAACCTCGCGACCCGCATTCTCGAACTGGATCGCGGTGGCTTGATCGACTGGAACGGCGACTACGCCAGTTTCCTCGTGCACAAAGAAGCCGAGCTGGCCGCCGAGGCCACCGCCAACGCGTTGTTCGACAAGAAACTGGCCCAGGAAGAAGTCTGGATCCGCCAGGGCATCAAGGCCCGTCGCACCCGTAACGAAGGTCGCGTCCGTGCACTGAAAGCATTGCGCGTTGAACGTAGCGAGCGTCGTGAGCGCACCGGCAAGGCCAACATTCAGCTGGACACCGCTGACAAGTCCGGCAAGCAGGTGATGGTCCTCGAGAACGTGAGTTTCGCGCATCCGGGCGGCCCGTTCCTGATCAAGGATTTCTCGATGGTCCTGACGCGCGGCGACCGTATCGGTCTGCTCGGCGCCAACGGTACCGGCAAGACCACGCTGCTGAAGCTGATGCTCAGCGGTCTGCAACCGACCAGCGGCAAAGTGGAAGAGGGTACGCGCATCGACGTGGCGTACTTCGACCAGTTGCGCCATCAGCTGGACCTGGAAAAGACCGTGATCGACAACGTGGCCGAAGGTCGCGACTTCATCGACATCGATGGTCAGAGCCGTCACGTGCTGAGTTATCTCGGCGACTTCCTGTTCAGCCCTCAGCGTGCCCGCACGCCGGTCAAGGCGCTGTCAGGTGGTGAGCGTGCGCGTCTGTTGCTGGCGAAACTGTTCAGCAAGCCGGCCAACCTGCTGGTCCTCGACGAACCGACCAACGACCTCGACGTGGAAACACTCGAACTGCTGGAAGAGGTCCTGCTGACCTTCAATGGCACCGTGCTGATGGTCAGCCACGACCGGGCATTCCTCGATAACGTGGTCACCAGCACGCTGGTCTTCGAAGGTGAAGGCAAGGTTCGCGAATACGTCGGTGGTTATCAGGACTGGCTGCGTCAGGGCGGTTCGCCGCGCCTGCTGGGCGTGACCGAGAGCAAGTCCGGCAAGGCCGACCTGACGTCGGCGGTCGTGACGGCTGAGCCTGCACCGATTGCGGCGGCGGTCGAAGCGCCGGTGGCGAAGAAGAAACTCAGCTACAAGTTGCAGCGTGAGCTGGAAATGTTGCCGGGCCAGATCGAAGCCATGGAGCAGCAGATCGCCGTCGTTGAGGCCCAGATGGCCGATGCTGGCTTCTATCAGCGTCCTGCTGCCGAGACGGCCGCGGTGATCGCTCAGTTGGAGCAGTTGCAGGCTGAGCTCGACGTGATGGTCGAGCGTTGGGCCGAGCTGGATGCCTGATTGATCCTGCAATAAAAAAGCCCGGCGTTCAGTGATGAACGCCGGGCTTTTCGTATGCGATCCCTTGTAGGAGCCGGCTTGCTGGCGATCGCGGTTTGTCAGCTGGCATTGATGTCGACTGATGCACCGTGATCGCCAGCAAGCCGGCTCCTACAAGGATCGGTTATCAGCTTTTGTTTTGCAGGCGCACGGCAAGTACGTCGCAAGGTGCGCCGTGCAGTACGTCATTGGCGGTGGAGCCCAGCAGCAATGCCAGGCCATGCCGGCCATGGCTGCCCACCACGATCAGGTCGCAGGTCTGCTCTTTGGCCAGGTGATGAATCTCCTGGCGTGGCTGGCCGTAGGTCAGGTGGCTGTACTCTTTGGACAGTTCCGGGTACTTCACGATCAGCCGGTCAAGACGTTCCTTGGCCTGATCGAACTGTTGCTGCTGCAACTGGGAAAGGTCCATCGGCACGTCGCCGCCAAAGGCCATGGCCATCGGCTCGACAATGTGCACCAGGGACAATTTCGCGCCGTTGCTCACCGACAGTTCGCGAGCTCGGTGGATGACAGGGTCGCACTCTTCGGTCAGGTCTACAGCGACCAGAATGTGGTTGTAGGGCATGAGGTGCTCCTCCTGAGGATTGCAATATTGGTAAGTATGGCTGGTTTCAAGCGCAGTGTTTTCAAAGTGACTCAAAGCGCTCATCAAGAATCGGGAGTACAGATATGACGGTCTGGATAGTGGTGTCAATCCTGTTGGTGGTTCTCAGTCCGCTGGCGTGGTTGCGTCCGTCCCGTGGGCAAAGCGGCCGCATGGCCCTGCGCATGGAGGCGCGACGCATCGGGCTGGCCATGCAACTGGCGCCTCAGGAGTGGCCGCACTGGCTGAGTCAGGAACCGCCGAGCCCTTGCGCGCAGTACCATCGACCGCGTCGCGGCAATCAGCCTGCGTGCTGGAGTTATTGGCAAAAGTCGCCGGGCGTTTGGGTGAATCAATGGCAGGAGGTCTGCGAGGATCCGGCATTGCTGATTCATTTCGAAAAGTTGCCGGCCAACGTCTACAAGGTCGAAGCGGACAAGCAGATGATCACGTTGTACTGGGGCGAGAAGGGCGAAGCGACAGTTTTGCAACAAATCGATGCAACCCTCAAAGCCCTCGCCTGACCCCCGATCCCTGTAGGAGCCGGCTTGCTGGCGATCCAGGCAACGCGGTTTATCTGGCGAACCGCGGCGTCTGGATCGTCGGAACGCCGCCCGCAGCAAGCCGGCTCCTACAGGATTTTGGTTAACGGGCAGGCAATAAAAAGCCCGACATTCAACATCGGGCTGGAGTTGGCCAGGCAGGCCGGTAATTCGCTGTGCGCTGATCTTACGCCGGGCATTCGCCGACGCGTTCATATTTTTTCCTCAATCTCCCGCCCAGCGTAGCCCGTTAAGCAAAGGCTGCCGTGAATTAGGGCGACTTTTCTAACTATTGATTCTATGAATGGCCTCACATGCAGCCGGGTGTTGCAGGTCTTCGTGTTACGGAAATGACCGGAAAGTCGCGTTTCAACCCGTGTTTTGGGCGATTGACAATTGTCGGAAATTCCGTGAAGGTGACGTACCCAAATCAAACGGGCGTATGAATTGAGCGTTTGTATTTCAGATCGCTCCTACAGAATCCCGACTATCGCGTTGGCGGGTGTGCCGGGTGGATTGGCGTAGCATCGACGATAAACGTCACTGCCAAGCCATTCGCCTGCTTCCGACGTGTACTGTTCAGCTTCCATATCGTGGAGATCAGTTGATGATTTACGAAGGTAAAGCCATCACGGTTAAGGCTCTTGAAAGTGGCATCGTCGAATTGAAATTCGACCTCAAGGGTGAGTCCGTCAACAAGTTCAACCGTCTAACCCTGAACGAACTGCGTCAGGCCGTAGACACCATCAAGGCAGATGCTTCGATCAAGGGTGTGATCGTCAGCAGCGGCAAGGACGTGTTCATCGTCGGCGCCGACATCACCGAATTTGTCGAGAACTTCAAGCTGCCTGATGCAGAGCTTGTCGCTGGCAACCTCGAAGCCAACAAGATTTTCAGCGATTTCGAAGACCTCAACGTCCCGACTGTCGCCGCGATCAACGGCATCGCCCTGGGTGGCGGTCTGGAAATGTGCCTGGCGGCGGACTACCGCGTCATGTCCGTCACGGCCAAGATCGGTCTGCCGGAAGTCAAACTGGGCATCTACCCGGGTTTTGGCGGCACTGTGCGCCTGCCGCGCCTGATCGGTGCCGACAACGCCATCGAGTGGATTGCCGCCGGTAAGGAAAACCGTGCTGAAGACGCGCTGAAAGTCGGCGCCGTCGATGCAGTGGTTGAGCCTGGGAAACTGCAGGAAGCCGCTCTGGAACTGATCAAACGCGCCATCTCCGGCGAGTTCGACTACAAGGCCAAGCGTCAGCCGAAGCTGGAAAAGTTGAAGCTGAACGCCATCGAACAAATGATGGCTTTCGAAACCGCCAAAGGTTTCGTGGCAGGCCAGGCTGGCCCGAACTACCCGGCACCGGTCGAAGCGATCAAGACCATCCAGAAAGCCGCGAACTTCGGTCGCGACAAAGCGCTGGAAGTCGAAGCCGCCGGTTTCGTCAAACTGGCCAAGACCTCTGCCGCGCAGAGCTTGATCGGTCTGTTCCTGAACGACCAGGAACTGAAGAAAAAGGCCAAGGCCTACGACGAAATCGCCAAAGACGTGAAGCAGGCTGCCGTATTGGGCGCCGGCATCATGGGTGGCGGTATCGCTTATCAGTCGGCCTCCAAAGGCACGCCGATCCTGATGAAAGACATCAACGAACACGGCATCGAGCAAGGCCTGGCTGAAGCCGCCAAGCTGCTGGTCGGTCGCGTTGATAAAGGTCGCATGACCGCGGCGAAAATGGCCGAAGTGCTCAACGGCATTCGTCCGACCCTGTCCTACGGCGACTTCGGTCACGTGGATCTGGTGGTTGAAGCGGTCGTCGAGAACCCTAAGGTCAAGCAGGCTGTGCTGGCTGAAGTGGAAGACAAGGTCAAAGAGGACACCATCCTCGCGTCCAACACCTCGACCATTTCCATCACCTTGCTGGCCAAAGCCCTCAAGCGTCCGGAAAACTTCGTCGGCATGCACTTCTTCAACCCGGTGCACATGATGCCGCTGGTTGAAGTGATTCGTGGCGAGAAGTCCAGCGAGCTGGCCGTTGCCACTACCGTTGCCTACGCCAAGAAAATGGGCAAGAACCCGATCGTCGTCAACGACTGCCCGGGCTTCTTGGTCAACCGCGTCCTGTTCCCGTACTTCGGCGGCTTCGCCAAGCTGGTCAGCGCCGGTGTGGACTTCGTCCGTATCGACAAGGTCATGGAAAAATTCGGCTGGCCGATGGGCCCGGCGTACCTGATGGACGTGGTCGGCATCGACACCGGCCACCACGGTCGCGACGTAATGGCTGAAGGCTTCCCGGACCGCATGAAAGACGACCGCCGTTCGGCTGTCGACGTGCTCTACGAAGCCAAGCGCCTGGGCCAGAAGAATGGCAAAGGCTTCTACGCCTACGAGACCGACAAGAAGGGCAAGCAGAAGAAAGTTGCCGACCCGTCGGTGCTGGAAGTGCTCAAGCCAATCGTCTTTGAACAGCGCGAAGTGACTGACGAAGACATCATCAACTGGATGATGATCCCGCTGTGCCTGGAAATCGTGCGTTGCCTGGAAGACGGCATCGTCGAAACCGCTGCCGAAGCCGACATGGGTCTGGTCTACGGTATTGGTTTCCCTCCATTCCGTGGCGGTGCGCTGCGCTACATCGATTCGATCGGTGTTGCCGAGTTCGTTGCCCTGGCTGACCAGTACGCTGATTTGGGCGCGCTGTACCACCCGACCGCAAAACTGCGTGAAATGGCCAAAACCGGCCAACGGTTCTTCGGTTAAGCGTCCCAACTTTTGAGCGAGAGTGAAATTTTATGAGCTTGAATCCAAGAGACGTCGTGATTGTCGACTTCGGTCGTACTCCGATGGGCCGCTCCAAGGGCGGCATGCACCGCAACACCCGTGCTGAAGATATGTCGGCACACCTGATCAGCAAATTGCTGGAACGCAACGTCAAGGTCGACCCGAACGAAGTCGAAGACGTGATCTGGGGCTGTGTGAACCAGACCCTGGAGCAGGGCTGGAACATCGCTCGCATGGCGTCGCTGATGACTCAGATCCCGCACACCGCTGCCGGCCAGACCGTCAGCCGCCTGTGCGGCTCGTCGATGAGCGCTCTGCACACTGCTGCGCAAGCGATCATGACCGGCAACGGTGACGTGTTCGTCGTCGGCGGCGTCGAGCATATGGGCCACGTGAGCATGATGCACGGTGTCGATCCGAACCCGCACATGTCGCTGTACGCGGCGAAAGCCTCGGGCATGATGGGCCTGACCGCTGAAATGCTGGGCAAAATGCACGGCATCACTCGCGAACAGCAGGACGCTTTCGGCGTGCGCTCCCACCAGCTCGCCCACAAGGCGACTGTGGAAGGCAAGTTCAAAGACGAAATCATCCCGATGCAGGGCTACGACGAGAACGGTTTCCTGAAACTGTTCGACTACGACGAAACCATTCGTCCGGAAACTACCCTGGAAAGCCTGGCGGCGTTGAAGCCAGCGTTTAACCCGAAGGGTGGCACCGTGACAGCCGGTACTTCGTCGCAAATCACCGATGGTGCTTCGTGCATGATCGTGATGTCGGCGCAGCGTGCACAGGATCTGGGTATCCAGCCTCTGGCGGTGATTCGTTCGATGGCAGTGGCAGGTGTGGATCCGGCAATCATGGGCTATGGTCCAGTACCGGCAACACAGAAAGCACTGAAGCGCGCGGGCCTTGGCATCAACGATATCGACTTCTTCGAGCTCAACGAAGCTTTCGCCGCACAGGCCCTGCCAGTGCTGAAAGATCTGAAAGTGCTCGACAAGATGAACGAGAAGGTTAACCTGCACGGCGGCGCGATCGCCCTGGGTCACCCGTTCGGTTGCTCCGGTGCGCGTATCTCCGGCACTTTGCTGAACGTGATGAAGCAAAATGGCGGCACCTTCGGGGTAGCCACCATGTGCATTGGTCTCGGCCAAGGCATCTCCACCGTCTTCGAACGCGTTTAAGCGTTCCGTTGACGGAAGCCGGGGCCAAGTGCCCCGGTTTTTGTTTTTTCGGATTTATTTTGTTTTTATTTTGAAAAAATTTGAGTGAGGGCCAAACCATGCCGATACAACCTGGGCTCTACCAACATTACAAAGGTCCGCAGTACCGCGTATTCAGTATTGCGCGGCATTCGGAAACGGAAGAAGAAGTGGTCTTCTACCAAGCCCTGTATGGCGATTACGGCTTTTGGGTGCGCCCCTTGAGCATGTTCCTGGAGTCGGTCGAGGTTGACGGTGAACAGGTGCCACGCTTTGCTTTGGTGCAAGCCGAACCGAGCCTTTTTACCAAGCCATAAGCTGAGAGCGCGCAGAACCCTGCGCTTGACCTCACCTTGTAGCCACTATATATAGCGGTGCCGCGTCAGGCGCCAACCGCCTTTCACTTCTAGAATTCAGGAATTTTCTGATCCATGGGCAAATCGCTGGTCATTGTGGAATCCCCGGCTAAGGCCAAGACCATCAACAAGTATCTGGGTAACCAATACGTGGTGAAGTCGAGTATCGGCCATATCCGAGACCTGCCCACCAGCGGTTCGGCTAGCGCCAGCAAAGAGCCAGCCGCCAAGCGCGGCAAAGCCGCTGCGGGTGAAGGTCCGGTGCTCTCGCCTAAAGAGAAAGCGCGCAAGCAGCTGGTCTCGCGCATGGGTGTCGATCCCGATCATGGCTGGAAAGCCAAGTACGAGATCCTCCCGGGCAAGGAAAAGGTTATCGAAGAGCTGCGCCGGCTCGCCAAGGATGCTGACACCATCTATCTCGCAACCGACTTGGATCGCGAGGGGGAAGCCATTGCCTGGCACCTGCGCGAAGCCATCGGTGGTGACGACAGCCGCTACAAGCGCGTGGTGTTCAACGAAATCACCAAGAAAGCGATTCAGGAAGCCTTCTCCAAACCAGGCGAGCTGGACATCGACCGTGTCAACGCCCAGCAGGCGCGTCGTTTCCTCGACCGCGTGGTGGGTTACATGGTTTCGCCGCTGCTGTGGGCCAAGATCGCCCGTGGCCTGTCCGCCGGTCGCGTGCAATCGGTTGCCGTGAAGCTGGTGGTGGAGCGTGAGCGTGAAATCCGCGCGTTCATCCCGGAAGAGTACTGGGAAGTCCATGCTGACCTCGGCACTGCCAAGGGCGCTACCGTGCGTTTCGACGTGGCCCGCGAGAAGGGTGAAGCGTTCAAGCCGCTGAACGAAGCCCAGGCCATGGCTGCGCTGGAGAAGCTCAAGGCTTCCAGCTACAGCATCGTCAAGCGCGAAGACAAACCGACCAGCAGCAAGCCGTCGGCACCGTTCATCACGTCCACCCTGCAGCAGGCCGCGAGCAACCGCCTGGGCTTCGGCGTGAAGAAAACCATGATGATGGCCCAGCGCTTGTACGAAGCCGGCTACATCACTTATATGCGTACCGACTCCACCAACCTCTCGGCCGATGCCGTGACAATGGCGCGTACGTATATTGAAGGCGAATTCGGCAAGAAGTACCTGCCGGAAACCCCGAACGTCTACAGCAGCAAGGAAGGCGCACAAGAGGCTCACGAAGCGATTCGTCCGTCTGACGCCAACACCGAGCCAAGCAAGCTGTCGGGCATGGAGCGTGATGCAGAGCGGCTTTACGAGCTGATCTGGCGCCAGTTCCTCGCCTGCCAGATGCTGCCGGCGCAATACCTGTCGACCACGGTCACCGTCGGTGCCGGCGATTTCGAGCTGCGCGCCAAGGGCCGTATCCTGAAGTTCGACGGTTACACCCGCGTCATGCCGCAAATCGCCAAGCCTGGTGATGACGACGTGCTGCCGGACATGGCCCAGGGCGACGCGATGAAGCTGATCAAGCTTGATCCGACCCAGCACTTCACCAAGCCGCCGGCGCGTTACTCGGAAGCGAGCCTGGTGAAAGAAATGGAAAAACGCGGTATCGGTCGTCCTTCGACCTACGCGGCGATCATTTCGACCATTCAGGACCGTGGCTATGTAGCGCTGCACAACCGTCGTTTCTACTCGGAAAAGATGGGTGACATCGTCACCGAGCGCCTGTCCGAGAGCTTCTCCAATCTCATGGACTACGGCTTCACCGCCGGCATGGAAGAGAATCTCGATGACGTGGCCCAAGGCGAACGCGACTGGAAAAACGTGCTGGACGAGTTCTACGGCGACTTCAAGAAGAAGCTCGAAGTGGCCGAAAGCCCGGAAAGCGGCATGCGTGCCAACCAGCCGGTGATGACCGACATTCCGTGCCTGACCTGTGGCCGTCCGATGCAGATCCGTACCGCATCGACCGGCGTGTTCCTCGGTTGCTCGGGTTACAGCCTGCCGCCGAAGGAGCGCTGCAAGGCTACCGTCAACCTGGTGCCGGGTGATGAAATCGCCGCGGACGACGAGGGTGAGTCGGAATCGCTGGTGCTGCGTGGCAAGCATCGTTGCCCGATCTGCAGCACGGCGATGGACGCTTACCTGCTCGACGAGAAGCGCAAGCTGCACATCTGCGGCAACAACCCGGACTGCGACGGCTACGAAATCGAAGAGGGCACTTACCGCATCAAGGGCTACGAAGGTCCGAGCCTGGAATGCGACAAGTGTGGCAGCGAGATGCAGCTCAAGACGGGCCGTTTCGGCAAGTTCTTCGGTTGCACCAACGCAACGTGCAAGAACACCCGCAAACTGCTGAAAAGCGGTGATGCTGCGCCGCCGAAGATGGATCCGGTGAAGATGCCTGAGCTGAAATGCGAAAAGGTCAACGACACCTACATCCTGCGCGACGGGGCTTCCGGCCTGTTCCTGGCCGCCAGCCAGTTCCCGAAAAACCGCGAGACCCGTGCGCCGCTGGTCATGGAGATCATCCCGCACAAGGATGAGATCGATCCGAAGTACCACTTCCTCTGTGAAGCGCCGAAAAAGGACCCGGACGGTCTCCCTGCCGTGATCCGTTACAGCCGCAAGACCAAAGAGCAGTACGTGCAGACGGAAGTCGACGGTAAGCCGACTGGCTGGAAAGCGTATTACGACGGCGGCAAGTGGACGGTTGAAGACAAGCGCCCGGCAGCCAAAGCTTAAACAGCGCTGTAATTAAAAGGCCGCATGACAACCCTCGGGTTTTCATGCGGCCTTTTTGTTTTGGGCTTGCGGTGTGCTTGGGTGATCCACGACACTGTCTGACCTGTGTGAAGCAATTATTTCGTTGTGGAGGCTGCCGTCATGGCCCACGAACTCTATACCCGTACCAATCAGAAGATTTATTTCGCCGGCCTGTCGCTGGAAGCGCTTGCCAAGGCAGAAGAGGGGCGGGCGATGAACTCCCTGGCGCTTATTCAGGCCGGGCGCGAATCGGCGTTGTTTCACTTGTACGGTGCGTTGCTGGGGCTGTGCCATGAAATTGCCGGTTTCTATCGCTTGCCTCAGGCCAATGCGCCTCGGGCGGAGATGTTGCTGACTCGGGAAGTGCTGGAAGCCATTGCCATTCCCGAAATGGCCGAGATGGTCGAGTTGGCGCAAAACCCGGAAACCTGGCTGGCCAAGCTGCTGTCGGCTCATGCTGCGTTGTTCCAGCCGCCGCGTGCACCGCACAAACCCAAGGGCGACGTGACACAGCCGTTGATCCTGGCCGTTAATCTGGATGAAGAAGATTCGCCGGAAGAGCTGAGTCGGGAGGAGTTGGAGAGCTGGCGTCAGAACCTGAAAGGCCTGGCGATTCGTTTTCGCGAAGGGTTGAACGAGTGCTGAAGGATTGAGTGTTTAACGGAGGGGCCGACGGGCTGTCCGTTTCAGGGATGAGTGTTGTGAGAAATGTCTCTTCGTAATGGCATCTGGTCAAGATCCTGAGCGAAGCCTGTCCGATGCCTATATAATCGCCGCCTTTCGTGGAGAACAGACCTTTATGCCAACGTCCTTTCTAGAAATTGTCGAGTTACCAGACGGCCGAATCGAGCTGCGCAGGGCCGAGGACGAGGGTTCTCTGGTTACTTTGGATTTCTCTGAGGATGCCAAAGCGTTCCTGCAGGGCCAGCACGTGGAAGTCGCCAAGGCGATGTTGAGCGTCGGCGTTCAGATGGCTGGCCGCTTGGTTGAAGGTGATTTCAATACGGATGAGAGCTCACGGGTCCTTCATTGATCCCGTTCGTCGCTTTTTCCTGATACAGCTACAGACCGGCTTCTCTATCCTTGGAGAAGCCCCGCGCAGTTCAATGCGTGCTTCGTTTAACCCAGTCGAATGTTCAGGCTTTGTGCGTCCCCGGTCCGGGCGGCGCTGATCAACTGTTGCCGTGATGTGGTGCTCAGTGGATTGAGCCAGCTGACGACAGTGTGGCTGCGACCCAGACGCAACGCTTCGCAGGTCAGCTGTTGTGCGCTCTGGGTGCCGCGCGGTTGCAGCAACAGAATGCGTTCACGATTCAGGCCAGCGTCTCGAAGCCAGGTTTGTGTCAGGCTGGCCGGCGGGGCGATCAATGTCAGCCAGCGTGCATCCTGATCCTCGCTCAGTTCCCTGAGGATCGGTGCCAGAAGGCTCAGGCAGTTCCCGGCCGCACCACGCAATGACAGCTCACTGAAAACTTCAGGTTCGGCGCTCCAGGGCGACTCGACCACATCCTTCAGAATCGGTGCCATCGGCTGCACCATGAACGCCTCGAACAACGGCAGTTGGGCTTGCTGTGATGTGTGTGGGAACTGCATAAAGCCTCCTTTAGCGGCGAATGACGCCGACACTCAAGCCTTCGATCACCAGTTCCTGATCTTTCAGGTTCACTTCGATAGGGGCGAATTCAGGGTTTTCTGCAATCAACCAGACTTTGCTGCCGTCACGCTTGAAGCGTTTGACCGTTACTTCGTCGCCGATCCGCGCCACCACGATTTGGCCGTTGCGGGCTTCGCGGGTGGTATGGACGGCCAGCAGGTCACCGTCGAAAATACCCACGTCCTTCATGCTCATGCCATGAACGCGCAGTAAATAGTCAGCGCGAGGATGGAAAAAGGCTGGGTTGATGTTGCAGGATTCTTCGATGTGCTGCTGGGCAAGGATCGGTGCACCGGCAGCCACTCGGCCAATGATGGGCAGGGTGGATTCGTCGGCCTTGGCTTCGAAACCAGGGATGCGAATGCCGCGGGATGCGCCCGGCGTCATCTCGATCGCACCCTTGCGAGCCAGCGCCTTGAGGTGTTCTTCCGCTGCGTTGGGCGACTTGAAACCCAGTTCCTGAGCGATTTCCGCGCGGGTCGGCGGGTAGCCGTTGTCTTCCAGGCAGCGTTTGATGAAGGCCAGAATCTCGGCTTGGCGTGGCGTCAGCTTTAGCATATTGATCGCTCTGTCTTTTTATACAGTGACTGGGATTATATACAGTGAAAGCGAGTTGGCAATGCCCCTTTTTTTACCGGCCGCCAGACGGTCGATCAGCCGGCTGATTAAAGCGTCGTCGTTGTATGGTTAAATAGCTGACCGGCCATTCCCAAAACGAACCGCCAGACTTGACAAGGCCTGGGCTGAAACGTATGTTTCAAACAAGTGTTTGTCAGGCGGAGTAGCCATGGCCCAGTCGGAAACCGTTGAACGCATTCTTGATGCTGCCGAGCAGTTGTTCGCGGAAAAAGGTTTCGCAGAAACCTCGTTGCGTCTGATCACCAGCAAGGCCGGTGTCAATCTGGCGGCGGTGAACTATCACTTCGGGTCGAAGAAGGCGCTGATTCAAGCCGTCTTCTCGCGCTTTCTCGGGCCGTTCTGTTTAAGCCTTGATAAAGAGCTGGAGCGGCGTCAGGCCAAGCCCGAGAACAAGCCGACACTTGAAGAACTGCTCGAAATTCTCGTCGAGCAAGCCCTGGTGGTACAGCCACGCAGCGGCAACGATCTCTCGATTTTCATGCGTTTGCTGGGGCTGGCGTTCAGTCAGAGCCAGGGTCACCTGCGTCGTTATCTGGAAGACATGTACGGCAAGGTATTCCGTCGCTACATGATGCTGGTCAACGAAGCCGCGCCACGCATTCCACCGATCGAGCTGTTCTGGCGCGTGCACTTCATGCTGGGTGCGGCAGCGTTCAGCATGTCCGGTATCAAGGCCTTGCGCGCGATTGCCGAGACCGATTTCGGCGTCAACACCTCCATTGAGCAAGTGATGCGCCTGATGGTGCCGTTCCTGGCTGCAGGCATGCGCGCCGAAACCGGCGTGACCGACTCGGCCATGGCCACTGCGCAATTGCGTCCGCGCAGCAAATCGACACAGGTTGCCGCCAAGGTTTAACCGCGCACGGGTGGGCGCGGCAGCTGACATCCGCTAAGCTAGCCGCCCATGCCGACTCTCGTTCTGAACCCGCTCCCCATAGATATCGCCGACCTGCCGGGCAAAGTCCGCAGCGGCGAACGCGTGCGAGCCGGGTTTATCGTTATCAAGGAATCTCTATGACTGCTGGCCTGCAAGGCTCGTTGATGGTGGACGTCGCCGGTACCTGGCTGACGGCTGAAGATCGCCAATTGTTACGCCAACCGGAAGTGGGCGGCCTGATCATTTTTGCCCGCAACATCGAACACCCGCGTCAGGTGCGCGAACTGAGCGCCGCCATCCGCGCCGTTCGACCTGATCTGCTGCTGGCAGTGGATCAGGAGGGCGGTCGGGTGCAGCGCCTGCGCCAGGGCTTCGTGCGACTGCCGGCCATGCGCGCCATTGCCGACAACCCGAACGCCGAATACCTGGCCGAGCAGTGCGGCTGGGTCATGGCGACCGAAGTGTTGGCCGTCGGCCTCGACCTGAGCTTTGCCCCGGTGCTAGATCTGGATTACCAGCGCAGCGCCGTGGTCGGTACCCGTTCGTTCGAAGGTGACCCGGAACACGCCGCACTGCTGGCAGGTGCATTTATCCGTGGCATGAACAGCGCCGGCATGGCCGCCACCGGTAAGCACTTCCCTGGCCACGGCTGGGCGGAGGCCGATTCCCACGTCGCGATCCCGAATGACGAGCGCAGCCTTGATGAAATCCGCGCCAACGACCTGGTGCCGTTTGCCAAATTGAGCAAGCAACTGGCCGCCGTCATGCCGGCCCATGTCATTTATCCACAAGTCGATTCCCAGCCGGCCGGCTTCTCCCGTCGCTGGTTGCAGGACATCCTGCGCGGCGAGTTGCAGTTCGACGGCGTGATCTTCAGCGATGACCTGTCGATGGCCGGCGCTCACGTGGTCGGCGATGCTGCCAGCCGTATCGAAGCCGCGCTTAGCGCTGGTTGCGACATGGGCCTGGTGTGCAACGACCGCGCGGCTGCGGAGCTCGCGCTGAGTGCCGCCCAGCGTCTGAAGGTCAAACCGTCCGAGCGCATTGCGCGGATGCGCGGCCAGTCGTATGCCAGCACTGAATACCGTCAAGACCCGCGCTGGCTGACGGCCATTGGTGCGCTCAAAGACGCTCAACTGATTGAATAAGGACTTTACGTTATGACGGTTTACGCGATTATCGGTGGCACCGGCCTGACTCAACTGGAAGGCCTGAGCATCCGTCAGTCACTGGCGGTGGACACCCCTTACGGCACGCCTTCGGCCGAGGTGCAGATCGGTGAGTACGCCGGCAAGGAAGTGCTGTTCCTCGCGCGTCATGGTCACCCGCACCGTTTCCCGCCGCATCAGGTGAACTACCGCGCCAACCTCTGGGCGCTAAAGCAGGCTGGCGCCGAAGCGATTCTTGCGGTCAACGCAGTTGGTGGGATTCATGCCGCGATGGGCACCGGGCATTTCTGCGTGCCGCATCAACTGATCGATTACACCAGCGGTCGCGAACACACCTATTTTGCCGATGATCTGGAACAGGTCACCCACATCGACTTCAGCTATCCCTACAGCGAACCGCTGCGCGAGCAATTGATCGCGGCATTGGCGGCTGAAGGCGTTGGCTACAGCAGTCATGGCGTGTATGCCTGCACGCAGGGGCCGCGCCTGGAAACGGTGGCGGAAATTGCTCGTCTGGAGCGTGACGGTTGCGACATCGTCGGCATGACCGGCATGCCGGAAGCGGCATTGGCGCGTGAGCTGGAGCTGGATTACGCGTGCCTGGCGCTGGTGGTGAACCCGGCGGCGGGCAAGTCGACAGCTGTGATTACCATGGCCGAGATCGAGCAGGCGTTGCATGACGGAATGGGTAAGGTGAAGTCGACGTTGGCGCGGGTGCTTAAAGGTTAGTCTGTCGATAGACCGAGTCGACGCTATCGCCGGCAAGCCGGTCTCGCTCCCACAGGGGGATTTGGGTAGGCCAGAACCCTTGTGGGAGCGAGCCTGCTCGCGATGGCAATCTAACTGGCGCCACTACTTATCGATCTTCTCCGGCAGCGGCGCAAACAACGCCTCGATATCATCACTCTGCAACTTCCAGTCCCCAGCCTTGCGCCCATCCAGCACGCCTGCTGCCAAGTCGGATTTTTCCTTCTGCAGGTGCTGAATTTTCTCTTCCACCGTGCCCCGGGCAATCATCTTGTAAACGAACACCGGTTTCTCCTGGCCGATGCGATATGCGCGGTCAGTCGCCTGGTTTTCCGTCGCCGGGTTCCACCACGGGTCGTAGTGAATCACCGTATCCGCTTCCGTCAGGTTCAAGCCAACACCGCCTGCCTTCAAGCTGATCAGAAAGATCTGACGTTTGCCGCTCTGGAAGTCTTTCACCGGGGAGCGTCGGTCGCGAGTCTGTCCGGTCAGCAACGCATACTCCACGCCGCGCTTCTTCAGTTCGACCTCGATTAACGCCAGCATCGAAGTGAACTGCGAAAACAGCAGAATCCGTCGGCCTTCCTCGAACAACTCCTCAAGCATTTCCATCAGGCTGTCGAGCTTGCCCGAGGTGCTTCCGCGAGTCGGCAGGGCTGCGTCGTTGACCAGGCGCAAGTCGCAGCAGACCTGACGCAGCTTCAGCAACGCCTCAAGGATGATGATCTGGCTGCGTGCCACACCTTTGCGGGTGATTTCGTCGCGGACTTTCTTGTCCATCGCCAAACGCATGGTTTCGTACACATCGCGCTGGGCTTCGTTGAGCTCGACCCAATGGATGATCTCAGTTTTCGGCGG
Organism: Pseudomonas sp. PDM03; assembly: GCF_014852385.1. NCBI lineage: Bacteria > Pseudomonadati > Pseudomonadota > Gammaproteobacteria > Pseudomonadales > Pseudomonadaceae > Pseudomonas > Pseudomonas sp. PDM03. The sequence continues at coordinate 89,930 of NZ_JACVBM010000003.1, read as the reverse complement.
CAATTCCGTAGCCACCTGCTCTTTTGTCCTGCGCAGCAGGAACGGTTTGATCCTGCCGTTGAGGTGTTGAAGTCGTACTTCGCTGGCGCGCTTTTCAATCGGCACGCGGTAATCACGGTTGAAGCTTTTTACGTCGCCGAGCCAGCCGGGCAGCAGGAAGTGAAACAGCGACCACAGCTCACCCAGGTGGTTTTCCAGTGGCGTACCGCTCAGGCACAAACGCTGGCGTGCATTCAGCTCGCGTGCGGCGTGGGCGGCTTTGCTGTTGGGGTTCTTGATGTATTGCGCTTCGTCCAGCACCAACACGTGCAGTGGCTGTGCGGCCAGGCGTTCGACGTCCTTGGGCAGCAGCGCGTAGGTGGTGAGGATCAGGTCGTAATCGGCCAGACTGTCGAAATGCTTTTTACGACTGGCGCCGTACAGTGCCAGTACTTTCAGTTGCGGCGTGAAGTGCGCCGCTTCGTCGAGCCAGTTGGGAATCAGGCTGGTGGGCATCACCACCATGCACGGACGATCGAGGCGCCCGGCGTTTTTCTCACTGAGAACATGCGCCAGGGTTTGTAGGGTTTTGCCCAGGCCCATGTCATCCGCGAGAATCCCGCCAACCTCCAGTTGCCGCAGCGATTGCATCCAGCTCAAGCCTTCCAGCTGATAGGGGCGCAAGGTCGCGTTCAAGCCTTCCGGTGCAGCTGCGGTGTAGTCCTTGATGTCCCGCAGACGCTGGGCAAAGCTGCGCATCTGTTCGCCACCTTCCCAGAGCAGCGGCAGGTCTTCCAGCGGATTCAGGCGTGTCGCGTCGGCCTTGCTCAGGCGCAGCGTGGTTTCACCGGGCTCTTGCAGATAGAACTCGCCGAGGGTCGCCAGCACCGGTTTCAACCGGCCAAAGGGCAGGGCGACTTGCAACGGCCCATGCTCGGAGTTCGGGCGATGGGGGATGTTCACCAAAATCAATTCATCGTCGCGACGTCGTGCGAGGCGTTCCGGGTTGAGGATCTCGGTGTGGGAGCGCATCAGGTTCAACAGGATGGGCAGCAGGCTTAACCGCTCACCATTGACGATGATTCCCAGTTCCAGATCAAACCAGTCGCGCTCCGGCGCCTGTTCGACGGTGGCGTACCAGTCGTCCACGGCGGTCAGGTCGAAACCGAAATCCTCGTCGATCTGCAACTCCCAGCCTTGAGTGCGCAGCTTCGGCAACTCATTGAGCGTGAAGGTCAGCCAGGCACTGTCATTGACCATCTCATAGAGTTCGCCGGCACTTTCCGGCAAGGCTTTACTTTGCCGGGTGGCGATCTTGAAACCGAGGATTCGTAACTGTTCCCTGTAGGCCTGTTCGACTTCCGGATGGCGTTTTATCCGTAATGTCTGCGCCTCCTGACGTATCAGGATGTCGGCGTTTTTCTGTCCGCAAACGTATTCATCCAGATAGCTGAAAGACAACGCAGCGCGATGCTGGATGTAACGCTGCATCTTGCCGTTGCGAGGCTCGAAGGCGCTGAACTCAATGCTCGCCAGCCACAGGCGCGGCACCGGTTGCACGTTGTCCACCAGCACTTGCGGCGGTGCTTTCGGGCTGCGGTTTTCCAGTACGGCCTGGAGTTTTTCCAGCAATTCGGCGTCTTGAGCGGCGGCGGGATAGGCGAGGGTTTCCTGCACCTTCAACAGCACGGCTGCGCAATGTTTGCAGTTGCTGCGGACCGGGCATGTACACGTGGCATCGACCATCAGCAGCGTGCTTTTGGCTGACTCGCGCAGGCGAATGGTCTGACGGTATACGTTACCGCCAGAACCTTCGCACGCGGCAGTAATGGTTGCGTCGCCGACTTCCACGATCCTGACGCGGTTCTCCAGCGCATAGCGGCGGCCGCGCTCCAGGCTTTGTTCCTTGAATCGACTGACCCATGAAGGTGCCAGGGGTTTGCTCAGGGTCGCGGGCATAGGGACTTCAATCAGTCCGGAATTTGTTCGGGGACTGGCCGAGGCGCAGGGGCGGTGAGCGAGGTGATCTTGATCAGCAGGCCGAGGTGACCGTTGTCGAGGAAGTTCAGCTGGCCGTTCTTGGTGTGGCTTTCTTGTTTGAGGCGTTCGCTGGCGGTCACCATGCCGTTGGCGTCGATCTGGTTGACCCAGAAGTCGGCGTCAACGTCGGTGAAGCGCCCCAGTTTCAGGTTCAGCGTGCCCTCGATCGGGAATTGGCCGAACTGTTCCTTGCCGTCGCTGACCGCAACTTTGCTGGCTTCTTCGCCGAGATTTTGCTGCCAGGCCTTGTGCAGCAACACTGTGTATTCATTGCTGGCGGTGAGTTTTTCCACTTCGCCATTCAGGCTCGGCGTACGCAGGCTCTCGGGGCGGATTTGCTGGGCGCCGGCGGCCCAGTCTTCCGGCGCGGCGCGGCTGACGATGGCGGGCACGGCGTTTTGCCGGACCAGAATCATTTCGATCTGATACAGGTCATCGGCAAACGCCGTTGGGGCGACCAGGGTGGTCAGCAAAGTCAGTAAACGAAACAGGCGCATGCGGCGTCCTTCAAGCAGTTTTCGGAATGAGGCATTCAAGCAATGCCTCTACAGTATTAAAGCGCTCTTCCGGGCGCTCCATCGGGACCATGAATTTAAACATCGTGGCCCCTTCGAATTTGTAGCGTTTAGGCTGGCCCTGAATCAGTTTGATCAGGGTTAGCGGATCGACCGGTGTCTGCGCCGCGAACTCGATCCGGCCGCCTTGCGGGCCGCCGTCGACTTTCTTGATGCCCAGCACTTCGGCTTGCAACTTCAGCCCCGTGATGCGCATCAGGTTCTTGGTCGGTTCTGGCAGCAGGCCGAAACGGTCGATCATCTCGACTTGCAGGTCCTTGAGACCCTCCTCATCGGTGGCCGAGGCAATGCGTTTGTAGAGAATCAGTCGCGCGTGGACATCCGGCAGATAGTCTTCGGGAATCAGCGCCGGAACACGCAAATTGACTTCCGGGCCACCGCCCAACGGCTGATCGAGATTCGGTTGTTCGCCCTTGCGGATCGACTTCACCGCACGCTCGAGCATCTCCATGTACAGGGTGAAGCCGACCGCCTGGATCTGCCCGCTCTGCCCGTCGCCCAGCAGTTCGCCGGCGCCACGGATTTCCAGGTCGTTGGTGGCGAGCACGAAGCCCGCACCGAGGTCCTGGGTATTGGCGATCGCCTCCAGACGCTTTTCAGCGTCCGGGGTGATTTGCTGGCGCGGCGGTGTCAGCAGATAAGCATAGGCCTGGTGGTGACTGCGACCGACGCGTCCGCGCAACTGGTGCAACTGCGCCAGGCCGAATTTGTCGGCGCGCTCGATGATGATGGTGTTGGCGCTCGGCACGTCGATGCCGGTCTCGATGATGGTCGAGGCGATCAGTACGTTGAAGCGCTTGTGGTAGAAGTCGCTCATCACCTGCTCGAGTTCGCGCTCGCGCATCTGCCCGTGACCGATGCCGATCCGCGCTTCCGGCACCAGTTCGGCGAGGTCGGCGGCGCATTTTTCGATGGTCTTCACGTCGTTGTGCAGGTAGTAGACCTGGCCGCCACGCAGCAGCTCCCGCAGCAGCGCCTCTTTGACCGTGCTCTTGTTCTGCTCCATGACGAACGTCCGCACCGACAGGCGACGGGCCGGTGGCGTGGCGATGATCGACAGGTCACGCATGCCGGACACTGCCATGTTCAGCGTGCGCGGAATCGGCGTGGCGGTCAGCGTGAGGATGTCGACTTCACTGCGCAGGGCCTTGAGCTGTTCTTTCTGACGGACACCGAAACGGTGTTCTTCGTCGATGATCACCAGCCCGAGGTTTTTGATTTTCACGTCGTCTTGCAGCAGCTTGTGCGTGCCGATGACGATATCGATCTTGCCTTCGGCGAGGTCGGCGACGGCGGCATTCACTTCCTTGGTCGACTTGAAGCGGCTCATCACTTCCACGGTCACCGGCCAGTCGGCGAAGCGGTCGCGGAAACTGTTGTAGTGCTGTTGGGCGAGCAGGGTGGTCGGCACCAGGATTGCCACCTGGCGACCGCCGTGCACCGCAATGAACGCAGCGCGCATCGCCACTTCGGTCTTGCCGAAACCGACATCGCCGCAGACCAGCCGGTCCATCGGTTTTGGCGCGAGCATGTCGGCACGCACGGCTTCGATGGTGGTTTGCTGGTCCGGGGTTTCTTCGAACGGGAACCCGGCGCTGAAAGTGGCGTAATCGGCTTTCGGATCTTCGAAGGCATAACCTTCGCGAGCAGCGCGGCGGGCATAGATGTCGAGCAATTCAGCCGCCACATCGCGCACCTGTTCGGCGGCTTTGCGTTTGGCTTTCTGCCAGGTTTCCGAGCCGAGACGGTGCAATGGGGCCAGGGCATCGTCGCTGCCGGTGTAGCGGGCGATCAGGTGCAGGTTGGCCACCGGCACGTACAGTTTGGCGCCTTCTGCGTATTGCAGGGTCAGGAACTCGGCGGCTTGATCGTCGATTTCCAGCGTCGCCAGGCCCAGATAGCGGCCAACGCCGTGATCGATGTGCACCACCGGCGCGCCTTCGCGCAGTTCGGTGAGGTTTTTGATCACGGCGTCGTTGTTGGCGTCGGCGCGTTTTTCACGGCGACGGCGCTGCATCACGCGCTGACCGAACAACGGACTTTCGGCGACCAGCGCCAGGGCCGGATCGTCGAGCACCAGGCCTTCGTCGAGCGGTGCGATGGTGATCGCCAGGCGCTCCTTGCTCGCGACAAAGTCGGGCCAGCTGTCGACGGTTTTCGGTCGCAGCTTCAGGCGTTCCAGCAGTTCCAGCAGCACTTCGCGACGGCCCGCAGACTCGGCGGTGAACAGCACGCGACCAGGGAACTCGTCGAGGAAACCGGCCAGCGCGGCCAGCGGTTGAGTGGCTTTGGCTTCGATGGCCAGGTTCGGCAGTTCTCGCGCCGGGAAGCGCTCGCGGCCAACACCGGTTTCAACGTCCTGTTGACTGGCGACGACGCGTGGCCAGTTCTTCAGGCGTGCGAAGCAGTCCTCCACCGGCAGGAACAATTCGGCTGGCGGTAATAAAGGGCGGGACGGATCGACACGGCGCTCTTCATAACGATTGCGCACGTCGTTCCAGAAGTTTTCCGCCGCCTGCTCGATGCCCGGCAGGGAAAACACCTGGGTGTCCTGGGGCAGGTAATCGAACAGGGTCGAGGTTTCGTCGAAGAACAGCGGCAGGTAGTACTCGATACCCGCCGGTGTAATCCCGCTGCTCAGGTCCTGAAAGATCGGGCAGCGGCGGAAATCGACATCGAAGCGCTCACGGAAGCGTGCCTTGAAACGGGTGACCGCATCTTTCTGCAGCGGGAATTCCCGTGCAGGCAGCAAGCGGACGGTGTCGACTTTATCGATGGAGCGCTGGTTTTCCGGATCGAAGGTACGCAGCGTCTCGATTTCGTCATCGAACAGGTCAATCCGGAAGGGCAGTTTGCTGCCCATCGGGAACAGATCGATCAGCGAGCCGCGGACGGTGAATTCGCCGTGCTCGTACACCGTGTCGACGTAGCGATAACCGCTGGCCTCAAGCCGGGTGCGCATTTGCTCGACGTCGAGCTTCTGGCCAACGTCCAGCACCAGGCTGCTGCCGAGCAGGAATTTGGTCGGCGCCAAGCGGTGCAGGGCCGTGGTGATCGGCACCACCAGCACGCCATGGCTCAACTCCGGCAATCTATATAGAGCAGCGATGCGCTGGGAAATGATGTCCTGGTGTGGCGAAAACAGATCGTAGGGCAGGGTTTCCCAGTCCGGGAAATGCAGCACCGGCAAATCCGGGGCGAAGAAACCCAGCTCCTGCTCCAGCCGCTCGGCACTTTGGCTGTCGGCGGTCAGTAGCAGGGTAAAGCGCTTGGCAGCGCTGGCAGCCTCGGCAATGGCCAGGCTCAGGGCGGCACCGGGCAGGTTGCCCCAGTGCTGTTTACCTGCCGCGGCAGGGAGAAGCGGTAGACGCAGAACGGGCACGGAAGGTTGAGCTCCAAGCGTTGCGACAAAGTCGGTAATTGTAGCGGCCCCGGGTGCCGCCTGTCAGTTGCTGACTGTGTCTATTACGCAGGTTTGGCGAAATGTAGTGGTAAAGACAAAAAACGCCGGTTTTTTGCTGAAAATTACTGATTATGTAGTGGCAAAATGACCGAGTGTTACGGAGGGTTACGGATAAGACAGCGATGTCTCCAAAAAATTGACTTCGCTGAAAGCCGCGGTTTTACTGGGCTTCGGCGGTGCGTAATTTTTTTGAAGAAGAAATTGTTACGGATCGCACGACAGGCGCGCATTGCTACGAGAGACACTCGGCGGCATAATGTAGCCCCTTTTTTCTGCCCCTACATGTGGAAGGTTCCCGTGACTCAGAAGCCCGACCAGTGTCTTGGTGAATGGATCGACCGTGAAGCACTCGCAGAAGCGATGATTCCGCTTATCGGTCAGCTCTACCGCAATAACAACGTGGTGAGCTCGATCTATGGCCGCAGCCTGATCAACCAGTCTGTCATCGCGATTCTCAAAGCTCACCGCTTTGCTCGCCATCGTTCTTCCGACGATAGCGAACTCTCCGTCCACGAAACATTCCCTCTGCTGAAAGCCATGAGCGAGCTCAAGCTCGGCGCGGCTTCGGTAGATTTGGGCAAGTTGGCGTACAAATTCCGCGTCGAAGGCAATGGCCGTACTGCCGAGCAGTTCGTCCGTGAAGAAATGGCTGAAGTGGTTGGCCAGCAAAACGCCTCCGCTCGCAAAGGCACCGACGTTGTGCTGTACGGCTTCGGTCGTATCGGCCGTCTGCTGGCGCGCATCCTGATCGAAAAAACCGGTGGCGGCGACGGTCTGCGTCTGCGTGCCATCGTGGTGCGCAAGGGCGCCGAGAACGACCTGACCAAGCGCGCCAGCCTGCTGCGCCGCGATTCGGTACATGGTTCGTTCAACGGCACCATCACCATCGATGAAGAAAACAACACCATCACCGCCAACGGCAACCTGATCCAGGTTATCTACGCGAAGAACCCGACTGAAGTGGATTACACCCAGTACGGCATCAAAGACGCGCTGCTGGTGGACAACACCGGTGTATGGCGTGACGCCGATGGTCTGGGCCAGCACTTGGCCTGCCCGGGTATCGACCGCGTTGTTCTGACCGCGCCTGGCAAAGGCAAGCTGAAGAACATCGTTCACGGCATCAACCACGGCGAAATCACCGCTGACGACAAGATCGTTTCGGCTGCTTCCTGCACCACCAACGCCATCGTGCCGGTGCTGAAGGCTGTCAACGACAAGTTCGGCATCGTCAATGGTCACGTTGAAACGGTTCACTCGTACACCAACGACCAGAACCTGATCGACAACTTCCACAAGGGCGATCGCCGTGGCCGTAGCGCCGCGTTGAACATGGTGATCACCGAGACCGGTGCTGCCACCGCTGCTGCGAAGGCATTGCCTGAGCTGGCCGGCAAGCTGACCGGTAACGCGATCCGTGTTCCGACGCCAAACGTGTCGATGGCCATTCTCAACCTGAACCTTGAGAAAGCCGCTACCCGCGAAGAGATGAACGAGTACCTGCGCTACATGGCGCTGCACTCCGATCTGCACAAGCAAATCGACTTCGTCAATTCGCAGGAAGTGGTTTCCACCGACTTCGTTGGCTCGCGCCACGCAGGCGTTGTGGACGCTGAAGCAACCATCACCCAAGATAACCGCGTTGTTCTGTACGTTTGGTACGACAACGAGTTCGGTTACAGCTGCCAGGTGGTTCGCGTGATGGAAGACATGGCCGGTGTAAACCCGCCAGCATTCCCGCGCTAAGCCTTAGCTGCACATGAAAACGCCCCGACTTTGGTCGGGGCGTTTTTGTTTGTGCAGGCTTTTGAGCCGTATCGCCAGGTCGGGCCTCATCGCTAGCAGGCTAGCTCCCACAGGGGGCTTGTGAACGACACAGACCCAATGTGGGAGCTAGCCTGCTAGCGATGGCGGTCTGTCAGGCGCCGCCAACCACCGCTGCCTGCGCCGTCCGCAACTCATGCCGGTTACCACGGAACAACACCAGCGTCGCAATCAACCCCAGCACTGCCGCACCGCTGAGCCAGATCCCCGGTGCAGCCTTGTTATCCAGCACATGAATCAGGTACGTACAGGCTGCTGGCGTAAACCCACCGAAGGTTGCTGTCGCAAGGCTGTAGGCCAGAGAGAAGCCGGTCGTACGAACTTCCACCGGCATGATCTCGGTCAGCGCCACGACCATGGCACCGTTGTACGAGCCATACAGGAACGACAACCACAACTCGACGATCAGCAAATGGCTGAAGCTCGGGTTCGCTACCAGCCACGACAGGGCCGGGTAGGCGGTGAGAATCGCCAGAATGGTCGCCGCGAGAAGCAGGGGTTTTCGCCCGATCCTGTCGGACACAGCGCCCATCACCGGCAGCCAGAAAAAGTTCGACAGGCCGATACAGACCGTCACCAGCAACGCATCCAGATCCGACAGGTGCAGTTCGGCCTTGCCGAAGGTCGGGGTGTAGGCGGTGATCAGGTAGAACGACACCGTGGTCATCACCACCAACGCCATGCCGGCGATGACAATGCCAAAGTTCTGACCGATCGAGTGGACGATTTCCCGCAGGGTAGGGCGGTGTTTTCGTGCCTGGAACTCAGGCGTTTCTTCCAGCGAACGGCGAATCACGAAGATCACCGGCACGATCATGCAGCCGATCAGGAACGGCACGCGCCACCCCCATTCGCCCATTTCTTCCGGACTGAGCCAGTGGTTCAAACCCACCCCCAGCAGGCCGGCAAACACCACCGCCGCTTGCTGGCTGGCAGACTGCCAACTGACGAAGAATCCTTTGCGCCCCGGTGTGGAAATCTCCGCGAGATACACCGACACACCGCCCAGTTCCACGCCGGCAGAGAAACCTTGCAGCAGTCGGCCGAACAGCACGATCAGCGGCGCGGCCACGCCCAGCGTGGCGTAACCCGGCACGCAGGCAATCAGCACCGTGCCGGCCGCCATCATCGCGAGGGTGATGATCAAACCTTTGCGGCGGCCATGACGGTCGATGTAGGCACCGAGGAAAATCGCCCCCAACGGGCGCATCAGGAAGCCGGCACCGAAGGTGGCCAGCGACAGCATCAGGGAAGCGAAAGCGCTGTCGGCGGGGAAGAAGGTTTTGGCGATGGCTGTGGCGTAAAAGCCGTAGACCATGAAGTCGAACATCTCGAGAAAGTTGCCGCTGACAACGCGAAAAATCGCTTTGCCTTTGCCGGTCGTGGAGGACATGTCTGGATACTCACTTTTTAAAACTTGTAAGAAAGCGTTTCGCGTGTGTCCCATAATGGCTGGCGTGCTTTTACTGGGAGATGAAGATTTGTTAACTGGACGTTGGAAGGTGGTTGTGATGCTGGCTGGTGTTTTGGCTGGCTGCGGCAATGGCGATTCCATGGAAAGCGTCGGCGGCCCGACTATGGGAAGCACTTATTCAATCAAATACGTGCGCCATGCCAATCTGCCCGCGCCCGCACAGGTGCGCAGCGAGGTGGAGAAGATCCTCGCCGAGGTCGACAAGCAAATGTCTACCTATCGCAGCGATTCGGACATCGAACGCTTCAACGATCTGCCCGCCAATCGCTGTCAGAAAATGCCCGCGTCCATCCTCAAATTGATCCGCGTTGGTGAACAACTGTCAGAGCAAAGCGAAGGATCCTACGACCTGACCGTGGAGCCATTGCTCAATCTCTGGGGGTTCGGCCCCCGGGCGCGTGAAGAAAAAGTGCCCAATGCCCAAGCGCTTGCCGAGGTGCGGCAGCGAGTCGGTTATCAGCATCTGCGCATCGAAGGCGATCAGTTGTGCAAGGACGCTGCCGTCGAAGTCGACTTCAATAGCATCGCCGCCGGCTACGCCGTCGATACGATTGCCGCAAAGCTCGACGCGATGGGCATCCACGACTACCTCGCCGAAGCCACCGGAGAGCTCAAGGCTGCTGGCAAGAAACTTGATGGCTCGCCGTGGCGCATCGCGCTTGAACAACCCCGAGACGATCAGCAAGTTGCAGAACGCATCATCGCGGTCGACGGCTACGGCGTTTCCACTTCCGGCGACTATCGCAACTATTTTCTGCAGGACGGTCGGCGTTATTCCCACACCTTCGATGCTCACACCGGTACGCCGGTCTCACACACACTGGCGTCAGTCACGGTCATTCATCCTTCAGCGTTGATGGCCGATGGACTATCGACGCTGTTGCTGATTCTCGGTCCTGAACGGGGTTGGGACTATGCCGAAACCCACAACATAGGTGCATTCTTTGTGATTCGTGCCGATACAGGTTTCGTCATACGTACCAATCAGGCTTTTGAGCGTCTCAGTGGTGGTAAAACCGAATGATTACGGTGATGCACGCATTGAAAACTGGCGTTGTAGTGCAGGCAAAAGTAGCCTACGACGCGACCAAGGGTTAATGTGCGCGGCGTTGACGCTTCTATAGACTGTGTCCGGGTTCTGCACTGGCCCCAAATTGTTCCTTCACGCCGCAGATCGGCGTGATTTAGCCGCGGGTGCCGAGAGCGCCGCGGCCTGTTCTGAGGAGTATGCATGGCTGTCTACAACTACGACGTGGTGGTGCTGGGTTCCGGCCCGGCGGGAGAAGGCGCGGCAATGAACGCCGCCAAAGCAGGGCGCAAGGTGGCGATGGTCGATAGTCGTCGCCAGGTTGGCGGCAACTGCACCCACCTGGGCACCATCCCGTCCAAGGCACTGCGTCACTCCGTCCGGCAGATCATGCAGTTCAACACCAACCCGATGTTCCGGGCCATTGGTGAGCCGCGCTGGTTCTCGTTCCCGGACGTGCTGAAAAGCGCCGAGAAAGTCATTTCCAAACAAGTCGCTTCGCGCACCGGCTACTACGCCCGTAACCGCGTCGACGTGTTCTTCGGCACCGGCAGCTTCGCCGACGAGCAAACCATCGAAGTGGTCTGCGCCAACGGTGTGGTTGAAAAACTGGTGGCCAAGCACATCATCATCGCCACCGGCTCGCGTCCTTATCGCCCGGCGGACATCGATTTCCATCACCCGCGTATCTACGATAGCGACACCATCCTCAGCCTCGGCCACACCCCGCGCAAACTCATCGTTTACGGCGCCGGCGTGATCGGTTGCGAATACGCGTCGATCTTCAGTGGTCTGGGCGTACTGGTTGAGCTGGTAGACAACCGCGGTCAGTTGTTGAGCTTCCTCGACTCGGAAATCTCCCAGGCGCTGAGCTACCACTTCAGCAACAACAACATCACGGTTCGCCACAACGAAGACTACGACCGCGTCGAAGGCGTGGACAACGGTGTGATCCTGCACCTCAAGTCCGGCAAGAAGATCAAGGCCGACGCCTTGCTCTGGTGCAACGGTCGTACCGGCAACACCGATCAGTTGGGTCTGGAAAACATCGGCGTCAAGGTCAACAGCCGTGGCCAGATCGAAGTCGACGAAGCCTACCGCACCTGCGTGCCGAACATTTACGGCGCCGGTGACGTGATCGGCTGGCCGAGCCTGGCCAGTGCTGCGCACGACCAGGGCCGTTCGGCCGCTGGCAGCATCGTCGACAACGGCAGCTGGCGCTTCGTCAACGATGTACCGACCGGCATCTACACCATTCCGGAGATCAGCTCGATCGGCAAGAACGAGCAGGAGCTGACTCAGGCCAAAGTGCCGTACGAAGTGGGCAAGGCGTTCTTCAAGGGCATGGCGCGTGCGCAGATCGCCGGCGAGCCTCAGGGCATGCTGAAGATCCTGTTCCACCGCGAAACGCTGGAAGTGCTGGGCGTGCACTGCTTCGGTTATCAGGCGTCGGAGATCGTGCACATCGGTCAGGCGATCATGAACCAGCCGGGCGAATTGAACACGCTGAAGTACTTCGTCAACACCACGTTCAACTACCCGACCATGGCCGAAGCCTATCGGGTAGCGGCGTACGATGGCCTCAACCGGCTTTTTTGAGCGGCTCCGGCCGGTGGCCTGAGCCGGCCGGGGAGACCGATTTCAGCAATTCTCGAGCGTGGCGGTGGCCAAACCGGGAAAGTCTGTAATCAGGCTGTCAACGCCGAAGTCGGCGAGTCTGCGCATCAGCGCGGGCTCGTTGACTGTCCACACCGACACATGCAACCCCTGTCGCTGTGCCTTCTCCAGGCGCTCCGGCGTGCACAGGGTCCAGTTCAGCGCCAGAATCTCACAGCCATAGCTTGCCGCGACCTTCAACGGGTCGAGCCAGGCGTACTCGGCTACCAATCCGCGGGACACGTCCGGCACCAGGTCCAGCGCGGCTTTCAGTACTTCGCGCGAGCTTGAGGTGATGGTCACCTTGTCGAGCAGGTCGTGACGTACAGCCATTTCACGAATCGCCAGGACGGTGGTCGCGGCGCGGGTGCGTGAAGCGCTTTTGACTTCCAGCTGCCAGTGTTCGAAATCGCATTTCTCGAACAGCTCTTCCAGCGTAGGAATCGGGCACGGCTTGATCCAGCCCGGTCCGCCCTTGCGCGCGTCGTAGGTCACCAGCTCGGCGGCCGTGTGCTCGACCACCTTGCCGCGTCGGTCGGTAGTACGCTTGAGCGTCGGGTCGTGGATGACCATCAGCTCGCCGTCCATGGACAGGTGCAGGTCCAGTTCGCAACGGCGCACGCCGTGCTTGAGGCATTGCTGAAAGCTGTTCAGCGTGTTTTCCGGTGCTTCGCCCTTGGCGCCGCGATGGCCGTAGATGAGGGTCACGGTTCTTCCTTAAATTAATTGCCTGATTCGTTTTCGCGGGCCAGGCGTCGTTCCTGGGCCTGCTTTTGCAGAATGTAACGGGCCAGCAGTTGGCGTTGGGCATCGGTCGGGCGTTCGAACTCGGTACCGATGTCGAAGCCGCCGCCCTTGCGGTCGCAATGGGTGACGCGCGCCCGAAGCAGCAGGCCGAGGGCTTGTGGCATCAACACCAGTTTCACCGACAAGTGAGTGCCTTCAGCGATAGCGGTCGGATTCTGGAAATCGATACCGCCTTCCGAGATGATCACTGGCTGCGGCTCGCCGATCTGCCCAAGCACGGTGATGGCGATCACCTGGCTGAGCAGATCGATGCGTTTGTTCTGGGATTTCAGGAACGCCGCGAGGGTGCGGTCGCGTTCACTGATCTGGCGCAGCAGGTGTTGCGACTCGAATTCGCTCAGGTGCAATTCGCTGAGCAGGTTGAAGAGTGGGGAAGCATCCTGCAACACTTCCTGGCCTGCGGCTTCGGGAGCGGACAGGGGCCGAATTTCCAGTGCGATCGTGTCCTCGATACGGTAGTATTCGCGGCGATCTTCTTCATCTAATGTCGACATGGCGAACCCATGGTAGCGGCGGTGGTCTGAGTGTAAAGCTGGTTATCGACCCCCGCCACAAGGACGTTCCTTTTCCCTCCGAACAAGCCCCGACATGTTCAGACCTCTCTTCGTATTTATTGGCACGCGTTATACCCGTGCAAAGCGTCGCAATCATTTTGTGTCGTTCATTTCCCTGACTTCGATCATCGGTCTTGCCCTCGGCGTGATCGTGATGATCGTCGTGCTGTCGGTCATGAACGGCTTCGATCATGAGATGCGCACGCGCGTGTTGGGCATGGTGCCCCACGCGACCATCGAGTCCGGTGAGCCGATCAGCGACTGGCAGGGCCTCGCCGCCAAGGTCAAGCAGAACCCGCAAGTGACGGCCGTGGCGCCGTTTACCCAGATGCAGGGGTTGCTGACCAACAACGGCAAGGTCTCCAAGGTGCTGCTCAATGCCATCGACCCGGCGCTGGAACGCCAGGTGTCGATCATTGACAAGTTCATGCTGCAGGGCAAACTCGACGACCTCGCGCCCGGCAGTTTCGGCATCGTCATCGGCGACAAGGCGGCCGCCAAGCTCGGCGCGGCCATCGGCGACAAGCTGACCTTCGTTGCGCCGGAAGTCACCGTGACCCCGGCCGGCATGTTCCCGCGCATGAAACGCTTTACCGTGGTCGGCATCTTCCATGTCGGCGCCGGTGAAATCGACGGTTACCTGGGCGTCACCAATCTGCAGGATCTGGCGAAGCTGCACCGCTGGAAACCGGATCAGGTGCAGGGCATCCGCCTGAAGTTCGACGACCTGTTCCAGGCGCCACGTACCGCGTGGAACATCGCCCAGCAGCTCGGTGAAGACCATTTCTACGCCCGCGACTGGACCCGTACCCACGGCAATCTGTATCAGGCTATCCGCATGGAAAAAGCCATGATCGGTCTGCTGTTGCTGCTGATCGTTGCCGTGGCCGCGTTCAACATCATTTCCACGCTGGTGATGGTGGTGAACGACAAGAAGGGCGACATCGCCATTCTGCGTACCCTCGGCGCCACGCCGGGTTCGATCATGGCGATCTTCATGGTGCAGGGCACGGTCATCGGTGTGGTCGGTACGCTGATCGGCGCCGTGGTCGGGATCTTCGCCGCGCTGAACGTCAGCGCCGCGATCTCGGTGCTCGAAGGCCTGATCGGACACAAGTTCCTCAACGCCGACGTGTACTTCATCGATTACCTGCCGTCGCAAGTGCAGAGCCAGGATGTGTTGATGGTCTGCGCCGCCGCGTTGGTCCTGAGTTTCCTCGCCACCCTGTATCCAGCCTGGCGTGCCGCGCGCACCCAGCCTGCGGAGGCGCTACGTTATGAGTGAGTCGGGCATGAGTGATAAAGCAATCTTGAGCTGCCGCAACCTGGGCAAATCCTACGAGGAAGGCCCGGAATCGGTAGAAGTGTTGGCCGGTCTGCAGCTGGAGCTGCATCCGGGTGAGCGCGTGGCGATTGTCGGCACCTCGGGTTCGGGCAAAAGTACTTTGCTCAACCTGCTGGGCGGTCTCGACACGCCGACCAAGGGCAGCGTCTGGCTCGACGGCGAAGAGCTGTCGGCACTCAGCGAGAAGAATCGCGGCCTGTTGCGCAATCGGTCGCTGGGTTTCGTTTACCAGTTCCACCATTTGCTGCCGGAATTCACCGCGCTGGAAAACGTCTGCATGCCGTTGCTGATCGGCAAGACCGCGATCCCGGAAGCGCGTCAGCGTGCGACGGCGCTGCTGGAGCGGGTAGGGCTGGGCCATCGCCTGGAACACAAACCGGCGGAATTGTCTGGTGGCGAACGTCAACGCGTGGCCATCGCCCGCGCGCTGGTGAACAAGCCAGGGCTGGTGATGCTCGACGAGCCGACCGGCAACCTCGACTCCCACACCGCCCAGGGTATTCAGGATTTGATGCTGGAGCTCAGCACCTCGATGCGCACGGCGTTCCTGGTGGTGACTCACGACATGAACCTGGCTCGCCAGATGGATCGCGTCCTGCACTTGCAGGAAGGTTGCCTGACGCCTATCTGATTGGCCGAAACCCGATGTCTGAAAAGGCGTCGGGTCTTTTTGTTTTTATACGGTGCCCCAGCGAATGTTCAGACCGTTATCGATCTTTATCGGCACGCGCTATACCCGCGCCAAGCGCCGCAATCGCTTTGTTTCGTTCATCTCGATGACCTCGATGATCGGCCTCGCCCTCGGTGTGCTGGCGATGATCGTGGTGTTGTCGGTCATGAACGGCTTCCAGCGCGAAATGAGCTCGCGCATCCTCGGCATGGTGCCTCACGCGACCATCGTCGGCGTGAACCCGATCGACGATTGGCAGCCGGTGGCCGACGCCGCGATGAAAAACCCGGAAGTGACCGCCGCCGTGCCGTTCACCGAAATGGAAGGCATGCTTTCCTATAAAGGCACGATGCAGCCGATCCAGGTCAGTGGTGTCGATCCGGCGCTGGAAGGCAAGGTCTCGATCGTTGCCCAGCAAATCGTCCAAGGGCGTCTCGATGCCTTGAAACCGGGCGAGTTCGGTGTGGTGATCGGTGAGATCACGGCACGACGTTTCCGCTTGAATGTCGGGGACAAGATCACCCTGATCGTGCCGGAAGTCAGCACCGCACCGGGCGGGATCACCCCGCGCATGCAGCGGCTTAACGTAGTAGGCGTGTTCAAGGTCGGCGCAGAGCTGGACGGCTCGATGGCGCTGATCCACGTTGCAGATGCCGCGCAGATGCAGCATTGGGAACCGAATCAGGTGCAGAGCGTGCGTCTGGCGGTGAAGGATTTGTACGCGGCGCCGAAGGTCTCCAGCGATATCGCTGGCGGCTTGGGCACGGCATACAAGGCTGACGACTGGACTCACACCCAGGGCAGCCTGTTCAGCGCGATGAAGATGGAAAAAACCATGATCGGCCTGCTGTTGCTGATGATCGTTGCGGTGGCAGCGTTCAACATCATCGCGACCTTGATCATGGTGGTGAACGACAAGGGCGCGGACATCGCGATCCTGCGTACCATCGGTGCCACGCCACGGCAGATCATGGCGATCTTCATGGTCCAGGGCACGGTGATCGGCGTGGTCGGCACCTTGATCGGTGGCGTGCTCGGCGTGATTGCCGCACTGAACGTCAGTGAGCTGGTGGGCTGGGTGGAGCGGGTCAGTGGGCAGCACATCTTCAGTTCTGACGTATATTTCGTCAGCAACCTGCCTTCGGAGTTGCAGGGTGGGGATGTGTTGCTGATCTGCTCGGCCGGGTTTGTGTTGAGCTTCCTCGCCACTGTTTACCCGGCGTGGCGTGCGGCGAAGATCGAGCCGGCTCACGCGCTGAGATATTCGTAAGCCCTGACACCGCTATCGCGAGCAGGCTCGCTCCCACAATTGACCGAGGCGACTCAGGACTAATGTGGGAGCGAGCCTGCTCGCGATGAGGTCGGCCCTGCTAGCCTCAATCTCCCTTCGGCAACTCAATCACAAACCGCGTCCACCCATTCTCCGATTCGCAACGAATCTGCCCGCCATGGGCACGAATGATCGACTGGGTAATCGCCAACCCCAACCCCGCATGTTCACTGCTGCCTTCCTGTCGCGCCGGATCTGCCCGATAAAACCGATCAAACAAACGCGGCAGTAATGCCCCGTCAATGCCTTCGCCGCTGTTCTCGACCGTCAGACTCAAACCTTCAGGCCGCTCGATCATCCGCACCCGAACCTCACCTTCGGCCGGCGTGAATCGCAGCGCGTTATCCAGCAAATTCGAAAGTGCCCGACGCAACATGCTCCGGTCTCCCTCCAGGCGCGCGTTGCCTTCGCGGCTCAACGTCACCTGGGCGTCTTCGGCCAATGGCGCAAAAAACTCCAGCAACACATCCGCTTCTTCCGCCAATTCCAGGGGTTCACGTTTGGGCATCAGCAACCCGTGATCAGCCTTGGCCAGGTACAACATGTCGTTGACCAGTTGCGCCATCCATTGCAGTTCTTCGAGGTTGCTGTGCAGCGCTTCGCGGTAATCCTCAAGGGGGCGTGGGCGGGTGAGGGTGACCTGGGTGTGGGTCAGCAAATTTGACAGGGGGGTGCGCAGTTCATGGGCGATGTCGGCAGAAAACGCCGAGAGCCGCTGAAAAGAGTCGTCGAGGCGTCCGAGCATGGCGTTGAAGTTGTGGGCCATTTCCGCAAGTTCGGGGGGCATGCTCTCTTCGGGCAGTCGGGCGTTCAGCGACTGCGCGGAAACGCCACTGGCGATTGCACTCATGCGCCGTAACGGACGCAACCCGCTACGCGCCGCCCAGGCACCTAGCAGAGCGGTGGCCAGGGCCGACAAACCGACGGTCAGCCAGATCAAGTGCTGCATGCGCTGCAGAAAGTGTTGGTGGTGGGTGATGTCCAGCAGCAGGGTCAATTGCGGTGAGTCAGGCTTGTCGACAAACAACGGCGCATTGAGGACGCGGTAGTCGGTGCCGTTGTCGTTCATGGTCGACAAACCCGGCCTCTGCGGAAGTTTGTCGGGCAGGCTCGCGGCGCTGTCGTACCAACGCTTGCCGTCGCTGCCAGAAATGCGCAGGGACAAATCAGCCTGACGGTTCAATTCATCCGCCAGTCTGACTTCGCTTTCACTGGACTGAAGATCGTGAAGCGCTCGGCGCAAACCAATGAGCTTGCCGTCCAGCAATTGCTGGTCCAGTTCAACGAAGTGCGCCTCGCTGGCTCGGCTGAACAACACGCCAGCGAACAACGAAACCACGGCGGTGCAAGCTGCAAACAGCAGCGCCAGACGGCTGCTCAATGAAAGTCGGCGCATCAGGCCGGGCGCTCTTCGAGGACATAACCCATGCCGCGCACGGTATGGATCAATTTGTTCGGAAACTCGTCGTCGATTTTCAGGCGCAAACGGCGGATGGCGACTTCGATGACATTGGTGTCGCTGTCGAAATTCATGTCCCAGACCTGGGAAGCGATCAGCGATTTGGGCAGCACTTCGCCCTGACGGCGCAGAAGCATTTCCAGCAGGGCGAATTCCTTGGCGGTCAGGTCGATGCGTTGGCCACTGCGTTCGACGCGACGGCGGATCAGATCCAGACGCAAATCGGCCAGTTGCAGGCTGGTTTCCTGTGGCGTGGTGCTGCCGCGACGCAACAGGCTGCGGACCCGGGCCAACAGTTCGGAGAAGGCGAACGGTTTGACCAGATAATCGTCGGCGCCCAGTTCGAGGCCGTGAACCCGGTCTTCCACCGCGTCGCGCGCGGTCAGAAACAGGACCGGCGTGTCGAGGCCTGCGCTGCGCACTGCCTGGAGGATTTGCCAGCCATCGCGACCGGGCAACATCACATCGAGGATCAACAGCGCGTAGTCACCGCTCAATGCCAATTGCTGGCCAGTGTCTCCGTCGGCCACCAATTCGGTGTTGAACCCGGCTTCGGTCAGGCCCTGACGCAGGTAATGGCCGGTTTTCGGTTGGTCTTCGACGATCAGCAGTTTCATGGGCGACTCGAGGTAAATGGAACGAACGCTTTATACCGTGGGCAGCGGTTGTGCAGGCCAACCTGACAAAGTTGTAATCTGGCTGTCAGGTTACGGGCAGTGGCCGCAGTTTAGTGTTTTCCGCAGGCTGAACTTTATCTTGTTGGAGTACGACTATGTTTTTGCGCAAACCCCTGGTGCTGGCTGTGTGCCTGCTGGTGCTGAGTTCGCCGGTGTGGGCATCGCCGGCGCACACCTACGACTTCGGGCAGCCGGCCCCGGCTGCCAAGGCGACCCGCAGCGTTGAAGTGGTGATGGGCGACATGTCGTTCACCCCAAAGGCCATCGATATCAAGGCCGGTGAGACAGTTCGCTTTGTGCTGGTGAATAAAGGCCAGTTGCTGCACGAATTCAACCTCGGTGACGCGGCGATGCATGCAAAACATCAGCAGGAAATGATGAAGATGCAGCAGAGCGGCATGCTTACGCCTACAGGGATGAAGGAAATGGACCACGGCGCGATGGCGGGAATGGATCATGGTATGAAACACGATGACCCCAATAGCGTGCTGGTCGAGCCGGGTAAAACCGCCGAACTGACCTGGACCTTCACCAAGGCCACCAACCTGGAATTTGCCTGCAATATTCCAGGTCACTATCAGGCTGGCATGGTCGGTAAACTGACAGTCAGTCAGTAAGCACTCTAAGGCGCGAGCAAAGGCTGGTAGAATCCGCTGATTCTTCAGTCAGGTTTCCGCCATGCATCCCGCAGCCGAACACTCGCCGCTGGGTAAATCCAGCGAATACATCGCCACTTACACGCCGTCCTTGCTGTTTCCGATCCCGCGCACTGCGAAATGGGCGGAGCTGGGGCTGACGGCTGAAACCCTGCCGTATAAAGGCGTGGATTTCTGGAACTGCTTCGAGCTGTCGTGGCTGTTGCCGTCCGGTAAACCCGTGGTGGCGATCGGCGAATTCTGCATCCCGGCGGATTCGCCGAACATTATCGAATCCAAGTCGTTCAAGTTGTATCTGAACTCGCTGAATCAGACACCGTTTGCCGATATCGCAAGCCTTGAAGCGACCCTGGTGAACGACCTGTCCGCTGCGGCAGGCAAGCCGGTCGGCGTGCGGGTTCGCCGCCTGAAAGACGTTGAAGCGGAAGGCGTCGTGGCGTTGCCGGGTGTGTGCATCGATGACCTGGACATCAGCGTCAGCAACTATGAGCATCCGCGTCCGGAGCTGCTGCGTTGTGATGATTCGCGCATCGTCGAGGAGAGCGTGCACAGTCATTTGCTCAAATCCAACTGCCCGGTGACCAGTCAGCCGGACTGGGGCAGCGTGGTGGTGGAATACCGTGGCGCGGCGCTGGATCACGCGAGTCTGCTGGAGTACATCGTGAGCTTCCGTCAGCACTCGGACTTCCATGAGCAATGCGTGGAGCGGATCTTCCTCGACCTGCAACGCTTGCTGAAACCGGAGAAATTGACGGTGTACGCGCGGTATGTGCGTCGCGGCGGGTTGGACATCAACCCGTATCGCAGCACTGAAGACGTGCAACTGCCGAACCATCGCCTGGTCCGCCAGTAAAGTACCCCTGTGGGAGCGAGCCTGCTCGCGATTAGTCCAGCACATTCAACATTGATGTTGACTGACACTCAGCCATCGCGAGCAGGCTCGCTCCTACAGGGGGTTGCATTGCAAATCCGGGCTATGAAAAAGCCCCGCTATCACTGGCGGGGCTTTTTTGTATCTGGCGGGTTCAGATCCCCATGCTGACCAGGGATTGCACAATGTTGCGCAAGGTGCCGGCAATGGCGGGGTGTTCAAGTTCAAAGCGTTCGACGGCCAGGTTTACGCCATCGGCGAGGCTGGAGTCCTGGGTTTTGGTTTCGAGTTCAAGCTCAAGTTCGATCTGTTGCATCAGCGCATGCAGGTCGGCGCGCTCTGCTTCGGTCAGCGGAGGATTCTGTTCCAATTGCTCGCGCAGGGCATTGAGCTGTTGTTGCAGTTCGCGGGCAGGCATGGCGTTCTTCCTTTTATCGATAGGCACTGGCATAGACCGTGGCAGCGCGCCAAAGGTCTATGGCTGACCTTTAGATTAATCCACTCGCGCGCAACCTGCATGATCTCGATCAGGGCTTTTCACCCTTGAGCCGACGCAGGCTGATGTCGGCCAGGCAGGTGTCGAGTTCGCCGAGGTGATCGATCACCGAATGCACGCCCAGGCCGAACAATTGCACGGTGGCCTTGCCGCGCAGGTGTTCGCGTTCCTTTTGGCTCAAGGCCTGCCATTCGCTGGGCGCCAGCCCGCACAGTGAGCCGCAGGAGGCCAGGCCGATGGTCCACAACCCGGCATTCAGGCCCGATTGCAGCAATCGCGGTTCGCCGCTGACCAGCACGCAACCATCCAGTTGCCCGACATTCAGCGCCATCAAGGCTTGCCAGCATGCATTAGGTGCTGGCCACGGATTGATTGTTGCGGGGTGTTGCGACGGCTTGACCCAGTCGGGCAGGGCGGCGGCCAGCGAGAGGCTCAATGCGGGGGGAAGTTCGTCGAGCCAGGCACAGGGAATCTGCTGGCGCTGCAAACTGTGCAGGCTGTCCAGAGCGCCAGGTGTGACTTCGGCATGCTCGGCGCAATGGTCGCCGCGCTGGTGCGTGCGGGCGCCGAAGTCCACCAGGCAACCGCTGAGGCCAAACAGGACGGCGGTCAGGCTGGGGGCGGCGAGGGGCAAGGTTTCGGCGTGCGGCATGTCAACATCCCTGAAATAGCGTCAAGGCTATGCGCCGCCGGTGACAGTTGAGTGACATGGATGTGAATCGCTCACAGTCATGGCGAATCATCCGTAGGCCATCACGCACGATGCTGCCTAAAGCGGCTTTTCCGTCTTATACTCACCGGCTTAATGTTCGGGCCAAGACGCCCGCGCCAGTACAATCCAAGGAGTTTTTCTATGCGCTGGAGCAATCATCTAGCTCAGTTTTGTGTGTGCGCCAGTGTGTTGCTGGCCCCGTTCGCTGCCCAGGCAGCCACGGAAGAGGACCCTTGGGAAAGCATCAACCGTCCGATCTACAAGTTCAACGACGTGCTCGACACCTATGCGCTGAAGCCTCTGGCGCAGGGCTACCAGTTCGTGACCCCGCAATTTCTCGAAGACGGCATCCACAACATGTTCCGCAACGTCGGTGATGTCACCAACCTTGCCAACAACATCTTGCAGGCCAAACCGGGAGCTGCCGGCGTCGACACCGCACGCCTGATCTTCAACACCACCTTCGGCCTGTTGGGTTTCTTCGATGTGGGCACCAAGATGGGCCTCAATCGCAGCGACGAAGATTTCGGTCAGACGTTGGGCTACTGGGGTGTAGGAAGCGGCCCGTACGTGATGCTGCCGTTGCTGGGCCCAAGCACTCTGCGTGATGCGCCTGCCAAGTTTGTCGACGGCTACACCGGCCCGTACCCGTACATCCACGACGTACCGGTGCGTAACTCGATCTTCGCCCTGAACATCGTCGACACCCGCGCCAGTCTGCTGTCGGCCGAGAAGCTGATCAGCGGCGACAAGTACACCTTCATCCGCAATGCGTACTTGCAGAACCGCGAGTTCAAAGTCAAAGACGGTCAGGTCGAAGACGATTTTTGATCTCGACCGGTAAAAACGAAGAAGGCGGCCCGTTGGCCGCCTTTTTTGGTTTTGGATCCGGGTTATTTCATTTTCAAGATTGTAAGGCCGAGTTTCTGACTGGCGCCGTCCTGTTCTTTAACCCGGACCACTTCAGTGTCGGCTTCGAGCCCTTTGAGTGCCGCATGATCGGAGTCGATCCGCACGCTGAGCCGGTCGCCGACCTTGAACAGACGCGGTGCCTCAACCTGCATGCCACTGCTGGAAAGGTCGATGCAGACGGCTGCAACTTCGTCCCCTTCATGAATCAGCGCGACATCGGCATCGACTCGCATGCGGATGAAATCACGCTTTTCGCTGTAGTCCCGTTCGGTTTGGCTCATGGGCTTCATCCTTCCATTGGGTTACGGTTTTATCAGTTCTTATAACTCTCGGTGATTTGACAAGTAAAGACGTCAAGCGACCATCGGCGTGAGCTTGAAACGCCCCGCGGATGGGAGTACCGTCTGCGCCTTAGAAGGGCACCTCTGGTGTGCCTGTCAGTAGGGTCGATGCCCGAAAGCGGTGCAACAGAGAGGCTAGAAAGCGAATCCAGTAGTGTGTGCGGGGTCAATTGCCCAGCCTGCTACGCCAACCTAATTCTGGCGCCGTTTGCCCACATGCCAAAAACCAGTGCCACGCTGCTGATAATCGATGATGACGAAGTAGTGCGCGCGAGCCTCGCCGCCTATTTGGAAGACAGTGGTTTCAGCGTCTTGCAGGCCAGCAATGGCCAGCAGGGTCTTCAGGTATTCGAGCAAGACAAGCCCGACTTGGTCATCTGCGATCTGCGCATGCCGCAGATGGGCGGACTCGAACTCATTCGCCAGGTCACCGAGCGGTCACCGCAAACCCCAGTGATTGTGGTTTCGGGTGCCGGCGTGATGAACGACGCAGTCGAGGCCTTGCGCCTGGGTGCGGCGGATTACCTGATCAAGCCTCTCGAAGATCTGGCCGTGCTCGAGCACTCTGTGCGCCGGGCCCTGGATCGCGCGCGTCTGCTGCTGGAAAACCAGCGCTACCGTGAGAAGCTGGAAAAGGCCAATCGCGAGCTTGAAGCCAGCCTGAACCTGCTCCAGGAAGACCAGAATGCCGGTCGCCAGGTGCAGATGAACATGCTGCCGGTCAGCCCCTGGACCATTGACGAATTCCAGTTTGCACACCAGATCATCCCGTCGCTGTACCTGTCGGGTGATTTCGTTGACTACTTTCGGGTCGACGAGCGTCGGGTAGCGTTCTACCTGGCGGACGTTTCCGGTCATGGCGCTTCTTCAGCCTTCGTCACGGTGCTGCTGAAATTCATGACCACGCGCTTGCTGTTCGAATCCAAGCGCAACGGCACATTGCCGGAATTCAAGCCTTCAGAGGTCCTTGGTCATATCAACCGGGGCCTGATCAGTTGTAAGCTGGGTAAACACGTCACAATGGTCGGTGGAGTCATCGACGAGGAGACAGGTTTGTTGACCTATAGCATCGGTGGTCATTTACCGTTGCCTGTGTTGTACACGCCAGACAGTGTTCGATATCTGGAAGGGCGTGGTCTGCCGGTGGGCCTCTTCAATGAAGCCACCTACGAAGATCACGTGCTGGAGCTGCCGCCGACGTTCAGCCTGACGCTGATGTCCGATGGCATTCTGGACCTTTTGCCAGAACCTACACTCAAAGAAAAAGAAGCGGCTTTGCCCCAGCGGGTCAAGGCAGCGGGCGGCACCCTGGATGGGCTGCGGCAGGTTTTTGGATTGGCCACGCTAGGGGAGATGCCGGATGATATCGCCCTGTTGGTGTTGAGCAGGAATCTTTAATGAGTACCGGTAGAATCCAGTTCGCCGAGCAGGACGGCACCTTCGTCCTGAAGTTCGTCGGTGAAGTTCGCCTGACCCTGTGTTCGGCGTTGGATGCGACTATTGAGCGGATCTTCACGGCGTTGAACTTCAACGCGATCGTGATCGACCTGACCGAAACCCGCAGCATCGACAGCACCACCCTTGGCCTGTTGGCCAAACTGTCGATCCTGTCGCGGCAGAAAGTCGGCCTGCTGCCGACCGTCGTCACCACCCACGAAGACATCACGCGTCTGCTGCAGTCCATGGGCTTCGAGCAGGTGTTCAACATCGTTGACCGCCCGATCCCGTGCCCTGAGTGCCTGACCGACTTGCCTGACCAGGACCAGTCGGAAGAAGTGGTGCGGATCAAAGTGCTTGAAGCGCACAAGATCCTCATGGGGCTGAATGATTCGAATCGTGAAGCGTTTCATGATCTGGTGAATGCGCTGGAGCGTCATTGATCCTTTGAAAGGGTAGGGGCGGGACTGGCCTCATCGCCCCTACATCCCCAAAGCGAGCACCAAACAAACGCACACAAAAAAGGGCGAACCCATCAAGGTTCGCCCTTTTTGCATTGCGCTGAACTAGATCACAGCTTGGCCTGCAACAGCGCCTCAAGCTTCTCCTGGTCCCGGGCAAACTGACGAATCCCTTCCGCCAGTTTCTCGGTCGCCATCGCATCTTCGTTGGACAACCAACGGAACTGCGCTTCATTCAGGCTCAAGCGCGCTTCACCGGTATGACCTGGCGCCAATTTACGCTCCAGCTTGCCAGTGTCCGCCGCCAGTTTATCGATCAAGTCCGGGCTGATGGTCAGGCGGTCGCAACCGGCCAGTTGCTCGATCTGATTCAGGTTGCGGAAGCTCGCGCCCATGACCACGGTCTTGTAGTCATTGGCCTTGTAGTAGTTGTAGATACGCGTCACCGACTGGACGCCCGGATCATCCGCGCCGGTGTAGTCGTTGCCGTTGGCCTTCTTGTACCAGTCGTAGATACGGCCCACGAACGGCGAAATAAGGAACACACCTGCATCGGCGCACGCCGCCGCCTGGGCGAACGAAAACAGCAATGTCAGGTTGGTCTGGATGCCTTCTTTTTCCAGGATTTCGGCAGCGCGGATACCTTCCCAGGTGGAAGCGATCTTGATCAGCACGCGGTCACGGCCGATGCCGGCCTTTTCATACAGCTCGATCAGACGGTGCGCACGCTTCAATACGGCGTCAGTGTCGAACGACAGGCGCGCGTCCACTTCAGTGGAAATACGGCCCGGAATCACTTTCAGGATCTCTTGCCCTACCGCGACGCCAAAACGGTCGCTGGCCAGGCCCACATCGCCCTTGCAGTCGCTGACGCAAGCGTTCAACAACTCGGCATAGCCCGGAATGGCCGCTGCTTTGAGCAGCAGGGAAGGGTTGGTGGTAGCGTCCACCGGTTTAACGCGAGCGATCGCTTCGAAGTCGCCGGTGTCGGCAACCACGGTGGTCATCTGTTTGAGTTGTTCCAGCTTGGAAGTCATGGGCGTGCTCTGTCCTATGGGTCTAATGACATTACCCGAGCGCTGACAGCCACTCAAGGGCACATGTACGTATCGAAGGCCCCGGCGGCAACATCTGGAAAACGGATGTTTGAAAGGCGGGGCGCGGTGTCCGTAAATACGATGCCAAATCCGGGCGCAGGTTCAACGCGGGTGACCGTTAACGCCCTTCAAGCAACTCCGCCGCCTGATCCAGCAACGCCAGAGGCTCCTTGGCCTTATGGATATCCACCGACAACAACTGCCGAAACTTGCGCGCCCCCGGAAACCCGGTGCCCAGACCCAGCACATGCCGGGTGATGTGGTGCATCGAACCGCCTGCATCAATATGCGCCGCGATATAAGGTCGCAACTGCGCCAGCGCTTGCGCCCGAGTGATCACCGGCGCCGTGCTGCCGAATAGTTGCTGATCCACCTCAGCCATCACATAAGGATTGTGATACGCCTCACGACCCAGCATCACACCGTCGAAGGTCTGCAAATGCTCGTGACAGGCCTCCAGCGTCTTGATCCCGCCGTTGAGAATAATCTCCAGCTCCGGAAAATCCGCCTTCAACCGCGCCGCCACGTCATAACGCAGGGGCGGAATATCGCGGTTCTCCTTCGGCGACAAGCCCTCCAGAATCGCGATCCGCGCATGCACCGTAAAACTCGTGCATCCGGCATCGCGAACCGTGCCGACGAAATCACACAACTCCTCGTAACTGTCCCGGCCGTTAATCCCTATCCGGTGCTTCACCGTCACCGGAATCGACACCGCATCGCGCATCGCCTTCACACAATCAGCCACCAACTGCGGATGCCCCATCAGCACCGCGCCGATCATGTTGTTCTGCACCCGATCACTCGGGCAGCCGACATTCAGGTTCACCTCGTCATAACCGTGCTCCTGCGCCATGCGAGCGCAAGCGGCCAGGTCCAGCGGAACACTGCCGCCGAGTTGCAAGGCGAGGGGGTGTTCGGCTTCGTTGTGGCGCAGGAAACGATCGTGATCACCGTTGAGCAGCGCGCCGGTGGTGACCATTTCGGTGTAGAGGAGGGCGTTCTTGGAGAGCAGGCGCAGGAAGTATCTGCAATGCCTATCAGTCCAGTCCATCATGGGCGCCACGCTGAAACGTCGTGACGGCTCAGAACGATTGGGGCTAGTGATTACGGGCGCTTCAGGGTTTTCGAAGGTCATTGATACAGATCTTTTATACGACGGTTTTTACCCATTTCCATTGTCCTTCAAATTCGGTTGCTACAAGGTAGCAAGCGAAATCGGCAATGTAGCAACAGGAAATGGGCACGATCACATCACGCAAACACAAGGACATCTTGACGTCCTGCACGGCGTAGATGCGGATCAATCGGGACGGGAAGGCAGTTTATCAGGAAAGCCAAGCCTTCGACCGCGAGCAATTTTCCAAGGCTGAATCAAGCGCCGAGGAATGAAGCCGTCAGACCTTGGTAGCCAAATCTGCCCCTTGGCTGATAGCATCTGGCTATCAATCCCGATGCACCTTCAGGAAGGGAATCCATGCAAAAAAAGATTGTTGCTATAGCGTTGGCCACACTGGGTATTTTTGTCGGCATGCAAAATGCTGTTGCGGGTGACAACCTGTTCAAGAGCTACGCCTATGACACGCCTCTCGCGAATTACACCGAGGCTGCAGGTTTTTATGACTGCTCTGCTGATGTGGGGGCTACCGCCAGGTGTATTGATGATGTGGATTTCATTGATCAAAAATTCACGGCGAGTCTGGTTTTTAGTGATGACAAGCTGATTATTGTTTCGCTGTTTACACCCTACGATCGCGATGTATTCGCGCGTGCCATTGGCGCCCTTGCCAAGACGTTTGGTCTGGTGGCACTGACTGACGGGAAATCGGTGCTGGACCTCGTTGAACTCACGGGTAAAGCAAAAAGCAAAGATGAATACACAGCCACGCTCACGAATTATGAAAGTGTTGCGTTGAACGCCAACGAATTGACCTATTCCTTTTTTGAAGGAGTTACTTCGTTCAAAGGCGCTTCCAACGTGCATAGCTTGATGGCATCAGCGCCCGCCAACATTAGAGGGGCTGATTTGATAGTCACTGGCGAGGGCGATGAGTCCAGCATCATTATCAAGTTTTCTTTTCCGAAACTCGATGAGCACAAAATGGCTCAGCAGGCCAAGAAGCCTGTCGAGGCTTTCTGACGTTGATCCTTGTTATGTAAAAAACCTCGCCAAAGCGAGGTTTTTTCATTTCTGGAGTTCACTACCACCGACAAGCCCTGTCTGTGACCGCGAGCGGGCGACTCAGGTTGGCCTGACTTTACGTACGATTCAGAACGACGGCATCAGGCCGCTTGAACTTGATGCGTCTGCTCCACGCGATGGCGGGACGTTCGAACAATAGATAGGCCATGGCCGAGAATGCGATGCACGTTGCAATGATCAGGACGGCGGCCAGTGCATCCGAGAAAAGGCCGGTTGGCATGAAAGCCCGGTAAACGCGCATGAAGAAACCGGTCACAGGAGAATGGAACAAGTACAGGCTGTAGGAAATCAGGGCAATTTTCTGCACGGGGTAGCTGGATATAAAACCCAGCATGGTGGAGCGATTAACCAGGAAGCAGAACAGTAAGCCCGTCAACCCGGCAGCAATGGTGAATGAGTTTTTAGTTGCAAGACCGATAACAAGCGCCAATGCACAGTAACCAATGGCGATGTAACGGCTTTGTTTAGTGCCGCTCAGGGTTTGAGCGCACAGCACCCCGGCCATGAAGCTGAACCAGAACGCAATAAATCCGCCTTTCCAGCCTATCGCATGAATTATCCCGGCGGGCCACAGCAGCGCCAGCAATGCGCTGCCCCAAATCCAGAGGTTGCGACGCTTGGGTGTTACACCCTCTCCAGCACGATCGGCTAACCACAGCAGCACCGCAAAAAAGATGTAGAACTGCACCTCGATACACAGGGTCCAGAACACCGTGATGATGTTTCTGATGCCAAGGAAATCTTGGAGAAACAGCACGTGGGCGAGTATGGCCGTCACGCCGGGGATTTCGATTCCGGGTTGCCCAAGCATGTGTTTTGCGGCGATCACGGCCACGCCCAGTGCAATGGCGGCGTAGTAGGGAGGGGCGAGGCGTACCAGGCGACGTGCCACAAAGTTTGTGGCGTTCACGTTATTCATTGGCACCCGGGATGTCGTGGTCGCCATGACAATGCCGCTTAGTACGAAAAATATAGGCACTCCCAAATGGCCTGCGTCAAAGACCATGTATTTCAACCAGCCTGGAATGGCTGCCAGCAGGGTTGGGATGTGATTTCCTTCGGATAAATGAAACAGAACCACCCAGAAGCATGCAAAACAGCGCAATGCGTCAACCAGGGCAAGACGATGTTTGTCATCAACGGTGATTCCACTCATTCAATGCTTCCTTTCTCTCGCGGCGGATGTTGTTTTTTGTGCGGGCACTGAACGCAGAGCTTAGCAGCTGCAGCAGCCTGTCGAACTTGCGAACACCACCGTCCACAGCCTTTTTGGAGGGCTCGGGAAATCGGAATACCTGAACAAATGCTGTCGCTGCGTGAAGTTTCACGATGCTGCCGGGTTCGCAGCCTAGGATGGACACTGAAGATTGCATCACCCCACCTCCGGCCACAGGGAACCTGAAAAATGATCTCGAACTTCTTCAAAGTCTTGCTGATCGGTGGTGCGCTGCTGTTGAGCGCCTGTTCGGGCGTCAGCACCCATAACGACTATTCAGAAGACCTCGAGCCGTCCGCCGGCTTCGGTCCTGGCCCGACCAATAGCCACAGTCAGCTGAACTTCCATGGCAGTGCATTGGGCAGCAGCTTCGGTGAATACGGTTCGGGACTGTTGCACGACGACTGACCGGCAACGGCGCGGTAATCCTGCCGTTGCCTGTTCGCCCACCTGTTACCTGAAATAAGCCTATTTAGGCTCGGGCGTGGCGATCCACTGGCCTAAAACTTTCTGGTAGTTGCCCGTCACTTTGGCCAGGTGCAGCCATTGATCGACGTACAACTTCCACGTCATGTCGTCTCGCGGCAATAAATAAGCTTTCTCACCGTACTGCATGAACTGGCTCGGATTCACTGCGCACAAACCGGGTTTGAGTTTCTGCTGATACAGGGCTTCCGACGTGTCGGTAATCATCACGTCAGCTTTCTTGTCCAGCAGCTCCTGGAAGATGGTCACGTTGTCGTGAAGGCTCAATTGCGCCTTGGGCAGGAAGGCGTGAACGAACGCTTCGTTGGTGCCGCCGGCCGGTTCGACCAAGCGAACCGAAGGCTGGTTGATTTGCTCGACGGTCTGATACTTCGCCTGATCTTCGCAGCGCACCAACGGGATTTTGCCGTCGACGTCCAGCGTGGTGCTGAAGAAGGCTTTTTTCTGACGTTCCAGGGTGACCGAGATCCCGCCCATGCCGATGTCGCATTTGCCCGCCAGCATGTCGGGCATCAGGGTTTTCCAGGTGGTCGGTATCCACTCGACCTTGACGCCAAGGCTGTCGGCCAGCGAGCGGGCCATGGCGATGTCGATGCCTGAGTATTCGCCGTTCTCGGCTTTAAACGTGTAGGGCTTGTAATCGCCCGTGGTGCACACGCGTAGTTGGCCTTGCTGGATGACGCTGTCCAGGTGCGATTGTTCGGCCTGGGCGCCAAACGATAGTGCGAGCAGGCTACCGAGCATTACTGTGTATTTATTGGTTTTCATGTGTACCCGACTTCCGTGATGGATTGGGGCTGAGAGTACTTAATTTTTCCTGCCGATGGTTATAAGTACTTCGGATTCTGCTGCCCGATTGGCTATTGCGCTGCGGACTGCATTTCCGGACTCTGCGTCCCCAGCCAGGCCACCAGCCCCACAATCAACACCGCGAGCGCCAACTCGACCACCATGCTGCGTCGCAACGCGTTGGCGGCAACTTCGTATTTCCCCTCCCGTAACGAGCGCTCCAGGAACGGCCCAAGGTGAAACCGGTTCAACGCGGCGAGCACCAGCATCCCGGCAAACAACCCCACTTTGATAAACAGCAAAATCCCGTAGGTACTTAGCAACACGTCATCAAGCTTCGGCCCGACGATGAACAGGTAATTCACGACACCCGTGACAGTGATGACGACCACGATCACCGCGCCCACCCATTCAAATCGAGCGACAGCCCGAGCCAGTAACCTGATGCGTTCTGCGGTTTTCAGCGCGTTGATTTTCGCCATCAATGCAAACGCGACCAGCGCACCCAGCCACGCGCCTGCCGCCAGCAGATGCAGAATGTCCATCGCAAAATGCCAATAACGACGGCTGCCTTCATCCATCGCCCCATGACCGCTCCAGGCCAGGGAGGCGAGGGCGATCGCGCCGCAAATCGACGCAACCAGCAAGCTGGCGCCGGGCAGGCGGTGATTGACCATCAGCATCAAACCGGCCATCACCAGCACAACAACTCGAACCGACCAGGCCAACCCGAAATCCGTCTCGAACACCATCATCTGGACATGCGGTCGCAGCTCGGTGAAGTCCGATTCTCCGCTCATCGCACTCACCATCGTCAGCATGCTCGCCACGGACAACAGCACTCCGAACGCGGCCGTCACCTGAAGGATCAGCCGAAACGGCAGCACCGCCCCGGACACCCGCTCGCGCCCCGCAAGGCTGTAGAGCCCGAACAATCCCAGCCCAAACAGCACCATCAAATCCACATACAACCCAAACCGCAGTGCAATGCTGACCCAGTCGCTCATCAATCACTTCACTTTGAACGTAACGTTGCCGGTGATCGGGTGAGTGTCCGAAGACACCGCGCGCCATTCGACTTTGTAGCTGCCGGCGGGCAACGGCGAGAGTGGGGTGATGAGCATGGTTTTCGGGTCGCTGCCGCCGGTGACTTTGGCTTTCATCGGCATCGGGGAGTGCGCCATGCCGGGCATCTCGGTCATGACCAGTTTCGCGCCGGAAAACTGGGTCATGAGGCTTTCGGAAAAGTGCAGTTCGATTGTGCTCGGTGCCGCGCCATCCGCACCTTCGGCCGGGGTGGATGAGAGCAGTTTCGGGTGCGCCTGAGCCAGTGTGCTCATGAGCAAGCCGATGACAACAGCGGTGGTTTTCATTGTGCGCATGCAAGGCCTCTTTACCGCTCGAAGCGGTTTTTTTTGATGGTGATGTGAGTGCGATCAGAACCACAGCCGAACGCCGAGAACGACGCGTGCTTCACTGCGATCCTCGCCATCGTCTTTGGCGAAATCGGCGGTTTTGCCGTAGGTGCGGTTCCAGGTCACGCCGATGTACGGGGCGATTTCCCGGCGAATTTCATAGCGCAACCGCAGCCCGGCTTCGGTGTTGGAGAGCCCGGAACCAATGCCCCGCTGCGGATCGTTTTTGCCGTAGACATTCAGCTCGGCGGTCGGCTGCACAATCAGCCGGTTGGTCAGCAGGATGTCGTAGTCACCTTCCAGCCGCACCGCGCTCTGGCCGCCTTCGCCGATGAACGCCGTGGCTTCGGCTTCGAAGTTGTACAGCGCCATGCCTTGCACGCCGAACGCAGCCCAGGTTTGCGGGGCGCCGGGTTTGAAGTCCTGGCGCACGCCGCTCACCACATCCCACCACGGCGAGATCGCATGGCCCCATAGCGCCTGGACTTCCGCGTCTTCGGTTTTGCCGTTGCTGCGCTCGCCTTCGGATCGCAGCCACAGGCGATCAATGTCACCGCCGATCCAGCCCGATAAATCCCAGGCCAGCGCGCTGCCATCGTCGGCGTCCTGCCATTCGAGTTTGTCGGCGAGGAAGTAGTGATTGAGCGCGGAATCATGCACGTTATGGCCGCCGGGGCTGACGAACACGGCGGCGCGGTCGGCATCGGTCAGCGGCGGGATCGGGGTGCGGCTTTCAGTGGGCGCGGCGGGCTGCATCTGGCCGTCGTCCATGCCCTGCATCTGGCCATGGTCCATGCCCGGCATCTGGCTGTGATCCATGTTCTGCATGTGGTTGGTGGCGGCGCTCGCCGAAGAAAGCGTCAGGCCCGTCGTGCAAACGGCGAGAAAAATCGATGTAAGTCTGGTCATGGGTAGCGCCTTATTCTTCCACGCGAACTTCACGGAACATGCCCATTTCCATGTGGTACAGGAGGTGGCAGTGATAGGCCCAGCGGCCGAGTGCGTCGGCGGTCACCCGATAGCTGCGTCGGGAGCCGGGGGGCATGTCGATGGTGTGTTTGCGCACCATGAACTCGCCGTTCTCGTCTTCGAGGTCGCTCCACATGCCGTGCAGGTGGATGGGGTGGGTCATCATCGTGTCGTTGACCAGCACGATGCGCACGCGCTCGCCGTACTTGAGGCGCAGCGGTTCGGCATCGGAGAATTTCACGCCGTTGAACGACCACGCGAACTTTTCCATGTGGCCGGTGAGGTGCAGTTCGAGGGTGCGGCCCGGGTCGCGGCCGTCCGGGTCTTCGAAGGTGCTGCGCAGGTCGGAATAGGTCAGGACGCGGCGGCCGTTGTTGCGCAAGCCAAGGCCGGGATCGTCGAATTTCGGCGAGGTGCTCATGGCTTGCATGTCCACCAGCGGGTTGTCGTTTTCCGTCGCGGGATGCGCTTGCATGCCACCCATCGCGCTGTGGTCCATGCCGGCCATGCTGCCGTGATCCATCCCGCCCATGCCCATGTCATCCATGGTCACCAACGGTCGCGGATCGAGTGCAGGCACCGGCGCGGACAAACCCGCCTTCATCGCCAGCGTGCCGCGCGCATATCCGGTGCGATCCATAGACTGGGCGAACACGGTGTAAGCGTCCTGCGTCGGCTCGACAATCACATCAAAGGTCTCGGCCACCGCGATGCGGAATTCGTCGACGCTCACCGGTTTGACATGCAGCCCGTCCGCCGCGACCACCGTCATTTTCAGGCCGGGAATACGCACGTCGAAGTAGGTCATGGCCGAACCGTTGATAAACCGCAGTCGCAGTTTTTCACCTGGCCGGAACACACCCGTCCAGTTCGAGTCCGGCGCCAGGCCGTTCATTAAGTAGGTGTAAGTGGCGCCGCTGACGTCGGCGAGGTCTGTGGGATTCATCTTCATTTCGGCCCACATCTTTCGAACGGCGACCGTGGCGGCCCAACCGTTTTTGCTGACGTCGTCGATGAAATCGCCCACGGTGCGCTTGTTGTAGTTGTAGTAGTCGGATTGTTTTTTCAGGGTGTTCATCAGGCTGGCCGCGTCTTCGTCGGTCCAGTCGGTCAGCATCACCACGTGATCGCGGTCGTACTCAAAGGGCTCCGGCTCCTTGGCGTCGATCACCAGCGGACCGTAAACGCCGGACTGCTCCTGAAGGCCCGAATGGCTGTGATACCAGTAGGTGCCGTTCTGCCGGACCTGAAATTGATAGACGTACACGCCGCCCGGTTCGATGCCGTGAAAACTCAGGCCCGGCACGCCGTCCATGTTGGCCGGCAGCAAAATGCCGTGCCAGTGAATGGAGGTGGTTTCCTTGAGCCGGTTCTTCACCCGCAGCGTAACCGTGTCGCCTTCACGCCAGCGCAGCAGCGGGCCGGGAATGCCGCCGTTGATGGTCATCGCGGTGCGCGGATTGCCGGTGATGTTGACCGGGGTTTCGCCGATGAACAGCTCGAAATCGCTGCCCGTGAGCATCTGCGGTTCGCCAGGGCGGGTGAGCGCCCACACAGGCGTGCGCCATAACCCGAGGCCGCCGAGCAATCCGCCCGCGGCCAGCCCCTTTACGAAGGTGCGTCTTGAAGTGTTGGAGTGCATGCCGTTTTTATTCCCGGTCCGTCAGTTGGGAGACAACTTGACGACGAGGCTAACGGGCGATGCCTTTCAGCAGACTGAGGCGGGGATTACAGTTTTGACAGTTTCAACGCGGTGTTCAACGGTTGGTGGAAGGCTTGGCGGTCGACGCCACCGTCCCGCTACCGCAATTGATATACGAAGACTTTTTCAGCCAGCGCTGATCCGGGTAGTACGAAAACAACAGTTGCCCGTCTTTCATCGAGTCAATCAGCTTGTGCGCAATCGCCGGCCGTACCGCCGGGCAGCCGAGGCTGCGGCCAATCCGCCCGTTTGCCCGTGCAAGCACCGGGCTGACATAAGGCGCGCCATGAATGACGATCGCCCGGTCGAAGGCGTTGTCGTTGAAGCCCGGTTCGAGTCCTTCCATGCGCAACGAATAACCGTTCTGCCCAACGTAACTTGACTGCGTACGATACAAGCCCAGGCTGGTGGCGAAGCTTTCGTTTTGATTGGAAAACTTGACCGCCATGTTCTCGCCGCTGTTGCGACCGTGGGCAACCAATTCGTGAAACAGTAATTTGCGCTGTTTAAGGTCAAACACCCAAAGGCGTTGTTCGGTGGAGGGCAGGGAGTAATCGATGACGGCAAGTCTTTGGACAGGCGCGGCACCTTGGGCCAAGCTGCATTGAGAGGCACGTACGGCCAGTGCAATCACCTTGGCGTTAGCGTCTGGAGCGGCTTTGACCAAAGCGGCTTCAAGTGAGTCGGCGTAGGCTGCCGTGACTGACGTTGAACTCAGCAGCAGGGCCGTAATTAGGAAGCCGAAGCGGTCTAGCGCCATATGCGTGTCTCATCATGATTGTTTCGAGTCTAGCAGCGCGAGCGCGGCTAGCCGGTGAATGCGGGAGATTAAGGATTATCCATGGGGCAGTTAACAAGGTTATTCGTCATAAGCCGTGTATTTTTTATGGGCTTTCTGATCAGCGGTGCAGCGATTGCGCAAACTTCGCCGATCGAGCGGTCATCTACATCTATCAACGCCAGTGAGGCTGCAGCGGATGACATCGTCGGTCAGACGATTCAAAGCATGCTGGCGCCGTTGGCTTCGGCGTTTCCGCCGCTGCTCACATCCCCCAGGCATCAACGGGTAGACGTCAACCGTGTGGTGATGGATTTCTATATGCATCGCGGTTATCGCGCAGCGTGGACACAAGACAGTGATGTCAGCCAACTGCTGAAAAGCCTGGACAACACACAAGCGGATGGTCTGGAGCCGGCAGATTTTCATATTGATGAACTGGCCAAGGCACGAGCGTCGATGCAAACCCCGGCGCAGCGGGCGAGTTTCGATGTCGTCGCCACGCGAACGTTCATCGCCGCGCTCCTGCAATTGCGGCGCGGCAAAGTCGACCCTTCGCGCCTGGACATTCATTGGAATTTCGACCCGGTCGGCGTCGATCCGCGTGAAGACGTGAACACCTTCTTCGCCGCCCTCGACAGCCATGACGTCGCCCGGGCATTCGCTCAAGCGCCACCGCAAGAAGCGGTTTATGGCAGCTTGCGCATGGGTTTGGCGCAACTGCGCAAGGTTCGGGATGCGGGTGGCTGGCCGAAGGTTGCCGAAGACAAGTCGCTCAAGCCTGGTATGGACGAACCTGCGGTCGCGCAGCTGCGAGCCCGTTTGGCGGCCGGTGGTTATCTGGCCCCACAGTTGAAACCACGTAGCGACTACGACGCTGTCGTCACCGCGGCGGTCAAAAAGTATCAAGCCGAACAATACCTGGGCGCGGACGGTGTTGCCGGGGCGGCGACGCTCGCGGCGTTGAATGTGTCGGTTGAGGCGCGGATCGACCAGGTTCGGGTGAACATGGAGCGTGCGCGTTGGTTGCTGTACAAACTTCAGGGCACTTTTGTCATTGTTGACATAGCTGGTTACAAAGTTGCGCTCTACCGCGACGGCAAGCCGATCTGGCGTTCTCGGGTGCAAGTCGGCAAACCGTTTCGCAGTACGCCGGTGTTCCAGTCAGAGATTACTTACGTCACGTTCAACCCTACCTGGACCGTGCCCCCGACCATTCTGGTCAAGGACATGTTGCCCAAGATTCAGAAAAATCCCGGCTACCTTGCCGCCAACCGAATCAAGCCGATTGACCGTGAAGGGAACTTGCTCGACCCATCGACGGTCGATTGGTCCAACCCGCGCGGCGTTACGCTGCGACAGGATGCCGGGCCGGACAACTCGCTGGGCCAGGTCGTGATCCGGTTTCCCAATGAATACGCGATTTATCTGCACGACACGCCGCATCGCGAGTTGTTTGCTCAATCTCGTCGCGCCACCAGTTCAGGCTGCATCAGGGTCGAGAACCCGCTGCAGTTGGTGGAGCTGTTGTTCAACGATCCGGTGCACTGGAACAGCACCGGGATCCAGGCGCAGTTGGCCAACGGCAAGACCGAAAACATCCGGCTTCCCGTCAAGGTGCCGGTGCTGTTGGCTTACTGGACGGTGGACCTGAGTAATGATGGTCGCGTGATGTTCAAGCCCGATGTCTACGGGTACGACTCTGCGGTTCTGCGGGGATTGAATCTGCGTTCGGAACTGCCTGCTCCGCAATGGCAGCAGGCAGGACTGCCTGCGCTGGCGGCCGGGCAAAAAAGCACTGGCGAATAGCAGGGAGCTGCAGTTGCAGAGGTCGGCTCCTGTTCATTCGGCGAGGCCAGTCCGCAGCGGCTGCAGCGACGCGGTTTGCGCCATGGTTGAAAACTACCACAATGAAAAAGACCCAAAGGAACAGGGACAGTGAAGATGGATGTTGTGCCAGAAAACACGGTACCCATTGCAGGTTTGCCTCGTGTGCATGACCTCGATGAGTGCCGCAACATTCAAAAAGGACCGGTGTTCATCATTGCCTCGGGAGCAACCGCCAAGGATTTTCCGCTGGAGAACTACGCAGACATTCCGATGATCACCATGAACGGGGCCATCTCGAAGTTCATCGGTACCGATATCAAGCCGTTCTTTTATGCCTGCACCGACATTGCCTTTTACCGGGAACAGCCCGAATTGCTGGCGGCGGGGATGCACCTCAGTGAGCGGGTTGCCGTGTGGGAAGAGCACATCCGGCGTTCGGCCGTCATGCCCGAAGGGGACCTGTACCTGCTGACCAAGGCGCCCAAGCTTTCCTGGACTGACCTGGTCTTCAGGGGTGATAAGGAACTCATCAGAAGTCGCAGGCTTGGAAACGGTCGCAACAGAACCCTGGGGTTCAGCAAGAACCTCAAGCGCGGCTTTTTTGATGCGCGCACGGTGGCCTATCTGGCGCTGCAAATTGCCTACCACGCAGGTTTTAACAAGGTGTTTTTGGTGGGTGTCGACTTGAATCAGTCAGTGCGGCGTTTCTATGAAGAAGACGATGCCGACGCCTCACCGTGCATGCTCGATCAGCATTTTTTTACGAGAATTCTGCCCTCGTTCAAGATCCTGTCGAAGTACGTCGTGAATGATGATTTTCAGGTTTACAACTTGTCCGGTTCTTCAAGGATTCCTGGCGAACTTATTCCCCGGGTGACGTTGGATGAAGTCGACAGGATGCTCTGAGGATTGTCTGTGCTTCATGAATGTGGGTGCTCTTGAGGCACCCGTTTTTTTGCGCGAGCTTCAACCGGTGTCAACCGCTCGGTACCTGCACGCAGTCTTCTTGTTCATGCCTTGCCCAGCTCCTCCTGCAAAAACGCCACCAAGGCTCGCTGCAACCCGGTCAACGCGCCCTCGCGGCTGATCAGCGCCAACTCGGTCGGCGGCAGTTCGGGCAGATCGCTGCACACGCGGTGCTCAGGCAACACCGCCGAAGCGGGCAGCACCGACACGCCCAGCCCGGAGGCCACCGCCGCCTGAATACCCGTCAGGCCGTGGCTGCCAAACGCAACGCGCCAGGGCCGCTGCGCCACATCCAGCAGACGGATCGCTCGTTGCCGATAAATGCAGCCCTGTGGGAACAAGGCCAAGGGCAATACCCCGTTGGCCGAGTCGACCCCCGCACCCTTGACCCACACCAGCGTTTCCGGCCACGCCGCCCAGCAGGGGCCGCTGTCCGGTTCGCGTTTGACCAGGGCAATATCGAGGGTGCCCGCCGCGAGTTTTTGCTTGAGATCGGTGCTCATGCCACTGACGGTTTCCAGGCGCGCTTCAGGCCTGGCCCGGTTGAATCCGGCAAGGATCACGGCCATGCGCCGGGCATCGAAATCTTCCGGTACGCCGATGCGCAGGATTTCCAGGTCGAGGTCGCTGGCCAAGGCTTCCACCGCCTCCGAGGACAGGGCCAGCGCCAGTGTCATGGGCAATGCCGACATTCTGTTTCTGAAAAACCACGGTGTGATTGTCGCCGGACCAACCATCGCCGAGGCGTGGGACGATCTGTATTACCTCGAACGTGCCGCCCAGGTGCAACTCATGGCGATGGCGACCCAGCGCGATCTCAAGCCTGTGCCCGAGCCGATTGCCCGGCGCGCCTACGAACAAATGCGCCTGGGGGATGCCGAAAGCGCGCGGGCGCATTTGCACAGTGCGATGCGCCGGCTGTCCAAAGGACGATTGCCCCTCATTACGGCGTAGACTAAGCTCGCAAAATATAAGGGTTTTGGGCCTTCGCCCATGCCTTACCCTTGCAGGATGAGCTTTGCCTATTCTCCAAAACGACCCGCACATCGCCACTGGCGTTGCTTTGAAACGGTTACCGCTGCGCAAGGCAGCGATGCTGTTCATTGTTGTGGTGTGCCTGTGCCTGTGCGGTTTGCTTTACCTGCAACTGGAGCAATCGCGCCGGCACGATCTGGCCGTGGCCGAAGTGGCGTCATCGAACCTGACGCGAGCCATGGCGCAGCAGGCCGAAGACACCTTCATGAAAGCCGACCTGGTGTTGACCAGTCTGGTTGACTGGATTCAGGCCGACGGCTACGGTCCGCCGCAGCGACCACGTCTTCAGAAAACGTTCGCCCAGCGGGTGCAGGCGCTGAGTCAATTGCACGGGATCTTGCTGTTTGACCAGAAGGGCCAGTGGATCGTGACCTCTTTTGCGGATCTGCCGCGTGGTCGAGGCGTGGCGGACCGCGAATACTTTATGTATCACCAGCAGAACGTATCGTCCGTGGCGCACATCGGACCGGCCATTCGCAGTCGTGAGAATGGCGAGTGGATCATTCCGGTCTCCAAGCGCATCAACGACAAAAACGGCCATTTCCAGGGCGTGTTGCTGGCCGGCATCAAGATGTCCTACTTCGACCAGTTCTTCAAAAGCTTCAGCCTTGATGACAATGGCTCGATGTTTTTGGGGCTGACCGACGGGACGTTGCTGGCGCGCCGGCCGTTTGTCGAAGCGCAGATCGGCACGTCGTTGGCCAATGGCGAGATCTTTCAGACGTTGCTGCCCAACGCGCCCTCCGGCAATGCAACGTTCCGTTCGGTGGTCGACGGCACCGTGCGGTTGTATGGCTACCGACAGCTCGACGCCTATCCGCTGGTTGTGTCGGCGGCATCGTCCAGGGATTCGATTCTCAAGGGGTGGTACGACACTGCGTTTCGATCCAGTGTCATCGTTGCCCTTGTCGTGCTGGGCATTGGGTTGTTCGGCTGGGTGTTCGTGCGCCAGGTTCGCCTCGGCGAGCAGGTCGAGGCGGATTTGCGCAAGGCCAAGGAGGCGCTGAAGCTCATCGCGACCCACGACAGCTTGACCGGCCTGGCCAATCGCCGACTGTTCGAGCAAGCGCTGGACATCGAGTTCGGCCGTGGCATCCGTCAGTCGAGTTCATTGAGCCTGATCATGCTCGATATCGATTACTTCAAGCGCTACAACGACGCTTATGGCCACGTAGCGGGGGACCATTGCCTGGCGCAAGTGGCGCGGGCGGTGAAGGGTTGCTGCCATCGAAAAGCCGATCTGGCGGTGCGGTACGGTGGTGAGGAGTTCGCAGTGTTGCTGCCGGATACCGATATTCACGGTGCGATGGTCATTGCCGAGCATATCCGTCGCGCCGTCATGGCCAAAAACATCAGCCACAGCGGTTCGCCCAACGGTTTCGTCACGGTCAGCCTTGGCTGCTATTCGTTTGTGCCCACGCGGCTGGACAGCACCGAAGTGTTCATCGGGCGTGCGGACGCCGCCTTGTATCAGGCCAAGCATTCAGGACGAAACCGTTCGGCGGTGCTGTCCATCGACGGCGGGATCGAGGAGTTGATGCGCTCGGATCGTTGAGACGACTCAGGCACGAGCGGTCTGTGTGGATTAGCGAAGGCTGTAGTCGGCAAGTTTTTGTTCGAGCCGCTGACGCACCATCGGCCATTCATCATCGATGATGCTGAACCGCACCGAGTTGCGCTTGCGTCCGTCCGGCATGATCCGTTCGTGACGCACGATACCTTCCTGTTGCGCGCCGAGCCTGAGGATTGCGTTGCGCGACTTCTGATTGTTCTCGTCGGTGGTGAACTGCACCCGCACGCAGTCCAGTACGTCGAAGGCGTGGCGCAGCATCAGGTATTTGGCTTCGGTGTTGACGAAGGTTTTTTGCCAGCGAGCCGAGATCCAGCTGCTGCCGATTTCGAGCTTGCGATTGAGCCGGTCGATTTTCCAGAAGCGCGTCGAACCGATGACCTCGCCGGTGTCCTTGAGCACGATGACGTAGGGCAGAACAGTGCCTGCATCCCGGCCGTCGAGGGCTTTTTTCAGGTAGCTGTGCACCGTGGTCGGGGAGGGCACGACGGTGACAGTCAGGTTCCACAGTTCGCCATCTTCGGCGGCGTGTACCAGCGCATCGGCATCGGCGTATTGCAGTGGGCGCAGGCAGATTCTGTTGCCTTCCAGCGGTGTTTCCATGGCGTCGGTTTTCTCGGCAGATCAGGCAGGCGTCGGGCGCCTATTACGCCGTAGATCCGACTGCCGACGCAACCACATGAAGGCGTGGAGGTCACACACTGAACACCCTCATTCGGAGTGTCCGCCCATGAAAAATCTGCGAATCGCAACGTTCAACGTCAACGGCATGCGCGCCCGACTACCGAACCTGCTGGCCTGGCTGCAGCGGGAAAAACCGGACATCGCCTGTTTGCAGGAGCTGAAGTCGGTGGACAGTGCGTTCCCCGTCGCAGAACTTGAGGGGGCCGGTTACGGAGCGATCTGGCAGGGCCAATCGTCGTGGAACGGGGTGGCGATTCTGGCGCGGGATGCAAAACCGCTGGAGAGTCGGCGCGGTCTGCCGGGGGACGACAGCGATACCCATAGTCGTTATCTGGAAGCCGCCGTACATGGTGTGTTGGTCGGCTGTCTGTATCTGCCCAATGGCAATCCGCAACCGGGGCCGAAGTTCGATTACAAGCTGGCATGGTTCGAGCGGCTGATCGCACACGCCGAGGGTCTCCAGCGCAGTGAACATCCGGTGGTGCTGGCGGGTGACTACAACGTGGTGCCGACCGACCTGGATATCTACAACCCACGCTCCTGGCTCAAGGATGCGTTGCTGCAACCGCAAAGCCGCGAGTGTTATCAGCGGTTGCTGGACCAGGGTTGGACCGATTCCCTGCGTTACCTTTATCCGCAGGATCGGCTTTACACTTTCTGGGATTACTTCCGACAGCACTGGCAGAAAAATTCCGGGTTGCGTATCGATCACCTGTTACTCAACCCGGCGTTGAGCCCCTATTTGCAGGAGGCCGGTGTCGATGCCTGGGTACGCAATGAACCGCATGCCAGTGACCACGCACCGACGTGGATTCAACTGAGTTCGCGCAAGCGTCGTTGATTTTTCGGTCGGGTGGCGATTGGCGAAATCAATTGTCGGTCGTACCACTTTTTCCCTTATACATGGCGGCCATAGGCGCAGAGATCTGCGGCCACTGCATAAGGACCGAGCAATGAGCGAGCCCCGCCTGAGCAATCTTGCGTTGTACCTGCAACGCCTGGGCTTCGATGCGCCACCGGCGCCGACCCTGGACACCCTGCGTCAACTGCAACTGCGTCATACCGGCGCATTCCCGTTTGAAAACCTCACCACGCTGTCAGGCGAGCCAGTGCTCATCGATCTGCCGTCCATCGAGCAAAAAGTCCTGCACGATGGTCGTGGCGGTTACTGTTACGAACTCAACAATCTGTTCCTGGCGCTGCTTCAGGCGCTGGGCTTCAACGCCCGTGGCATCTCCGGCCGAGTGGTCA
This sequence comes from Pseudomonas sp. PDM03, assembly GCF_014852385.1. Lineage (NCBI taxonomy): Bacteria > Pseudomonadati > Pseudomonadota > Gammaproteobacteria > Pseudomonadales > Pseudomonadaceae > Pseudomonas > Pseudomonas sp. PDM03. The sequence continues at coordinate 47,173 of NZ_JACVBM010000003.1, read as the reverse complement.
TGGGCCAACCCGAGGGCGCGTGGACAGCGCGGACACACCGCTTGAGCCTGGTTATCCTGGATGACGTGCGCTACATCACCGATGTCGGCTTCGGTGGCATGGTGCCTACGGCACCGCTGCTGCTCGATACCCAGGCCGAACAGCGCACGCCCCACGAACCCTATCGCATCGAGCAACATGCCGATGGCTACACCTTGCGCGCCAACGTTGCCGGTGAGTGGCGGGCGATGTACATCTTCGACCTGCAACGGCAGGAAGACATCGATTTCGCCGTCGGCAACTGGTACGTCTCGACCCACCCTGAATCGTCTTTTGCCAGGCAGCTGATGGTGGCGCGAACGGGGGAAGGCTGGCGGCGTACGCTCAACAACGGCAGTTTTGCGATTCACCGGATGGGCGGGGAGAGCGAACGTCTGCAGGTGACGGATGTGGATGAGCTGGTCGGATTGCTGGAGCGCGAGTTCGGGATTCGGGTGCCAGAGCACACAACGCTCAAACAAGTGCTTGCGCGGTTGATCGTGGCGACGTAGCTCAAGGCTTCATCACGCGATGAATTTCACTGAGCACCTCCGATAGTTTTTTCTCCAGGCTTTTTAGCTCGGCGGCCGTTATCCCTTCTTTGAAATGTCCGGCATTTACAACAGCGGTGTTCGGGATGGCCGCTGCGCTCTTGCTTCCATCGTCGAGCAAGGCCTTGCGCAAGGTGTTGTTGATCACCGTCTGATAACCGAAACCTTCGCTCTCGGCGGCGAGGCGCGCCGCGTCTAACACGACATCATCGAGCATGATGGTGATGCGGGTTTTGCCTTTGCTCGAGGCAACCGCTCCGCGTTTGGCGTTACTGAAATCGTATTCGTCTTTCATGGTTCAAGCCTCCAGATATCGGCGCTGCTCATTTTTGGTAGCGGCGCGCGCGGAAATGATTCGAACGAAATTCGGCTCGCGCCAGGTGTACGCAACGACCAACAATCGACCTTTGGCATCCAGCCCCATGATGATCCACCGCTGCTCATCGTGATGGTTGTCTTCCAGCGAGAGGGCTCTCTCGTCATAAAACACCGCCTCGGTCTCCGCGAGGCTGATCCCTTGGTGCTTTAATTTGTTAGCTGCGTTCTTTGCCTTGTGAAACTGAATCTCGAATGACTTCGTTATGCATACTTTATATGTATAAGCGAGAGGCGTCCGTGCCGGCGGTCGCTTGGAATGCCAAAGACTAGCGGGCGGGGGAGAAGGCGCAGGAAGGATGTATTTCAAATGTTTTTTTGGAGGGGGAAACAGCGCAGGGAAAGGACTGCATGGACACATGTCCATAATCTGACTGGTGAGTTGTATACAACTCTATAGACATTTGTCCTGAGTCTTGCATACAGTGTGCGCATAACAAAAACCAGGGAACCCCCCAACCATGAAAACGCCCCATGTTTCACACCAACGGCCTGAGGACGAAAACCTCGGTGTCGGCGCGAATATGGCTTACGGCCTGCAACACGTTCTGACCATGTACGGCGGCATTGTCGCGGTGCCTTTGATCATCGGCCAGGCGGCCGGGCTCTCGCCGGCGGACATCGGTTTGTTGATTGCTGCTTCATTGTTTGCGGGGGGCTTGGCAACATTGCTGCAGACCCTCGGTTTACCGTTTTTCGGTTGTCAGTTGCCGCTGGTGCAGGGCGTGTCCTTCTCGGGCGTCGCGACGATGGTGGCGATTGTCAGCAGTGGCGGGGAGGGCGGGTTTCAGTCGATTCTGGGTGCGGTGATTGCCGCGTCGTTGATCGGTTTGCTGATCACGCCGGTGTTCTCGCGAATCACCAAGTTCTTCCCGCCGTTGGTGACAGGCATCGTGATCACCACCATCGGCCTGACGCTGATGCCGGTGGCCGCGCGCTGGGCCATGGGTGGCAACAGCCATGCGCCGGATTTCGGCAGCATGGCGAACATCGGCCTGGCGGCGGTAACGCTGGTGCTAGTGTTGTTGCTGAGCAAGATCGGCAGCGCGACCATCTCCCGGTTGTCGATTCTGCTGGCCATGGTCATCGGCACGCTCATCGCGGTATTCCTCGGTATGGCGGACTTCTCGTCCGTCACCCAGGGCCCGATGTTCGGCTTCCCCACGCCATTCCACTTCGGCATGCCGACCTTCCACTTCGCTGCGATCCTGTCGATGTGCATCGTGGTCATGGTGACGCTGGTCGAAACCTCGGCGGACATCCTCGCGGTCGGTGAAATCATCGACACCAAAGTCGACTCCAAGCGTCTGGGCAACGGTCTGCGCGCCGACATGCTGTCGAGCATGATCGCGCCGATCTTCGGTTCTTTCACCCAGAGTGCGTTCGCCCAGAACGTCGGGCTGGTGGCGGTGACCGGGATCAAGAGCCGTTACGTGGTGGCTACCGGCGGCTTGTTTCTGGTGATCCTCGGCCTGCTGCCCTTCATGGGGCGGGTCATCGCAGCGGTACCGACCTCCGTGCTCGGCGGCGCCGGGATCGTGCTGTTCGGCACCGTGGCGGCCAGCGGAATTCGTACGCTGTCCAAGGTCGACTATCGCAACAACGTCAACCTGATCATCGTCGCCACTTCCATCGGTTTCGGTATGATCCCCATTGCCGCGCCGAACTTTTACGACCACTTCCCAAGCTGGTTCGCGACGATCTTCCACTCGGGCATCAGCTCCTCGGCAATCATGGCCATCGTGCTGAACCTGGCGTTCAACCACCTCACTGCCGGCAACTCGGATCAGCAGTCGGTGTTTGCTGCCGGTACTGAACGGGTCCTGCGCTATCAGGATCTGGCCGCGTTGCGCGAAGGGGATTACTTCAGCGAAGGCAAGCTGCATGACTGCGACGGGAAGGAGATCCCGGTGATAGAGACGGATCATGGGCATGGCGAGCCGAAGGCGGTGCATGTCAAAAGCAGTGAACATGTCTGAATAAAAAAGGCGCCCCCAGGGGCGCCTTTTACATGGATGGACTAACACGCAACCCTTGTAGGAGCCGGCTTGCCGGCGATGGCGGCCTGAAGAACGATGCATTCTTCAAGGCCCTCATCGCCGGCAAGCCGGCTCCTACAGGTCTTAAGTCATCTTTTCCAACGCCCACAAAAAAGCCCCTGAACCTTTCGATTCAGGGGCTTTTCGATCTTGCTGTCTGGCTCCACGACCTGGACTCGAACCAGGGACCCAGTGATTAACAGTCACTTGCTCTACCAACTGAGCTATCGCGGAATGGCGTGTATGTTACTGATTCAAAAAGAGAAGTCAAGCACCTGTTGGCAATTTGAGCGATTCGTCGGGACGGACGGCGGTTTATCGGCGATTGGCGGTTACCAGAATCGCACCAGAGGTCTACCATGGCCGCCCGGAAGTGGTGACACGCGCTGCCGGCCATTCGCCGAAAAGGTACGCGCCATGAATCACCCAACCCTCACACTTCGCCACAACGAGGTGTTCGCATGAGCATCGCTCAGATCAGCCTGCCCAAAGGGGTCGGTCCGCACGCCGAAAAATTGTTTGACGCAATTACTCAGGCCAGCACCGCTGACGAATTGAATCGCGCTGGCGGCAAGGCCGAAGGTTTTGTCCTGGGCCTGGAAAGCACCAAGGCCATCAAAAGCCAGGTCGCCGAGTCGCTGTACGTCGCTTATGACGATGCAGCCAGCCAGCGCGCGACCGAACTGGCTTAACCGCCGAACGTAATGGTGGCGAGCATCAGTTTGGCGTACAGCAGTGTCGCGCCCAGTTGAACCAGCCACAGCGCCAGGCCGCCAAGAAAGACCCCCGCAGCCACTTGCAGCACCAGATTGTTGCTGCGTTTGGCCGGGGTGCGGGGGATGAAGTCATTCAGCTCATCCAGGTCATCGCGCTCAGCGCGCAGGTCATCGTTTTTCATATTGGCTCACATCGAATTCAGTGGTGTACACAAACCTTGTAGGAGCCGGCTTGCTGGCGATGGCGTCCGTCCAGCCAATAAATAAGCTGACTGACCCACCGCTATCGCCAGCAAGCCGGCTCCTACAGGGTAGATGTGTGCAGTCTAGAGGGCTTGGTTGGCGGGTTGAGAATTATCTGCGGCCAATAAAAAACGGGAAGCCCAAGGGCTTCCCGTTTTCGTATCACCGTGCGACTCAGATCACCGCAACGATAGCCTTGGTCACCACGTCGATGTTGCTCTGGTTCAACGCCGCCACGCAGATGCGGCCGGTGTCCAGGGCGTAGATGCCGAACTCGCTGCGCAGACGGGTCACTTGCTCAACCGTCAGGCCGGAGTAGGAGAACATGCCGCGCTGACGACCGACAAAGCTGAAATCGCGCTGAGGAGCCTGTTTCGCCAGCAGGTCAACCATCTGGGTGCGCATGCCGCGAATCCGCAGGCGCATTTCGGCCAGTTCTTCTTCCCACTGGGCGCGCAGTTCCGGGCTGTTCAATACAGCGGCAACGATGCTCGCACCGTGGGTCGGCGGGTTGGAGTAGTTGGTGCGGATCACGCGCTTGACCTGCGACAGCACGCGCGCGCTTTCTTCTTTCGATTCGCTGACGATTGACAGGGCGCCAACGCGCTCACCGTACAGCGAGAACGATTTGGAGAACGAGCTGGAGACGAAGAAAGTCAGGCCCGACTCAGCGAACAGACGCACGGCTGCGGCGTCTTCGTCGATGCCATCGCCAAAGCCCTGGTAGGCCATGTCGAGGAAGGGCACGTGACCTTTGGCTTTCACCACCTCCAGAACGTTTTTCCAGTCCGCCGGGCTCAGGTCAACACCGGTCGGGTTGTGGCAGCAGGCGTGCAGGACAACGATCGAGCCGGACGGCAGGGCGTTCAGGTCTTCCAGCAGGCCGGTACGGTTAACGTCGTGGGTCGCGGCGTCGTAGTAACGATAGTTCTGCACCGGGAAACCAGCGGTTTCGAACAGCGCGCGGTGGTTTTCCCAGCTCGGGTCGCTGATCGCCACGACGGCGTTCGGCAGCAGTTGCTTGAGGAAGTCGGCACCGATTTTCAGCGCGCCAGTACCGCCAACGGCCTGAGTGGTGATGACGCGACCAGCAGCGATCAGCGGCGAGTCATTGCCAAACAGCAGTTTTTGCACGGCCTGGTCGTAGGCAGCGATGCCGTCGATCGGCAAGTAGCCACGGGAAGCGTGTTGAGCGACGCGAATCGTCTCGGCTTCGACAACGGCGCGCAGGAGTGGAATTCGCCCCTCCTCGTTGCAGTAAACACCGACCCCCAGGTTGACCTTGTTGGTACGGGTATCGGCGTTGAATGCTTCGTTGAGGCCCAGGATTGGATCGCGTGGTGCCATTTCGACAGCGGAGAACAGGCTCATTTTTGCGGCGGCTCTGAATGGAGTGTGGAGGGACGTGTCGCGCTCCAGCCGAATGCACTAGAGCGGTGCACAAACGGGGAGCTAGTATAGAGGTCATCCGCGATTGATGGCGACAGTCGATTCGGCTTTTACTGTAAGTTTTTCCGATTATTTTTCGACCGTTAGTCGATTGATCGCGTCAGAGGCTTCAAGGGATGTAGGACGTTTGCCTTGAAAGAGAGGGCAATCGACTCCACATTGAGCACAATCCAGTTTTTTCCTCGGGCGACGTCGGTCGTTTGCGGTCTTTCTCGTTCCTGTCCGGTTTGACCGCGTACGGGTGAACCCAGAGGTATTTCATGTCTGAATTCCAGCTAGTCACCCGCTTCGAGCCCGCCGGCGACCAGCCGGAAGCCATTCGCCTGATGGTCGAGGGCATCGAGGCCGGGCTGGCGCACCAGACGTTGCTCGGTGTGACCGGTTCGGGCAAGACGTTCAGCATCGCCAACGTTATCGCCCAGGTTCAGCGCCCGACGCTGGTGCTGGCGCCGAACAAGACCCTGGCCGCGCAGTTGTACGGCGAATTCAAGGCGTTTTTCCCGAACAACGCTGTCGAGTATTTCGTTTCCTACTACGACTACTACCAGCCTGAAGCGTATGTGCCGTCCTCGGACACCTTCATCGAGAAAGACGCCTCGATCAACGACCACATCGAGCAAATGCGACTCTCGGCGACCAAAGCGCTGCTGGAGCGCAAGGACGCGATCATCGTCACCACGGTGTCATGCATCTACGGTCTGGGCAGCCCGGAAACCTATTTGAAAATGGTGTTGCACGTGGATCGTGGCGACAAGCTCGATCAGCGCGCCTTGCTGCGTCGTCTCGCCGATCTGCAATACACCCGCAACGACATGGATTTCGCCCGTGCGACCTTCCGCGTGCGCGGTGATGTGATCGATATCCACCCGGCAGAATCCGATTTCGAAGCGATCCGCATCGAGCTGTTCGACGACGAAGTCGAGAGCCTGTCGGCCTTCGATCCGCTGACGGGCGAGGTGATTCGCAAACTGCCGCGTTTCACCTTCTACCCGAAAAGCCACTACGTGACGCCGCGAGAAACCCTGCTCGACGCCATCGAGGGGATCAAGGTCGAGTTGCAGGAGCGCCTGGAATACCTGCGCTCCAACAACAAACTGGTGGAAGCGCAGCGCCTCGAACAACGTACCCGTTTCGACCTGGAGATGATCCTCGAGCTGGGTTATTGCAACGGCATCGAAAACTATTCCCGCTACCTCTCGGGTCGCGATCCAGGACAAGCGCCGCCGACCTTGTTCGATTACTTGCCGGCCGACGCCTTGCTGGTGATCGACGAATCCCACGTCAGCGTGCCGCAAGTCGGCGCCATGTATAAGGGCGACCGCTCACGTAAGGAAACGCTGGTGGAGTACGGTTTCCGACTGCCTTCGGCGCTGGACAACCGGCCAATGCGCTTTGACGAGTTCGAAGGCATCAGCCCGCAAACGATTTTTGTCTCGGCCACGCCGGGCAACTACGAGGCGGAACACGCCGGGCGTGTCATTGATATGGTGGTGCGTCCGACCGGGCTGGTGGACCCGCAAATCGAAATCCGTCCGGCGTTGACCCAGGTCGACGATCTGCTTTCGGAAATCAGCAAACGCGTTGCACTGGATGAGCGGGTATTGGTCACGACGCTGACCAAGCGCATGGCCGAAGACTTGACCGATTACCTGGCCGACCATGGCGTGCGCGTACGTTATCTGCACTCGGACATCGACACCGTGGAGCGCGTGGAAATCATCCGCGATTTGCGCCTCGGCACCTTCGATGTGCTGGTAGGGATCAACCTGTTGCGTGAAGGCCTGGACATGCCGGAAGTGTCCTTGGTGGCGATTCTCGATGCGGACAAGGAAGGCTTCCTGCGTTCCGAGCGCTCGCTGATCCAGACCATCGGTCGTGCGGCGCGTAACCTCAACGGTCGGGCGATTCTGTATGCGGATCGCATCACCGGTTCCATGGAGCGGGCGATCGGTGAAACCGAGCGTCGTCGCGACAAGCAGATCGCCTTCAACCTGGCCAACGGCATTACGCCGAAGGGTGTGTTCAAGGACGTCGCCGACATCATGGAAGGCGCCACCGTGCCGGGTTCGCGCAGCAAGAAGCGCAAAGGCATGGCCAAGGCTGCCGAGGAAAACGCCAAGTACGAAGCGGAATTGCGTTCGCCGGGAGAAGTCGCCAAGCGGATCAAGGCGCTGGAGGAGAAGATGTACCAACTGGCCCGCGACCTGGAATTCGAAGCGGCGGCGCAGATGCGCGACGAGATTGCCAAGCTGCGGGAGCGGTTGATTACTGTCTGAGTTTTGCAGTGCCCTTACTGGCCTCATCGCCGGCAAGCCGGTCTCGCTCCCACAGTTATTTGAGGGTGTTCACATAATTTGTGCTCGTCCACAAACCCTGTGGGAGCGAGCCTGCTCGCGATTGGGGCAACACCAATTTAATGTGCTTCGCCAGCCTTCAACCCCGCCGGCAACTGCTTGGTCAACTACACCGCAATCATGCTGATCCCCAGCGCAATCCCGACAAAGTGAAACGCATCGTTGTAAGCCATGATCGACGCCTGTTGATGGGCAATTTCACTGAGCTTGCCCAGCGCCGCCGCTTCACTGCCTAACCGGTCCGTCAGCGACGCCATGCGCTCGGCGACCTGCGGGTTGCTCGGCACAATCGATTCACGCAAATAATCAAAGTAGGTCTTGGTTCGCGCATCCAGCAACGTGGCGAGGAGGGCGATGCCAATGGCGCCGCCGAGGTTGCGCAGGATGTTGAACAGGCTCGACGCCGAACCCGCGTCCTGCGGCAGGATATACGCGGTGGCGATCAGCGAGATGGTCACCATGATCAGAGGCTGGCCGAGTGCGCGGATGATCTGGATCTGGTTGAACTGCGGCCCGGCGAAATCCGGGTTCAGCACCCCCGAGGAAAAACTCGCCAGGCCGAACAAGCCGAAGCCCAGGGTGCACAGCCATTTCGGCGAGATGACCTTCATCAGCTTCGGCACCAGCGGAATCAGGAACAGCTGCGGCACGCCCATCCACATGATCACTTCGCCGATCTGCAGGGCGTTGTAGTTCTGGATCTGCGCCAGGTACAGCGGCAACAGAAAGATCGAACCGTACAACCCGACGCCCATTCCCAGGCTGGAAATACTCGATAAGCCGAAGTTGCGATTGCCCAGGATCCCGAGGTTGATCAGCGGATTGGGTTTGGAAAACTGCACAATCACAAAGGTGATCAGGCTGATCAGCGCGATACTGCCCAGGGTCACGATCAGGTTTGATTCCAGCCAGTCCTTGCGATGGCCTTCCTCCAGAAAAACCTGCAGGCAGCCGAGGCCGATACCGAGCGTAAGAATCCCCATGTAGTCGGTGCTTTTCAGCAGTTCCCAGTGCGCTACTTTTTTCTCCAGGCCATACATCAGACCGGCGATCATGATCAGGCCCGGCGGGATGTTGATGTAGAAGATGTATTCCCAGCCCCAGTTTTCCGTCAGCCAGCCGCCGAGCGTCGGGCCGATGGAGGGCGCGAACGTTGCGGTCATGGCGAACATGGCCATGCCTTTGGCGCGATGGTGTTCGGGAAGCTTGATCAGCGTCAGGGTGAACGCCAGCGGGATCAGCGCGCCGCCGGTGAAGCCTTGCAGCGCGCGGAAAATGATCATGCTTTCCAGGCTCCACGCCATCGAGCAGAGCAGGGACGAGGCAAGAAATCCAAGCGAAACCCACACCGCCAGACGGCGTGCGGACAGCAGCTGCACCAGCCACGCTGTGAGCGGAATCATGATGATTTCCGCGACCAGGTACGACGTGGAAATCCATGAGCCTTCTTCCAGCGTCGCCGACAGCGCGCCTTGAATGTCCTTGAGCGACGAGTTGGTGATCTGGATATCGAGTACCGCCATGAAGGCGCCGAGCATCACGCTCATCACGGCGATCCAGTCCCGCCGGGTCGGTTCGCCGGCCGGGCGGATCAGTTGATCACCGGCCATCGTCAGGGGTGTCTTTGATGTTCACTTTGGCGGTGACCGACATGCCCGGACGAATCTTGCCGTGCAGAGGGTTGTCCGCGGCGAAGGTCAGTTTTACCGGAATCCGTTGTACGACTTTGGTGAAATTGCCCGTGGCATTGTCCGGCGGCAACAGGCTGAACTGTGCGCCCGAGGCAGCAAACAGACTGTCGACCCGCGCTTCGATTGGCGTGTCGCCGTAGGCGTCGAAGGTCAGTTCGGCTTTCTGGCCGGGCTGCATGTGGCCGATCTGGGTTTCCTTGAAGTTGGCCTGAATCCAGATGTCCTGATCCGGGACGATCGACAGCAAATAAGCGCCGGCCTGCACATATTGGCCTTCGCGGGCGGCGCGCTGGCCGATCATGCCGCTGATGGGCGCGTGGATTTCGCTGCGGGTCAGGTTCAATTCAGCCTGGGCCAGATCGGTCTTGGCGTTGGCGATCATCGCGTCGAGGCGCTTGATCTCGGCGCTGAGGGAGTTGACTTGCTGGCGCTGACTTTGTGCGTCTGCCTGGGCCTTGGTCACCTGCGAGCGGGCGATGTGGGTATCGGCGGAAAGGGTGGTCACGCGCTCTTCCGATACGTAGCCGGGTTTGCGCAGGGTTTGCGCGCGGGACAAGTCAATCTGCGAGCGGCCGAGGCTGGCCTGGCTGGATGCGACTTGCGCTTCGCTGGAGGCGATCAGGCTGGCTTGCTGCGTCAGTTTGCTCTGGGCTTGCAGGCGTTCGGCCTGGCGGGTGGCGAGGGCGGCGTTGGCGCGATCGACAGCGAGGTGGAAGTCATCGCCTTCGAGCTTGATCAGCAACTGGCCCTTTTCGACGTGCTGGTTGTCCTGCACCAGCACCTGATCGATGCGAGCGCCCAACTGGCTCGACACACGGGTGATCTCGCCCTGGACATAGGCGTTATCGGTGCTTTCATAAAACCGTCCCTTGAAGAACCACTGGGCAAACAAGGCCCCGGCAATCAACAGGACGATCAGCAGGAAAAAAGACAGGCGACGCTTGAGTTGGGCAGGCATGGGGCAAACTGTAGTCGAGAAATTGTAAGGAAAGTTATCAGCAGGCGAATTTGGCATACAGTCGATAGTGGGTAAATGCCATCGGCTGATAATCCACCATTCATCCCGGCCCAGGCCCGTTGTAGACGCAAACTTGGCTTAAATGCCCTGCTCACTGGAGCCGGGCGGGCAACGCCTGTTACCATTCGCCCTTTGTTTTATCTTCATTTCGAGACTTGCCATGACCACCGTCCGCACGCGCATCGCGCCATCGCCTACCGGGGACCCCCACGTAGGTACCGCTTACATCGCTTTGTTCAACTACTGCTTTGCCAAGCAGCACGGCGGTGAGTTCATCCTGCGGATCGAAGACACCGATCAATTGCGTTCGACCCGCGAGTCCGAACAGCAGATTTTCGACGCCCTGCGCTGGTTGGGCATCGACTGGAGCGAAGGCCCGGACGTCGGCGGCCCGCACGGTCCTTACCGTCAAAGCGAGCGCGGCGACATCTATCAGAAGTATTGCCAGCAATTGGTCGAGATGGGCCATGCCTTCCCGTGCTTCTGCACCGCTGAAGAGCTGGACCAGATGCGCGCCGAGCAAATGGCTCGCGGCGAAACCCCGCGCTACGACGGTCGTGCGCTGCTGCTGTCCAAGGAAGAAGTTGCACGTCGCCTGGCCGCTGGCGAACCGCACGTGATCCGCATGAAAGTGCCGAGCGAAGGCGTGTGCGTGGTGCCGGACATGCTGCGTGGCGACGTCGAGATCCCGTGGGATCGCATGGACATGCAAGTCCTGATGAAGACCGACGGCCTGCCCACGTACTTCCTGGCCAACGTGGTCGATGACCACCTGATGGGCATCACCCACGTGCTGCGTGGCGAAGAATGGCTGCCTTCGGCGCCGAAACTGATTCTTCTGTACGAATACTTCGGCTGGGAACAACCGGAGCTGTGCTACATGCCGCTGCTGCGTAACCCGGACAAGAGCAAGCTGTCCAAGCGCAAGAACCCGACCTCGGTGACGTTCTACGAGCGCATGGGCTTCATGCCGGAAGCGATGCTCAACTACCTGGGGCGCATGGGCTGGTCGATGCCGGATGAGCGCGAGAAGTTCTCGCTGCAGGAAATGGTCGACAACTTCGACCTGAGCCGCGTCTCCCTCGGCGGGCCGATTTTCGACATCGAGAAACTGTCGTGGCTCAACGGCCAGTGGCTGCGGGACCTGCCAGTGGAAGAGTTCGCCAGCCGCTTGCAGACTTGGGCGCTGAACCCCGAGTACATGATGAAGATCGCGCCGCACGTGCAGGGCCGCGTTGAAACCTTCAGCCAGGTCGCACCGCTGGCCGGGTTCTTCTTTGCCGGTGGCGTGAACCCGGATGCCAAGCTGTTTGAATCGAAAAAGCTGTCGGGTGATCAGGTTCGTCAGTTGATGCAGTTGATTCTGTGGAAGCTGGAAAGCCTGCGTCAGTGGGAGAAGGACAGCATCACCGCGACCATTCAAGCGGTGGTCGAGTCCCTGGAATTGAAGCTGCGTGACGCCATGCCGCTGATGTTCGCTGCGATCACTGGTCAGGCGAGTTCGGTGTCGGTGCTGGATGCGATGGAAATCCTCGGCCCGGACCTGACGCGTTTCCGTCTGCGCCAGGCCATCGACTTGCTCGGTGGCGTGTCGAAGAAGGAAAACAAGGAGTGGGAAAAACTCCTGGGCAACATCGCCTGATCACCACGGTCCTGTAGGAGCGTTGCTTGCTCGCGAAGAACGATGACGCGGTGTAACAGACACACCGCAGCGTCCCGTTCGCCGGCAAGCCTGGCTCCTACAGATCCACGTATACCCCGGATTTACGGGGGGAGGGCGGTAAGTGATTGTTATGTCGGCAAAAAACTTTGAAAATTGTTAAAAATAAATTTGACACGTTTCCGAAGCGCCATTAAGATTCGCCCCGTCCTCAGCGATGAGGGGCTATAGCTCAGCTGGGAGAGCGCTTGCATGGCATGCAAGAGGTCGACGGTTCGATCCCGTCTAGCTCCACCAATTTACACTTCAAGGTCTGGCCACACCGGCCTTGAAGCGATCAACACTCAGCGTTGATCTGTTGTATAGAAGGGTTTGCGTCCCCTTCGTCTAGTGGCCTAGGACACCGCCCTTTCACGGCGGTAACAGGGGTTCGAGTCCCCTAGGGGACGCCAGTTTTACAGAAGCGATGTCGCAAGATGCCGCTCCGCCGCGAGGCGAAAAATCCGGGGCTATAGCTCAGCTGGGAGAGCGCTTGCATGGCATGCAAGAGGTCGACGGTTCGATCCCGTCTAGCTCCACCAATTTTACAGTTCAAGGTCTGGCCACACCGGCCTTGAATCGATCAGCTCTCAGCACTGATCAGTTGTATAGAAGGTTTTGCGTCCCCTTCGTCTAGTGGCCTAGGACACCGCCCTTTCACGGCGGTAACAGGGGTTCGAGTCCCCTAGGGGACGCCACGATTACCCGCTCTGCGGGATTTTATAAGGGTCATTCAATTATTGAATGGCCCTTTTGTTTGTCTGGCGTTTGGCCAAATCCCCCATTTCTCTCAAACTGTTCTTCAGACCAGCGGTCACATCTACGACTTGCGGAAAATTATTATGAGAATAATATTCTAGTCGTAATATTCGGAGGCAACGATGAACGATAAAAAAGCTCAAACCCGCGAACGCATTCTCAAGGCCGCCAGCGCAGCGCTGATTCAGCGTGGCCCGGCCGAACCGAGCGTGGGCGAAGTGATGGGCGCAGCCGGCCTGACGGTTGGCGGCTTCTATGCGCACTTCGAAAGCAAGGACGCGATGATGCTGGAAGCGTTCAAGCAACTGCTCGGTCACCGCCGTAGCTTGATCGCCGACATGGACGCCGAGTTGACCGGTGAAGAGCGTCGCGCGTTGGTGGCGGCGTTTTACCTGTCACGCAAACACCGGGATTCCTCTGAATCCGCGTGCCCGATCCCGGCCTCCGTCGGCGAGCTGGGACGCCTGCCGGACGCATTTCGGGTGGCGTTGAATGAACACGTGGAAATGATGGTCGCGCAGTTGGCGGCCAGCCCGGAAGACACCGACAAAGCCCTGGCCGACATGGCCTTGATGGTCGGTGGATTGGCTCTGGCGCGGGCGCTGGGGCCGGGAGAGTTGTCTGATCGATTGCTGCGTGCCGCCAAGTCGGCGGTGCAATGACCTGAAGGTAATGGCCTGAGGAGTGAGAGCGATGAGCACGTTAAAGTGGGTTCGTGGCGTTAATGGCACCTTGGGCTGGTTTGCACCGAAACTGGTCGCGAGCAAAATGCGACTGGCGTTCATGACGCCGCGGGATCTGCCGCCGCGTGATTGGGAGTTGCCGTTATTGGCGAGATCCGAGCGCATCACGCTCCGTTTCGGCCTCTCGGCATTGCGCTGGGGGCAAGGCCCGGCGGTATTGCTGATGCACGGTTGGGAAGGTCGGCCAACGCAGTTTGCCAGTCTGATCACTGCGCTGGTTGAGGCCGGGTACACCGTAGTCGCCCTGGACGGTCCGGCTCACGGTCGCTCGCCGGGCAACGAAGCCAACGTCGTGCTGTTCGCCCGGGCCATGCTTGAGGCCGCTGCCGAGTTGCCGCCGCTGCAAGCGGTCATCGGTCACTCGATGGGCGGTGCCAGCGCCATGCTCGCCGTTCAGTTGGGCCTGCGTACCGAAACCCTGGTGACCATCGGCGCTCCGGCGCGGATTCTAGGGGTTCTGCGCGGTTTCGCCCGCTACGTGCGGCTACCGCCAAAAGCCCGTTCGGCGTTCATTCGCCAAGTCGAAAAAGACGTCGGCATGCGCGCGGCTGCATTGGATGTCTCGCGCTATCAGCTCGACATGCCTGGCCTGATCGTTCATGCCGAAGACGACAACTTCGTCCCGGTCAAGGAATCCCAGCTGATCCACGAGGCCTGGTTCGACAGTCGCTTGCTGCGGCTGGAGGAGGGCGGTCATCAACGGGTGCTTGCCGACCCGCGGGTGATTGATGGCGTGTTATCACTGCTGACCGGTCGCAGCCTGCAATCGCGCCAATCGGCCTGAGCATCCGTTACACTGCCCCGGTCGACATCATCTGATCGGGAGTGGGGCATGGGCTGGGATCGGGCAACGCCATTTATCATTGATCTTGCGGTGGACGCCGAGGACATCGACGGGTTGGGTCACGCGAATAACGCGGTGTACGTGACCTGGCTCGAACGCTGCGCCTGGCGCCACTCGCAGCGGCTCGGCCTCGATCTGGTCGAGTACCGGCGGCTGGATCGGGCGATGGCGGTGGTGCGGCACGAGATCGATTACCTGGCGGCGGCCTATGAGGGCGATGAGTTGCAATTGGCGACCTGGATCGTCGATTGGGACCAGCGCCTGAAAATGACTCGACACTTCCAGCTCAAGCGCCCGAGCGACAACACCACGTTACTGCGCGCGCAAACCACGTTTGTCTGCATTGAGCTGTCCACGGGCAAACCCAAGCGCATGCCGGCGGAGTTCATCGAAGGTTACGGCCCGGCGTTGCAAGTCGCGATTTGAGTGTCTTTGCGGGCCTCTTCGCGGGCAAGTCGGATCGCCGCACCGCACGCTCCTACAGGGTTTTGCTTCATTCGCCCATCATGCGAACGATACAAAACCTGTAGGAGCGAGGCTTGCCCGCGAAAGCGTCCGGTCTGACGAAATACCTTCTAACCGCCGAAACCAGTAAACTGCCGCACGTTTTTCGTCGAGTGTGTTTTTCATGCAAATTGCTTTGGCGCCCATGGAGGGGTTGGTCGACAACATCCTGCGGGACGTGCTGACCCGTGTGGGCGGTATCGATTGGTGCGTGACCGAGTTCATCCGGATCAACGACCAACTGCTCACCCCTGCCTATTTCCACAAGTTCGGTCCTGAACTGCTGACGGATGCGCGCACCGCTTCCGGCGTGCCATTGCGCGTGCAGCTGTTGGGTTCCGATCCGGTGTGCCTGGCGGAAAACGCCGCGCTGGCCTGTGAGCTGGGTTCCGAAGTCATCGACCTGAACTTCGGCTGCCCGGCCAAGACCGTGAATAAGTCCCGTGGCGGCGCGGTACTGCTCAAAGAGCCCGAGCTGCTGAACCAGATCGTCGAGCATGTCCGTCGCGCCGTTCCGGCGCACATTCCGGTCACCGCGAAAATGCGTCTCGGCTTCGACAGCCCTGACGGTTCGCTGGTCTGCGCCACGGCCCTGGCCGAAGGCGGCGCGGAGCACATCGTGGTGCATGCGCGGACCAAGATGGACGGCTACAAGCCACCGGCGCATTGGGAGTGGATCCCTCGCGTGCAGGAAGTGGTCAAGGTGCCGGTATTCGCCAACGGTGATATCTGGAGCGTCGAAGACTGGCGCCGCTGCCGCGAAATCAGCGGCGTGGAGGACATCATGCTCGGTCGCGGGCTGGTGTCGCGTCCGGACCTGGCCCGGCAGATCGCCGCCGCCCGTGCCGGTGAAGAGGTGGTCGAGATGACCTGGGCCGAGCTGCTGCCGTTGATTCAGGACTTCTGGCTGCAAGCCAAAGCCCAGATGACACCACGCCAATCGCCCGGTCGCCTGAAGCAGTGGCTGGCGATGCTGACGCGCAATTATCCCGAAGCGGTTGAGCTGTTCACCCTGCTTCGCCGTGAAACCGAACTGGATCAGGTTTCGCGTTTGCTGGGGTTACAGGTGCTGGAAGCGGCCTAAAACCTCTTTCAAAAAAAACAGAAAATAATCTCTTGAAAAGCAATCGGCGGTCCTTATTTAAGGATTACGCGATGCCGAATTCGGGTCGCGGAGACAAAAAAACTTGCTGATATTTTTTCAGGAGATTTGAATCATGAGCACTGCATTTTCCATGGCACCACTGTTCCGTTCCTCGGTTGGTTTCGATCGTTTCAATGACCTTTTCGAAACCGCACTGCGCAACGAGCCAGGCAGCACTTATCCACCTTACAACGTTGAAAAACACGGTGACGACCAATATCGCATCGTCGTAGCGGCCGCCGGTTTCCAGGAAGAAGACCTGGACCTGCAAGTCGAGAAAGGTGTGCTGACCATCAGTGGCGGCAAACGTGACGCGAACGAAGACGTCACTTATCTGTACCAGGGCATCGCACAGCGGGCCTTTAAACTGTCCTTCCGCCTGGCGGACCATATTGAAATCAAGGCCGCCGACCTGAGCAACGGTCTGTTGAGCATCGACCTGCTGCGCGTCATTCCGGAAGAGGCGAAAGCCAAACGCATCCCAATCAACGGGACGCAAAAACCCGCTCTGCAGCACTAAGGCGGGGCAATTGAAAAGGGCGCCAATGGCGCCCTTTTTTGTGCCCGCTATCTATAGGAGCGAGCCGGCTCCGGGCGGCGTTCCGACGATGGACTTCTGGGCGACGCGTTTATCCAGGCAGTACGCGTCATCGTTGACGACCATCGTCGGAACGCCGCCCGGAGCCGGCTCGCTCCTACAGGAAGTGCGGGTTATTTCAGAAGTTTCTGGAATTCCTCCACCGGCAGCGGCTGGCTGTGCAGATAGCCCTGATAAAAATGGCAGCCCAGCCCCTGCAAAAACTCCAACTGCTCCGGCGTCTCCACCCCTTCGGCAATCACTTTCAACTCCAGGCTGCGGGCCATGGCGACGATGGCGCGGATGATCTCGGCGTCGTTCGGGTCGGTAGTCGCGTCGCGAATGAACGACTGGTCGATTTTCAGGGTGTCGACCGGCAATCGCTTGAGGTAAGTCAGCGAGGAATAACCGGTGCCAAAGTCGTCCATGGCGAAACTGATGCCGAGTTTTTTCAGACGGCGCATTTTGCTGATGGTGTCTTCCAGATTCTGGATGACGATGCCTTCGGTGATCTCCAGTTTCAGCAGCGAGCAGGGCAGGCCGTGGGTGGCGAGGCTGAGCTCGATGCGCTCGACGAAGTCGTTCTGGCGGAATTGTCGTGGGCTGATGTTCACGCACAGGCTGAAGTCGAGCGGGTCGATCAGGCCCTTGGCGATCAGCTGTTTAAAGGCATCGCAGGCTTCGTCGACGATCCAGGTGCCGACTTCCAGAATCAGTCCGCTGTCTTCCAGGACCTTGATGAATTCAGTCGGCGATTGCGCGCCCAATTCCGGATGGTTCCAGCGCACCAGCGCTTCGGCGCCGACGATGCGATTGTCGCGCGCGTCCACCTGAGGCTGGTAATGCACGTCGAATTCGCCCCGGGAAAGGGCCAGGCGCAGGTCGGTTTCCATGCGCAGGCGTTCACTGGCGGCCTTCTGCATGGTGTTGTGATACATCTGGGTGGTGTTGCGTCCCGAATCCTTGGCCCGATACAGCGCGATGTCGGCGCGTTTGAGCAGGTCGGTCGGGGTCGAACCATGATCGGGAATCAGTGCGATACCGATACTCGGTGTCACTTGCAGGCGCTGGCCGTCGAGGAACATCGGTTCCGACAACAGTTCGCGCAAGGTGTCCGCCAGCTCGCGGACCTGCTCGCTGACTTCATTGCGCGAACCTTCCAGGCCGCTGAGCAGCACCACGAATTCGTCACCGCCCAGGCGTGCCACGGTGTCTTCCATGCGCACGCTGGCTTCGAGGCGCGCAGTGATGATCTTCAGCACCGTGTCGCCCACCGGGTGGCCGAGCGAATCGTTGATGTGCTTGAAGTGGTCGAGGTCCAGAAACATCAGGGCGCCGCGCAGGTTGTGGCGTTTGAGCAGGGCGATCTGCTGGCTCAGGCGATCCATCAACAGCGCGCGGTTGGGCAGGTTGGTCAGCGGGTCGTGGTAGGCCAGGTGGCGGATCTGTGCTTCGGCGTTTTTCAGCAGGCTGACGTCCCGCGCGGTCAGCAGCAGGCACGCGGTTTCATTGAGGGTGATCGGTTCCACCGAGACTTCGACGGTCAGCAAATCGCCGCGCTTGTTGCGGCCGAGCATTTCCTGGTGATGCACCCGGCCCTTGATCTGCAGCTCGGCGAGCAGTGCCGAGCGTTGTTTCTCTTCGGCCCAGATGCCGACCTGGTACACCGTGCGGCCGACAACTTCATCGGCGCGGTAGCCGGTCAGGCGGCAGAAACCGTCGTTGACCTCCAGATAGCGCCCGGTGTCGCGTTCGGTGATGGTGATGGCGTCGGGGCTGGAGTGGAAAGCTTTGGCGAACTTCTCTTCACTGGCCTTGAGCGCCGCTTCCGAGCGTTGTTGCTGGGTGATATCGCGCAAGGTCGTGACGATGCAAGGCTGTTCGCCGACGCTGATCTGGCGGCTGGAAATCACGCAGGTCAGCGACTGGCCGTCCTTGTGCTGGACGATGATGGCGACGTTGTTCAGGCCCTGTTCGCGGATGACTTGTTCGATCCGGCGCAGGCTTTTCGCCGAGGCGTCCCACAGGCCGATTTCGTCGGCGCTGCGACCAATCACCTCGGCGGTACTCCAGCCGAAGGTCTGGGTGAAACTGGAGTTGATCTCGATGAACTGGCCGGTGTCCTGATGCGTAACGCAGATCGGGTCCGGACTGACCTGGAACAGGGTGGCAAATTTCTCTTCGGAGGCGACCAGCTTCTGTTCGCGTTCGACCTGATCGGTAATGTCCAGCAAGGTCCCCGCCATGCGTAGCGGTGCGCCGTTTTCATCGCGGTAGAGGCGGGCGCGGCTTTCCAGGTAACGCGAAGTGCCGTCCTCCAGTTGTACGCGGTAGGTCAACTGATAGTTGCCGGCCGGACCTTCGCGCAGGCTGCGATAGGCGTCGCGCATGCTGTCGCGCTCCTCGCCGGGCACGCCTTCGAAAAACTCGTCGAAGGATTCATGGAACGGTATGGGGTCCAGTCCGTGCAACTGCGCGGCGCGGGCCGAGCCATACAACATGCCGCTGGGAATGTGCCAGTCCCAGGTGCCGAGTTGCGCCGAGTCCAGCGCCAGATCGAGGCGTTCCTGGCTGTCTTTCAAGGCGAGTTCGGCAGCCTTGCGTTCGGTGGTGTCGAGAAAGGTGCTTAGCAGGTAGGGTTGGCCCTCGAGCTCGACCTTTTGCGCGCTGAGAATACCGTCGTGGACCTGGCCATTACTGGCGCGGAACTGCACCTCCATGCTGACCAGCTCACCTTTGGCCTTGGTCGCCTTGACCAGTTTCTCCCGTTGCTCCGGGTGCACCCAAAGGCCCAGTTCCAGCGTGGTGCGGCCAATCGCGTTTTGCACCGGCCAGCCGAACAGGCTTTCGAAATACTGGTTGGCTTCGGTGATCAGCCCGTCTTCCTGGCGAGTCAGCAGCACCATGTTCGGGCACAGGTGAAACAGCGTCGCGAAGCGTTTTTCCGAGCTGCTCAGCGCCTGTTCGCGCTGGCGCTGGTGGGTGATCTCGCGGATCACCCCGATCATGCGTGGTCGCCCGTGTTTATCCGGCAGCAGGCTGCCGTTGATCTCCAGCCAGTGCAGGCTGCCATCGGGCCAGCGGATGCGGTGATGCATCGCCTGTTCCAGCGGCGCGCCGGCGATCACCGCGTGGAAGGCACGGAGGGTTTTCGCTCGATCCTCCGGGGGCAACAGGTCGAGGTAT
This sequence comes from Pseudomonas sp. PDM03, assembly GCF_014852385.1. Taxonomy (NCBI): domain Bacteria; kingdom Pseudomonadati; phylum Pseudomonadota; class Gammaproteobacteria; order Pseudomonadales; family Pseudomonadaceae; genus Pseudomonas; species Pseudomonas sp. PDM03. Next base: position 27,263 of record NZ_JACVBM010000003.1, on the reverse strand, counting down.
TCCAGATCCGCCGGCAACGGTTGCCGGGGGTCGAAGCCGAACAGTGCCTGCGTACCCCGCGACCAACTGATCTGCCCGCGTTCGATGTCCCAATACCAGGCGCCCAAACGTGCGCCGTTGAGGGCGGCCAGCAGCTGCGGCGCACTCTCCCAGCTCTGCTCGGATCGTTTCGGGTCAAGCGCCTGAATACGTGGCATCGGCGGAATACGGTCAACAGATTTCGGCATTGGCAGGCCTTGGGCTGAATGGGGCGTTAGGCGCAGGTATTTGAGGCTCTATAGGAGTAGCACAAATTAGCCTTGAGTCCCTGGCAGATCGAGTTGTGCATCCAGCAAGGCCATAAAAGCCCGTGCTGCGTTCGACAGCGTCCGTTCGGTGTGCAAGATATAGCCTAGCTGGCGAGTCAGTTGTATGCCGGGCAAAGGTATTCGCGCAACCTGATCGTCAAGCATTGTGCGCGGCAACACGCTCCAGGCCAGGCCGATCGACACCATCATCTTGATGGTTTCCAGGTAATTCGTGCTCATGGCGATGTTCGGCGTCAAGCCTTGGGCTTCGAACAGGCGCCGCACGATATGGTGAGTAAAGGTGTTACCACCGGGAAACACCGCCGGATGCAGGGCGATGTCCGCCAGGCTGACCGCGCCATTGCTGATCAGTGAATGCTCCGGCGCGGCCACGAAATCCAGCGGGTCATCCCACACCGGCGTGGCCTTGACCAGGGCATGAGGCTCGGGCGCGAGGGTGATGACGGCCAGTTCGGCGCGGCCATGGAGGATTTCTTCGTAGGCCACTTCCGAATCGAGGAACTGAATATCCAGCGCCACTTGTGGGTAGCGTCGGGTGAATTCCCTTAACAAGGGCGGCAAACGGTGCAGGCCGATGTGGTGACTGGTGGCCAGCGTCAGGCGGCCGGTCACTTCGCCAGTCAGGTTGGTCAGGGCGCGGCGGGTGTCGTCCAGCACGTTCAGAATCTGATAAGCCCGTGGCAGCAGGGCGCGTCCGGCTTCGGTCAGGCCGACTTCGCGGCCTAGTCGATCAAACAGTCGCACCTTCAATTGCTGCTCCAGCCCGGCGATCCGTTTGCTGATCGCCGGTTGCGTCAGGTGCAGCCGTTCGCCGGCACCGGAGAAGCTTCCTGTCTCGGCAATGGCAATAAAGGCATTGAGGTTGGCCAGATCCATCGTCGTATTCCAGTTGGTTATCCAAAGCATAAAAAATATGAATTTGAGTTATTTAATGTAACCCCCTAGGATCGACCTCACAAGCCAAAGGGTTATTGAATTGTTCAAAGCCCAGGGCATAGAAACACGCTGATGAGGACCGTCTGATGGCCGGCAAAACGCTTTACGACAAGCTTTGGGATTCCCATGAAGTGAAACGGCGCGACGATGGGTCGTCGCTGATCTATATCGACCGCCACATCATCCATGAAGTGACTTCGCCCCAAGCTTTCGAAGGCCTGCGCCTGGCCGGGCGCAAGCCTTGGCGCGTCGACTCGATCATCGCCACGCCGGATCACAACGTACCGACCACTCCGGATCGCAAGGGCGGCATCGAAGCGATTACCGACCAGGTCTCGCGTTTGCAGGTTCAGACCCTCGACGACTACTGCGATGAATATGGCATTACCGAATTCAAAATGAATGACGTGCGTCAGGGCATCGTTCACGTGATCGGTCCGGAGCAGGGTGCCACCTTGCCGGGCATGACCGTGGTCTGCGGCGACTCGCACACCTCGACTCACGGCGCGTTTGGCGCCCTGGCCCATGGCATCGGTACTTCCGAGGTCGAGCACGTGTTCGCCACGCAGTGCCTGGTCGCCAAGAAAATGAAGAATATGCTGGTGTCGGTCGAAGGCAAACTGCCGTTCGGCGTGACCGCCAAGGACATCGTGCTCGCAGTTATCGGCAAGATCGGCACCGCTGGCGGTAATGGCCACGCCATCGAGTTCGCCGGCAGCGCCATTCGCGACTTGTCTATCGAAGGCCGCATGACCATCTGCAACATGTCCATCGAGGCCGGCGCTCGCGTAGGTCTGGTGGCGGCGGATGAAAAAACCGTGGCGTACGTGAAAGGCCGTCCGTTTGCCCCGAAAGGCGCGGAATGGGACCTCGCTGTCGAAGCCTGGAAAGACCTGGTTTCCGACGCTGATGCGGTGTTCGACACCGTCGTCGAGCTCGACGCCACTCAGATCAAACCTCAAGTCAGCTGGGGCACTTCGCCCGAGATGGTGTTGGCGGTCGATCAGAACGTGCCGGACCCGGCGAAAGAAATGGACCTGGTCAAGCGCGGTTCCATCGAGCGCGCCTTGAAGTACATGGGTTTGACCGCCAATCAGGCGATCACCGACATTCAGCTGGACCGCGTATTCATTGGCTCCTGCACCAACTCGCGGATCGAAGACCTGCGCGCTGCGGCGGTGATCGCCAAGGGCCGCAAAGTGGCTTCGACCATCAAGCAAGCCATCGTGGTGCCGGGCTCGGGTCTGGTGAAGGCGCAAGCCGAGGCCGAAGGCCTGGACAAGATTTTCCTCGAAGCCGGTTTCGAGTGGCGTGAACCGGGTTGCTCGATGTGCCTGGCGATGAACCCGGACCGTTTGGAGTCGGGCGAGCATTGCGCATCGACCTCCAACCGCAACTTCGAAGGGCGTCAGGGCGCCGGTGGCCGTACGCACCTGGTCAGCCCAGCCATGGCCGCGGCGGCTGCCGTCAACGGTCGTTTCATCGACGTTCGCGAACTGATCTGAGGAACCGCACATGAGAGCTTTTACCCAACACACCGGTTTGGTCGCGCCATTGGATCGTGCCAACGTCGACACCGACCAGATCATTCCGAAGCAGTTCTTGAAGTCGATCAAGCGCACCGGTTTTGGCCCGAACCTGTTTGACGAATGGCGCTACCTGGACGTGGGTTATGCCTACCAGGACAACTCCAAGCGTCCGCTGAACAAGGATTTCGTCCTCAACGCCGAGCGCTACCAGGGCGCCAGCGTATTGTTGGCCCGCGAGAACTTCGGTTGCGGCTCCAGCCGCGAGCACGCGCCATGGGCGCTGGAAGAGTACGGTTTCCGCAGCATCATTGCGCCGAGCTATGCCGACATCTTCTACAACAACAGCTTCAAGAACGGCTTGCTGCCGATCATCTTGAGCGACGCTGAAGTGGATGAACTGTTCCAGCAGGTCGAGGCGAATCCTGGCTACGAGTTGAAGATCGACCTGCAAGCCCAGACCGTGACCCGGCCGGACGGCAAGGTCTACAGCTTCGAGCTTGACGAGTTCCGCAAGCATTGCCTGGTCAACGGCCTCGATGACATCGGCCTGACTTTGCAGGATCACGAGGCGATTGCATCGTTTGAAGCCAAGCACCGTGCGAGCCAGCCTTGGTTGTTTCGCGACGCTTGATTAGCGTATGGCGAATGCCGCCATCGCGAGCAGGCTCACTCCTACATTTGAAATGCGAACCCCTGTAGGAGTGAGCCTGCTCGCGATGAGGCTCGAAAAAACACCCCAAGACTCACCCGAAAAAGGAAGTCCACATGACCAGCACCGCCCAGCACAGCCAGGTAGTCCAAAAGCAATTCGGCGAACAGGCCTCGGCCTACCTGAGCAGCGCCGTCCACGCTCAAGGCACTGAGTTTGCGCTGCTACAGGCTGAGCTGGCCGGGCAGGGCGATGCCCGCGTGCTGGACCTCGGTTGCGGCGCCGGTCACGTGAGTTTTCACGTGGCGTCGCTGGTCAAGGAGGTAGTGGCTTACGACCTGTCGCAGCAAATGCTCGACGTGGTCGCCGGTGCTGCCGCTGATCGTGGGCTGGGCAACGTGTCCACGGTCCTGGGTGCCGCCGAGCGGTTGCCATTCGCCGATGGCGAATTCGACTTCGTCTTCAGCCGTTATTCGGCGCACCATTGGAGCGATCTCGGCCTGGCCCTGCGTGAAGTCCGGCGGGTGTTGAAGCCGGGCGGCGTGGCGGCGTTCATCGACGTGTTGTCACCGGGCAGCCCGTTGTTCGACACTTACCTGCAAAGTGTCGAAGTGCTGCGCGACACCAGCCATGTGCGCGATTATTCCGCCGGCGAGTGGCTGCGTCAGGTCAGCGAGGCGGGGTTGCACACTCGCAGCACCACGCGTCAACGCCTGCGTCTGGAGTACACCAGCTGGGTCGAGCGTATGCGCACGCCACAAGTAATGCGCGCAGCGATCCTCGAATTGCAGCAGTCGATGGGCAACGAAGTACGCGAATATTTTGAGATTGAGGCCGATGGTTCGTTCAGTACCGATGTACTGGTGCTGATGGCAGAACGATAAGCTCGGAAACATAAGCACCGAGCGATAGAATTTTTCCGGGCGTGCCCAAGGGCACACCGACTGATGACATGAGGAAAGCATGAGCAAGCAGATTCTGATTCTCCCAGGTGACGGTATTGGCCCGGAAATCATGGCCGAAGCGGTCAAGGTGCTGGAACTGGCGAACGACAAGTACAGCCTGGGCTTCGAACTGAGCCACGACGTGATCGGCGGCGCAGCCATCGACAAGCACGGTGTGCCTCTTGCCGACGAAACCCTGGAGCGTGCTCGCGCCGCCGATGCTGTTTTGCTGGGCGCCGTGGGCGGCCCGAAATGGGACACCATCGAGCGTGACATCCGTCCTGAGCGTGGTCTGCTGAAGATTCGTGCGCAACTGGGCCTGTTCGGCAACCTGCGTCCGGCGATCCTGTACCCACAACTGGCCGAAGCTTCCAGCCTGAAAGCCGAAATCGTTTCCGGCCTGGACATCCTGATCGTTCGCGAGCTGACCGGCGGCATCTACTTCGGCGCGCCGCGTGGCACCCGCACCCTGGAAAATGGCGAGCGTCAGTCCTACGACACGCTGCCGTACAGCGAAAGCGAAATCCGCCGCATCGCCCGTGTCGGTTTCGACATGGCCATGGTGCGCGGCAAGAAGCTGTGCTCGGTGGACAAGGCCAACGTGTTGGCTTCCAGCCAACTGTGGCGTGAAATCGTCGAAGAAGTGGCCAAGGATTACCCGGAAGTCGAACTGAGCCACATGTACGTCGACAACGCCGCCATGCAACTGGTGCGCGCACCGAAGCAGTTCGACGTGATCGTCACCGACAACATGTTCGGCGATATCCTGTCCGACCAGGCGTCGATGCTCACCGGTTCCATCGGCATGCTGCCGTCGGCATCGCTGGATACCCACAACAAGGGCATGTACGAGCCTTGCCACGGTTCGGCGCCGGACATCGCGGGCAAAGGCATTGCCAACCCGTTGGCGACCATTTTGTCGGTGTCGATGATGTTGCGTTACAGCTTCAACCAGTCGGATGCAGCGGATGCCATCGAGAAAGCCGTGAGCCTGGTGCTGGATCAGGGCCTGCGGACGGGCGACATCTGGTCGACCGGTTGCACTAAAGTCGGTACGCAGGAAATGGGTGACGCAGTAGTCGCCGCGCTGCGGAATCTGTAATCTCTCGGGCCCGCTGCCACTTTCCACTTCGAAAGCAGCGGCCCACTTTTCAAGAAGGTGTAGTTGCGATGAAACGTGTAGGTCTGATCGGTTGGCGCGGTATGGTCGGTTCCGTGCTCATGCAGCGGATGCTGGAAGAGCAGGATTTCGATCTTATCGAGCCGGTGTTTTTCACCACTTCCAATGTCGGTGGCCAAGGCCCGTCCGTGGGCAAGGACATTGCTCCGCTCAAGGACGCTTACAGCATTGAAGAGCTGAAAACCCTCGACGTGATTCTGACCTGCCAGGGTGGCGACTACACCAGCGAAGTTTTCCCGAAGCTGCGCGAAGCCGGCTGGCAGGGTTACTGGATCGACGCCGCTTCCAGCCTGCGCATGCAGGATGACGCGGTCATCGTGCTGGACCCGGTCAACCGCAAGGTCATCGACCAGCAGCTCGACGCGGGCACCAAGAACTACATCGGCGGCAACTGCACCGTCAGCCTGATGCTGATGGGCCTGGGCGGTCTGTTCGAAGCCGGTCTGGTCGAGTGGATGAGCGCCATGACTTATCAGGCAGCCTCCGGTGGCGGCGCGCAGCACATGCGTGAACTGATCAAGCAAATGGGCGTGACCCACGGCGCTGTCGCCGATCAACTGGCCGACCCGGCCAGCGCCATCCTCGACATCGACCGCCGTGTGGCCGAAGCCATGCGCAGCGACGCGTACCCGACCGAAAACTTCGGCGTACCGCTGGCCGGCAGCCTGATCCCGTGGATCGACAAGGAACTGCCGAACGGTCAGAGCCGCGAAGAGTGGAAGGCCCAGGCCGAGACCAACAAGATTCTCGGTCGCTTCAAGAGCCCGATCCCGGTCGATGGCATCTGCGTGCGCGTCGGCGCCATGCGCTGCCACAGCCAGGCACTGACCATCAAGCTGAACAAAGACGTGCCGATCGCCGACATCGAAGGGCTGATCAGCCAGCACAACCCTTGGGTCAAGCTGGTGCCGAACAACCGCGACATCAGCATGCAGGAGCTGAGCCCGACCAAGGTTACCGGCACCCTGAATGTTCCGGTTGGCCGTCTGCGCAAGCTGAACATGGGTTCGCAGTTTGTCGGCGCGTTCACCGTCGGCGACCAGCTGCTGTGGGGCGCGGCCGAGCCGCTGCGTCGCATGCTGCGGATTCTGCTTGAGCGTTGATCGATTGAAGCAATGAAAGAACCCGTGCCTTGAAAGGGGCGCGGGTTTTTTTATTTCCGACAGCCTGATGTTGACGGGTTGCCAGGCAGTCCGCCATCGCCAGCAAGCCGGCTCCTACAATTTTGAGATTAAGCGCGCTCCCTGTAGGAGCCGGCTTGCTGGCGATGGCGATCCCGCCGGCGCCGCAGATCCCCGGCAGAATTGCCTGCACACCCTCCACCCGGTAAAGTGCCGCTCCCCCCGTTTCGCCAGAGGTACACCCATGAGCCAGTCCTTTGATATTGCCGTGATCGGCGCCACCGGTACTGTCGGCGAAACGCTCGTGCAGATTCTCGAAGAGCGCGACTTTCCGGTCGGTAACCTGCACCTGCTGGCCAGCAGCGAGTCCGCCGGTCATTCGGTGCCGTTTCGCGGCAAGAATGTGCGGGTGAGGGAAGTCGATGAGTTCGACTTCAGCAAAGTACAGCTGGTGTTCTTCGCCGCAGGTCCGGCGGTGACCTTGAGTTTCGCCTCGCGCGCCACAGCGGCCGGTTGCTCGCTGATCGATCTGTCCGGCGCCTTGCCCGCCGATCAGGCGCCGCAGGTGGTACCGGAAGCCAATGCTCAGGTTCTGGCCGGTTTGAAAAAGCCATTCCAAGTCAGCAGCCCGAGCCCGTCGGCCACCACCTTGGCCGTGGTGCTCGCACCTTTGCTCGGTCTGCTCGATCTGCAGCGCGTCAATGTGACCGCCAGCCTGGCCGTTTCTGCCCAGGGCCGCGAAGCCGTCACGGAACTGGCCCGGCAAACCGCCGAACTGCTCAATGTGCGTCCGCTGGAGCCGACCTTTTTCGATCGGCAGATGGCCTTCAACCTGCTGGCGCAAGTCGGCAAGCCGGATGAAAACGGCCATACGCTGCTGGAAAAGCGTCTGGTGCGTGAGCTGCGTCAGGTCATGGCCTTGCCTTCATTAAAGATTTCCGTCACTTGCATTCAAGCCCCGGTGTTTTTTGGCGATAGCTTTAACGTGACCCTGCAGTCTGCAAGCGCTGTGGACCTGGTAAAAGTCAACGCGGCGCTGGAAGACGCTCCGGGTATCGAGCTGGTGGAAGCCGGCGATTACCCGACGCCGGTCGGCGATGCGGTAGGGCAGGATGTGGTCTACGTCGGTCGGGTTCGCGCTGGAATCGACGACCCGTCGGAACTTAATGTGTGGCTGACGTCAGATAACGTACGCAAAGGCGCGGCGCTCAATGCTGTGCAGGTGGCTGAATTGTTGATAAAAGACCTGCTGTAAAAGATACTTGGCAACAATTTGCAGAATGATTCTGGTCGGGCGTCATGCTCGACCGGATTGCTGAAGGCAAGCCACCCTGCGAGGCTTTCCGGGGCATGAAAGAAATGATCGCGCGCGACGACCCTTCGCCGCCGCGCGCAATGCCTTACGGCAGCGACTATCAACACCTTCTCGCTGGCCGAGGAATGTTCAAACAAAGGATGAGGCTATGGTTCAAGTTCGCAAACTGGTGTTAGCAATAGCGGCCGCCTCGGCGCTGTCCTCCGGTATGGCGCATGCGCTCGGGCTCGGGGAATTGACCCTGAAGTCGTCGCTGAACCAGCCGCTGGTGGCGGAAATCGAATTGCTCGACGTCAAGGAACTCACGGCTGCCGAATTGGTGCCGAGCCTGGCGTCGCCCGAAGATTTCGCCAAGGCGGGTGTCGACCGTCAGGCATTCCTCAATGACCTGAGCTTCACCCCGGTGCTCAACGCCAGTGGCAAAAGCGTCTTGCGCGTGACCTCCAGCAAGCCGCTGTCCGAACCGATGGTGAAATTCCTGGTTCAGGTGATGTGGCCCAACGGTCGCCTGCTGCGCGATTACAGCGTGCTGCTCGATCCGTCCAAATTCTCGCCGCAAACCGCTGAAGCGGCTGCGCAGCCGGCACCGACCCAGACTGTCGCTGCACCGGTGACCGGCGCTACCAAGCCGACCCAATACACCACCACGCCGCGCGATACCCTCTGGGAAATCGCTGCGAAGGCGCGTAATGGCGGCTCGGTTCAGCAAACCATGCTGGCCATCCAGGCGCTGAACCCGGATGCCTTCATCAACGGCAACATCAACCTGCTGAAAACCGGTCAGGTGCTGCGCCTGCCGGACCAGACGCAAGTCGCCAGCGTGCCGCAACCCAAAGCCATCGCCGAAGTCGCTGCGCAGAACACTGCGTGGCGTCAGGGGCGTCGCTATGTGGCGAAGCCTGGAGCAGGGCAGCAGCAACTCGACGCGACCAAGCGCCCTCGCGCTGAAGGCGCTCCTGTGCAGCCCGCCAAGGACAAACTGAGCCTGGTGTCTGCCGAGTCCGGCAAGGCCGGTGGCAAAGGTGCTGCAGGTGATGCGAAGGCCTTGAGCAACAAACTGGCCCTGACCCAGGAAAGCCTCGACACGACCCGTCGTGACAATGCTGAACTGAAAAGCCGCATGACCGATCTGCAAAGTCAGCTGGACAAGCTGCAACGCCTGATCGAGCTGAAGAACAATCAACTGGCCAAGATGCAGGCCGAAGGTGCTGCGGGTGCGCCGGCTGCTGCTGTCGCGGCGACCCCGGCGATCTCGGCCGAATTGACGCCGGGCTCTGCGCCCATAACGCCAGCCCCGGTGGCGGCCGCTCCTGAGGCAGCGCCAGCTCCGGCTGAAGCGCCTGTCGAGCCAGCGCCAGCCGCGTCTGACGATCAGAAATTCAACGATCTGCTGACCAATCCGGTGCTGTTGGGTCTGGTTGGCGGCGGGGCAGTGGTTCTGCTGCTGTTGCTGCTGTTGCTGGCCCGTCGCCGCAAAGCCCAGCAGGAAGCCGAGAAACACCTGCGGATGGCCCGTGCCTTGTCCGAGGAGCAGGATTTCTCCGCTGATCTGGATTTGCCTGAAAGCAGCTTCGAAGGTCTGGAAGTGCCGCCGCCAAGCGTGAAGCTCGCGACCGCGCCAGCTCCTGCACCCACACCAACCCCGGCTCCCGCTCCGGCTCCGGCTCCGGCTCCGGTCATTGAGCCGGTGGTGGTCATGCCGCCGATCGCCGCGCCACTGGTCGCGCCTGCTGCTGATCGTGATGACGACGTGCTGGCCAAGGCACAGTCGCACATGGCTGCCGGTCGCCTGAATCAGGCGGCTGCGTTGCTGGAAGAGGGCATCAAGCAAGAGCCTCAGCGCAGTGACCTGCGTCTGAAGCTGATGGAAGTCTACGGTCAGCAGGGCGACCGCGATGCGTTCGTGGCGCAGGAGCGTCAGCTCGTGGCCAACGGCGAAAACTTCGCCCGTGTCGAAGAGCTGAAAAGCCGCTTCCCGGCCATGGCGGTCGTCGTGGCGGGTGGTCTGGCTGCTGCGGCCGTCGCCGCCGAACTGGACGCCGAATACGTCAAGGACCTGTTGATGGACGAGTCCGAAGAGCCGGCGCCGGCACTGGCCGATGACGACTTCGACAGCGCGTTTGATTTGAGTCTGGATGATCTGGAAAACGTCGTTCCTGTGGTGGCTGCGCCTGAGCCGACGCCAGAGCCAGAACCAGAACCAGAACCAGAACCAGAGGCTTTGGCCGAACTGGATGAATTCCCGCTGGATGACGACCTGAGCTTCGAGTCGGTGTTGCAGCAACAGACTGAAATCAAGGAAAACCTCGACGACCTGTCGGACTTCGATCTGGACATGGACCTCGGTGCCGATCAGTCGCCAGGGATCCTCGATGAAGACGATTTCCTGTTGAGCCTGGATGACGACGTCAAGGACTTGCCTGCCGTGGAAGTACCAGCCGCCGCTCCTGAGGTCGCGCTGGATGATCTGGAGCTGCCGGCGGATTTCGATCTGTCGTTGGCCGATGAAATGGACGCTCCGGATGCATTCGCCGCTGAGCTGGATGACGTCAACGCCGAGCTGGATCGTCTGTCGCAGAGCATTAGCGAGCCGACCTTCACTGCCGAAGACGCATTGGCTTCCGCCGCTGACGAACCGGAATTCGATTTCCTCTCCGGCACCGACGAAGTCGCCACCAAACTCGATCTGGCCCAGGCCTACATCGACATGGGCGACGCCGACGGCGCGCGGGACATCCTCAATGAGGTGGTCAGCGAAGGTGATGCGGGTCAGAAGAGCGAAGCCAAGGAAATGCTTTCGCGTCTGGCTTGAATGACCGGTAAGGCATAAACAAAACGGCAGCCCATTGAGGCTGCCGTTTTTGTTTCAGCAATGTATTGATAGTCGCAGTGGCATAGCCATCGCGAGCAGGCTCACTCCCACAAGGAAATCAGCGAACCCTGTGGGAGCGAGCCTGCTCGCGATGGGGTCATATCAAACAGCGCAAATGGCTAAAACTGTCAGGCCAGCAAATCCTCATAAAACGCACCAAACGGCCGGGTAGGGTGGGCGATCTGGATTTCCAGAATCCATAACCCCACATTCGGGCATTCCTCGAAATTCCCCAGATCTCCGGCACGATAAATCGCATGGGGGAAATCACTGACCCGGTGCCCCTTGATTTCCAGGTTCAGCTTCCAGCCCATCGCCGTCGCCTGTTCGTCGGCGTAGCGATACAACTCGGGGCCGGCCACCTGCTGTGTACGCCAGTAATCGTGAACCTGATCGAACAAGGTCTTCGCGGCCGCCGCGCATGCCTTCATCTCGGAATCGTCGCCAACGACGAACGTTGCGCCGGAGTCGCCTTCATGGCGATCCCAGACCACGCCGAGGTCGATAAAGAAAATGTCGTTCTCGGCCAGTACCGGATCGCCTTCGGAGCGTTGCTTGAAGGTTTTCAGGGTGTTTTCGCCAAAGCGGATCTTTGACGGGTGCCAGATGCGGTCCATTCCCAGCTCGTTCAATACCTCAAGGCTCATGGCCAGCGCCTCGGATTCACGCATGCCGGGTTTGATGCGTCGGGCCATTTCGTCGATCGCTTCCCACGTCTTGCGTTTGGCGTGCAGCATGCCTTCCAGGCTGTACGCCAGGCCGACGGCTTCTTTGAGAGGTGCATTCATCATCAGGTCTCGGTGGTGTACTGTTTTTTTTCGTTGTGTAGTTATCTATATAGCGAAGTCTGTATGGACACTGCAACGGCACAAACGACACACGCCTCTGGCGTCCCGGTCCGGCGGCCTTATAATGCCCGCCTTTGCGTAGATCAGCAGGCTGTCACTCCTTGGCAAATATAGATAACCCGGCCGCCGAAATGGCGGCCGACGGCTTTTTCCGCATCGCGTTGGGCGTTGAATACAAAGGCTCTCGCTATCGCGGCTGGCAGCGTCAGGCCTCCGGCGTGCTCACGGTGCAGGAAACCCTGGAAAACGCTTTGTCCAAAGTTGCCGACTCACCCGTGTCGCTGCTGTGCGCCGGGCGCACGGACGCCGGCGTGCATGCCTGCGGGCAGGTGGTGCATTTCGATACGACGGTCGAGCGGTCGATGAAAGCCTGGGTCATGGGCGCCAACATCAACTTGCCCCACGACGTCAGCGTCAGTTGGGCCAAGGTCATGCCGGCGCATTTCCATGCACGGTTCAAGGCCATCGCCCGGCGCTATCGCTACGTGATCTACAACGATCAGATCCGCCCGGCGCACCTGAACGAAGAAATTACCTGGAATCACCGTCCGCTCGACGTCGAGCGCATGGCCGAGGCTGCGCAATACCTGGTCGGCACCCACGATTTCAGCGCTTTTCGCGCCGGCCAGTGCCAGGCCAAATCGCCGGTCAAGGAGCTGCATCACCTGCGCGTCACGCGTCACGGCAAGATGATCGTGCTGGATATCCGCGCCAGCGCCTTCCTGCACCACATGGTGCGTAACATTGCCGGGGTATTGATGACCATCGGCGCCGGTGAGCGTCCGGTGGAGTGGATGAAGGAAGTGCTGGAGAGCCGCATTCGCCGTTCCGGCGGGGTAACGGCGCATCCATTCGGCCTGTATCTGGTGCAGGTCGAGTACCGCGACGAGTTCGAATTGCCTGAACGTTACATTGGCCCACACTTCCTGACCGGTTTCACCGAACTTGACGGCTGACGCCCTCGAACGCATTTGTTACCATCCGGGACTTTCTCGGATTTGCCCTGAGGTTTTATCGACATGTCAGCCGTTCGCAGCAAGATTTGCGGGATTACCCGCATAGAAGATGCGTTGGCGGCGGTCGAGGCCGGGGCTGATGCCATCGGGTTTGTGTTTTACGCCAAGAGCCCGCGGGCTGTGACGTTCCAGCAAGCGCGCGACATCATCAAGGCGCTGCCGCCGTTCGTGACGACTGTGGGTTTGTTCGTCAACGCCAGCCGTTGCGAGTTGGGAGAGTTGCTCGACGCCGTGCCGCTGGACCTGTTGCAGTTCCATGGCGACGAAACCGCTGCGGATTGTGAAGGCTGGCATCGGCCGTACATCAAGGCGCTGCGGGTCAAGGCCGGCGACGATATCGCGGCGGCATGCAATGCGTTTCCAAGTGCCAGCGGTATCCTGCTCGACGCCTACGTTGAAGGCGTCCCTGGCGGAACCGGCGAAGCGTTCGACTGGTCTCTGATACCGCAAGGCTTGAGCAAGCCGATCATCCTGGCGGGCGGTTTGACGCCGGACAACGTCGCCGAAGCGATTGCCCGGGTTCGGCCTTACGCCGTGGACGTCAGTGGTGGAGTAGAGGCGAGCAAGGGTATCAAGGATCACGCAAAGATTCAGGCATTCATTAACGCGGTACGTAGCAGCAAGTAGTTGATGTGACGGCTGGCAGACTGCCGCCGTCCCAAAATGCACTGCGCTGCACAAAGCAGGCACGGCTGAGGATTGATGGGTTGTACGCAGGTCACGCTTCACTGACCCGGCCACCCACCGATCATCGCCACACACACATGAATTTAGCTGAAGGGCATACGCGGGGCTGCGAACCAGAGCGTTCGGGCCGCCGGTACTGGAGAAAGAAAGCATGAGCAACTGGTTAGTAGACAAACTGATCCCTTCGATCATGCGTTCCGAGGTCAAGAAGAGCTCGGTGCCTGAAGGTCTGTGGCACAAATGCCCGTCTTGTGAGGCTGTGCTGTATCGTCCGGAGCTGGAAAAGACCCTGGATGTTTGCCCGAAGTGCAACCACCACATGCGTATCGGCGCCCGCGCCCGTATCGACATCTTCCTCGACGCCGAAGGCCGCAGCGAGCTGGGTGCGGACCTGGAGCCAGTCGACCGTCTGAAATTCCGCGACGGCAAGAAGTACAAGGACCGCCTGACCGCTGCGCAAAAACAGACCGGCGAGAAAGACGCGCTGATCTCCATGAGTGGCACCCTGCTGGGCATGCCGGTGGTGGTTTCGGCCTTCGAGTTCTCCTTCATGGGCGGTTCCATGGGGGCGATCGTCGGTGAGCGCTTCGTACGCGCCGCCAACTACGCCCTGGAAAACAAATGCCCGATGATCTGCTTCGCCGCTTCCGGTGGTGCGCGGATGCAGGAAGCCCTGATTTCCCTGATGCAAATGGCCAAGACCTCTGCGGTACTGGCGCGTCTGCGTGAAGAAGGCATTCCGTTCATTTCCGTGCTGACCGATCCGGTCTACGGCGGCGTCTCCGCCAGCCTGGCGATGCTTGGCGACGTGATCGTCGGCGAGCCGAAAGCCCTGATCGGCTTCGCCGGTCCACGCGTGATCGAGCAAACCGTTCGCGAAAAACTGCCGGAAGGCTTCCAGCGCAGCGAATTCCTGCTGGAGCACGGTGCGATCGACATGATCATTCACCGTCAGGAACTGCGTCCGCGCCTGGGTAACCTGCTGGCGCAACTGACCGGCAAGCCGACGCCGAAATTCGTCGCCGCGCCAATCGAGCCGATCGTCGTTCCGCCGGTGCCTGCAAACATATGACCCAACGCACCCTTGGCGAGTGGCTCGCCTACCTTGAGCAGTTGCACCCTTCGGCCATCGACATGGGCCTTGAGCGCTCGCAACAGGTAGCGTCCCGCATGGGGCTGGGCAAGCCGGCGCCTCGGGTGATCACGGTCACCGGCACCAACGGCAAGGGTTCCACCTGCGCATTCGTGGCTTCATTGCTGCGGGCGCAGGGTCTGAATGTTGGTGTCTACAATTCTCCGCACCTGCTGCGTTACAACGAGCGGGTGCAGGTCAACGGCGTCGAAGCGACGGATGCCGAGCTGTGCGAAGCCTTTGCTGCGGTAGAGGCGGGGCGTGGCGAAACCTCCCTGACTTACTTCGAAATGGGCACCCTGGCGGCGTTCTGGCTGTTTCAACGGTCAGCGCTGGATGCCGTGGTGCTGGAAGTCGGTCTGGGTGGGCGGCTGGACACGGTCAACGTGGTGGATGCCGACATGGCGCTGGTGACCAGCATCGGCGTGGATCACGCGGATTATCTGGGCGACACCCGTGAGTCAGTGGCCTATGAAAAGGCCGGCATCTTCCGCCGGGGCGCGCCTGCGCTCTGTGGCGACCTGAATCCTCCTCAACCTCTGCTGGACAAGGCGCGCGAGCTGGCTTGCCCGTTTTTCCTGCGGGGACGCGATTTTGACCTTGGTGTCACCGATCACAACTGGCAATGGCGCGGTCTTGACGCTCAAGGGCGTGTAGTCGAGTTGCATGATCTGCCGTTGCTCGATCTGCCGATGGAAAACGCCGCGCTGGCGTTGCAGGCGTACCTGTTGCTTGGTTTGCCTTGGGTCGATGCGCAGATTATTGATGCGCTGAAAGCCACGCGGGTGGTCGGTCGCCTCGATCGCCGCCAGTTCGACTGGCAGGGCAAGCGTCTGAACCTGTTGCTGGATGTGGGGCATAACCCTCACGCCGCCGAATACCTGGCCCGTCGTTTGGCGAGCCGACCGCCGGCCGGCAAGCGTCTGGCGGTGTTTGGATTGCTGGCGGACAAGGATCTGGATGGTGTTGTCGGCGAATTGAATGCTAGTGTCCAGCACTGGGCTGTTGCGCCGCTGGATTCGCCGCGGGCGCGACCGGTTGCCGATTTGCACGGGGTGTTGCACAACCTCGGTGCTTCAGTCGCGTCCTATGACAGCGTGGCCGCCGCCCTGGAAGGGCAGTGCGCGCTGGCGACGAGCGACGACGAAATTCTGTTGTTCGGATCATTTTATTGTGTTGCCGAGGCCCTTGAATGGCTGGCCCGGCGCTCCACGGAGGAAGCGGCAAATGGCATTGCTGGATAAGGCTTACAAACAGCGCATGGTCGGCGCCCTGGTGCTGGTGGCGCTGGCGGTGATTTTCCTGCCGATGCTGTTTTCCCGTCAGGATGAGCAGCGTCAGGTGACGGTCGAAGCACCAGCCGCCCCGCAAGCGCCTTCGGTGCCGCAGGTGCAGGTCGAGCCGGTGGCGGTACCTGAGCCGCAAGTCTTGCCGCAGGAGCCTGTGCCGAGTGATGACGACATCGCGCAGCAGGAAGAACCCGTAATGCCGATCGCGCCGACTGCGCCCGTCGCACCTGCGCCTGCCGCAAAACCGGTAACGCCGCCTCCGGCACCGGCTCCGGTCAACAAGCCAACGACTGCGCCGAGCCAGCCGATTACCGCCGCACCGGGTAAACCGGACACCACTCAAAGCCGCGTCGACGCCAATGGCCTGTCGGTCAGCTGGTCGGTGCAACTGGCCAGCCTGTCGAGCCGTGCCAGCGCAGAAAACCTGCAAAAAACCCTGCGCAGCCAAGGCTACAACGCCTACATTCGCACGGCTGACGGCAAGAATCGGGTGTTCGTCGGGCCGCTGATCGAGCGTGCGGAAGCCGATCGTCTGCGCGACTTATTGAACCGCCAACAGAACCTCAAGGGTTTTGTGGTGCGCTTCCAGCCTGAGCGCGGTTGAAAACTATCGACCCGATTTGAAATGCACTGACAATCGCAGCTTACCGATAAGCATGGGCTCTGCTAAAATGCGCCGCCTTATCCGTCTGTAGGCTGCACTGTGCCATTTACCTGGGTTGACTGGGCGATCGTTGCAATCGTCGCCATCTCCGCATTGATCAGTCTGAGCCGCGGCTTCGTCAAAGAAGCATTATCGCTGGTGACCTGGATCATCGCAGGAGTCGTCGCCTGGATGTTCGGTGGTGCATTGTCCGAATACCTCACCGGGTACATCGAAACGCCATCGGCACGCGTGATCGCGGGCTGCGCAATAATGTTTGTCGCCACGCTGATCGTAGGCGCAATGATCAATTATCTTATCGGCGAATTGGTTCGCGTTACCGGGTTGTCCGGGACCGATCGATTCCTCGGCATGGCCTTCGGCGCCGCGCGTGGCGTGTTGCTGGTGGTCGTGGCGGTCGGGCTGTTGAGCCTGGGGCCGGTACAGCAGGACGGGTGGTGGCAACAGTCGCAACTCGTGCCAAAATTTCTATTGGTCGCAGACTGGTCCAAAAACCTGATTCTCGGGTGGAGCAGTCAGTGGCTTGCCAGCGGTATCAGCGTACCCGCTGAAATACCGTTCAAGGAGCACCTCTTGCCGACGGCCAAAACGCCTCAGTGAGTTGTGTTCAGTTCAGATCCATTAAGTAGGGGTTGCGTCGCATGTGTGGCATCGTCGGTATCGTCGGTAAGTCGAACGTCAATCAGGCGCTGTATGACGCGCTAACCGTCCTCCAGCACCGCGGCCAGGACGCTGCCGGTATCGTGACCAGCCATGACGGCCGGTTATTCCTGCGCAAGGACAATGGCCTGGTGCGTGACGTGTTCCATCAGCGTCACATGCAGCGTCTGGTCGGTCACATGGGCATTGGCCATGTGCGTTACCCGACCGCGGGCAGCTCGACCTCGGCCGAAGCTCAACCGTTCTACGTCAACTCGCCTTACGGCATCACCCTGGCGCACAACGGTAACCTGACCAACGTTGAACAGCTGGCCAAGGAGATTTACGAATCTGACCTGCGCCACGTCAACACCAATTCCGATTCGGAAGTGCTGCTCAACGTGTTCGCGCACGAACTGGCCCAGCGTGGCAAGTTGCAGCCTACCGAAGAAGACGTGTTTGCTGCCGTCACTGACGTGCACAACCGTTGCGTCGGTGGTTACGCCGTCGTGGCGATGGTGACCGGTTACGGCATCGTCGGTTTCCGCGACCCGCACGGCATCCGCCCGATCGTTTTCGGTCAGCGTCACACCGACGAAGGCGTCGAGTACATGATCGCCTCCGAAAGCGTGTCCCTGGACGTGCTCGGTTTCACCCTGATCCGCGACCTGGCGCCGGGCGAAGCGGTCTACATCACTGAAGACGGCAAGCTGCACACCCGTCAGTGCGCGACCAACCCGTCCCTGACCCCGTGCATCTTCGAACACGTCTACCTGGCGCGTCCGGACTCGATCATCGACGGTGTCTCGGTTTATAAGGCCCGTCTGCGCATGGGTGAGAAGCTCGCCGAGAAAATCCTGCGCGAGCGTCCGGATCACGACATCGACGTGGTCATCCCGATTCCGGACACCAGCCGTACCGCTGCGCTGGAGTTGGCGAACCACCTGGGCGTCAAGTTCCGCGAAGGCTTCGTGAAGAACCGTTATATCGGCCGGACCTTCATCATGCCGGGCCAGGCCGCACGGAAAAAATCCGTACGCCAGAAGCTCAACGCCATCGAGCTGGAATTCCGCGGCAAGAACGTGATGCTGGTGGATGACTCGATCGTTCGCGGCACTACTTGCAAGCAAATCATCCAGATGGCCCGTGAAGCCGGCGCCAAAAACGTCTACTTCTGCTCCGCGGCACCGGCCGTTCGTTACCCGAACGTCTACGGCATCGACATGCCGAGCGCTCATGAGCTGATCGCCCATAACCGTTCGACCCAGGACGTCGCGGATCTGATCGGCGCAGACTGGCTGATCTATCAGGACTTGCCTGACTTGATCGAAGCGGTCGGTGGCGGCAAGATCAAGATCGACAAGTTCGATTGCGCGGTGTTCGACGGCCAGTACGTGACCGGCGACGTCGACGAGGCTTACCTGAACAAGATCGAGCAGGCACGCAACGATGCCTCCAAGGTCAAGACGCAGGCAGTCAGCGCGATCATTGATCTGTACAACAACTGAGTAACTACCGGCCCTGAGGGGCCGGTTTTGTATCTACTAGAACAGGGCAAGGAGTGACAGCATGAGTCAGGATTGGGATGCCGGTCGGCTGGACAGCGACCTCGAAGGCGTAGCGTTCGATACCCTGGCCGTACGCGCCGGTCAGCACCGCACGCCGGAAGGCGAACACGGTGATCCGATGTTCTTCACTTCCAGCTATGTATTCCGTACCGCCGCCGACGCGGCCGCACGTTTTGCCGGGGAAGTGCCGGGCAACGTTTACTCGCGTTACACCAACCCGACCGTGCGTGCCTTCGAAGAGCGCATTGCCGCGCTGGAAAGCGCCGAGCAAGCCGTGGCCACCGCCACTGGCATGGCCGCCATCATGGCGGTGGTGATGAGCCTGTGCAGCGCCGGCGACCATGTGCTGGTCTCGCGCAGCGTGTTCGGTTCGACCATCAGCCTGTTCGAGAAGTACTTCAAGCGCTTCGGCATCGAAGTCGATTATGTGCCTCTGGCGGATCTGTCCGGCTGGGACGAAGCGATCAAGGCCAACACCAAATTGCTGTTTGTCGAGTCGCCGTCCAATCCGCTGGCCGAGCTGGTGGACATCGCCGAACTGGCGAAAATCGCTCACGCCAAAGGCGCGATGCTGGTGGTCGACAACTGCTTCTGCACGCCTGCGCTGCAGCAGCCGCTGAAGATGGGTGCGGACATCGTCGTGCACTCGGCGACCAAGTTCATCGATGGCCAGGGCCGTTGCATGGGCGGCGTAGTGGCCGGTCGCAGCGAGCAGATGAAAGAAGTGGTCGGTTTCCTGCGCACCGCCGGGCCAACCTTGAGCCCGTTCAACGCGTGGATCTTCCTCAAAGGTCTGGAAACCCTGAACCTGCGCATGAAGGCGCACTGCGCCAATGCCCAGCAACTGGCCGAGTGGCTGGAGCAGCAGGACGGTATCGAGAAAGTCCATTACGCCGGCCTGAAAAGCCATCCGCAACACGCGTTGGCACAGCGTCAGCAGAAAGGTTTCGGCGCCGTGGTGAGTTTCGAGGTCAAGGGCGGCAAAGAGGGCGCGTGGCGCTTTATCGATGCGACTCGATTGATTTCGATCACCGCCAACCTTGGGGACAGCAAGACCACCATCACCCACCCGAGCACCACCTCCCACGGCCGTCTGGCGCCGCAAGAGCGTGAAGCCGCGGGCATTCGTGACAGCCTGATCCGCATTGCGGTCGGTCTGGAAGACGTGGCCGACCTGCAGGCTGATCTGGCGCGCGGGTTGGCTGCCTTGTGATCGAGTTGTCCACGCCGACTACCGGTTCCAATGGTCGCGTCGCACTGGTGACCGGTGCTGCGCGGGGCATTGGTCTGGGGATCGCGGCCTGGCTGATCAGCGAAGGCTGGCAGGTGGTGCTGACGGACCTGGATCGGGTGCGCGGTTCGAAAGTGGCGAAGGTGCTGGGCGACAACGCCTGGTTCATCGCCATGGACGTCTCGAACGAAGGGCAGGTGGCGTTGGGCATCGCCGAAGTGCTGGGACAGTTCGGGCGTCTGGATGCGCTGGTGTGCAACGCGGCAGTGGCCGACCCGCACAACATCACCCTGGAAAGCCTCGATCTGTCTTACTGGAATCGGGTACTGGCGGTAAACCTCAGCGGGCCGATGCTGTTGGCCAAGCACTGTGCGCCGTACCTGCGTGCTCACAGCGGTGCGATCGTCAACCTGGCCTCGACCCGCGCCGGGCAGTCGGAACCCGACACGGAGGCCTATGCGGCGAGCAAGGGCGGTCTGCTGGCCTTGACTCACGCCTTGGCAATCAGCCTCGGTCCGGAAATTCGCGTCAACGCCGTCAGCCCTGGCTGGATCGATGCGCGAGACCCTGGGGTGCGGCGTGCCGAACCCCTCACAGAAGCCGACCATGCGCAGCATCCAGCGGGCAGGGTAGGGACGGTCGAGGACGTGGCGGCGATGGTTGCCTGGTTGCTGTCGAAGAATGCGGGTTTCGTCACGGGCCAGGAGTTTGTGGTCGATGGCGGCATGACCAAGAAGATGATTTACAGCGAATAGCAGTGCGGGGGCGGGCTTCTACATTGATGCCGGATGTCCCTGCCTCTTCGCGAGCAGGCTCGCTCCCACATTAAAAACGCGGTCCACTGTGGGAGCGAGCCTGCTCGCGAAGCGGTCTGACGGCCGCGCACATCCCCGGGGATGACACGATTTTGTCTTTTTCAGAAAAACTTCAATCCTGCTATTGACTTAGCTTCGTTAGGTGCGTAAATTTCGCGGCCTCAGAGAAGCAAAGGGTGATTAGCTCAGCTGGGAGAGCGTCTGCCTTACAAGCAGAATGTCGGCGGTTCGATCCCGTCATCACCCACCACTTCTTGAGACTCTTGCGAAAGCAGGAGGGAAGCTGAAAAGCCTCCACCGACGCGCAGCGGTAGTTCAGTCGGTTAGAATACCGGCCTGTCACGCCGGGGGTCGCGGGTTCGAGTCCCGTCCGCTGCGCCATATTTTCCGAGTCAGGTTTATCCCTGATTTGAGATTGAAAGAGAGATTGAAAAGTCTCTGAGCTTCAATCAGACGAGTTAGGACGCAAGTCCAAAGCGATACGCAGCGGTAGTTCAGTCGGTTAGAATACCGGCCTGTCACGCCGGGGGTCGCGGGTTCGAGTCCCGTCCGCTGCGCCATATCTGCCTCAAGGCCCACTGAACGCCTTGGAGCTACGAAGAAGCCTCTGGTGATCTTCGAGTCGATAGCAAAGACCCTGGTCGAAAGACCGGGGTTTTTTGTGTCTGAAATTTGGCTTTTATGCCGCTTCACGCTTACCCATATGACCTTTCTGCGCGTCCGTTGCATAAAGGGCTTCCTTCGTAGCTCCGACATTAATTAGAATCACTCTCATTTACGATAACTCCTTGGCACAGGGCTTCTTGAGATGAGTGATGCAGCGATGCCGAAGGAGCAAACCCTCCACGACCTGTACCGCGATCACCGGGGCTGGCTGGAAGGCTGGTTGAGAAGGCGCATGGGCAACGGCTGTGATGCGGCGGATTTGAGCCAGGATACGTTCCTGCGCGTGCTCGCCAGCTCTCAGCGCATCGCTGACTTGCAAGAGCCCCGAGCCTATCTGCTGACCGTCGGCAAACGCCTGCTGAGCAACTTCTATCAGCGTCGCAGCCTTGAGCAAGCCTATCTGGCTGCGTTGGCGTCGATGCCTGAAGACTGTGCGCCATCACCCGAACAGCGCTGGTTGCTGCTGGAAACCCTGCAAGCACTGGATGAGCTGCTCGACGGACTGCCAAGGGCGGTGCGCCGGGCGTTTCTCTGGAGTCAGCTTGAAGGCTTGAACTACCAGCAAATCGCCGAGCGCCTGCGGGTGTCGGAGCGCACGATCAAACGTTACATGGCGCAAGCCTATGAGCATTGCCTGTTGGTGGAACTGTGAACAGTCAGTCTTCATCCGATCCCCGTCAGGCCGTCCGGGCTGCCGCGCAATGGCTTGCGTTGCTCGAGTCTGGTGGCGCCAATGAGCAGGACCGCGCGAACTTGCAGCGTTGGCGCGACACCTGCGCCAGCCACGAGCAGGCCTGGCAGAAGGCCCAGGCCTTGCGTCAGCGTTTCGCCGATCTGCCGTCGGCGCTGGCGCTGAGCAGTCTGGACCGTCCTGATCCGGGCCGACGCGCAGTGCTGAAGCGCGCATTGGGCGCCGTGGCGTTGGTGCCGACGGCCTGGCTGATCAGTCGACAATTGCCTCTGGACGTCTGGCGTGCCGACCTGCACACCGCCACTGGCGAGCGCAAAAAGGTGCAGCTCGCCGATGGCAGTTCCTTGCAGCTCAATACCGCCAGTGCCGTCGATGTGGATGTGCAGAACCGCCGCGTGAAGCTGATAGAAGGCGAGCTGTCGCTGAAGGTGCCGGGCACGGCACCGCTGACGATCCAGACGAAGTTCGGTAACGTTATCCTCAGCCAAAGCGAAGTCTGCGTGCGCCAGGAGGCGCGCGGCTGTCGGGTGTCGGTGTTCAACGGTTCCGCGCAGTTGCAGCCCCTGCATGGGCCGGCACAGGCATTGCGCGAGGGGCAGCAGGTCAGCCTTGAAGCGGCGGGTGTCGGGGCGATCACGCCATTCGATGCACTTGCGCCAGGTTGGCGTGAAGGCGTGCTGATGGCGAAGAACCAGCCGCTGGGGGATTTCCTGCGCGAACTCGGCACTTATCGACCGGGCGTTCTACGCTGGGAGCCTGAACTGGAATCCCTGCGTGTCACCGGCAGTTTCCGTCTCGACGACACGGATCGCGTCCTCGCGCTGCTAGCGGCCAGCCTGCCGCTGGAGGTGCATTCCCGAACCCGTTACTGGGTCACGTTGCTGCCGCGCAAAAATAGTGTGTAAAGCCTGTCCCCTTTTTTCGACTCGCTTGTCATTCAAGGCATGTGAACGAATCAAGAGAGCAAATTCAATGCCTGCACCTTGTTATCCGCGTCTGCGTCCGTTGTTGCACCTGAGTCTGCTGCTTGGCCTGAGTGCCAGTCCATTGTTCATCAGCGCAAGCTGGGCCGAAGACAGTGCCCGGCGCAATTATCAGGTGCCTGCGGGCAGCCTGAGCGATGCGCTGACCCGTTTCGCCGGACTGTCCGGGGTCAATCTCTCGGTTGACCCGGCGCTGGTCAGCGGTCGCAACAGCGCTGGGCTGTCTGGCGATTACGCGGTCGAGGAGGGCTTTGCACGACTGTTGCAGGGTTCCGGTCTGCAGTTGCAAGCGGTGGGCGAGCAGGCGTACATCCTGACCCCGGCGCCAGAAGGCAGCAGCCTGCAACTGGCCCCGACCTCGATTCTTGGTGCCACCGGCGGGGCGGACGGCGAGGTGTATGCCGGCGGTCAGGTTGCGCGTCGCGGTTCGCAAGGTTTGCTGGGCTCGAAAGACTTCATGGAAACGCCGTTCAGCATGACCACCTACACCAGCGAGGCGGTCAAGAACTTGCAGGCGCGTACCCTGGGCGAGCTGATCGCCAGTGATCCTTCCGTTCGCGCCACCAACCCGGCCGGTGGGCGCTATGAGCAGTTCACCATTCGCGGGTTCAGCCTGTTCAATAGTGATGTCGCCTACAACGGCCTCTACGGCGTTTTGCCGACCTATATGATCGACATGGAGATGGCCGACCGCGTCGACATTCTCAAGGGCCCGAGCCAGCTCATCAACGGCATCTCGCCGCGAGGTGCCGTGGGTGGCGGGATCAACGTGGTGCCCAAACGCGCGACCGACAAGCCGATCACTTCGTTTACCGGCAACTACGCGTCCGACAGCCAGACTGGCGGTGCCGTGGACATCGGCAGGCGCTTCGGTGAGGACAACAAGTTCGGCATTCGTTTCAACGGCGTAAAACAGTCCGGCGACACCGAATGGGATCACCAGAATGTCGACCGCGAGATGGCCGTACTGGGGCTGGATTTTCGCGGTGAGCGTCTGCGACTCTCGACCGACCTGGGGCGCACCGAGCGCGATACCGACGCCCCGCAGGAGCGCGTGC
Source organism: Pseudomonas sp. PDM03 (assembly GCF_014852385.1). NCBI lineage: Bacteria > Pseudomonadati > Pseudomonadota > Gammaproteobacteria > Pseudomonadales > Pseudomonadaceae > Pseudomonas > Pseudomonas sp. PDM03. The sequence goes on along the minus strand of NZ_JACVBM010000003.1, from coordinate 3,122 downwards.
AAGTCGGCGCCACCGCTCAGGTTCCGCACGCCAGCGATGTCCGTCACAACTATGCGCAACCCTGGAGCAAGGCGAGTACCAACGACACGTTCGGCACGGTGAACGGTGAGTTCGATGTCAGCGATAACGTCATGTTGTACGGCGGTGTGGGCGCGCGCGAAAGCAATCATGACTTCCTTCGTCATGCTGTTGCGGTCACCAACAATCGGGGCGACTTTAGCGTTCAACCCCGTGACTTCACCCGTGACGAAAGTGTCCGGACGGCTACCGCCGGGGTGCGCAACTGGTTCCATACCGGTCCGGTGAGCCATGAGGTCAACCTGGCGGCCAGCTATTTCTACATGGACTTCGAAAATGGCGGTGCCCGTTATGCCACGGCCAACAGCAACCTCTATAACCCGGTGGTAACGCCGACACCTGTCAGGCCCACTCGACTCGATTCGAAGGTCTACACCGAGAACCGCTTCAGCGGTCTGGCGCTGTCCGACACGCTGGGGTTCTTCGATGACCGTGTGTTGCTGACCCTCGGCGCCCGCTGGCAGCGGGTGAAGGTTGACGACTGGACGGACGATGTCAAAGGCGACACGGCCTACGATGAAGAAAAGGTTTCGCCGTCGGGCGGCATCCTGTTCAAGGCAACCGACAAGCTGTCGCTGTACGCCAACTACATGGAAGGCTTGAGCCAGGGCAAGATCGCGCCATCGACTTCGGTGAACGAGGACGAAATCTTCCCGCCGTTCATCAGCCGGCAGGTCGAGGTCGGCGCCAAGTATGACGCAGGTGCGTTCGCCGTGACCGCTGCGGTGTTCCGGATCAAGCAGCCGGCCTATGAAACCAACGCCACGACCCGCGTCTTCGGCCCGAACGGCAAGCGCCAAAACGAAGGTGTGGAACTGAGTGTGTTCGGTGAGCCGCTCAAGGGTTTCCGTCTGCTCGGCGGTGTCATGTACATCGACAGCGAGTTGACCAACACCGCCAACGGCACCTTCGACGGTAACCACGCGCCGGCGACGCCGAAATACAACGTCAACCTCGGCGCCGAGTGGGATGTACCGACCTTGCAGGGGCTGACCCTGACCAGTCGCGGCATCTATTCCAGCTCGCAGTATCTGGACCAGTCCAACGTCAAGGAAATCGATTCGTGGGAGCGTTTTGATGTAGGCGCCCGCTACGCGTTCAAGGTCGAGGAAAAGAACATCACCTTGCGCGCCAACATCGAGAACGTGGCGGGCAAGCGCTACTGGAGTTCGGCCGGTGCTTCGGATGACAGCGAGCCGGGATTGACGCTGTCGACGCCGCGCACGTACCTGCTTTCGGCGACTGTCGATTTCTGAATCGAACCTGTGGGAGCGAGCACGCTCGCTCCCACAAAGTAGTGCGGTGTTGCTCAGTAGCCGAACTTGTCTCGCAATCCGTAGTACCAGGCGCCCAACGCCGCAAACGGCGTGCGCAGCAATTGCCCGCCGGGGAAAGGGTAGTGCGGTAGGTCGGCAAACGCGTCAAAACGCTCAGCCTGGCCGCGCAACGCTTCGGCCAGCACCTTGCCTGCCAGGTGCGTGTACGTCACGCCGTGGCCACTGCAACCCTGGGAGTAGTAGATGTTGTCGCCCAAGCGTCCAACCTGCGGAAGACGCGACAGGGTCAGCAGGAAATTGCCGGTCCAGGCGTAATCGATCTTCACGTCCTTGAGCTGCGGGAAAGCCTTGAGCATCTTCGGTCGGATGATCGCTTCAATGTTCGCCGGGTCCCGCGCGCCGTACACCACGCCACCGCCGAAAACCAGGCGCTTGTCGCCGGTCAGACGGTAATAGTCGAGCAGGTAGTTGCAGTCTTCGACACAGTAATCCTGCGGCAACAGGCTCTTGGCCAACGCTTCGCCCAATGGCTCGGTGGTAATCACCTGCGTTCCGCACGGCATCGACTTGGCTGCCAATTCCGGCACCAAATTGCCGAGGTATGCGTTGCCCGCCACGATGATGAACCTGGCCCTGACCCTGCCCTGAGGCGTGTGCACTACCGGGGTTGCGCCGCGCTCGATGCGCACTGCCGGCGATTGCTCATAAATCGTACCCCCCAACGACTCGACCGCCGCGGCTTCGCCGAGTGCCAGGTTCAGCGGATGAATGTGCCCGCCGCTCATGTCGAGCATGCCGCCAACGTATTGCTCGCAGTTCACCACTTCACGAATGCGGCGTTGATCCAGCAGCTCAAGCTGCGTGTGACCAAAACGCTCCCACAGACGCTTTTGCGATTCCAGGTGGCCCATCTGCTTGCCGGTGAGCGCAGCGAACACACCGCCGTCCTTCAGGTCGCACTGAATATTATATTTGGCGACCCGCTCACGAATGATCCGCCCACCCTCGAACGCCATCTGCCCCAACAACTGCGCCTGCTTGGGGCCAACGCTGCGCTCGATCACATCGATGTCGCGGCTATAACTGTTAACGATCTGGCCACCGTTACGACCCGATGCACCGAAACCCACCTTGGCGGCTTCCAGCACCGTGACCTTGAAACCGTTCTCCAGCAGAAACAGGGCCGAGGACAGGCCGGTGTAACCGGCACCGATCACACAGACATCAGTCTCTACATCACCCTGCAAGGCCGGGCGCGGCGGAACCGCATTGGCCGATGCGGCGTAGTAGGACTCTGGGTAGGGTGTGTTCGCCATCCTGCTGCCTCTGTTTAATATATTTTACGAGTGCATCGATCCTACCCGAGTTAAAAATCGACCGCCAGCCACCGCAAAATCTTCCTTGCAGCCGCGAAATTAAATATTTTGCATATTCATAGGGTTAGCTCGAAAAAAGGTGTTGACACCCCTCCGGAATTCCGTAGAATGCCGCCTCACAGCAGGCACGTAGCTCAGTTGGTTAGAGCACCACCTTGACATGGTGGGGGTCGTTGGTTCGAGTCCAATCGCGCCTACCAAACAAAATCCGCTCTGCTGGGCGGTCTAGAAGGGCTCACCGAAAGGTGGGCCCTTTTTTGTTGTCTGTGTCCCGTCCTGAATAAGGTTTACACCTTCTGATCTGTTTTTCAGGAGGACGTAATGGAATCAGTAAAAAGGCGTAGTCAGCGAGACTACACGCTGACCTTTAAATTGTCGGTCGTCGATCAAG